>JAVBRU010000085.1:0-65002 GCA_031547595.1 Eubacteriales bacterium
ATCAATCCCGCCGCAACAGAGCTGACGGGCTATTCCTACCAAGAGCTGATGGCAGAGGGCATTGCACCGTGGTTTGACAGCACTGTCATGCGGCTGCTGCACAAAAAGCTGCTGCCCCTCGCTTTTGAGCAAAAAAGCATCACCTTTGAACTGCCCCTGCGCCGCAAGGACGGCCAGCAGCGGCTGTTCTCCTTTGCCTGCTTCACCATTGACGAGTTCAGCTCCGAAAGCCTTGGCATCGTGGCGTCCGATATCACCGAAAAACGCCGCAGCGAAGATGCCCTCCGCCAGGCCAAAGAAGGCGCGGAGAGCGCCAACCGCGCCAAGAGCGAGTTTCTGGCGCGCATGAGCCACGAAATCCGCACGCCGCTCAACGCCATCCTGGGCATGGCGCACATCGCCCAAGCTTCGCAGGACGCGCAGCGCAAGGATTATTGCCTGAACAAAATCGACGGTGCGTCCAAGCACCTGCTGGGTGTCATCAACGATATTCTGGATATGTCCAAGATCGAGGCCAGCAAGTTTGAGCTTGTACCCGTGGATTTCCATTTTGAACATATGCTGGTCAACGTGGTCAACATCATTGCCTTCCGCATGGAAGAAAAAGAGCATACTTTGCTGGTCAATCTTGACCCTGCCATCCCCCAGTATTTGTGCGGAGACGAGCAGCGCCTGGCGCAGGTAGTCACAAACCTCCTGTCCAACGCCGCCAAGTTTACCCCCGCGCACGGCACGATCACACTGGACGCGCAGTTTATAGCGCAATCGGGCACCGAGGTTACCCTGGCCATCAGCGTCACTGATACCGGCATTGGCGTGCCCAAGGAGCAGCAGGCGCACCTGTTCGAAATGTTCGAGCAGGGCGAGGGCGGCAAGGCGCGCCGGTTTGGCGGCACCGGGCTGGGGCTTGCGATCTCCAAAAAAATCGTGGAGGCCATGGGTGGCGATATCTCTGTCACCTCTGATATCGGCAAGGGCGCGAGCTTCCGTTTCACTGTCAAAGTCGCGCAGGCTGCGGCAGATCATGCCCCGGCTGTCGTTCACCGCGTTAACCGCGACAACCTGCGCATTCTGGTGGTGGACGAGCTGTGCGACACACAGGATTATCTGAACCGTCTGTTTGCCACGCTGAATATTGAAAGCGATATGGCCGCCACTGGCGCGCAGGCTCTCGCATTTTTGAAAAGCGGGGCACAGTATCCGTTGTTCTTTATCAGCTGGCAGCTGCCCGATATGGACGCGCTGGAACTGGTGCGCGCCATCAAACAGCAAGCGCCCGGCAGCGCCATTGTGGCCATGATCTCCACCCGGAGGTGGGCGGAGGTACAGCAGGAAGCATTGGCCGCGGGCGTGACGTGCTCCATCGCCAAGCCATTTTTCCCATCCTCTGTGGTGGATTGCATCAACAGCTGCATGGATAAGCCCTCCGCCAGCGAATGCACCGAAGGGCGCAACGTGCCCGATTTCTCCGGGCGCACGCTGCTGGTGGTGGAGGATATGGAGATCAACCGCGAAATTGTGCAGGCGCTATTGGAAGACACCCATCTACTGATCGACTGCGCCGAGGATGGCGCAAAGGCTGTAGCGATGTTCCGTCAGCGCCCGGAAGTGTATGACATGCTGTTTATGGACATCCACATGCCCGTGATGGATGGCTATGATGCCACCCGCGCCATCCGCGCGCTGCCCTGCGAAGAGGCGAAGCGCGTGCCCATCCTGGCCATGACGGCCAACGCCTTTCAGGAGGATGTGGTCAAATGCCTGGAGTGCGGCATGAACGACCACATCGCCAAGCCCCTGGACTATGATGTGATGATACAAAAAATGCTGAAATACATGCCCCGGTGATCCCTTCAATCATCCCCCCTCGCAGGGGGATTTTTATGTCATGCAATTCTTACGCAGTTCTCACCCAATTCTCATCGAATACTCCCGGTATATGAACAGAACCAATGGTAAACTGGTGCCATCAAGTGGTGGATGAGAAGGAGCTTTAGTAGCCATGAGAAGCGCAAGCAAGCAAATTGCTGTCTTGGAAAAGACACTCGACGCGCAGGAGCGTGCATTGTACAATTCCTTTCTGGTGGGCGTCATGGCAGGTGTACGGCTGCCACACAAAGAAAAAGCCGTCATGCGGCAGGATATACAGCGTTTGCTTTTCCATTATCAATCGCAGGGGCTGGATATGATCACTGCGGTGCAGCGCATAGGCGACCCCTTTGGCAGCTTTTATAGTGAAGCCTGCCCCGCGCAGTGGTACCCGCTGGACAGCGCCGCCAAGGTGTATCCCCTCTCCATGACGCAAGATAACATGGCCGTTTTCCGCATCTCAGCGTGTCTCAAAAATCCTGTGGAGCCAGTTGTTTTGCAGGTGGCCCTGCTGAGCACCATCAAGCGCTTCCCCGTTTTTGCAACGACCGTTCGCAAGGGGCTGTTCTGGCACTACCTGGACGCCACCCGAAAACGGTTTGCCCTCCGCGAGGAAACCGCACTGCCCTGCAAACCCCTCTGGATCAGCGGCAAACGCTCGGTGGCCTTCCGCGTGCTCTATCATGGCAACCGCGTATCCCTGGAGGCGTTCCATATCCTGACGGATGGCACGGGCGCATTGATGTTTTTGAAAGCGCTGCTAGGCGAATACCTTCGCTTGCGGGGCAAGGAACTGCAGGCAGATGATATTTTGCGCGCCAACCAGCTGCCGTGCGAAGCAGAGTTTCAGGATGATTTTTCGCTGGCAGACCCTGCCGACAAAGCAGAGGGCTTCGCGCAGCCGTTGGCGGCGCAAATTGGCGGCAAACGCAGCGCAAAGCAACCCGCGCAGGTGCTGCATGTGGTGATGCCCGCCGGAGATTTGCGTGCCGTGGCAAAAAAACACCACACAACGGTGACCGGCCTGATGGTGTCGGCGCTGTTTGTGGCCGCAGCGGCTTCGCTTGACCGCCCCGCACCAAGCAGCAGCCTGCAAATTCAGGTGCCTGCCAACATGCGCAGCCATTATCCCTCCAAAACACTGCGGAATTTTTCGATGTATGCGATGCTCCGGCTGCGCCTGGAGCAAATCGGCGACATAGAGCAGGTGATCCCGCTGGTCACAGAGCAGCTGCGCGAGGGCACCTCGAAAAAAAGCCTGGATCGCATGATGAGCATGACGAACCGGCTTGTACAAAATCCGCTGATCCGCTTTACGCCGCTGGGGCTTAAGCGTCTGGCTTTCCGCGTGGGCTATGGCATTGTAGGGGACAGGATGCAAACGACGGTGCTGTCTAACCTCGGCGTGGTGCATACCGATTTTGAGGGCGAGGTGGATCGCATGGACGTGGTGCTGGGCTGCGCAAAGGTCAATGGCACCACCTGCGGGCTGATCACATACAACGACCGCGCGGTATTGACCCTCACCAAATCCACCGATGATGTGCGGTTTGAAGCAGCGCTGCTGGCCGTGCTTTCGCAAGCAGGCCTTGCAGCAGAAGTGGAATACGCGAAGGCTCCGGCCAGGCAACACAAAACCAGCGTTTCGCATGTGCGCAAGGCCGCCACTGCTTTTCTAGCTGCGGGTTGTGGCATCTCAGTGCTCGTAAACGCGCTGGTGGGCGGGCTGCCCTGGTCACTGTATGTGCTGCTGGCAAGCTACATGCTCTACGCCATCTTCCTCAGTCGGGAGTTGGTCGAGGCCAGCGTGCTTCAAATGCTGGCCTCGGTGGTCAATCTCGCCTGCCTGTTTCTTTCGTTGGTAAGTGCAGTGGCCGGGGGCAGCCGTGCCCTTACACAGATCGCGATGCCTATAACCTATGCCGGCATGCTGGTGGTGCAAGGGTTGATCTTCTTTGTCGGGTTCAAGCAGCAGCAAAAAAACCTCATGCCCTTTTTGAACGCCTTGGGTACAGCAGTTGGTGTTGTCATATTCAGCTTGTTGGGCGTGCCAGGCGTCGCATGGGCGCAAATCACGCTTGCCGCAGTTGCCCTTGTGTTGGTTGCATTGGCATGCTTCGGGTTTGGCGGGTTTATTTTGCCAGAGCTTCAAAAAAGAATCCGCGCGTAGCGCGATATGCAAGCAACGTGATTGCAGGCTGTATTTCTTGCCATCCACATACCATGTGCGATTGTCCAAACCCTGCAGGTAGCAATATTTTGCGGAACAAAAGAAGAAGCGGCCAGTTCTATCAAGGTGTGATCCAGGATCAATTGCATTTTGCAGGTGCCGATGATGAAACCGCCGGAACGCAATTGTTGCATTCCGGTGGCCTAACATTACAAAACCACAATGTGCTCGTCCACGCAGATCAGGCTATAACGCTCGGCCTTTCTGCCGCAATCCCGGCAAACATCCCGGTACGTATGGAAGAATTCATCCTCCGCATGGCCCAGATCATACGTTACCCAGTTGTGCAGCGTATATTCGCCGGAAAGGATCACCGTCACCTGATGGGGGCATTGCATGCAATAGGCATCAACCAGCACTTGATTCCAGTGCCGCGCTTCGGACACATATTCGCACGCTTCCCTCGCAAGGCCTGCCGCCTCGTATTGCTCATGCACGCATCCGCTCACCTCCTCCAATGCCACATCGCAAAGCTGTTGATGCTGCCGCACACGCTCTGTTACATTCGCTGATGCAGAAACACTCAAGGACATCATGAGCGCCAGTATGCTTAAAAAGAGTATCGTTCGTTTCATAGTTCCTTCTTCCCCTTTCATTACCTTCGGCTATACATAATTGCTACGCGCAGAGTGGAGTCCATTTCCTCCCTTCGAGTGTACTGTATGAATTAATACACTTAGATTATAAGATACATCCCATTGTTTGTCAAGCACAAAATTTACACAAAATAATCCCCCTCCGGCGTATTGCCAAAGGGGGGTTCGGGGAGCTATCTCATTGATTCACATACTCCAACCCGCGCGTATCTAACACATTCAGTGCAGACAACCGAAGGCGCATGTACACCTGATTATCCTCGATATACGTTTCCAGCACGCCTGTGGCCTCCACCCAGTCGTTGACGGACGGATATTTTCCATCCCAGGCGACCTCAAAGCCTGCGTTTGCGTCATAGCCGCAGCAGCCGGGGCCATAGCGGAACACCATATAATACGGCGTGCCGTCGGCGTTCATTTCCGCGCCGAACATCCCCTGCAGCCGCAGGGTTTTGCCGATGTATTCCTTGGGATTCACATACACATCATTGGTCTGGGCGATGAACATCTTTTCCTTGATATCGATCACCTGCACCTCGGTATCGGCATGGACGGCAGTTTGATCTGCCGTATCCCCGCAGCCTGCCAGCAGCAGCGCCGCCAATAGCAGCAGCGCGATCAATCTTTGCTTCTTCATGCGGTACGCACCCGTCCTTTCAAAAAGTGAACCAGCCAGAACAGCCCAAAGGCCAGAATATTGACGATGACAACGCTGGCTCCCGTGGGCGTTGCATACAGGTAGGACGCCACCACGCCCACAAAGAAGCATACCACGGACACGATGGCCGCGCAGAGGGTGACAGTCTTAAACTTTTTGCACACTCGCATGGAGGTCAGCGCCGGGAAGATCACGAGGCTCGAGATCAACAGCGCGCCCATCATCCGCATGCCCAGCACAATCGTGATGGCAGTGAGGAACGCAATCAGCATATTGTACACCTGCGTTTTGGTGCCGGTGGCCTGGGCAAAGGTTTCGTCAAAGGTGACGGCAAAAATCTTGTTGTAAAACAGGACAAACAGCAAAAGCACCACGGTGGACAGCATAATGCTGAGCGTCACATCGTCCTTGCTCATGGCCAGAATGCTGCCAAACATATAGTTGCACACATCGGTGTTCATGCCGGTGGTCACAGACACCACCACCACGCCAATGGCAAGAGAGCTGGTGGAGATCAGTGCAATCGCGGCATCGCCCTTGATCTTGCCGTTCTCGCTGATGCGAAGAAGCAGAAACGCCGTAAGCACCACCACCGGGATAGACACAAGCAGCGGCGCGGCGTTCAGGGCAGTTGCAATGGCCAGCGAGCCAAAACCCACATGGGACAGCCCGTCGCCAATCATGGAATAGCGCTTGAGCACCAAGCTGACGCCCAGCAGCGCCGCGCACAGCGACACCAGCAGCCCCACCACCACCGCGCGCACCAGGAAAGTATACGAAAACATTTCACTCAGCAGCTCAAACATGCGCCACACCTCCCATAAAGGCTTTGCCTACGTCGCTTTGCGCGTAGTCCGCCGTCCGGCCAAAGAACACCTGCTGGTGCTTGAGGTGCAAAATATGCGATGCGTACTGCACAGCGCTTTGGATGTCGTGGGATACCATCAGCACCGTGATACACTGTTGTTTGTTGATATCTGCAATGGCGCGGTATAATTCGGCGGTGACGACGGGGTCCAGCCCCGCCACAGGCTCGTCCAGCAGCAGCATTTTGCGCGTGGCGCACAGCGCCCTTGCCAGCAATACGCGCTGCTGCTGGCCGCCGGACAGCTCGCGATAGCAGCGGTCGGCCAGGTTATCCATCTGCACGGTGCGCAGGTTCTCCCGTGCCGCTTCATGATCCTGTTTGGTATAAAAGGGGCGAAGGCCACGCAGCGACAGCCGCCCGGAGAGCACGACCTCGTACACACTGGCCGGGAAATCCTTCTGCGCGGCGGTCTGCTGGGGCAAATAACCGATTTCGTTGGCCTTCAGCCCATCGCCCAAGGTGATTTTGCCCTGCTGCGGCGTTTTCAGCCGCAGCAGGCCTTTGATCAGGGTGCTCTTGCCTGCGCCGTTCTCGCCCACGATGCACAGGTAGTCGCCGCTTTGGATGGAGAAGTTCAGTCCGCTGACGGCGGGCCGTCCATCGTAGCCAAAGGTTACGTTTTCACAGGTGAGCAGTGCCATATTATTGCAACGCCTCCCGAAGCGCTTCTACGTTCTGGGCCATAAAATCCAGGTACGTCTTGCCGCTTTCAAAATCCGCCTTGGAGATATTGTGGCACGCGTGCAGCAGCAGCTTCTTCGCGCCGGTTTCCTCGCAGATGGTATTCGCCATCTTTTCGTTGGATAGTTCAATATGGAATACCACGGGGATTTTGTCCGCGCGCACCTGCTTGATGAGGAACGCCACCGTCTGCGCGCTGGGCTCGGTATCCGTAGAGCAGCCGGGGAAGGCCGCATAATAGCTGAGGCCATAGGCATCGGCCAGGTAGCGGAAGGGGAAGCGATCGCCAAACACCAGCGTTGTGCGCACGGCATGGTCCACCACATCCTGGATGGAGGCATCCAGCTCCTGCAGCTTCGCAATATAATCTGCGGTGTTTTGCTGATACAGCGCGGCATGGACGGGGTCAACTTTGCAAAGGGCATCGCTGATGCGCTGCACGATCAGCTGCGCATTGCGCGGAGAGGTCCACACATGCTCGTCCAGCTCCGCTTCCTCGTGATCATGGTCGTGATCCTCGTTTTCGTCATGCTCGTGCTGCATGCCTTCAACCAACTCTTCCTCCACGGTTTCCACGCAGTCCATGAGGGTGATGATGGTCTTGTTGTTGCAATCCATGGCGTTTAGTACACTTTGCACCCAAGCGTCAGACTCGCCGCCCACATAGATAAATACATCGCAATTCTGGATGCGGATGATGTCCTGGGGCGTGGGCTCGTAGGAGTGGCATTCGCACGCGGGCGGCAGCAGCATCGTCAAATCCACTGCGCCCTGCGCGATCTGGCGCGTAAAATCATAGGGTGCAAACACGGTGGAGACCACGCTGATCTTTTTATCTTCGGCATGGGCATACCCCAATGGCAGGGCCAAAACAAACACCAAAACAAGCAAATATGCTATTTTTTTCATCGCAAAAAAGCCTCCATACTATTCTTTAGGTACACAAAATAGGCTATGGAGGCGTATTTAATTATTCAGCCGGATTTTTAGCGAAACAGGCGTTTCAAACGCAAAGGAAGCACCCTCGTGCCGCAACGCGCGCAGCAGCGCCTTGAGCGGTGCCAGCGCAAACAGCGCCAGCAGCAGGCAAAGCGCCTGTGCCAGTTCTTTCAGCTGCTGCACCTGCAGGCAAATCACGCAGTGCTCTCCGGCGCAGTGATGATCGGCATGCATCAGCCCCAGCGCACCGGACAACACCAACGCAAAGCTCACCACCACAATCAGTGCGGTGATGCGAAGCGCCGTGCGTTGCTTGGCCTGCATGCTGATAGCTCCTTTACTGAGAATACGATACATGGGTAGATTAACACCCTTTACGGAAATTGTCAACGCGCAAAAATGGCCAAATTGTAAATAATGTTGCTTACATTTTCACCCCTGTGCCGTCAAAGGCCGGGATATACGTCGCTTCTGCGGCGTCCTTCTGCTGGCGGTAGCCGGGCAGTTGCAGCGCGTCCGCATGCGCCAGCACGCGCTCATATTCCGCATCGGTCACCCGGCGGTTCAGCACCGCCACCGTGCACTGCGGCATAGGCATGTATTGGCGCATCAGGCTGACGGGGGTGCTGGGCGGCAGGCTGTCCACCACCCAATTGAGCACACGTAGGCTGTCGCCGGTGCAGCCGGGCAGCACCAGATGCCGCACCAGGGTGCCGCGCAGCATCACGCCATCCCCGTCATAAACAGGCGCACCCGTCTGACGGCACATCTCGGCAATGGCGGCGCTGGCACGCTCAAAATAATCCGGCGCACCGGCGCACAATGCCGACAGCCGGGGCGATACATGCTTCATATCGGGCAAATAAATATCCACCGCGCCCTCAAGCAACCGCAGCGTATCCAGTGTTTCATAGCCGCCGCAGTTCCACACAATGGGGATATTCGGCTTATAGAGCGTCAGCGCGTCCAGGATGGCGGGGGTGAACTGCGTGCCCGTCACCAGATTGATGTTGTGCGCACCCTCCCCTTCCAGGCGGCGGAAGATATCCGCCAGCGCTTGTACAGAAATCACCTGCCCTGCGCCGTCATGGCTGATAGGCGCATTCTGGCAGTACACGCAGCGCAGGGTGCATCCGCTGAAAAACACCGTGCCGCTGCCGCGCGTGCCGGAAATACAGGGCTCCTCCCACAGGTGCAGCGCGGCACGCGCCACCTTGGGCGCGGCATACATGCCGCATACGCCGGTGCAAGTTTCTCTGTCAATATTGCATTCGCGCGGGCACAGGGTACATGGCTTCATGGATGTCCTCCCTTTCATACAGTCTATTATAGCACAAGCGCACGCGGTGCACAATGTCCGGTGGATACATTGTAATATCTGCAATGTTTTGCACGTATTGCTGGTAAACAAGTGCCAATTTCGAAGCCTTTCGATGGCAGATGATAACCTTTGCAAAAGCGTTGACATGCTTGTAAAGAGTGTCTATAATTCGTATCTGTTGCAATATTCATCACTTTTTATATTGAAAAATTGCAGCATAAAATTGCATTATTTGCGGTATGTTAGTAAGAGCCAGGCCGCCAAAGGAGGATTTTGATGAGCAAATATTTCGGTACTGACGGGTTTCGCGGGGAGGCCAATAAGGATTTAACGGTAGAACACGCGTTTAAGGTGGGGCGCTTTCTGGGGCATTACTTTGGCCAAAACGGTGCCAGCCGCGTGGTGATTGGCAAGGACACACGCCTGTCTAGCTATATGTTCGAATACGCGCTGTCCGCCGGGCTGACGGCGTCCGGCGCGGAGGTGTACCTCCTGCACGTCACCACCACACCCAGCGTGTCCTTTGTGGTGCGCACAGAGGGCTTTGACTGCGGCATCATGATCTCCGCCAGCCACAACCCCTACTATGATAACGGCATCAAGCTGCTCAACAGCAAGGGCGAAAAAATGGAGGATGCGGTGATTGATGAGGTAGAAGCCTACCTTGACGGTGACACCGAACTGCCCTACGCTACCCGCGACCATATTGGCAAAACGGTCGATCACGCCGCCGGGCGCAACCGCTACATCGGCTATCTGATTTCGCTGGCCACCCACTCCTACAAGGGCGTGAAGGTGGGGCTGGACTGCGCCAACGGCAGCACTTGGATGATCGCAAAGAGCGTGTTTGACGCGCTGGGCGCGCAAACCTACGTGCTGGGCAACACCCCCAGCGGCACCAACATCAACATGGACTGCGGCTCCACCCACATCGAGCACCTGCAGACGTATGTGAAGGAGCATCAGCTGGACGTGGGCTTTGCCTTTGACGGCGATGCCGACCGCTGCCTCGCGGTGGATGAACAGGGCAACCTCATCGATGGCGACCTGATCCTCTACATCTATGGCACCTACATGAAAAACCGTGGCAAGCTGCCCGACAACACCATCGTGACCACCATCATGAGCAACTTCGGCCTCTACAAGGCCCTGGACAAGGCGGGCATCGCCTACAAAAAGACCGCTGTGGGCGACCGCTATGTGTACGAGTGCATGCGCGACAACGGGCATATGCTGGGCGGCGAGCAATCCGGCCATATCATCTTCAGCAAATACGCCAACACCGGCGACGGCATGCTGACCGCCATCAAGCTGATGCAGGCCATGCTGTCCCAGAAGCTGCCGCTCTCCAAACTCGCCGAGCCTGTCACACGCTATCCGCAGGTACTCAAGAACGTTTCTGTGACCGATAAGGACATCACCATGGCCGACCCGGACGTGCAAGCCGCCGTTCAGGCAGTTACAGACGCTTTGGGCACAGACGGACGCATCCTTTTGCGCAAAAGCGGCACAGAGCCGGTGCTACGCGTGATGGTGGAAGCGCCCACACAGGCGCAGTGCGCCCTGCACGTGGATGCCGTGATTGACGCCATGGCACAAAAAGGGCTGCTTGTGGGGGTGAAATAGATGCGCATCAACGAGCTGTTTGACCTTTCCCACACCCTGGCTGCGCCGCTGTTTGAGGGCAAAACCTATCCCTGGGAAGTGCTGGGGCATATCGAAAGCTATATCCTCGCGCTGGGTGCCACCTTGCCCGCTGATCAGTTTGACCAGCCCTCCCCCAACGTATGGATCGCCAAGGATGCTGTTGTCGCGCCCACGGCATATATCGGCGCGCCCTGTATCATCGACAGCGGCGCGGAAGTCCGGCATTGCGCGTTTATCCGCGGCAGCGCAATCATCGGCAAAAAATGCGTGGTGGGCAACTCCACCGAGCTTAAAAATGTGATCCTCTTTGACAACGTGCAGGTGCCGCATTACAACTATGTGGGCGATTCCATCCTGGGCTATAAGGCGCACATGGGCGCGGGCAGCATCACATCCAACGTCAAAAGCGATCAGACGCCCGTGCACATCCACACCGCTCTTGGCAACCTCCCCACAGGCCGCAAAAAGGTGGGGGCATTCCTGGGCGATCATGTGGAAGTGGGCTGCAACAGCGTGCTCAACCCCGGCACGGTGATTGGCCGGAAGGCAAGCGTATACCCCCTCTCCAGCGTGCGCGGCGTGGTGCCGGAAGGCAGCATCTACAAGCGCGCAGGCGAGGTCGTGAAGCGCGAGGAACGGTAACGGAGAACGCTGGGGGCTATCCGCCACCCAGACCCCCGACCAAAGGACACTGTCCTCTGGACACCACTTGGGGAATGGCAAGGACAGCTTGCGCTAAATTATAAACAACATAAAGGCACGTGTTCATAAGAACCCATGCCTTTTATATTATTGCCTACTACCGAGGTGCAGGAAATGAAATCTCCTGCCGGGGAGTCTGAGGGCGAGGAGCCCTCAGCGATCCCCTCACCTCGCGCCCTTGTCGTAGGGCACGCCTTCGGCCTTGGGCGCGCGGGATTTCTTGCCCGTCAGCACCAGTACGATCATGGTGACAATATAGGGCAGCATCAGATAAATATACTCGCTGGAGCGGATTTCCTTAAAGCTGGGCAGGAACGGTATGGAGCCGGAATAGGAGCCTAGGATTTTGAAAAACGCGAAGAACAGCGACGCGCCAAGGATGCTCCATGGCTTCCAGTTGCCAAAGATCATGACGGCCAGGGCGAGGAAACCATAGCCCGCAACGGTGCTGAGGAAGCCGGAGCCTGCGGCCACGGTGAACGCCAGGCCACCCATGCCGCCCAGCAGCCCGGAAATGAACACGCCCAGATAGCGCATTTTGTATACATTGATACCCACGCTGTCGGCCGCCTGCGGATGCTCGCCGCAGGCGCGAAGCCTAAGGCCGGTGCGGGTTTTGCACAGGAACACCGCAGACAGAATGAGGATGACAAACGCAATGGGCGTTGTGAGGAAAAAGGATTTGAATATCAGCTGCTGAAAGAAGGAGTTTGGATCGGGCGTGATGCCGAGGCTGGCCTGCGTGATGCGCGCCCAGGTGGGGATGAGGATGGTGGTCATGCCCTGCCCCTGCACCGCCCAGGTGAGCACAATAGAGAATGCGGGCGCGAGCATGTTAAGCGCGGTGCCGCCAATGGTCTGATCCGCCTTGAGGTGGATGGACGCAAAGGCCAGCAGCATGGAATACACCGCGCCGGACAGCGCTGCAATGCCAATGGCGCACAGCACGGCAAGCTGCGGCGTGTTGGTGGCAAAGGGTGTTTTGTCAATTGCGCTGAGGAACAGGCAGCTCATCAGCGCACCAATGATCATAATGCCCTCCAGGGCAATATTGATTACGCCGCTGCGCTCCGAAAACATGCCGCCAAGCGCCACCAACAACAGCGGCACCGCAAAGGTGATGGTTGCGCTCAGTACGTCTGCAAGAATCATCATAACGCTTCATCCCCCTTTTTGATCTGCTGCGCGGCAGGCTTTTTGCGGGAACCCACTTTGCCAATCATCTGCCGCATCAGCAGCGAGAACGCACTGAGATAAATGATGGCGGCAATGATAATATCAATGATTTCCTTGGCAAACTCGGGCTGCATAGCATCGCCGCCCACCTGAATATACGATATAAACAGCGCGCTGAATATCGTGCCCAAGGGGTTGGACGAGGCCAGCAGCGCCACAGGAATGCCGTTAAAGCCCATCGTGACCAGACTTTTGACGATGGTGTACTGCACCGTGCCGCTGAGGTAGTACAGCGCGCCGCCAATGCCCGCCAATGCGCCGGAGATCGTCATCGACAGGATGATGCTGCGCTTGGCGCTGATGCCGGCATACTGGCTGGCGTTGCGGTTGTAACCGCAGGCCTTCAGCTCGTAGCCAAAGGTGGTCTTATACATGATGATAAACACGATGATGGCCACAAAAATCGCGATAAAAATGCCGATGTTCATGTAATTGGAGCCCAACAGCTTATCCAGGCCGAGCTTAGGCAGCACAGCATCCAGATTCGCCTTTTTAAGGTCCGCGGTGCGATCCTTATTGATCGCGCCCCAGTAGTTAGCCAGCATCATGGGCATGTTGTTGAGCGCCAGATTGACACCATACAGGCCAATCCAGTTGAACATGATGGAGGTGATGACTTCGTTGACATTGAACTTGGCCTTGAAGATGCCGGGGATCGCGCCCCAAATCGCGCCGCCCACCATGGCCATCAGGATGCACGCCCACCACGGCCACTGGAACTGAATGGCGCTGACCAACGCAAAGAACGCGCCCACGGTGTACTGACCGGTGGCGCCAATGTTGAACAACCCCGTCTTAAACGCAAAGCCTACAGACAGGCCGGTCATGAGTAACGGCGCGGCGGTGTAGAGCACCTTGGCCATCTTTTCGGTGGTCTTGAACCCCGTCAGCATCATATTGCCAAAGCCATACCAGGCCTTGGGCGCATTAAAGCAGTACAGCAGGATCAGCCCCAGCAGCAGCCCTGCCAGAATGGAGATCAACGAGGCCGCCAAGCTGGACACGCCGCGCTTGGCTAAGAACGCCTTGAATTTACTCATCGTACACCTCCTGGCTGGTGGCGCTGTATTGATCCTGCCGCCGTGCGCCCGCCATATACAGGCCAAGCTCCTGCACGGTGGTGGTTTTGGGATCAAACTCGCCCACGATCTCGCCCTCATACATCACCAGAATACGGTCGGACACGTTCATCACTTCGTCGAGCTCCAGCGATACCAGCAGCACCGCCTTGCCCGCGTCCCGCACAGCCACAAGCTGGCTGTGGATGTATTCAATCGCGCCCACGTCCAAGCCGCGGGTGGGCTGCACCGCCACCAAGAGGTCGCAGCCCCGGTCAATCTCGCGTGCGAGAATGGCCTTTTGCTGGTTGCCGCCGCTCATGCTGCGCATCACAGTGACGGGGCCTTGTCCGCTGCGCACGTCGTATTCGTCTATCAAGCGCTCGGCATACCTGCGCACCTCGCCTTTTTTGATAAAGCCTCCATCCTGAAAAGCAGGCTCGAAGTACCGCTGGAGCACCAGGTTTTCTTCCAGAGAGTAATCCAGCACCAGGCCATGCTTGTGCCGGTCCTCGGGGATATGGCTGATGCCGGCCTTGGCGCGTTCACGGATCGAGAATGCCGAGACATCCTGATTTTTGATGCGAATGCGCCCCTGGCTGAATTTCTCCAGCCCCGTCAGCGCCGCCACAAACTCCGTCTGCCCATTGCCCTCAATGCCCGCCAGGCAAACGATTTCGCCTGCACGCACTTCAAAGCTCACATTACTGACGGCGTTTTTCTTGTGATGCTTGCCAGGCACCGTCATATCCCGCACTTCCAGGATCACGCTGCCCATTTGCTGATCTTTTTTATTCACCACAAAGCTGACATCGCGCCCCACCATCATGCGGGACAGGTCTTCCTTGGTGGTGTTTGCGATATCCACAGTGCCCATGCACTTGCCTTTGCGAAGCACGGTGCAGCGGTCTGCCACGGCCATGATTTCATTCAGTTTATGGGTGATAAACAAAATAGACTTGCCCTCTGCCGCAAACTCCCGCATAATCTCCATCAGTTCGTCGATCTCCTGCGGGGTCAGCACAGCGGTGGGCTCGTCAAAAATCAGGATTTCGTTGTCGCGATACAGCATCTTGAGGATTTCCACACGCTGCTGCATACCCACGGATATATCTTCTATCAGGGCATCGGGATCCACCTTCAGCCCATAACGTTCACTCAATTCCATCACTTTTTTGCGGGCCACGTCTTTTTTGAGAAAGCCATAGCGGGTGTCCTCCGCGCCCAGGATGATGTTATCCAACACAGAAAACACCTCCACCAGCTTGAAGTGCTGGTGTACCATCCCAATGCGAAGCGCATTGGCATCGTTGGGGTTGTGGATGTTCACTTCCTCGCCATTTTTGAGGATTCTGCCTGATTCGGGCTGATACAGGCCAAACAGCACGCTCATCAACGTGGATTTGCCCGCGCCGTTCTCGCCCAATAAGGCGTGGATTTCGCCCTTTTTGAGCTGCAGGGTAATGTTATCGTTGGCTTTGATACCGGGGAAACTCTTGCAGATGTCCAACATCTCAATGACATATTCATTCATGATGAACACAGCCTTTCCAATATGTGCGCTGCGGCGGGTTTTTCTTGATTGACTTTATGAAAGGAGGGGCCAGGCAAGCGCCCAGCCCCTCGTTTTCATCCCGAGGGATTTACTCTTGGGATTAGTTCTGATAGTCCACCACAGAGGCGGTCACAACGGGAGCAGCGTCGATGGCAGCGGAGATTTCCACTTCACCGGCAACAACCTTCGCAAACAGCGCTTCGTAGTCAGCCACGGTATACTTGGCAAGACGCCAGGAAGCATCGGCGGTAGGCAGGCCCACAGCATTGTCCTTCGCGCCGAGGTTGGCAACCGCGCCCTGCATCGCTTCGGGGAGCACGCCGCCGTTGTTGTAGTATTCGGTGAGGGCATACACAACAGAAGCCTTCAGGCCCTTCATGGCAGAGGTGATGATGCAATCGGCAACGTAGTACTGGTCGGTATCAACGCCGATAACTTTGGCATTGGCTTCGTTGGCAGCCGCAACGCAGCTGATGTAGATGCCGCCGCCGCAGGCAAACACAACTTCAACACCCTCGGTGTACCAGCCGCTCATCTTGGTTTTGATGTCGTCGCTGGGGCCAAAGGAATCGCAATACCAATATTTGATGTCAACCGTGATGCCAAGCTCCGCCGCCGCAGCATCGCAGCCCTGCACAAAGCCGTAGCCATAGCGCACAACAGCGGGAACCGCCATGCCGCCCAGGAAGCCCAGCTTGGTATAGCCATCCATCACAGCGGCATAACCGGCGAAATAGCCCGCTTGCTCTTCCTGATAATAGATGGAGTAGGTGTTGGGGGTAGGATCGGTGGGGTTGGTGTCCAGCGCAATGAAGGTCACGTCCGGATACTGGCCCTGCACTTCGGTCAGTGCTTCTTCAAACAGGTAGCCAGGCAGCACGATGACTTTGGCGCCCTTGTCGATAGCGGCCTTCATGGATTCCACGCGGGCTTCGGTGCTATCTTCCGTGGGGCGATAGTAAGCATAGGTCTTGCCATTTTCTTCGGCGTACGCGACAACGCCTTCCCAGGAGCTCTGGTTGAAGCTCTGGTCGTCAATGTTGCCAACGTCGGTCACCAGGGCGATTTCGTAGCCATCGGCAGCCAGCGCGCAGGGAACTACGAGCAGCATGACCAGAAGCAGAGCCAAGAACTTTTTCATGGATGTTCCTCCTGTTACAAATATGAATTTCAAATAACGCACTTTACGTCATTCATGTATAGTATAACAAATATCAACCAGTTTGACAACGGTTTTTCCACTTCTCTGGCGGCATTTAAGGCTTTCTTAACAACCAATTTTTACATGGCAACAAAAAACGCCGGGGCAGCACGGCTCCGGCGTAACTTTTTAAAAATCCTTGCCCTCAAATCGGCGGCAGAGCGTGTACTTGGATACGGCGGACTGCACGGCCTCCGGGCAGGCAAAGGCCAGCACGGACGCGATATACGGAGGCAGTACGCGGTTGTACTTCACTTCCAGTATCGTCTCGTCATGATCCAGCGGCGGTAAAGTGGGGATGTCCGGATTAAACAGATCGATGCTGTTCAGCCCGCTTCGCAGCTGCTTGTCAAAGGTGATGCGCACCTCCTCGGCCGGGTGGAGGTATGCCTCGCGGTAGTAGTCCACAATCACCACAGGATGCAGAAGGTTGAGGCGCATCTCGCGGTACACATCGCGCACAAGGCCGGAGGAGGTATCTTCAAGCCCGGTCGGATCGCCGGCAATCATCTGCTCTGCCATCTCGCGCGGGATTTGCACGGTGCGCTTGGAGATCAAGGAGCCGATCTTGGTTTTACACTCCAGAAAAATCTCATCGGCAGAAAAATTGTATATCCGAATGCGGTACTTCTGGCGGTCGCGCACGCCGCTGATTTTATCATACAGCGCATCGTCAAACACCGTGTCAAAGTACAGCGAGCGGATATGGTACTGCCCGCCGTTTCGCGCCGCGTTGGCATCCAGCTTCAGCACCGCTTTCAGGGTGCGGGACAGCACCTCATACTGCGTGCGCGTGATGAGGAATTTGAGTTCATGGCGCAGCGGCAATGCCATGGCTTATGCCCCCGCCTCAGTCTGCACTGCCACGAGGGTGGCATCATGCACGCCCTCCACATCCAGCATATGCCCCACCAGATCGCGTTTTTCGTCCATGCGCACTTCCACCGTCATTTCCGCGCCCGCGCGGGTGATGGTCTTGGAGCGCATGCGGTAGAAGCGCACGCTGCGGCGAAGCTCCGCCTCGATGTCGTTTTGCGCATACTCGTCATAGTGCAGCACCAGCAAATAGCCGTTGGGGTTGGTTAATTTGAGGAAAGACAGTGCCAGCATGATCAGCGAGATGCACAGCACCACAATCAGCGCGATGACAAACTGACCGGCGCCAAGCAGTATGCCCATCGTGATCGCCCAGAACATATACGCGGTATCCAGCGGGTCCTTCACGGCGGTGCGGAAGCGCACAATGGACAGCGCACCCACCATGCCCATGGACAGCGCCACGTTGCTGCCAATAGCCATCACCACCGGCGCTGTGACCAACGTGAGCAAAATCAGCGTCATGGAGAACGAGGCGCTGTACAATACGCCGCGGTAGGTCTTTTTGTACACCAGGGAAATGACCACGCCAATGGCCAGCCCGGCCACCAGCACCGCCACCACGTTGATGGGGGTGAAGCTGGACAACTGCTTGGCAAACCAATCGGAAATGCCGCTGTTGTTCACGGCGTCGTTCATGCTGAAGGAGCCTGTCAAAAGTGCTGCTTGGTTCATGGGTGTCCCTCCTGTAACTGATAATGACATAGTATACCAACCATTAAGGAAAGTCAATGAAAGCGGCCCATTACGGGTTATACATTTTAGTCGGCTTTTCGGGCCTTGTGCCAAAGTAAGACAACATCTGCGCGTCAGTCAGCTTATACTGGGTTTGTATCAAGGGATACAACTCGTAGGGGCGGAAGTAGATGGTATCCCGCTGGCGAAGCAGTCGCTCGTGCCAGTAGTCCATATTGCCATTTGGCGTTAGGGGCGAGTCGATGTTGATCTTCTTGTCGTTCAGCTCCGCCCAGCGGTTGAAGTGGAAAACCATCTCGGTTTCCAGCAGCGCCACCAGCTCGTCGCGCACCTCCATCATCACCTCTGCCGTCAGCGTCTGATACACGAGCCCCAGCTTGGTGAGGAAGATGTCCTTGAGGTAGGGCACCTCCAGAATTTTTCTAAAAATGGTGTTGTCGATCTTTTGCTGGCCCATGCCGGTTTCTCTCATGTAAGACGCAGGGCTGTCAAACACGGAGTTATACATGCCGTAGTCCAGGTCAAACAGCAGGCACTTCCACTTGCTGCCCGCAGTTGGCAGCTTATAATACATGATGTTGCCGGGGTCGGAGTTGCCAAAGAACATCTCCACCGCAAACCAATCCATGTAGTTGTTCACATCGATGTTGTCCAGCAGGTATTGCAGGTCCGCATCGTTGGTGGCGGGATTGGAGGTCTTGAGTTTTTTGATCATCGCGCGGTATTCCGCCGCGCTGCCCTGCACCACGGAGCCGTTGCCGCGCAGGATGGTGATATCGCGGGACTGTTCCTCGGGCAGGCCCTCATACTGGGCGATGCTGAAGCGGTCCTTGCGCTCGCGCATGTTATAGTGCCCCCAGTAAAAGCCATTGAGGTACACCACCACCGGCTCGCCCGCCAAGGTAAGCAAATCCACATCCAAATAGCGGTCTACCAGGCGGGTCTGGAACAGGTCAGCCAGGCGCGTCCACACGCAGTCGTTGCCGCTGTTGCGCAGGGTGAAGGATTTGTAGGTCTCATACTCCCTGTCCTCAAACAAGGGGTAGTTGAAGTATTTTTCTCCAAGACCCGCCTGCGCGCGCACCTTGAAGGATTTTTGCGGCATATCCAGGCTGTAGTCGCCCATCAGGTCCATCTTGATGCCCTGAGAGATAATGGCCTCGCCCGTATCCACATCAAAAATTTCCACATAACCGATGCGGTCTTCCTTGCCGACCAGACGGTATATAGCATTTTTGAACGGGACACTGTTGGATTTGTCAATGTCCGGCCCCTCAGTCAGCAGTCCGGTTTGCTCGTTGTACAGCTCATCTGGATCGCACACCAGCGATACCACGCGCAGCTTGTGATACGTGTTCATCAGATAGCTGGCGGTGGCGATGGTAGAAGCCTCCATGCCCTGCTGGAAAGCGCGCGCGCGAAGGATTGTATTGTCTTTCACATGGATGGGCTTGCCGTCATACAGCGTGCCATTTTGCAGGGTAGGAACGCTGCCATCGGTGGTGTAGCGCACCACGGTGCCCTCCGGCACATTGATAGACGTGTCCAGTGTGCCCTTATACAGGCCGCCCGGCACTGTGAAGGACGGTGCCGCCGCAAAGCCATAGAAGCCGGAGCCGTTGGCCTTGCCGAACGTTGGAATATCATAATAAAAAAAACCGCCCACGCCAAGTGTACGGCCATACGAGACATCACTTGGGATTTCAGGCACATACAGACGGTCGAGCACGCGCCCTGTGGCATCGCTCAGCGTCAGGATCTCTCCGCCCTTGCGGGAAAGGCTGAAAGACGCATGCAGCTTGCTGCCGTCCGAGCCGGGGTTGGTGCTGCCGTCCAGCAGCACCACCTTATACTCCCCCGGCCAGATGGACACCCCCTGGGGGAATGTCCATTTCCGCGGCCAGTTAATATTGTCGCTCAGCCCCCAGCCGGACATATCCACCACGGTGGTGCCGGCGTTATACAGCTCCACAGCGTCCGATGCGGGCTGCCCCGCGATGGCAATCACGTTATTGGCGCTGGAGATCACCTCGGAAATAAATACGTTTGTCTTGTTGATGGCGCGCAGATAATTGTCTGCTTTGTTGGCGCCCGCCTGGTTGTTGGGCTCGCCCGGCGTGGCCAGGGTGTACACCTTCCATTTCAGTGTTTCCGGGTCGCGGCCATAACTCAAATCCTTGCCGAGGTTATCAATGACCACGCGGTCTATCAACTCGCCGGACAAGGTGCTCAGAATGATGGTCTCGCGCTCGGCGCTGATGGAGAAATTGCTGTGCGGGATGCCGGTCTTGCTCTCCATTTTGTTTTTGCCGGAACAGAACACCAGGTAGTATCCCCCCGCCGGGATCACCGCGTCCTTGGGGAATACCCATTTGACCGGTTTGCCCTCGTCATCGCTTAGTGCCAGATTGCCAAGCGGAATATCCTTATCGCTGCGGCTTCGAAGCTCTATCCAATCGGACAGCTCGTCGTCCTCATCCCGAAGCCCGGAGCGCGGCGCGGCCATAATTTCGTTGAGCATCAGCACATCCGGCTCGATATAATAGTTGGCTAGGTAGAGCGAGTGCCCTTCAAATGTGTTCTCATA
This sequence comes from Eubacteriales bacterium, assembly GCA_031547595.1. GTDB lineage: Bacteria > Bacillota > Clostridia > Christensenellales > Aristaeellaceae > JAVBRU01. Next base: position 20,721 of record JAVBRU010000085.1, read on the forward strand.
GCCTGGCGAATACTCAAACGTCTTTTGGAAACTGCCATCCTCCATCCGGGCAAAGCTCTCGTCCGCATTGAGGGTGGGCGTCACAACATACTCCAGCGCAATGCCGGAGGTATCAAACAAAAACAAGGAATCACCCAGAGAGCTGAGCTTGAACTTGGCATGAAGCACACCCTTGGGGTCGTCCTTATGCGTATTGTCACAAAATACAATAACAAACCCACCCGGCTCAAGCACCATGTCCGGGAACAAAAATTTGATACGGTCGGAGCGGTCCGATGCGCCGATGCCGGAGAGGTTCATGGGCTGATCGGTGGTGTTCTTCAACTCAAACCAATCGCCAAAGCGGCCCATCTCGTCCGGGAAAGCGCCTACATTATCCGTCATCACTTCGCTGATGACCAGCCCTTTGTGCAGCGCTGCGCTGCCGCCCGCAGCGTTGACCGCGATCACAACGGGCTCCTTGGGCATAATCAGCACCAGTATCGTTAAAAGCGCAGCAAAGCTGATCAGCATCGGCAGCCGCTTATCCCGCTTGCCTGCGTGCGCATGGCTGCGGCGTGTGTCTTTACGCATGAAACCCTTCTCCTTTCGGCAACAACCGTCAAGCCTGACTATTGTACCACACATTCGATAAACACGAAAGCGCAATTTTTTCCCTGCCGGAAAATTTACAAAATAAACTGGAAAACGAAACCAATAAAATGCATCTTAACAAATGCTTAAAAATATGTTATAGTGTATGCGGCTATCTATTTTTATTCAAACAAGGAGGAACCGCCCCGCATGGATCACTATAAGCTGCTGATCACAGGTGGCATACCACTTGTGGGCGAAACGTATGTTTCGGGCGGCAAGAACACATCGGTTGCGGTCATCCCCGCCGCACTCCTCGCAGACGAACCTTGCACCCTGGAAAACCTGCCCGACATTGAAGATGTGCGGGTGCTGATCGATATTATGCAATTGCTGGGCGCGCAGGTGGAATACGACGCGGTATCGCGCCGCATGACCATCGACCCGCGCACCACCCAGGGCCACAAGGTGCCCTTCAAATACACGCAAAAAATGCGCGCCAGCTATTACCTGATCGGCGCGCTGCTGGGCAGGTTTGGGGATGCCGAAGTCGCTTATCCAGGCGGCTGCTCCATTGGCAACCGGCCGTTTGACCAGCACCTCAAGGGTTTTCGCGCACTGGGCGCCAAGGTGGAGGACCGCAGCGCCATCATCAAGGCCAAGGGCATACCCGTTGGCGGCGATGTGTTTTTCGACCGCATCACGGTGGGCGGCACCATCAATGTGATGCTGGCCGCGGCCCGTGCCAAGGGCACCACCACCTTATATAATGCCGCCAAAGAGCCGCATGTGGTCGATCTGGCCAACTTCCTCAACAGCATGGGCGCAAAGGTGAAAGGCGCCGGTACAGACACCATCCGCATACGCGGGGTGGAGCGCATGCATGGAAGCACCTACACCGTCATCCCCGATCAGATCGAAGCGGGCACGCTGATGATCGCTGCCGCCGCAACAAGGGGCGATGTGATCATTCGCGGGTGTATCCCCACGCATATGGAAGCGCTGACGGCCAAGCTCTTGGAAATGGGCGTCAGCGTCACGGACTCTGACGACGCCATCCGCGTGCGCACCCTGCGCGCGCACAGCGGCATCAACATCAAAACCCAAGAGTACCCCGGCTTCCCTACCGACCTTCAGCAGCCAATGAGTGCACTGCTCACCCGCGCGGCAGGGGATAGCATTGTGCTGGAAACCATATTCGACTCGCGCTTCAAGCACCTGATGGAAATGCAGCGCATGGGCGCCAGGGTGCACATCGTGGATCAGACCGCCATCATCGAGGGTGTGGGCGAGCTGTACGGTGCGCCTGTCACCGCTACCGATCTTCGCGCCGGTGCGGCGCTGGTGGTGGCTGGCCTGATGGCTACCGGCACCACCGAAATCTACGAACCCGGCTATATCGAACGCGGTTATGAGCATATTGAGGACAAACTGCGCGCCCTTGGCGCGAACATCCGCCGTGAAAGCCTGTGACGGGCGGGAAGGAGTAAGCGCGTGAACGCATATGAGGTTCTGGGGTTGAGCGGCGACGCCGATGCGCAGCAGGTGCGTACCGCGTACCGCGCCCGTGTGAAGGCCTGCCACCCCGACCAGTTTTCCGATCGCGAACAGCAGATGCGCGCCCAGGAGCAGCTGATTGAGCTCAACCTGGCCTACGAAGAAGCGCTGCGCCTGTCCGAGCATCATCAGGTAGGCTTCCATAATGTATCCGGGCAACAGGCCAAGGCTTTTTCCAGAAAACTGATGGAACAGGGCAACTTTGAGAGCGCCCTTCGCCAGCTTGGCCGGGCAGATACCAAGGATGACGAATGGTTCTTCATCCAGGGGCAGCTGCTGATGGCGCTTAAGCAATATTCCTCCGCGCACCAGAGCTTCCGCGAAGCCGTGCGCCGTTCACCCAACAACAACGAATACCGCCGCGGTGCGCTGGATGCCGCTGTGGCGCTCAAAAAGCACCAGCGTCTGCCTTACCGCGTGATAGACTGGGCGGATGGCGTGCTGCATCCCCGCAAAAAACAATAACATACCTGGATAACATCCGCTGCTTGCGGATGATTTTTTATACGAAGGATGGATTAATATGGATCAACTGCTACTGTTCCACTTTCCCGCCTGTCCGTACTGCCAGGAAACCTACCGCTGGCTTACCGAAGTGCGCGCCGAACACCCAGAGCTTCAGGATATACCGCTCACCATGATAGACGAAAAAAAGCAGCCCGTCTTGGCCGATACCTTCGATTATTGGTATGTCCCCACATTCTTCTATGGCAAGGACAAGCTGCACGAGGGCGCGTGCAGCAAACAAATCGTGCTGGATGTGCTGCAAAAGGCCAAAGCACGGATGAAATGAGAAAGAAAATCCATGATGCAGCAAGTACAGCAAGAGCGGGCGGAGCGCTCTCGTTTTTATTGGTTTTATGCAGTGCTGCTCGTGCTGGCGGCGCTATATGTGGGCTACAATATGCTGGAAAGCAATGCGCTTTGGCAATGCCCGCATCTGGCAGCACCGTATGATCAAGTGGTTGAACAACCGCATGCGCAGGTTGGCATCAATGTGAACGCCGCTACCTTAGAAGAGTTGATGACGCTGCCCGGCATTGGCCCGGCCTATGCGCAGGCCATTTTGGACATGCGCGATGCCCTGGGCGGTTTTTATTACCCGGAGGATTTGCTGATCGTGCGTGGCATTGGTGAAAAGCGCCTGGACGCAATCCGCGATCTGATTTATTTTGGCGAATAAAAAGCTGCCTGTACACACAAGCAGCATGGATTATACAAAAGCGTGGGTGCAGGGGCATCCTGCCCCTGCCGGGGGTTCGGGGCGACGGAGATGAGCGCCGCCAGTGGCGGATGAAGCGAATCGAAGTCGGACACCGAAACAAGCGATGACACGCCGCAGCGTGGCAGCGCGCCGATTGAGGTGGCATGGGAGTAGCCCCGCGTTCTTACTTCGTAATAAAGATCCTCGTGCAAGGCGCAGCGCCGCTTTGCAGCGCGGCGAGGGAATGACGGGCGTTGCCTATGATGACCTCCGTGCCCTTGAGGACGGAACGCAGGGCATATTCGAGCTTGGCCTTCGCGCCGTTCGCACCCGCACGGGACGCGCCCACGCAGTGTGTCTGCCATTCGCGCACGCTGATGGCCAGGGCTTCCGGGGTAGGGGCGCTGATTTCACGCACCAAAGTAGTGGGATCGGCAGGATTGGCATAGATGCCTTCTGTGGAAGTGAGCAGGATCAGCTGCCTGGTGTTGACAAGCTCTGCCACCACAGCGGCGGTCTCGTCGTTATCCACACATTCCACCACATCAGCGAAGGGGTTGGCGGCAGAAAGCTGCGCCAGCTCCATTTTGCGGTTTTCCTCGTCGCTGACACAGTCGTTATAATTGATGATGGGAATCGCGCCCTGCGCGGCGGCGCGCAGCAAGAGCTCGAGTAGATGCTGGCGCTTTTGTGGATCGTTGAAGTGGTTATGCTCCACCAGCACCTGGCGCACGCCGTATTCGGGGTGCACAAAGCGGCGGTAGGTCTCCATCAGGATGGCCTGCCCCTGGGCGGCATAGTCGGTCTTGTTTTGTTCGGGATCTCCGGTGAGCGCCTTGCCGGTGCGCTTCATATGATCGACGCGGCCAATCTCCGTAGCCCCGGAGGACACCAGCAGCATGCCGGGGCGCAGCTCCCCCGCCAGGCGCGAGAAAATATTATAGTCGATGTCGTTATCCTCGCGCCGGATCAGCGCCATAGAGCCGATTTTGACCACCAAATCAATCACTGATTACGCCTCCTTCGCCCCAATCTGAGTGAGGTTGTTGATCCACTTGCCGCTGAGGAAGCGCGGCATGCTCAGGCAAATCTTGAAGAATTCTTCCACCATCATGGACAGATACACCAGCTCCATCGGCAGCTTCAGCACAAAGGTGGCGATGGCTACGCAGGGCACGCCAATCAACCACACCGAGCCGCCGTCCAGCAGCATGGAATAAATCGTGTCCCCGCCGGCGCGCAGGATGCCCACGATGTTGACGGTGTTGATGTGCCGGAAAGGCATCACAATGCCTGCGATCAGCATGATGGACGCTGCGGTTTGCAGCGTGGCGGGAGAGAGCTTGGTGTATAGCGACAGCAGCGGGTGCCGCACGCAAATCAACAGAAGGCCCGTGCACGCGCTGACGCTGACCACGGCGATCAGCATGCGCTTGGCGGTGAGGAAGGCTTTGTCGATATTGCCCGCGCCAATTTCCTTGCCGATCATGATGGCGGTAGCGTTGACCATGCCAAACACCAGCACGGTCATCAGCTGGTCGATGTTGCTGAACACGCTCATGGCGTTGATGGCGTCGTCGCCAAGGTGCCCGTAGAAGGCGGCATAGGTGGCAATGCCCAGCGCCCAGATGCCTTCGTTGAGCACGACGGGCAGCACGCGCTTGATATAATCCTTGGCAAAGGCGCGCTCCGGCATCTTCATTTCACGCGGGCGGATCGCGCCGGGCTGGCGCTTGAGGTAGGTATAGCCCAGATTGACGCACAGTGACACGCCGGCGGCAACTACGGTGGCGATGGCGGCGCCCTGCACGCCCATTTCCGGCAGGCCCAGCTTGCCGTAGATCAGGCCATAGTTGAGCACGGTGTTGGTCAATATCGCGGCGCAGCCCGCCAGCATGGCCACCGTGGGGCGCTCTGTGGCGCGAAGTGTGTTGGAGAACACGATATCAATGCCCGCAATCAAATAATTGAAGGCCACAATGCTGAGGTATTGCGCACCAAACAGGCGGCTGTCGCCCTCGTTGGTGAGCAGGCTCATAATCTCCGTGGGAAAAAACAACGCGCCCAGCATGAACACAAACGCAATGCCCACCGTGATGCGCAGGCACAGCGACATCACGCGGCGGATGCCATCCTGATTCTTCTGCCCCCAGAACTGCGAGATAAACATGGTGCTGCCAGACGCTGCGCCGAATAAAAATAAATTGAACAAAAACGAATAACGCCCTGCCTGGGTAACCCCTGCGAGGTTCGCGGGGTTTTCCATGCCGGCGATCATCAAGCCATCCACAATGTGCAGTGACGCCGCCACCAGGTTCTGGATGGCGATGGGCAGCGCGGTGTGAAACAGGCTGCGTGTGAAGGGCTTTTCCCAGTGTAAAATCTGCTTGGCTGTGTGCTTCATACGTATCCTTCCGCTGGTGGTATTCGAGGTATTGTACCACGGAAAGGAGATTCAGACAAGCAATTTTGTCAGGTCGCGGGATAGGCTTTATCGATATTTTGCAGCGCCTGCTGCGGCGTCAGCACGCCATTGACGGCGCTGAGGCAGGTGAGCGCAATGCCCTCCTCCAGATGCAACTGATGGAATGGGCGGCGTGCATTGGGGAACAAGCCCCGGCGCACACCGTGCGTAAGGCCCTGGCGCACGGCGCGCAGCCAGGGGTACATATCCAGCACCTCGTCGTTTTCATACGGCGCGGCGCAGGGCGAGCAGCCTCCCAGCAGCGCCGTGAGCATGGCGGTGCTATCGCTATACAGCCAGGCGAGAAATTCACGCGCGGCGTCTTTTTGCGTGCAGGTGCGAGTGATGCCCACCACACCGCCACCCAGCAGCGGCCGGTCACCCGGCACCCTGGCAAAACCCACGCGCCCGGACACCCGGTATAAGGGGTTGTGCGCCAGACGCTCGGCATAGTTGGCATGGGCGATCATCATGGCAGATTCGCCGCGGGCAAAAAGGTCTACCGTGTGGTTCCAGTTGCCGTCCCGCGCGGGGAGCGATGCGGCCTCCAGGCGGCGGCGGGTGTCAATGTATGCCGCCAGCTCCGCATCCGTCAGCTGCGGCCATGCGCCGTCCTTGGACATCGCCACAAAATGCGCCATACACTCGCTGGTCTGCTGGCTGTTCAGCGCGCCGCGCGCGCCTGTTTCTGCCGCAAAGCTATCAAAAAATTCCGCAACCCGCGCATAGGCGGTAAAGGTGGCGGGCAAAGCCAGTGCTTCGCCATACCGCTCGTAATACGCACGCTGAAATCGCGGGCTGTCAAACATGTCTTGCCGGTAAAACAGCACATGGCAGCTTGGGTCCAGCGGCAGGGCATAGGGCATGCCGTCCACCAGCGCGTACTCCTGCTTAAGCTCGGGCAGGATACCATAGAGGCTGTCCAAGGGCTCGAACAACTGCTTGGCATAGCAATCCATCAGCGCCATGTCCATGCGCAGAAGGTCAAACCCCTTGAGGGCTTCCGATTGCGCAAGCGCCTGGGTGACGGCGGCGGTGGGCAGCGTGGTGATAGAAAGCGTGATCCCCGTCTGCTGTTTGAGCAATGGCGTCAACTGGCGCAGGGCATCGGTGGATGGATTCTCGATGGATAAAAGGTGCAGCATGCGGCTCTCCCCGCCGCTGCAACGCACCGGGCTTGGGAAGCCGGACGCGGGCAGCAGCGCCCCGGAGGCCGCGCCTGGGTGCAGCAATTGCTCTGCCATCACGCGCCCCAGTTGGCGGTAGTTGAGCTGATAGGGCGTCACCCGCGCATCGGGCAAAGTGCGCTGCGCCGCCAGCGTGTACACTTTGGGCGATGGCAGGCCAAGGCATTGGCTGGCACTAAGGATGGCGGCGGCCATTTCCTCGCAGGTGGTCACCACCGCATCGGCCTGCACCAGATCAAATGCCTGCTTCACATAGCGGGAGGCAATGCTTTGCACCGCCTGCACGGGCAGGGCAGGCAAAGAACGGATAAAGCTGTCGTGAAACTGCTTTTCGGCTGGATAGGTGAGCATGTTAGTCATCAGCCCCACACGCTTTGCGCCGTCTGTTTGCACACGCTTCGCCATCTGCCGCGCCGCTTCGGCCATATCAAAGCCCACATAACCATCAGCATCCTGTGCGCCGCGAAGCGCCATCCGTATCCGCACGCCTGCCTGCTTTAGCTCCGCATACAGGGTATCCGGCTCGCCGAGGCTGGTGACGGCCACCACGCATTCGGCCCTGGCGGACAATACATCATGCACGGCCCGGCGCTCCAGCGCAGGCACGTTATCCGTCACCCGCAGCATCACGCCGTATTCGTATTGCGCGGCAACATCGCGCAGGGATTTGAACAAATCCTCGTGCGCCGCGCTTTGAATATCGGGCAGTATCACCGCCAGCACCCGCGCCTTGCCGCTGCGCAGGGCAGAGGCGGCCTCGTTGATGCGGTAGCCCATGGCGCGGGCGGTGTCCTGCACCAGCTTGACCTTCTCGGCGCTGACGATGCCTTTGTGGTTTAGTACATTCGATACCGTGGCGTGGGATACTCCCGCCGCCTTGGCAATATCTTTGATCGTGGGCACGGCTGATTAGCTCCTTTTTCTTTACGATAACAGATAAAATAACACGTGTCAATCTGTATTTTACGGTATTTGGTTGAATGTTAATAAAAAATGTACATGAACTTTACAAAAACATATTGACACGTGTAAATTAGTCGTGTATGATAAAATCAACACTGCAAAGGAGTGGGAAGATGGGCATCAAGCTGGTCTTTCTGGATATGGACGGCACGCTGCTGGGCAAGAGCCAGGTGGCAATTTCCCGCCGGAATATGGCGGCCGTCCAGCGGGCGATTGCCAAGGGGATGATTGTGGTGCCCTGCACCGGGCGTGTGTTTGACATGCTGCCCCCCCAGATTTTGACGCAGGAGGGTCTGCGCTATTTTGTCACCTGCCACGGTGCCCGGGTGTACGACAGCCAGACGGGCGAAAGCCTGTATACGGACGTCATTGCTCCCAAGGGGGCGCATACGCTGCTGCGCCTTTTGCAAGGCCAGGGCCTATACAACGAAGTAGCCGCCAATGGCACCATTTATTTTGAAGGGGCGATTGCGCGGGATATGGCGCACCAGCCCGTGCCGGAGCATCACCTGTGGTATGTGCGCGACCATTATTATACAGCCGTGGACGATCTGGCGCAACACTTTTTAGATCATGGCATCGGCGTTGAAAAAATGAACCTCTACGGTATCCCCACCGCGCTGCAGCAGAAAATATACGACGACGTATCGGCTACCGGGCTGATCCAGCACACCCGCCCGGGCGCAGGGCCGGGGCTGGAGTTTTCTTCTGTCACATTAGACAAAAAGGCCGCCACAGATGCGCTGCTTGAAAAGCTGGGCATATCGTATGACGAAACCGCCGCCTTTGGCGACAGCTCCAGCGATTTGCCCATTTTACGAAGTGCCCGCATCAGCGTGGCCATGGGCAACGCGCCGCAGGATATTCAGGCTGCGGCAGATATGGTGACGGCGGTGAACACGGAGGACGGCGTTGCCAAGGCGCTGGAGATGCTGCTGTGAGCGCGTTACAGGCATATCAACCCAAGCACGATTTTTTGATCTGTATCGACTCGGACGGCTGTGCGTTTGACACCATGGACATCAAGCACAAGGAGTGCTTTTGCCCCGCGTATATCGAGCATTTTGGTTTGCAGCCGGTGGCGGGCTGCGCGCGGGACGCGTGGGAGTTTTCTAATCTATACAGCGAAACCCGCGGCATTCACCGGCTGAAATCTCTGCTGTTATCGATGGATTTGCTGGCAAAGCGGCGGGATGTGGCAGCGCGAGGCTTCACGCCGCCGCGTCTTGAAAGCCTTCGTGCATGGATGAAAGACGCGCCCGCCCTCAACAACGCCGCGCTGGCTGCCGCAATGGGCGAGGATGCCGATATGCGGCGCACGCTCCGCTGGTCGGAAGATGTGAATGCCAGGGTGCAGCGCATGGTGCATGGGGTGCCCCCCTTCCCTCATGTGCGGGAGAGTTTGAGTCACGCCAGCGGATACGCCGATATCGTGGTGGTATCTGCCACCGCCACCGATGCCTTGCAGCGTGAATGGCAGGAGCATGATTTGACGCAGTACACCCGTTTGATTTGTGGACAGGATGCGGGCAGCAAGCGCGATATCATCGCGGCGCTCCGCCCGCACTACGCGCCCGGCCGCGTATTGATGGTGGGCGACGCCATTGGCGATCTGGACGCCGCAAAGGACAATCAGGCACTTTTCTATCCCATCTGCCCGGGGCAGGAGGCGGCGTCCTGGGGCTCTTTCTTATCCGCATTGCAGCAAATGCAAACGGGCAAATATGATCAGGAGCAGCGTGTGCGGCATTTCCTGGCGCTGCTGCCCAAAGACCCGCCCTGGGAGGAAATATGAGCACTGAGAGCGCGCCGCTCTATGCGGCAAAAACTGTGTATGACGAGGCTGCCTACCGCGCGCTGGTATGGCTGATGCTGCGAAAGCTGCGCCCCTGGCCGCGCTATCTGGTGATGGCTACCGGGCTGTTTTCGATGGTGGGCGCGGGCTATGTGATGATTTCCACGGGCGATATTTCCATTATGTCGCTACTGTTCTTATTCCTTGGCAATCTGTTTTTGATGTTTGGGATATTCGCACAGCGGCTGATGGTGCGCATGATGATGGCCAGCAACAAAAAGGGCGAGGTGCCGGAAAATCACTACGCCTTTTACCCCGATCATGTGATGATCACCACCGGCGAGGGCAAGCGCGGCTATGCGTACACCGCTATGCGGCGGGTGCTGGACTCGCAGGGATTTCTGTTTTTCTTCTTCCGGGACGGCCAGGCGTTTGTGATGCGTCATAATGATATGCCGGCCAAGCAGTTCATCTCCCTTCGGGATTTCCTCAACGCGCGGCTGGCAGAAAGGCAGGGGGCGTAACATGCGCTACGGAGAGCAGATTGGGCTGAAGTTTAACACCGACGGCACGCCCTGCCGCTATCCTGGCAACACGGTGATTGCGGATGTGACCCCCGGCAACCCCGCCTATGATGTGATGCTGCGGCTGCGCAGCCTGCTGGAGCAGTCGCCGCTTTGCGCGCATTACATCCTCTTGCCGCAGGATAGCTACCACATGACAGTGATCCGCGGGCTGAATGATGCCGTGCGCACCGATGCTTTCTGGCCGGAAACGCTTTGCAAGGATGCGCCCATGGCAGCGGTGGACGCGCATGTGGCAGGTGCCGTATGCTCCGTCCCCAACCCCGGCAAAATGGCCATGGCGTTTGACAGCGTGCGCTTTGACGGCGCGGATGTGCGGGTGCGCCTTCGCCCGCGTGATGAGGCGCAGCATCAAATCTTGAGGAGCTACCGCGATGCGGTGGCGGATAAGCTGGGGCTTCGCCTGCCCGGGCACGATGCCTACACCTACCACCTGACGCTGGCGTATACGCTGACCATCCCAGAGCCGTCAGGGCGGCTCGATCAGCTGACCGCCAGCATGGACGATATCCTTCGGGCGCAGCCCGCGTTCTTTGTGGATGCGCCCTATATGGCTTATTACGACGACATGGTGTATTTTTCGCACGAGCCGCTGGCGCGTGCGTGAATGATTCTTTCATCATTATACAAGGAGGGTTGATCATGCGGTCTTTTAAGCTGACGGGGGAGAAGATCGTCAATCTGTGCCTGCTGCTTGCCAGTGCGTTCTATCTGTATTACTCGCAAACGCACTACAAGCTGGGCACCATCAAGAGTCCCAGAGAAGGCTTTATGCCCTTGATACTGGGCATTGGCATGGTGGTGCTGTCGGGCTTTTTGACGGTGCAGGCGTTCCTGAACAAAGGGGACGCGAAGAATGTCAAGTTCGATATCCAGTGGTGGCGCTTCGGTGCAATCATCGCGGTATCGCTGGCCTATGCGCTCACAATGGATTTCGTTGGTTATCCCCTCGGCACCTTCCTGTTCCTGTTTGGCATCCTCAAGCTGGCGAAGGTGGATGGGTATGTGAAGCCGGTGCTGATCGCCCTGATCAGCGCGGTGGCGTTCTATTTGCTGTTCAAGGTGGCGCTGGGCGTAATGCTGCCCGCTGGCTTCCTGGGCTTATAAGGAGGGAGGGACGCATATGGGTACGTTTTCACTGCTATTAGCAGGCTTTCTGGAATGCTTGTCCCTGGAGCGCATGCTGGCATGTATCGCCGGTGTAGTCGTTGGCACGTTGACTGGCGTATTGCCCGGCATTGGCGTGACGGGTGCAATGGCGCTGCTTTTGCCCCTCAGCTTTGGCCTGGACGCCACCACGGCGCTCATCCTGTTTGCAGGAATCTACTATGGCGCGATGTACGGCGGCTCCACCACGTCGATCCTTGTCAACCTGCCGGGCGAGAGCGCCTCGGTGGTCACATGCCTGGATGGCAACCAGATGGCGAAAAAAGGACGCGCGGGCGCGGCACTGGCCATCAGCGCGTGGGGCTCGTTCATCGCGGGCACGCTTGGCCTTGTGGTATTGACGTTTACGGCGGATAAGATTGCCAACCTCGCGCTCAGCTTCGGCTCGCCTGAATATTTTGCGGTATGCGTGCTGGGCCTGGTGATTTTGACCAACCTGACGGGCAAGAACCCCATAAAATCCTTGCTGATGGTACTCTTTGGCCTGGCGCTGGGCACGGTCGGCATGGACGACGTGTTTGGCGTATCACGCTTCGACTTTGGCAACATGTTCTTAAAGCGCGGGCTGGAGTTTGGTGTGGTAGCCATGTCTGTGTTCGGCATTAACGAGCTGTTTGGCACGCTGCTGGAGCCGCAGGAGGAAAATCTGCACCTGCAAAAGCTGAAGTTCAAGGATTTGTACCCCAACAAAGAGGAATGGCGGCGCTCCATCATGCCCATTTTGCGCGGCACCGTCATTGGTTTTTTGATTGGTCTGATGCCCGGCCCCGCAGGTACGCTGGCCAGCTTCTCGTCCTACTCGGTGGAAAAGAAGGTTTCCAAGCATCCCGAAGAGTTTGGGCATGGCGCGATTGAAGGCGTAGCTGGTCCCGAATCAGCCAACAACGCCGCCAGCTCTGCCGCGTTTGTGCCGCTGTTGTCGCTGGGCCTGCCCTTTGCACCGCCCTCCGCGCTGCTGCTCACGGCGTTTATCACCCATGGCATCCAGCCCGGCCCGTCGCTGATCACTCAGCATGCCAATGTGTTCTGGGGGCTGATCGCCAGCATGTACATCGGCAACATCTTCTTATTGATTATCAACCTGCCGATGGTGGGCATATTCGCCTCCATGCTGAAGATCCCGGCCAAAATCCTGATGCCCATCGTGATGGTAATCACCTTCGCGGGCGCGTTTGCCACCAACGGCACCACCTTTGATATCCTGATACTGATTGTGCTGGGCGTGATTGCCTACCTGATCACCAAATACGGCTTCTCGATGGCGCCGCTGGCAGTAGGCATCTGCATTTCCTCCACGATAGAGCAGCGATTTCAACAAACGATGATTGTCACAAGGGGCGACATCGGCAAGCTGTTCAGCCGCCCCCTCACCGCCGTCATCCTCGGCTTTGCCATTTTGCTGCTGCTGCTGACGCTGCTCAAGCCCGTCAAGAAGGCATTGTCCCAAAGCAAAGAAGGTTAATGGATTGTTCCCTAAGCGCGCTGCGCTTCACCTATAGGCCCAACATGAAAGGAGAAGCCCCATGAAGAAGACCCTATGCCTGGCGCTGGCACTGGTTCTGTGCCTGCTGTGCACCTCTGCTCTGGCGGCTTTCCCGGAAAAAGAAATCACCTACCTGTGCGGCTATGGCGCAGGCGGCAGCTCCGACATGCAGGCGCGCCTGATGCAGCCCTATACCGAGAAGTACTTTGGCTCCACTTTGGTAGTAGAAAACCTGGCGGGCGCCGGTGGAATGACCGCGCTAAGCGATTTCAAGCTTCGCGCCGCTGATGGCTACACCGTATCCAGCTTCAACACCACGCCCCTGCTCAAGTACATCTTGGGCGGCGCGGACTTTGACTATTTCGAAGAATTCGACTTCCTGGCCTGCATCATCACCACGCCCATCGTGGTGGTTGTGAAGGCAGAATCCCCCTACAAGACCTTTGAAGACCTGTTGGCTGCCGACAAAGCGAAGCCCGGCGATCTGTTCTACGCCTCTGCGGGTGCAGGCTCCATCACCCATCTGGCCGGCGAGCTTTGGAAGTACCGCGCCGGGGCGGAATTCACCCATGTGCCCTTCAACGGCGGCACCGACGCGCTGACCGCACTGCTCAACGGCACGGTAGACTTCGAAGTGGCCAGCCTGTCCGAAGTGCTCAACAAGCATGAGGAAGGCACCCTGCGCATCTTGGCCTCCTGCACCGACACTGTGATCTACGGCACCGATGGCGTGACTGACGCAGGCATTCCCGTGCTGGACGGCTGCGATGTGAAGGTCATCCAGGGCGTGTGCGTGCGCAAGTCCGTGCCCGAAGACGTGAAGGAAAAACTGGCCGAAGGCTTCAAGGGCGTATGCGCCGACGAGAACTATCTGGCCGATATGCAGGCCGCCGGTTATCAGGTGGACTACATGGACCGCGAGACCTTCACCCAGTACCTGATCGACTCCGCCGATGAGTTTAAGACCGTTGTGGACGAAGCCGACCTGTGGGACGAAGTGACCTAATTATCCACGCCAACAAAAAAGGAGCTGCTGCGGCAGTTCCTTTTGCATATCACACTCAAGCATCTTCGATATTACCAAATTGCGGGAGCAGGGGCATCATGCTCCTGCCGAGGGTTTTATACTATTCTCAGTCTAAAGTGTTGATAATATCGTGCAGGATTTTTGCTTCTCGCTAGGATGTGTTTCAAAAGTCAGGGACGTGCAGCTTCGAGGGAATAAAGCGCCAGTTCAAGGCGGAAAACCGCCGGAATAGCATCGCTATTTCAAGGTTTGACAGCGCAGAAATGGTGCTTTTACACCCCGAAGATGCATGTTAAGAGTTTTGAAACACGCCCTAAGTTGAGGGAACGCAGCGTAGCAGCGCTCCGTTAAGTGGACGAAACGACGCGCGAGGCAAAAAGACGCGCGAGATTGGGACATTTTAGATTGAGATTAGTATTAGGGGCAAGTAGCCCCTAACGTCCCTCCGTCGTCAGATGCCCGCCGATCTCTAAGTGCAGCACATCCTCGTGACGGCCCTGCAACGCAAAGGCATCACCGTCCAGGTTCAGCTGCAGCGCCATCTCCTGGCCGGGGCGCACCTCGGTGTTGTAGTGGATGAGGGCGTGGCAAATACGCTTGTCCTTCATCACGTCAATGCCCAGCGCATCGCACAGCCAATCGGCATACTTGGTATTGTTCACATGGCCGTTGACGTCCAGATCGGTATACTGGGGCAGGCGGCTGAATGCCCGTTCTTCGCCCGCCACGCTGTCGAGGTTGCCGGGAAAGGGCAGGGGCAGCTCCAAATCGGAATTATCGGGCATGAAGGGCAAAATCGCATCCGGCGGAGCCATCTTGCGGGTGGTGAAATCCATCACCAGCCACACGGTGCACGCCTTGCCAATCACCTCGCCCGCCTGGTTGCGGAAGATAAAATAGCGGGGGAAGAACCAGCGGCGGTTGGGCGCGGGGAAGGTCTCAATATCCACGGTGTCGCCCACCTTGGGGCACACATCCATGTATATTTCGCTGCGGGACAGCACCCACACCAGATTTTTCTGAAGCAGCACATCGCGCCCGCAGCCCAGGAGGTACGAGTGGGTGCCCGCAGCTTCCTGCATGGTTTCCAGCATGGCGCTAAGCCGCCACAGGCCGGACATATCGCAGTGCGCGGTGCGGACGAGCTGTTGCTCCTTGTAGACCTTGATCATTCTTCGTTACTCCTGTTTGAGGTTCAGTGCCATCAGATATTCATCGGAATAGGTGCCATCGTCATACTTGAAGGTGTTGGGCCGCGTGCCATAATGCACAAAGCCCATTTTTTCGTACAATGGAACGGCGCGGAAGTTATCAGAAATAACCTCCAGCTCCATCTGTTCAAAGCCCATTTGCTTTGCGCAGGCGATCAGCTCGGTGATCAGCACTTCGCCAATGCCCAGCCGCCAGAACTTCTGGTATATCCCAATGCCCATGGTAGCGCGGTGCTTGCACTTGCGGTACCGCGAGGTGTCCATTCCGCAGTTGCCCGCCATTTCGCCATTCACAAAAGCATTGATCATAATCTGATCCGGCGCTTCCAATTGCTTGCCAAGAAACTCTTTTTCCTGCTCCAGGGTGAGGTACACCTCATCCGGATAGCGTAACATATACGGGGTTTCTCCGGCCAAATCGTCCAAATAATTGAGCATGGTCTGCGCATCGTCTGCGGTGGGGCTGCGAAGCAGGCATTCCCGGCCATCCTTCAATAGAAAAGTCTTTTCTTCAAACTTCATATTTTACCCCTTAATGCCGCCGCGTGCCACGCCGTTGACGATCTGCTTGCGGGCGAACAGGAACAGGAGGATGATGGGCAGCACCACGATGGTGGAGGCCGCCATGTACTGGTTGGGCACTGCGCCGTCCTCGCTGGTGAAGATGTAAAGGCCGAGGGTCAGCGTGCGGTTGACCTTCGTTGTTGTCACCAGCATCGGCCACATAAAGGAGTTCCAGCTGGCGATGGCGTTAAGCAGCATAATGGTGACCAGCGAGGGCTTCGCGATGGGCACCATCACCTTCCACAGGTAATGCCAATTGCTGCTGCCATCCACTCTGGCCGACCAATACAAGCTGTCGGGCAGCGAATCGAAGAAGTTACGCAGGATATATGTGTAGAATATGCTGGACATAAAGGGAATGATCATGGACGCCTTGCTGTCCATCATGCCCAGCTTGGCGATGGTGGTATAGTTGGTGATGATCAGCATTTCAAAGGGGATCATCATCAGCGACAGCAGCAACGAGAACACCAGCGTGCGGCCGGGGAAACGCAGGCGCGAGAACGCGAATGCGCCAAAGATGGTGGTCAGCCCCGTCACCACCACGCAGCTGATGGTGATAATAATGGAGTTGACAAAGTACTTTTCAAAGGGCGCAGTGCTGAACGCATCGGTAAAGTTGGAAAACTGGAAGGTGCTGGGGATCCAGCTGGGCGGGAACAGCACGGCCTCGGCCTTGGTTTTGAACGCCGTAAGGAACATCCAGTAGAACGGGAAGATCATGATCAGCCCACCCAAGGTGAGCAGCGCGTATTGCAGCACCTTGATCACCATGGGCAGCACCTGATCCTTCAGCGGAGAAGCCTTGATAGCACGTGATGAATTGCTCATATTCTTATGCACCCCCCGCTTAATGGTATTGCCACTTGCGCTGGATAAACAGCTGCAACATGGTGAATACAAACAGGATCAGGAACAGCACAATCGACGCCGCGGCTGCGCGCCCCATATCGATGGTACCGCCCGCGTTAAAGGCGTAGTTGTAGATGTAGTACACCACGGTGTACAGGTTTTGCGATACGCCGGGGTTGCCGTTAAACAGCGGGAACAGCTCGTTAAACACCTTGGCGCAGGAAATGGAGTTGATGATCAGCACCAGCGAGATCGTGGGCGCAAGCAGCGGCACCGTGATACGGAAGAAAATGCGCCGGGGCTTCGCGCCGTCCACCTTGGCGGCAGTGTAATAGATTTCGTCGATGTTTTGTAAGCCCGACAGCAGCAGGATGATCGTGAAGGGCATGATATTCCACGTTCCGTAGATAATCAGCGCCCAGATGTTATACTGCGAGTTGGTCAGCCACTTGATGGGGCTGACGCCAAAGAAGCTGAGCGCATAGTTGATCAGGCCGTAATCCGCCTGGAACATGAACTTCCATGCAAGGCCGGTGGCCGTGGCGGCAGTGACCATGGGCAGGAAATACGCCGTCTGGAACAGCGCCGAGAATTTGAGCTTGCGATTGAGCAGGTTTGCCACCGCCAGCGACAGGCAGGTGGAGATGGGCACCACAAACAGCACGTATTGGCCGGTGCTCAGCAGCGCTTTGGTGAAGCGGCTGTCGTTTAACACCTTGTCGAAGTTGGCAAAGCCCCAGGAGGAAAAGGTGTCTGTGAGGTACTTATACTTCTCTTTAAAAGACAGCAGCACCACATTGAACAGCGGGAAGATGGTGAACATCAAAAGGCCTGCCAGGAAGGGCAAGAGGTAATCCAGGGCCTCCAGATAGCCGATCACCGTGTATTTGCGCGACACATCCTTGCGCTTGGCCACATGCGACAGGTAAACCGTGAGCACCCCCAGCAGCAGCCCCACAATCAGCAGCGCCAAGTACATATCCTGCGCCGTATACAGGATTTTGTTCGCGAGGGTATGGTTTTTGAAATTGCGCGCCAGCGTCTGGGTGTGGGCATAGTCGGTGGCCTGCTGAAAGGTCTTTTCCGGCGTGCTCATCAGCGTGCTCAGCCCATACACCCCAAGGCCTAGCAGCAGCACCGTCAGGATGGCAAACACCACCATGTGGATATACAGCCGGGTATAGCTGGCTTTGCGCAAGCGCCGCGGCAGCTTTCGCGGACGTGAAATAGCTGTCATTGATAGCGTTCCCCCGTTTCACTGTCAAACACAAAAACGCCGCGCTCGCGAAGGCCAATGGGCAAAACCTGGCCCTGCTGCACATGCGCGTCGGTGGACAGATAGGCACGGAATTCGGTATTGCCCACCTTCAGGTAGGACAGCTCTTCCTTGCCCATGGTATACACATGCGCTACTTCGCAGTTCATCACGGCGCTTGCCTGATCCTCGGCAATATAGGCGCTCTCGCAGCGGATGGCGAGCGTCACGGCCTTGCCCTCCGGCACGGCCTTGAACAGCGGATGGGCGATCTTGGCGCTGCCATCGCTTAGCGTCATCACACCGCCGCGCACGGTGCCGTCCAGGTGGTTGATGGGCGGATTACCCAAAAAATCTGCCACGAAACGGTTGGCAGGCTGATCATATAGCGTCTGGGGCTGGTCATACTGCTGGTACACGCCCAGCTTCATCAGCACGATATGGTCGGAAATGGACATCGCCTCTTCCTGATCGTGGGTGACAAAGATGGTGGTAATGCCGGTGGACAGCTGGATGCGGCGGATTTCCTCGCGCATTTCAAGGCGCAGGCGCGCGTCGAGGTTAGACAGCGGCTCGTCCAACAGCAGCAGGCGCGGCTCCTTCACCAGCGCACGCGCAATGGCCACGCGCTGCTGTTGGCCGCCGGAGAGTTCTTTGGGGCGGCGGTTCAAAAGTTCATCCACATGCACGAGTTTCGCCATGTTCATGGCGCGCTCCAGGCGCTCGGGCTTGGGGATGCGCTGGATTTCCAGCGGGAAGCAAATATTCTGCAGCACCGTCATATGCGGATACAGCGCGTAGTTCTGGAATACCAGGCCAATGCCACGGCGCTCCGGCGGCAGCAGCGTCACATCCTCATCGTCAAAATAGATGTGGCCGGATGTTACCGGAATAATGCCCGCCAGCATGTTCAGGATGGTGGATTTGCCGCAGCCGGAAGGCCCCAGCAGCGAGATCAGCTCGCCATCGGCCAGTGTGGCGGAAAAATCGTCCACCGCTGTGGTGCTGCCAAACTTTTTTGTTAAATGATCCAGATGTACGCGCATAGCGAATTCCCTCTTTCGATATGTTGGACATATTACATTTCATTATAGCGTGTTTTTATAGGATTAGCAATCCAAAAGCAGAAAATTCGCGTTTTTTCTTAGAATTGACACTCTTTTCAATCTATGCTATGATGCCAACAGTGAGGTGAACGATATGAAGCACTTGAAATGGCTGGTGTGCGTACTGTTGCTGATTACAGCCTGCGCCAGCGCAGAAACACAGGTTATTACAGTCACTTGCGGCGGAGACACGATGCTGGGCTGCAACGAAAAGGTGCGCCCCAATGATTATTCCTTCGATAATTATATTGACCAATATGGCTATGCCTATCCGCTTTCGCAGCTGCAATCGCTGTTTGCCAACGATGATGTGACGCTGGTCAACCTCGAAGTGGTGCTGTATGAGGACACGAAGGCCAAATATTCCACCAGCCGCCTGGTGTTTCGCGGTGCGCCGGAATATACGGAAATCCTCAAACAGGGCAGTGTGGAAGTGGTCAACCTGGCCAACAACCACACCGACGATTACGAGCGCGCGGGCTATGACAGCACCATCAAGGCTCTGGACGAAGCGGGCATTGGCTATTGCGGCTCCACATCGTATGGCAATTACGTGTATGTGTACGAAAAAGACGGCATCAAGGTCGGCTTTGTGGGTGTCATTCCCATGTACTACAAAGACAATCAAAAAAAGGTGGAGGATTGCTTCAAGCAGCTGCGCGACGCGGGCTGCCAGGTGATCATCGCCTCCCTGCACTGTGGTACAGAATATTCCCCCCTGCACGGCGATATGCACGACCGATACCGCAAGCTGATGGCGGCGCAGGGCGCAAATATCGTGATTGGCACCCATCCCCATGTGCCGCAGGGCATTATAGTGTCAAACGGTGTCACCCAGATTTACAGCCTGGGCAACCTCACCTTTGGCGGCAATACGGGCGTTGACGAAGTGATGTCCTGCATCCAGGGCACAGTCGCCCAGTTTGCCTTGCACTTCGAGGATGGCGTATATGTAGGCCACCAGCTCACCCTCTACCCCATTCACCAAAGCGGCACCTCCCCCAATAACAACTATCAGCCGGTGCTGGTGGGCGGCGATGATGCACTGAAGGTGATGCGCATGATCCAGAAGGATACCACCACCATGAAGCTGAACCCCTATGTGGAGGGCGAGGGCGCGGTGCAGGATTTTGTGCCATGGCCGAGCAAGAAATAAACAGATTGACAGCAATATGCCGGAGGCACACGCCCCCGGCATTTTTCTATATTAATATACAATTCTGCGGATGGGGCAATGGGGGAATGTTGTAATGTCCTGCACGCGGGCCACAGGATAGGTCTTGAGGGCATATTGCTCTTGATACAGATATTCATACAGCTGGATTTGACTGCTGGTGACGCTGCACAGCACACCAGAGGTGCCGGTGCCGTCCGCCAGCGAAACGCCTACCGGCTGGCCGATCATATTGTTCACGTTAAAGGGTATTGCCATGGATGTTTCCTCCTCTTCACCGGGGATAATCCATTGTATGCATTGCAAAAGGGTGAAGTGATACATAATAATAAACGCCCCCGCAGGCAAATCTGCGAGGGCGCGGAAAACCGGAAATTATTGGGCCATCATAGCGTTCAGCAGCACAGATACTTCTTCGGGCATGATCTGCGACATTTTGACCAGCAGATTCATAAGGCCAAGGCTTTGAATGTCTACCGACAGGGCTTCTTCGTCCTCGGCGGTGGTTTCGGCCGCATTGATCACAGCCTTGCCTTCTGAGGGCAGCACATCGAATGTAGGGGTTTCATTGGGGCAATAGGCCAGTTCAATGCTCATCAGCTCTTCGTCCATGGTATTGTAGTACAGCCCAATGTAGGCGCGGAAGCAATCATACTCGGTATCTTCGTAGCCGCCGGCCACAAAGCCAAAGTATTCGCCGGATACAAACATGTTGCAATCCAACCAGTCAACGCCGTCATTGGCATAGCTCCACAGCTCCAGGAAGATGCCATCGCTGCCGCCAGCAATGTTGTCCACGGCGGTGTCCACATCGGTGAATTCGCTCAGCGGCAAGAACAGCAGCGATGCGCCGGTTTCCACTTCGTTCTGGGTCTGCTCCAATACGAGGAGGATGTCTTCCGCTTCAATGGAAAGCTCAGCTTTCAGGTAGGAAGCGCCGGTGGTGGTGTTCACCATCATGTTGACCGGCCAGCCTTCTTCTGGCATCAGCTCGTTCACCGGCTCCATCGCGTCCATGTTCTCTTCGGGATCAATGCCCACCATGGCCATGAGGTCGGGGTTCTGCTGCAGCAGCTGCGCAAGATCGGCAAAGAAGGGAGCCATCATGTCTTTGGTGATGAAAGACTGCGCTTGCATATCATAATGCTCTTCATATAGGGTGATATCGCAGGGGGCGAGGCCGGTGGTCAGCGCCTGATTGAGCGCTTCCGCCTGCACCATCAGCTGCTGCTGGAACAAAGCGACATACTGCATGCCAAAGTTGATCAATGCAGTCATTTGCTCCTCTTCGATGCCGCTTTCGCCCATCACTGCGTTCAGTGCTTCGGCGGGCACAGACAGCACGTAGCTGGGGATCAGGTCTGTCAGCAGGTTAACACCCTGCTCATTCTGGGCGGCCTGCAGGGTGATGATAGGCTCATCCTTCAGTGTCAGCTCGCAGTGCATCACGCCTTCATCATTCATGCCGGCCACAAAGCCCATGTTGTTGATCACAGCAAACAGCGCATTGGCGAGGTCGCCTTCAGGCAATTCCATCAGGGGGGCAGCCTGTTCCTGATTGACGCTGAACCAGCCGTAAACAATGCCATCTTGTGCCAGTGCTGCAGTGCTGCCCAGTGCCAGCATCAGCACCAGGGCGAGACAGAGAATCTTTTTCATTGTGTAGGGTCCTCCTTTTGTGTTTCAAATGGAAATACAAACATAGTATACCATATATGTGGCATAAAATGCACCTGTTAATTTATCCCGCACTTTCAATCATAATTTCCACATCCGGCAGAAGGTATTGCAGCCTGGCCGCAATACCGGAGCGGTCGGAGCCCAGGATCACCTGGGCGGCGGCATGCTCCTTTGCGTAGGCGCAAATCGCGCCGGGCACATCGGCATCGTACACGATGTTCATCTGTGCGTCAGACGCATGCGCCAGGGAAAACAGGTAGTTCAACGCTTCCATCGTATCCGGCGTACCCAGCAGCGCCTTCTTGCCCGGCGACACATGCAGTACATGCAGGGGCATGTTCCATTCTGTGGCGCTGCGCTGCCCTTTATCAATCAGGCGTCCGCATTCCTTTTGCACCGTGACACAGACCAGAACGCAGGGGGAATTGCTCATGTTGCTCCTTTTAAGACCTGTTAATTGATAGACCACGCCGCTACGGCTTTGTCGTGGGCGCTGACGGTCAGCACATCGCCCGGTTGCCAGGCGGGGCGCTGGATGTATGCGTCAAAATAAAACAGGCGGTCGTCCTCGGGCGCGTCCTTATCGCCCACGTTGATCATCATGGGGTAATACAATACGCCATCGCGCCACACCGGCTGTTCTTCCATTTCCTTGAACTTTCCTGTAGATTCGCGCTTGCGGCCATACAGCGCTTCGTCCAGATGCCGCCCATAGCAAATGACCGGGGACAGCAGCATGCCATACGCAAAAATGCAAAACGCGCCCAGCAAAACAGTCAGCCCCATGGTGAGCAGCTTGATGCGCACGATAAAGGACACCACAACGCCAATCAGCAAAATGACTGCCGGTATGCCCAGCCAAATCAGGCGGCGTCGCAGCTGGGCGCGGTTGTCGGCCAGGTTTTCGGGGGTGTACAAGACGGTTTCCTTCTTTCCTAACAGGATTACACCGTTATCATACCGTATTTTTGCCGCCTTGTACAGCCCCAAACACCCGACGAATATGGCGATATTGTGACAATATTTAGAGATTGTTATAGCAGGATGCAGATCATGCCGCCGTTGCCTTCGTTCAGCATTTTGGTCAGCGCGCTCTGGATTTTCTCCTGCGTATCTACCGGCATGTGCTGCAATTTGCCCGACAACCCCTCCTGCACCAGGTCGCTGAGGGATTTGCCAAAGAAGTTGGTCTGCCACAGGCTTTGCGGATTGGTCTTGTATTCCTCAGCCAGGAAGTTCACAAACTCCTCGCTTTGCTCCTGGCTGCCCAACACCGGCGTGATCTCCGTCTCGATGTCCGAGCGGATGAGGTGCAGCGTGGGTGCACTGGCACGCAGGCGCACGCCATAGCGGTTGCCCTGGCGCATCAGCTCCGGCTCCTGCAGACTGATTTCGCTCATCGCGGGGGTCACAAGGCCATAGCCCGTTTGCTGCACGGCGCTGAGCGCCCCGGCCACGCGGTCGTATTCCTTCTTGGCGCTCACAAGCTCCTTCATCAGGGACAATAGGTGCGCGTCGCCTGTGATCTCCGTGCCGCATTGCTCGCTGAGAATTTGGTTGAAAAGGCCCTCCTTGATGGGCAAGGTGTAGCTGACTGCGCCCTCGCCCAGCACCGTCTGCTCGTTTTGCGGTGCCAGCAGATACGGAGATTCCGCAAACGCAGAAGCCACACGGTTTTTATCGCGCACGCGGCTGAGGTTCGCACCCAGCTTTCGCACGCTGTCCAGCGCGTGCTGCGCCAGCCAATGGTCGGTATCCAGCGCACCCACCCAAGTGGGCAGGGTGAAGCGCATTTCGCGCAGCGGAAACTCCTGCAGCGCGGAGCTGAGCAGCGTGCTGATATCCGAGAGCGTCATGTTTTTTACGTCCACCAGATTGACCGGCACATCATACTTGGCAGAGAGCGCTTCCTTTAAACGGATGGCCTCGTCAGACTGCGGATGCGCGGAGTTGAGCACGATGATAAAGGGCTTGCCAAGGGTCTGAAGCTCGCGTACCACCTGTTCTTCGGCGGGCACATAATTGGTGCGGGGCAGCTCGGCAATGGTGCCGTCGGTTGTCATCACAACGCCAAGGGTGGCATGATCGGCCATCACTTTGCGCGTGCCCAGCTCCGCCGCTTCCTCAAAGGGCATATCGCGGTCCGACCAGGGGGTGGACACCATACGCGCGTTCTCGCCCTCCTGGGTGCCCAGCGCGCCGCGGATCAGGTAGCCCACAGAATCCACCATGCGCACGCGCGCCGTTACATTATCTGCCAGGGTAACAGTGGCCGCGCCCTCGCCGGGCACAAACTTGGGCTGGGTGGTCATGATGCTGCGGCCAGAGCCGGACTGCGGCAGTTCATCCTGCAGGCGGTCGCGCTTGGGGCCGGGCGGCACCAAGGGCAGCACCAGCTTCTCCATAAAGTTGGTGATAAATGTGCTCTTGCCCGTGCGCACGGGGCCGACTACGCCGATGTACAGATCGCCCTGGGTGCGCTCGGCAATGTCTTTGTAAAGGGGTTTCGCGCCCCGCTTACTCTCCTGATCCATGAAATTGCCTCCTTTAACCGTCTTGTCGTGGTAACATATGCGGCAAATAATCATAGTATGAAAAAAATAAAGTCTTGCATCAAAATACATCCTGTGTTATACTACTTTTCCTGCGTTTTTACATACTCGTCCGCTTTATATGGAGGTTTATCATGTCTTTCATTCAAGTCAATGGCCTGAGCAAATCTTTTGCGGTGCGCAAAAAGCGGCAGCAAGGAGCCCTGCTGCGCGAGAAGACCTGGGTGCACGCCCTGGAGGATGTGAATTTCTCCATTGATCAGGGCGAACTGGTGGGCTATATCGGCCCCAACGGCGCGGGCAAATCCACCACCGTCAAAATCCTCAGCGGTATTTTGACACCGGACAGCGGCACGGTGCAAGTGGGCGGCCTGGTGCCCTGGAAGGAGCGCAAGGCGCATGTGGCGCGCATCGGCGTGGTGTTTGGCCAGCGTACGCAGTTGTGGTGGGATGTGCCGGTGCTGGACAGCTACCAGCTGCTGCGCGATATCTACCGCGTGCCCCAGGCGGCCTACCAAAAAAGGCTGGACGAGCTGACCGAGGCACTGCTGCTAAGTGAGCTTCTGCGCACGCCGCTGCGCCAGCTATCCCTTGGCCAGCGCATGCGGGCAGAGCTTGCAGGGTCGCTGTTGCACAGCCCGCAGCTGCTTTTCCTGGACGAGCCCACGATTGGCCTCGATGCCGTGAGCAAGCTGGCGCTGCGTGATTTCCTCAAACACGAGAATCAGCTGCATCAGACCACTATCCTCCTTACCACCCACGATATGGAGGACATCGCGGCGCTTTGCCCGCGCGTGATGGTGCTGGGGCATGGCAAGCTGCTGTTTGACGGGGATTTGCAAAAACTGCTGTCCAGGTATGATACCCTTCGCACCGTGCATGTGCGCTATTCTCATGATATCGCGCTGCCGCAGTTGCCGTTAAGCTGCGCTGTGCGCCACGAAAACGAAGAATACAACATCACCTATGCGCCAGCTGAGGTGCCCACCCAGCAGCTTTTGAACCTTCTGCAAGCCGCGGGCGATATCCGGGAGCTCACCGTGCAGCCCCAGAACACCGATCATATGATCGCCGCCATGTATCAGGAGCTGGCGTTATGAGCACGATCAGAGCTTATTATGCGGTGTTCCGCATGCGCTGGAAGGTGGAGACCCAATACCGCGCGGCTGCGCTGGGCGGCGTGTTTTGCCAGCTCTTTTTCGGGCTGATGCTGATCGCGCTGTACAACGCGCTGTATCAAAACAAGCAGCAGGATATGCCGCTGGCCACCATCGTTACTTATGTGTGGCTGCAGCAGAGCTTTTTCCGCATGCTGCTGTCTAACGATAACGAACTGTCCAACACCATCTTGACCGGCGGCATGGCTTACGAGATCGTACGGCCGATGACGCCCTATTGGTTCTACTATATGCGCGCACTGGCGCAAAAAATCGTAGGCACGGCCCTTCGCGCCGCCCCCATGCTGGCGGTTGCGTGTGTGCTGCCCTCCGCCTACCGCATCGGCGCGCCGGTGGGGCTGCCGCAGTTTCTTTGCTTCCTCCTTGGCGTAGGGCTTGGGCTGATCTGCGTTTGCGCACTGACAAACATCGGAATGGCCTTCACCATCCGCTCACTGGACGGGCGGGGTATTCAGGGCATGCTCAATTTGATGATCTGCTCGTTGGCGGGCAATATTCTGCCCCTCACGCTGTTTCCCGACAGCTGGCAAAGGTTCCTCGCCTATTCCCCCTTCACGCAGCTGCTGGACACCCCCATCCGCGTATACACCGGCGCGTATGCCATGGCCGATGTGCCGCGCGCGCTGGCCATCCAGGCCATTTGGGCGGTTATCTTGATCTTGATCGGCATGCGGATGTGGCGCAGCAACCTGAAGCGCATTATCGTGCAGGGAGGTTAATGATGGATACGATCAAATTATACTTCCATTCCATGGCCATGCTGATGAAATGCCAGTTAGAATACCGCAGTTCCTTCATCATGCAAACCCTGGCCCAAATCGTGATGGAGGCGGGCGAACTGATGGCCGTGCTGCTGATCATCGACCGTTTTGACGCGCTCAACCAGTGGACGGGCGGCAACCTTTTGTTCTTCTTTGGCGCGATGAGCGTCACATTCTATTTAGTGGAATGCTTCGCCCGCGGCGTCACCAACTTCAGCCCCGTGGTGCGCAGCGGTGCCCTTGACACCATGCTGCTGCGCCCGCGCGGCGTGCTCACGCAGGTGATGTGCTATGCGGTAGACCCCCGGCGCATCGGCGCGGTGGCCATCGGCGCGGTATCGCTCATGATGGGCGCGGCGCAATCGGCCATCACATGGACGGCAATCAAGGTGCTGGCCTATCTCTGGGCTACAATCTGCGGCGGCGCGCTGATCCTCGGCCTCTTCCTGATTGAAGCCACGCTGTCTATCCATTCGGTGGCGTCCATTGAGGTGGTCAACGTGCTGACCTACGGCGGACGCAGCACCTGCCAGTACCCCGTGGACATCTTTCCTGATATGCTCAAAAATTTGTTTCTGATCATCGCGCCCTTTGGCTTGACATTGCATGTGCCCCTCGCGTATATTCTGGATAAGCCTTTGTTTGGCTGGCCAGGCTGGACGGTGGCTGCATTGCCTCCCGCGGGCTTTCTCTTCTTTCTTTTGATGTACTATCTGTTCCGCCTCAGCCTGCACCGTTATCGTTCCACAGGGAGCTGATTGTTTGCCGTCCATCACCACCCAGGGCATTGTGCTTCGCCATGCGGACTACCGTGAGAACGACCGCATGCTCACTTTATTGACCCCCCAGGGGCGCATCGACGCCTTGGCACGCGGCTGCAAGCGCCCCACCAGCCCGCTCTTGCCGTGCACAGAGTGGTTTGTCCTCGGCGAATATGTGATCTTCCAAAGCAAGGGGCACGCCACCGTCACCGCGTGCCAGCTGACCGATACCTTTTATGATCTTCGCACCGATTATGATAAGCTGACCTGCGCCACCTACCTGCTGGGCATCTGCGAGGCCGCCGCCCAGCCCGGCGAAAACACGGCCGATCTTTTCCTCCTGCTGGCGCGCGCGCTGGCGCGCCTCACCTATTCCACGCTCGACCAGCACGCTGTCACCGCGGCATTCCTCCTGCATTTTGCCGCCATCAGTGGCTACCGGCCGCGCCTTCAGCACTGCGTGCACTGCCTGCAGCGCGTGGAGCCTGCCGCTTGCCGGCATTTTGATATCGAAGAGGGCGGCCTTGTCTGCCGCACTTGTGATAATCCGCAGCTGAACACTTTGCCCGTCACATACCCGCAAATCGCCTGGATGGAGGATGTCCTCAAGAACGGCGTCGAAAAAACAACCTGCGCGCCCAATGACGCACCGCTGTCTTTATTGAAGCAATATGTTGACCTGCGCATGGAAAAGCAGGTACCCGGCGCAAAGACGCTGGGACGTACGATCCGGCAGGTGACGATACGGCGGAGGTAAAGAGGCCTGCGGTGGGCTACTCGCCCCCCGAACCCCCTCGGCAGGAGACCAGTCTCCTGCACCTCACTTGGGTATCGAACCAAGCTGCTTGAGTGTATGTGCGGGTACGAAAAGCGCTGTGGATGACCTTTGGAATGCAAGCATTCCACGGCCACCACAGCGCTTTTTCTGCCATCCGTTACACGGCTGGCCAGTGGCTTAACGCCACTACCCGTACACCTGAATTACAGTAGGTACCCGTGAAAACCAAACGGTATCCCCGTCACTTCAGCCCATAAAACTGCGATGCATCAAACCCTGCCAGCTGCGCGGTGCAATCAGGCGCAGGCAATATCTCAACCAGACAAAGCTGGTTCGGCTGCAAATCGAGGGTCAGGATATACTGTCCATCAGCTTCGCAAAGCACCTGCGTGGTATACAGTGGCTCTGCCGCGTGCGTCAGCACGGCATGCTGGGCGGCGGTAAGGGTCAAGGGTTTGCCAAGGTCGCTCCATGCTTGCAGGGGGTCACAAACGCCCTGCCCCACCGTTTGTCGCGCGGCCACCGCGCGGGCACAGAATGCGGGTAAAGTAAGGGTGTATGGCTTAAAGGCAGACTGTGCCTGGCCGATCAAGTCCTGATAGTTCCAGGCCACAATCGCATAGCTGCCATCGGCGCGGCGGGTAACCAAGAGGTTTTCATCGCGGTACAGCAGGGTATCGCCCAGCTGCTTGAAGAACGCAAAGGTGTAGAAGGTAGGCTTTTTGATACCGCTGCCGCTGATGAGGCCAAACCCGCCGTGGAATTCGGACAGCGGCACGCCCTCCTCCTCGAACACATCGCTGAATGTCCAATAGGAGTACCCCTGAGCGTACTCGCCTGCCTGGCTGAGGATACGCGCCATATACGCAGCATTGAATGCGGTGTCGTGAACGGGGCAGCGGGAGTTGTAGGACGAGTTAAATTCGGTGATATACAGCGGCAAATCCTTCACGGTGCCGTAGCGCGCCATAATCTCGCGGGTCTCTTGCAATTCGTCAATCATGCGGGTGGGCGGCATCATATCGTGATAGAAGTATTGGCCGTTGCGCGTGGGCGAGCCGGCGGTGTAGCAGTGCCGCGCCACAAAATCAAGCGGCAGGTTTTTCTCTTCGCAGTATGCGAAAAAGCTTACCAGCCAATGCTCGGTATCCACGCCGCAAATGGCGGGGCCGCCCACCTGCAGGCGGGGACTGACGCGCTTGACACTGGCCGCCGTCGCCTCGTACAGGTCAAAATAGTCCTGCATAGTGCCCGACCAGAAGGGCGAAATATTCGGCTCGTTCCACACTTCGATCGGCCAGGCGGCCACCTGTTCGATGCCATAGCGGCTGATGAGGTGGCGCAGGGTGCTCTCCACCAGCGCCTGCCAGGCGGCGGCATCGCGGGGCGGGGTCACATTGCCCTTCCAGAAAAAAATGGTCTGCTCGCCGCTCGCAATGGGCGGCGGCATAAAGCCCAGCTCGATAAAGGGCTTGATTCCCTGGCGCAAATAGCGGTCGAATACCCGGTCGAGGTAGGTGAAATTATAGGTCACCACATCCTGGCCGTCCACCTTGTGCACATGATAGATGCCCATTTCCTCGCAAAACAGGCCGTGGCCGCGGATATACTCAAAGCCGATTTCTTTTTGTGTAACAGAAAGGTGCTGCTGGTAATCCTCGCGCAGCGCCAGCGCCATCTTGCCCGTACCAATGCAATAGGCCGCGCGGTTCAAGAACGGCACGGCCTGTTGGGGGTCCAATACAACGTTCATACTGATTGCTCCTTTGGATACCAAATATATGCAATCAGTGTATCACAACGCGCGCGGAATGTAAAGTGTCAGGAGATTCTACGCAGCCCTTTGGCAAAGCGCGCACACTCTGCCTTGCCGCTGATGTAGTCAAGGGCGGGCCCTGTGGCGGATAATAGATCGATTTGAACATCGTCCAGGGTTACGCCGATGTCGGCCAGTGTGCACGGCAACTGCACGGCTTGCATAAAGGCCTGCAGCATTTGGCGCTCGTTTTCCAAATCCAGAAAATCCAGCTGCGCCAGCAGCCCTACGCCCACCACCTCGCCATGCAGCGCGGCGGCGCAGGCTGCGGTGTGATGCGTACGCAGGCTTTCGTACAGTGCATGTGCCAGCGCTGATTGATACATGCCCCGCGCCGCGCCGCTAACCAGCCCGGTGGTGGCGATGCACAGATACACCGCATCAAACAGCAGCGGCGAGGCAGGATCGCCCAGCGCGTCCAGCATGCCCGCACCGTCGGTAATCAGGCGGTCGTAGATATGCTTTGCCAGCAGCATAGCCGTGGCCTCGTCCTCACGGGCCATGACACGGCGCAGGCGGTGGTGGCAGATTTCCAGCCACTTGGCCATGGCATCCACCATGCCCGCCGCCAGCAAGCGCCGGGGCTGCGCCGCCATCAGCTGCATATCGCACAGCACGCAGTCCACCTCTTTGCGAAAGAACACTGAGCCACGGCAAGCGCCCTTCGCGGTATATACCACAGACAGCGGCGTGTATGCCGCGCAGGTGGCGGCACATGTGGGAATATTGATAAGCGGCACGTCCATACAGCTCGCCAGCAGCTTGGCAAAGTCCATCATCCGCCCGCCGCCCACGCCTACCAGCAGGTCAGTGCCATTTGCGGTCAGCCGTGCGGTAAATTCCGCCGCTTTTTCCTCGCTGCAAGCGCCGTCATAGCACGTGGCTTCAAAGGGGATCCCTGCCTGCTGCAAGGACGCAAATAATCTTTCCTGCACCAAGGGCAGTGTGTGCGGGCCTCCCAGCACGTATGCCTTGGTGCCGTGCAGGCGCAGCGCCTCCTGCCCGGCCAGTTCCAGCGCGCCCTCCTGCTGGATATAGCGCCCGCAGCCCAGCTTATAGGCAAAATCCCGCTGCCCGATCATGCCTTTTTCTCCCCCGTCAGGCGGGAAAACAAATCGGCAAACAGCGCATCGCGGTGAATGGTGTACACATAGCGGAAGGGATGGCGCGTATCGTCGCGGCTGAACCCGCCGTCATATTGCGGCACGGGGCTGGAGGTGAGGTAGCTCTTCATCAGGCGGTTGTTGTCGTTCAGCAGCCAGCCCACCGCCGCCACGTCCCAGATCACGCGGCTCCAGGGCTTGCCCTTGGCATAGCTCTCGGCCTCGGATATGGTGTTGGCGGCCAGATAATCGCACAACGCGTTCTTGCCCTTCAGCCAATGGTTCAGCTCCGGCCCGGTGGTATGCAAAATATCCACCACGCCAAAGCAGGGCAGCTGCACCAGCGGCACGCCACAGCCAAAGACCACCCGCGCGCCCGCCACATCCTGGCGCAGGTTAAACTCTTTCCAGTTCGGCCAATGCAGTGCGTTGCCGCCCAGCCACACCAGCACCATTTTGTCCTTGATAGACGGCTCCAGCAGCAGCGCGGAGGCCACATTGGTGATCGCGCCAATCGCCACCACATACAGGGGATTTTCCATCGTATATTGCATGGCCAGTGCAGCCAGATGCCGCGCAGCGGGGGAATCCACCGGTGTGCGCTCATCGGGCAGATAAGCCGTAGACCCCTTGAAGGTGACAGCCTTCATGTCAGCACGCCCAGCCAAATCCAGCAGCTTCAGGATTTCGTCATAGCTTTTTTCCATGCCGTCCGCCGGGCTTGTGGATTTCTTATTCAAAAACGGCGCGGCATACAGCGCCTTGGTGGTCAGCTTCTCCCCCGCGTGCAGCAAATAGGCAATGGCAAACTGGTCGTCAATCTCGTTATACGCGTCGGTATCCAGCACCACATCCACCGGGTGCGCAGGGTATTGCAGCCTTTGCTCCATCGTCATCATGTTTCGTCCCTCCTTATGTTGCCTGCAGTATAGCATGTCGGCAAACAGCCCTGCTTTTACGAAAGCCGATACTATTTATATCAATTGGCTTTTTGCGCAAAATGTGTTATACTGCCGCTAAAGGGGGCGAGCGGATGGCAGACGGAAAACTGCGGTTCTTTCAGCAGGCAGTACGCGTGAAGGGCGGCGCGATTGCCATGCATTCTCATGCGTGTTATGAGCTGGTATACTATGCCTCCGGCAGCGGCGCTACCGAGATTGATGGGCAGCGCTTCATTATAGACAGCAATTCCTGCGCGCTGATATACCCGAAAGTGCCGCATGAAGAGCAGCATTCCCTCAACACCCAAGTTTCATATTTTGGCTTTGATGGATTTCCCACTGATATGATCCCCGCCCAGGGGCTGTACTGCGCGCCTGACCCTTGCGTGCGGCTGCTGTTTGATCAGATTTTTGCCGAAGCGCAAAACCAATCACCCTATTACGAAGCCGTTTTGCAATCGCAGATCGCCTGGCTGCTGCTTTTATTGCGGCGGCAAAGTGCACAGCCCGCCCAGCACGTCAAGACATTATCTTACGCCCGCGAGTACATCCAGGAGCATTACCAGCAGAAGCTCGATCTGCGCGCGCTGGCCGCGTCCACCGGCTATGGCTACGATTATTTTCAGCATAAATTCAAGCAGGAAACGGGGTTTTCGCCCCAGCAATATGTGATGCAGCTGCGCCTGAAAAACGCCAAGCGCCTGCTGAAAACAGATATGAGCTGCACGGAAATCGCACTGAGTTGCGGCTTCTACGGCAGCGCACAGTTCTCCACGCTGTTCAAGGCGCATTACGGCGAAACACCGCTAAGCTACCGGCAGCGGGAAGCGGATGCGCATTTGTGAGCATTTGAACACGCAATTTTGCACAATCGGTTATTTTTTCACCACAATTGATTTTGGCTAAAAAATTCGATACACTGGCCGCAGAAAGGGTGTGGACAGACCATGAAATTCGTTGCCATTGATGTGGGCTCCACCTTCATAAAGGGCGCTGTGCTGGACGCGAACGAGCTACGCGTCACGCGCGTGCCCCCGGTTCGCACCCCTGCCAACAGCGCAAACGTCGCCACGCGCTATGAAATCGCGGCAGAACAGCTATTCACAGCCGTGCAACGCATGCTGACGCATTTGGTGAACGAAGCACCCGATTGCGCAGGCATCTTGTTTTCTACGCAGATGCATGGCTTTGTGCTGGCCAATGCGCGCTTTGAAGCGCTATCGCCTTATGTGAGCTGGCAGGACCGCGCCAGCCTGGAACCAACCCCGCAAGGCAGTGCTTTGGAACGCATGCAGGCTTGCATCACCGATGCCATGCTGGTTGAAACCGGCGTAGTGCTCAAACCCAATCTTTCCTTATGCAACCTGGCAGCGCGCGGCGCGCCGGAGGGGGCACTGTTTTGCACCCTGGGCGGATACCTGATCGCGCGCCTTGGCGGCGGGCATGTGTGCCACATCACCAACGCAGCGCCCACGGGCATGGCAAACATCCGCAGCGCCGCGTGGGAGGAACCCATCATTCGCGAAGCAGGGGTTTGCCACTGCGTATTCCCGCGCATTGTGTCCGATCTTTCCTGCTGCGGCGAATGGGTGCACAACGGCCACTCCTATCCGCTTTATCCCGACATTGGCGATCACCAGGCCTGCGTACTGGGCGCGGGGCTGAACCCTGAAGAGGATTGCAACGCCAACATCGGCACCGCCGGGCTGTATGGCGTGATCAGCCCCCATTTTGACCGCGGCGCATACGAAACCCGCCCCTACTTTGACGGGCAGTTCCTCAAAACCGTAACGGGTCTGCCCGGCGGCAAACATATGGAAGGGCTGGTGCAAGCGCTGTGCGCCGCTCACGGCCTGAGCGAAAATGCCGCCTGGGAAATGGTGTCCTGCTGTAGCTCTTCCCCGGACATCCGCATCGCGGGCACCTATGATTTCATTGCGCAAAGCTACTTGGAAGCGCGCCAACGCATTGGCGGCAATACCCGCAACATTGTGTTTGCGGGCGGCTGTGCACAAAGGAACCCCGCGCTTCGCCGGGCGATTGCCGCACGGCTGGGGCTTCAAGAGACCACACGCGGCATTTCGGGCGACGTGATGGACGGCATGCTGCAGCTGGCGCTTGTGATTGCCGGGACGGCGGGCAGCACCACCCAGGCGCAGACGATTCTATGCAATAAGAAAGCAGGAGCCTGATACCGCACGTTTATCCATCATTCAGGGAAGGGCGCTTCGCGCTTTTCCTTGCTTTCTGCGCCGCCCGCATCCTGCGCCATACCCCCGTTTTGCACCAGCAGCTTGGCCACAACAGCCGTGACGGGGGCATGAATCAGCAGCATGGGATCGCCCACGCGCGGGATGCTCTCCGTGCCGGGGCAGGACGGATCAAATGCATAATGCAGCACATTTTCAAAGCAATCGCAAAATAAATTATATGCTTTTTCTTCGCCATACAAGGCAACAATACTGCCGATCACGCACATAATATCTGCCATGGACAGCACCGATTTAAGCAGGCTGACCACCACCAGCATCGCCAGCTGGGTCTTGCCATACTTTTTGCTCTGCGGCGGCGCAATGATCTTTTGCTTCACATAACTGTTGATCATGGTGGGGGTGACCAGCAGATCGGCCTTATCGCCAATAAACAGGCCGAGGGCATCTTGCAGCACCAGCATCACCTGATCCATGTACAGCGGCAGGGAAGGCAGCTCCCGCCAGCGGGGCAGGGCGAAGGTTTGGGCGGCTTCAATGTTGATGATCATCAAAATGCTCCATTCAAATCTTTGAGTCCATTATATCACACGGAACAGTATTTTTTCAACAGTCTATTGACAAACTTATAATACGGAATTACAATCTCCTTATGCTAGATATTAATTCTATGTATGAAAGAAATCTTTTCTATTAAAAGGGGTGTGAAAATGATGATGAGCACAAAAAAAACAGAGTACCGCCTGTGCAAACTGGTGCGCACGTTGACAATAGCGCCGCTGATGGCAGCATTGACCTTGGGCCTGATGTACCTCCTGCACCCCGATATATTTGGCGGCATCGGCGCATACCTAATGTCCCTATTGTTTTTATGCGTGCTGCCCATCGCCGGATACCCTTTGCAGCCCATTATGCCGTACTTTAAAAACAAAGGCCGGGAAGGGCAGCGCAATTTGGCGCTGCTGATGGCATTGGTGGGCTATGTAGGCGGGCTGATCTACTGTGCAGCAGGGCAAGTGCCCGATACGCTGGTATTCATTTTTGTTTCCTATTTATTCTCAGGGCTGGGGGTGGTCATCCTCAACAAAGTGTTCAAGGTACGCGCCAGCGGGCACGCCTGCGGCATTTGTGGGCCTATGATGCTGATGATGCGGCTGGTGAGCCCCTGGGCGCTGTTGGGGCTTTCGCTGCTGGTCTTTGTGGGCTACACCTCGGTATTGATGAAACGGCATACGGCCAAGGAATTTATGCTGGGCGCACTGATTCCGGTGGTGGTGGTTCTGCTGTCCTTTCTGGTTTATTGATCCGCCAAAGGCTGCGGGCGGTTGACACCGCCTTTTTTGTATGCTATATTTTTTCCATCAAAATGCAACCGATAAAGCGAGGGGATTCCATGCTTGTGCCACAGCGTCGGGACGCCATTATGCAATTTATCCGCCAGAAGCACTCTGCCAGTGTGGCGGAGCTGAGCGCCATGCTCTACATCAGCGAAACATCGATCCGCCGCGATTTGACGTACCTGGAAAAGGTGGGGATGGTGCGCAAAACCTACGGCGGCGCGGTGCTTGTGACGGGCGAAAACGAAGTGCTGTCCCTGGACGCACGCAAGGAAACCGAGAAAGAAGCAAAAAGCCGCATCGCCCACAAGGCAATACGGCTGATTCATCATGGAGATGTGATTTTCCTGGATTCCAGCAGCACGGCGCTGGCCATGGTGCCGCTGATGGGCGAGTTTGTGAGCCTGACGGTGATTACCAACGGTGCGCGGATTGCGCTCTCGTTATTGGAACATCCGAGCATCCAGGTGTACTGCACCGGCGGCCAGCTGATGCCCAATATCTACTCCTACAACGGCGCGCTGGCCCGCAAAACCATTGAAGGGATGCATGCGGACAAGGTGTTTGTGTCACCCAAGGGCCTGGATCTGGCACAGGGCGCGTACTGCGCCAGCGAGGAAGAGGCCGCTATCCGCCGCGCCATGATCGACAACAGCAGCCAGACCATCCTGCTGTGCGCCGCGCAAAAGCTGGGCAAACGCGCCACCTTCCACCTGTGTAATCTAAACGAAATCCACACTTTAGTGTGCGATATAGCACCTGGCGAGCAGTGGCGGCAAACCTTTGACCATCACCGCATCACCTGCCTGTAATCAACTTATTTTTCCCTTCGCATCAGCTGCGTCACCAGGTATTGAAACTCCTCTTTGTATACATCGCCCTGCACCGATGCGGTGCCGCGCAGCCTTTCCAGCACGGCAGCATAGCTGGCAGTGCCCTTGAAGGGGCTGTTTCGAAGCAGCATGCCGGTCTCCGCCACGGCGGAGGCAAAGCGCAGATTGTCGCCCATGACTTCGCGCACTGCACTCTCGTCCACGGGGTAGGTATACAGGGTACTGGTGTCACCCTCCGGCGCTTTGGCGCGGATGCTGACGGTGAGGTACTCGGTGCTGTCGTTGTTTTGCGGGGTTTGATATTTGGTCTCCACGGTGTCAATCTCCATCGCGCTGTCGATGGGCACGATTTCGTACAGCACAGTCACGCGGTGGCCGCTGCCCACTTCGCCGCCATCCTTCTGGTCGTTGGCGAAATCCTCGGCGTCCATCAGGCGGTTTTCATAGCCGATCAGGCGGTAGCCTTTGATTTTGGCGGGGTTGAACTCCACCTGCAGCTTCACGTCCTTGGCCACGGTGAAAAACGTTGCGCCCATTTCCTCCACCAGCGCCTTTCGCGCCTCGTAGATGGTGTCGATATAGGCATAGTTGCCGTTGCCATGGTCGGCCAGCGCTTCCAGCTTGTTGTCCTTGTAGTTGCCCATACCAAAGCCCAACACGCTGAGGTACACGCCGCTATCCTTCTTTTCCTCAATCAGGCGGGTGAGCGCACCGGTGTCCGTGATGCCGATGTTAAGGTCGCCGTCGGTGGCCAGGATCACGCGGTTGTTGCCGCCCTGAATGAAGTTCTTTTCCGCCAGCTCATAGGCCGTCTGGATACCCTTGGAGCCATCCGTGCCGCCGCCTGCCATCAGGCTGTCCAGCGCTTCCTGGATGGTCAGTTTATCCTTGGCGCGCACGCCGTCCAGCACCACGCGGTCGGACGATGCATAGGTGACGATGGATACAGTGTCCTCGGGGTGCAGTTCCTCCAACAGCAGCGAAAACGCGCGCTTGACCAGCGGCAGCTTTTGCGCATCGTCCATGCTGCCCGATACGTCAATCAGGAACACCAGGTTCTGCCGGGGCAGCTCCATGGTGTCGATCTCCTGCGCTTGCAGGCCGATCAATAGTAGCTGCGTGTCCTCATTCCAAGGGCAGGGCGCAATCTCAGTAGTGACGCCAAAGGGCTCGCCCGCCGCAGGCCCCTGATAATCGTAGGTGAAATAATTGAGCAGTTCCTCGATGCGCACGCTGTCCTCCGGCACGGTGTTGCCCTTGAGGATGGCGGAGCGCAGCTTGGCGTAGGACGCGGTATCCACATCGGCTGCAAAGGTGCTTAAGGGATTCAGCTGTGTGGAAAGGAGTCGGTTCTCCTGGAAGAAGGTGTACTCCTCGGTGTTCCAGTCGTGATAAGAGGCAGAGGGCACAGCCATCATGTTCAACGCGCCAGTATCATAGAACGATTCGGCTTGATAGGATGCCGCCCCGTTCAGGGCAGCCCCGCCGGTTCGCTGCATGTCCATGCCTGCCATGGGGGCGTTTGAGTCTTTTATTTCGGGGGCATCATACCGGCCGAACACGCTGGTAAACACCAGCACCAGGCACATCGCCGCCGCCAGCACACTGCCGCCGCCCATCAGCCACTTGGTGCGTGGCCGCCACTTTTTCTTGGCTGGCACATTCGATTCTTCGATTTTATGGAGGGTGCTTTGCACCAGATCGTCCGCAAAAGGCACATGCTCCATGGCCTGTTGATAGGTTTCCTTATTCATTATAGGTGCCTCCTAACTGCTGTCTAAGCTGCTGGCGGGCGCGCTGAAGCCGCGTGCCCACGGTGGCTGAAGGCAGGGATAGCGCTTTGGCAATTTGCGCGATGGTATAGCCCTCATAATAGAACAGATGGATGGGCATGCGGTATTTTTCGTCCAGCTGCAATACGGCGAGGAGCACCTCGCTCTCCTCCTTGGGCAGCACGGCCAGATTGTCCGGCAGCGGGGCGCGGCCTTTATGCCAGCTGCTTTTCAGCAAATTCTTGCTTTTGTTGATGCACACGCGCAGCAGCCACGCCTTCACGTGCTCGGCACTGTCAAAAACCTTGTTGCTGTGAGCATAGGCCACAAAGGTATCCTGCGCAATATCCTGCGCATCCTGAATGTTTTTCACATAGGCGTACGCCGCACGCACAACGCTGTTCATGTGCAAGGCGACCACTTGCTGAATGCGTCCATTGAGCTCGGATGGCACATCCATTCGCTATCAACTCCCTTCGTATACTATACAACCGGGAAACGCTAAATTTTTCACATCAAATAATTTTTAGGGTGTGTTTCAAAAGAGGAGAAAGTGCAAGTTTCGAGCATTTTACGTCAAAATAATGAGTTGGAGCGCAGCGTACTGGCGGTACGCCAAGTGGAGAACGACGCGAGTTTGACGGAAAAGGCGTGGAATATTGCGATTTCGGAGTTTTGAAACACGCCCTAGGCAAATCAGATGTCACTTCTATTCAGCAGTGGCTTCATCGCATTCCAAATCCATAAAAAAGTCATTAAAATCGCAGCCGAAAATTTCCTTGAGCGCAACCAACTCGCTTATACGAATGTTAATGCGGTTTGTCTCTATCTTTGCATAGGTGCTTCTCGAAACCTTCATATTCAACAATTGCATTTTGGCAATGACTTGATCTTGTGTTAGCTTTTTCTGATATCGCAACTTCTGAATGTTCTGCCCAACACCCATATCCGGCCGAAGTTTTTGCATGGCCATGTTCCTCCGTTTGTTCTGAATTGCGAACATTTGCCTGATTTTATATGAAAACCAATGTATAATGTTTCGCAATATGGAACAATTCTTTGACAGGGGAAAGATGATAAGCAAATTGTATTTATCGGTGCCACGCAAACCCGTCCATTATCTCCGTTTGGGCGAGCTACGCACTTTCCACGGCCTCACTGAGCAAGAACTGGCCAAACAGCTGAACACTCAAACAACCGCTTATGCACGCTATGAACAGGGCCTTTCTAAGCTGCCCCTGCCCATCGCCCTCGAGCTTGCAACATTTTATCACGTCATTATCGATTATTTGATAGGACATACGAACGACAGGACGCCGCATTGCTAACAGCTTAATAAAATTTTCGGTGGAGTGCATGAACGCCCACCGAAGAGCTTTTTGATAACCAATAATTACTTTCCTTCCCCAAATACAGCCACCCGGTTGCGCCCGCCCTGCTTGGCCTCATACAGCGCCTCATCGGCATAGCGGATCACCTGCGTCAGGCTAGGGGTTTCGTTTTGCCTTGTAACGCACAGCCCCACGCTGATAGTCACGCTGCCCTGCGGGCGGTCGGCATGCGGGATGGCCGCATTCTCTACAGCAGCGCGGATATCTTCTGCCAGCGTGGCAGCCTCGTCCGCCTGCACGCCGGTGACTAGTAGCAGGAATTCCTCCCCGCCATAACGCATCAGGTGCGAGCATCCCTTGGGTGCTGTGCCCCAGATGATAGACGCGATGACCTGCAGGCATTCATCGCCCGCCTGATGGCCATAACGGTCGTTATACTCCTTAAAGTGATCAATATCGACCATGCAGGCCGCAACGATCTCTTGCCTTTGCTGCGCCTCAAAGAAAACGGCGGGCAATTCTTTTTCGAGGTAGCGGCGGTTGTATATCTGGGTCAGTTCATCCACCAGCACCATGGCCTGCAGTTGGTCGTTCATCTTCTGGATCTTATCGCTTTGCTCGACAATGATCTTGTTGTTCAGATAATCCCGAACGCGGTTGTTATACAGGATACAGGCAATGGCGATGCACAATAGGGAAGTGAACGCCGTGTTGATCTGGCTGGGGAAGGCCGCCATCTGTGGTTGAATATACATTTTAAGGGCGAAAAAAAACAGCAGCCAGTTGGACACATACAATGCAATCGCTTGCCAGGGCGTCAGCGGGGCGACAATGGTAACGCAGATCGCTACATATAAAAACACGCTGACGTCAGCGGATGTCATATGGCTATACGCCGTCAAGAAGCTGCCCCAATAGCAGATGAAGAACACATAGGCCACATAGGTGCGCTGAAAGATATGGGGTTTTTGCTCAAGCCGCTTGCGGTTGCAGATCAAATATGCCAGGCCAAACAGCGTGACAGTGAACAATGACAGATACAGCATAAAATACACAAAGCGCGGGTTGGTGGTGTCAAAGGGGTTGGGGCGAATAAAGATTTCCCGCAGCATGAAGGCCTCAAACACCAGCACCAAGCAGCCCACCAATAGCAGCGGGTGCCAGTAGCTGTGCAGGATTTTCTGTTGATAATCCTGCAGATCCTCCTGCGGAATCTGCCTAAATACATTGCGTTTCACAAAGTGCTCCTTTTCCCTTGGCTTATACCGCCTCTATTGTAGCCCATCCGCGGTGGTAATTCAATCTCAAAAGCCGTGCGCCTGCAAATGCTCTTCAATCAGGTTCACTTTCTCGGCACGCTCCATCAGGCGGTACAGGTGCAGCCAATCTGCCAGCGGGCAGAGCGGGATCTGCACGCCTTGCACGGGCACAAAAGCAAAATCGGAAGGATTGAGAACATACGTATAGTCGCCGTCCGGCTGGCGGATGACGAAGCCTGCCATCACGTCCACCTCAATGCCATCTATCACAAACTCCATAAAAGCCTGCGTGGCATAGCGCACATGCGGGTTTTGCGGTTTTTTCTCTCCCAAAGTGCACAGGACTTCTGCGGCCTTTGCGGCATCGTCTGGCTGCACCATCAGGTCGATATCCTGCGGCGTGACGGGCAGGCCATAGAGCTTCAGCATCAGTGATGCGCCAAGCGCCCATGGAGTTCCTGCACCACCCAGCGCCTGCGCAATTTTCAAAAGGACTTCCATCATTGCAATGTGCTTCTTCCTTTGCTATAATAAATAAAAAGTGCCGGAGGAAAAACATGAACTACATTTCTCAGCCCCTGCCCCTGGAGGGCACCCTCAATACCCGCGATCTGGGCGGCTATCCTTTGCCGAATGGCGATACCACAAAGCTTCACAGCTTTTTGCGCAGCGATGCGTTGCACAGCTTGACCGATGCCGCCAAGGACGCGCTGTATGAATATGGTGTTCGCCTGGTGGTGGATTTGAGAAGCAGCCGGGAGAGCACTGCCGCGCCTTGCGCACTTTGCGGCTACCGCGATGTGCAGGTGTTGGATGTGCCGCTGCTAGACAACATCCAGTCAAGCGGCATGCTGGGCGAACTGCCCGAGAGCCTTGGCGCACTGTATATCAGTTTGCTCAAAGACAGCGGCGCTTCGCTGGCAGTGGCGCTTCGCGATATGGCGCAGGTGCAGGGCTGCGTGTTGTACAACTGCACCGCGGGCAAGGACAGGACCGGCATCATCAGCATGCTGCTGTTGACGCTGGCCGGCGTGCCGGATGAAAGCGTGCTGGATGATTACAGCCCCTCGGCAGATAACATGCGCCCTGCCATGGCCAAGCAGCTGGAAGTATTGCAGGTGCGGCAGGTGCAGGCGCTGATGTTTTTGTTCGAGTCCCCGCGCAGCGAAATGCAAAAAGCCATGGCATGGCTGAAAGAAAACTACGACAGCACGCCTGCGTACTTGCGCAGCATCGGCGTCACGGACGCAGAGCAGGAAGTATTAAAGAATAAACTGGCTTAATCGCAGTATCCTGATAAAATTTCATCCATCACCCACGTGGTACGCGCCGCCGTTTCGGCGGTGGACACGGGGGTTTCTTTTTTGTTCAGGCAATTGACCACATGCTGCACCATCGGCGTCTGGATGTGGTAGGGGGTGTCCACATAGAAGCGCTCCGGCTCCTTACCGGGGCGGACAAGCGTAATGTACTCGCCGCCAAAGGTGGGGAAGCGCAGCTGCCCCAAAGTGCCGGTCAGCACGTTTTCGTCGATGTGGAAGGCGCTGTCAAAACACCACTGTGCGCTGCCCAGCACACCGTTTTCAAACAGCAGGGATGCACTGATGGTATCTTCTACCTCAAACAGCTTCCGCTGGTTGCGGGCAAAAGCCTTCACCTGCGCGATGGGGCCCAGCAAATAATCCATCATATCCAGCGTGTGGCTGCCCACATCCAATAGCAGCCCGCCCCCGCCAATGGCCTTCACCATGCGCCAGGGCGGATCGCCCGCGCCGCCGGAGCCTTCTGTGGCATGATACGTGATCTGCGCCGCGCGCACCGTGCCAATTGCGCCGTCCTTTAGCAGCTCTTCAACTTTCAAAAAATAGGGCAGCCTGCGCCGATAATATGCGGCGAACACGGGCAGTCCTGTTTCCTTTTGCGCGGCAATCAGCCGCTGACACTCCGGGAAGCTTACAGAAAGCGGTTTTTCCACATACACCGGCTTGCCCGCACGAAGCGCAGCAATGGCATAATCCACATGCGAGGAGGGCGGGGTGGCCACATACACGGCGTCCACCTCCGGACAATCGATCAGTGCCTGTGCATCGGTGGTATAGTGCGGCACGTGATGTCGCTTGGCGTAGTCGATCAGCAATTCTTCATTGCGGCGCATCACCATATACAGCTCGCTGCCCGTGGCGTTTTGCAGCGCCGGGCCGGATTTGCGCTCGGTCACCGCGCCGCAGCCGATGATCCCCCAGCGGATATTCTTGTTTTCCATACATTATCCCCTCACCAGCCTGCGAAGCGGCAGGCTGATTGCGTAACATGCGGCGGCGCACAGCACCACGGCCGCGCCCACGCCGGTATCGAGGTAATATGCTGCAATCAGCCCCGCCACGCCGCAAAATACGCCAAACAGCACGCTATAGAGCGCATGCTGCGCTGCCGTGCGCGAAACATTGCGCGCCGCAGCCGCGGGCAAAATCAGCAGCGCATTGATCAGCAGCACGCCTACCCAGCGGATGGCCAGCATCACGCACACCGCCACCAGCGACACAAATGCGTACTCCACCCATTTGGTTTTGAGGCCGCGGCTTTGCGCCAGCGCGGGATTGACGGCGGTGAGCAGCAGCCGGTTGAACAGCAACACCCAGATGCCAAGCCCCAACAGCAGCGCCACGAGCAGCAGCAGCAAATCGCCAGGCTGGATGCTCAGCACATCGCCCGCCAACAGCGCAGAATACTTGGAGAAACCGCCGCCACGCGAAAGAATGAGCAGCCCCAGCGCAATGCCGGTGGACGAAAACACGCTGATGATGGTATCCGCCGATGCGCTGCCGGAATGGTTGATGCGGCTGATAAGCACCGCCCAAACGATGCCGAAGATCAGCATGCTGATTAAGTCATTGCCGATGCCAAGCAGCATGCCGATGCCCAGCCCAGCCAACGCACTGTGTCCCAACGCGTCCGAAAAAAACGCCATACGCTGGTTGACCGCCATCGTGCCCATCAGGGCCAGCAAGGGCGTAAGCAAAACCAGCGCCAGCAGCGCGTTTTTCATGAAGTCAAAGCCGAAAATGGCACTGGGCAAGACCGCGTCCATCACGGCATAGGTCGTAGTCAATGAGTAACCTCCGATTATTCTACAAATGCGCAGTAGTCCAAGGTCTTTTTTCCCTGCTCGTCTTCCTGGGTGAAGCGGGGGCAATTGTAGCGCTCAAAGAAGCAGTACGTGCGCTTGCCTGGGAAGACATCATTGCGCAGCTGCTGCTTCTCCTCGCCAAACAGGCGCTGCATGCAGGCATCATGCATGGCATACAGGCCGTCGTCCTCGCGGCCATACAGAAAGAATGTGCACAGCTTGCCGGAGGGAATATCCAGCGCCGCAAAGCCTTCCGGCACCGGCGCATCCGTGGGCAGGAACATGCCAATCCAGTATTCAAAGTTGCTGCCGTCCTCATTGCAGCGCATGAAGCCCAGATAGCCGTTCTCGATGTCCTTTGCTTCGCCGATGGCCTCCAGGGCTGCGAAGTATCCGTTTTGGAACCATTCGCCCCACTTGCCGCCATAGCCGCCAAAGGCGTCGCGGTCGTCATTGGTGTAGCACTTGCCCATGAGTTTCACTGCGGGCAGCTGTTCATAGAGCACCTTCGTGATTTCCGTCATGATCCTGTCCTCCTTGCTGCATCCATTGGTTGATGGGGAAGGCCTTGGCAAACTGGGGGGAAGAAAACACCACATCGGGCTTGCCCGCGCGCAGCACCTGCTTGTCCAGCAGCACCACATGGTCGGCAAACCTGCGCACCAGCGCCCAATCGT
>JAVBRU010000038.1:0-70813 GCA_031547595.1 Eubacteriales bacterium
ATAACGATATCATCCGTTGCATTCACAAACCTGCCCGTCAGCCCGCCCAATAACACGGGGTTTTGCGTTGCCAGCCCATGATCCTGCAAAAATGAAGCCAACATTGTGCCCAACGTCACCTCGCAGCACGCATGTGTATGCGCCGTGCGCAGCATGCTGCAGCGCACATTGGATGTGGCGCCCGCCCTATAGCGCAGCAGCGCTTGCGCATCCAGCACCACCAGG
Source organism: Eubacteriales bacterium (assembly GCA_031547595.1). Taxonomy (GTDB): domain Bacteria; phylum Bacillota; class Clostridia; order Christensenellales; family Aristaeellaceae; genus JAVBRU01. The sequence continues at coordinate 226 of JAVBRU010000038.1, forward strand.
GACGCTGGCAGGGCCTGATCACTGCAGCCGCGTACTTCCCGCGTGTTCAAAAAATGCATCACTGCGGAGGTTTCCCGCAGCACCAAAGAGTGGGGCACCCGGATGGTATCCGCCTTCTCCAGCGCAAAATCCGTGTTTTCGGGCACGAGCAGAAGAATTTTCTGCGCCGCCATAGCCCGCGCCGCCTGGCATATGGCGTTTTGTATTTCTGCCCGCTTGCACCGCATCAGTTCCGCGTTCAGTAAGGCCAGCGGATCATCAGATGCCAGATTGACCACCAGGGTGCCATTGCCACATAGGGCGGCGGCCTGGAGCAAGGCGTCTATATCCTCCCAGGTCACGCTTGCTCACCGTCCTTTGCCCCATAATCACTCCAGAACCTCGGCGCGCTGATATCACACCGCAAATCACATTGCAGGCAGCGCTTGGCTTCCTGCCACGCCATTGCTTCGTCAAAGCCCTGATCCATGGGGCCGCAGCTTTGGTAATCCGTTACGCGCATTTGCGCGGGAACCATCCGCGCTGCCACACGCTGGAGGCCGCCAAAGCCCGCGATCTTTCCGATCCAGGGGTCACGCGCCTGTTCGGGTGCCAAATGCTCCTGAAGGTTCCCATCGCCGCCCAGGTACTGGTCGATGGCCACGATGGCCTCCCGGGCAAAAGCAAGGGCCTTGATAACCGATTGCGTGCCTGTCACGGCATCCCCTGCTGCCCACACACCGGGCACGGAGGTTTCGCCGCGCCCGCTGGCAGCAATATAATTGCCATGGGTCAACGCCAGCCCAAAGCTGCCATCCGCAGGGATTTCGGGGCGCTGGCCTGTGGCAAAAATAACGGTATCCGCCTCCAGCCACTTTTCCGTTTCCTCACGCTTATCAAACAGAAACCGGCCATTTTCCTGGCGGAAGTTCTCCACCTGTTGAATGCGCACACCCGTGCAATGGCCACCTTCGCCGGTGATCTCGCTAAACGTGCTGTTGTTGAAAAGCTGCAAGCCTTCTTCCAGCGCTTCCTCCCGCTCCTCAGGGGCGGCGGTCATGGCGCCATAGCTTTCAAGGCACACCATGCGCACCTCTTGTGCGCCCAGGCGAAGGGCCGCTCCGGCGCAATCCATGGCCACATTGCCGCCGCCAAGGATCACCACCCGCTGGCCCGTGTTGGCTTTGCCTTCCTCAAAATCCCGCAAAAAATCGGTATTCAGCAGCACACCCGCAAAGTCACTCCCCGGTATGGGCAGCCGGATGCCCTGATGCGTGCCCACCGCCACAAATACCGCATCGTAGCCTTGCAGCAGCAAGCGGGCAGGGTGATCAATCCGCTGGCCGCAGCAAACCACAATGCGCTCATCGGATACAATGGTATGGATCTCGTCCTCCAGTACCGCGCGGGGCAGCCGGTAGCCGGGGATGCCATAGCGCATTTGCCCACCCAGCTTTTCCCGGGCTTCGAATATTGTGACCCTGTGCCCTAGCTTGGCCCCAAAGTATCCGGCTGTCAACCCGGCAGGGCCACCGCCGACCACGGCGATTCTTTTGTCTGTTTCGGGCTTACGGAAAGCCGCGTGTTTCCAACTGCCATCGTCATGCTCTGCAGCAAAACGCTTGAGGTTCCGGATGGCTATTGGTTGGTTCAGATAATGACGCTTGCACTCCGTTTCGCAGGGATGGACGCATATAAAGCCCAGGCTGTGGGGAAAGGGTGCCTTTTCCCGTACCACCGCGTTGGCGGCCGCATAGTTGCCTTCCTGGATGAAGCGGATATAGCGCGGCACATCAATGTGCGCCGGGCAGCCCCTTTTGCAAGGCACAAGGCCCTCGTCCCGGGCTTGACCTATCATTTGGTCGGCAATTTCTTTGTGTTCCCGGATGGAACCGGTGGGGCAAACCTCCACGCAAGCACCACAGAAACGGCAGTTGGCAACCTCAAGGCTTTGCCCGTCAATCACCACCCGCTCTCGTCCGTTCACCTTAGCAAATTGGATGGCCCCTACCCCCCGCAGCTCCCCACACGCGCGCACGCAGCGACCACACAGGATGCAGCGGTACATTTCATGCAGAATGATGGGATTGTCGTTGTCTGCTTTTATGTTTATCAGGTGCGCTTTCAGCTTGCGGCCTGTATCGCCAACATATTGGGAGATGGATTGCAGCTCGCATTTGCCAAACTTGGGGCAACTCGTGCACTCCGCCGGGTGGGTCTTGAACATAAAATCGCAACTGAGCCTTCGGATTTTTTCGGCCATTTCGTCCTGGGTATCCACCACCATGCCCTCTTGACACAAGGCGGCACAGGCAGTAACGGGCGCTTTCTCTCCCGCCACCCCTACCACACACATCCGGCAAGCGCCAACGGGGTGCAAATTATCATGGCTGCACAAATGCGGGATATATATGCCGTTATCCAGGGCAGCCTGCAAAATTGTGGCATTCTCATCGGCTGTGATTTGCCGCCCGTCAATGGTGAGGGTCACCTGCTTGCTCATCAAAACACCTCGATTTTATGGTGTGCCGTATTGTCACTCGTTTTCCTTGGCATACGCTGCCGCGGCTTCACCGGCAAAGCGGCCGGTATTGATGCAATAGCCCATGGTGTTGCCCGGCATCAGGAACATATAGCTGTCGCCATAAATGGTGCAGGTATCCGTGCCGCAGGCGTACAGGCCGGGTACCTTTTCCCAGGCGCCCGTAAGCACTTGTGCCGTTTCGTCAATCTTGATGCCGCCCAGCGTGCCATAAGCGCCGGGATGGAAAATGCCTGCATAGAACGGTGCTTTGGCAATGGGCTTCATGAACTTTCCGGGTTTGTAAAACAGCGTATCCGTGGCATCGCACATATCGTTGTACTCCTCCACGGTTTCAATGAAGGGTTCCACTTCTTTGATGCCAAGCTTTTCGGCCAGCTCTTCCAGTGTGTCAGCTTTTACGATATCCGGGTTGCCTTTAGCAATCGAAGCCTCAATACAATCCAGCAAATCGCCCACATCATCGGGATGATGGACGAAGTTGGTCACATCCACACCTTTTTTCATGTACTGTCTGGCAATACGGCTGTCGATGATGGAGATGCCCACCGCATCCTTCTGGAAAGAGATGGCGTTGCCGGTGAAGGTGGTGTTTTGCATCATTTCTTCATTGATAAAGCGCTTGCCCAGCTTGTTCACCATCAGATTGGGCTGCATAAACACCGCAGGGATACAGTCCGGCCCCATATCGGAGCTGGGCAGGATGTAGATCATCTCAACATTCATGGCGGTGGAGCCGCCGCCTGCTTCCTCCACCATGCGGATGCCATCGCCCTTTAGGCCGGGAATGGCGAAATTAAACATATTGCCCTGATAGGTATAGCCGGTGCGCTCTTTCAGCATTTGGGGGTTGTCGCCGCAGCCGCCGGTGCCCACAATAACCGCCTTGGCCTTGCAGGTGATTTCCTCGCCCTGTTTATCCACCGCCAGCACGCCCGCGATTTTTCCATTCTCCATCAAAATTTTCTTCGCAGGGGTTTCCATATAAAACGCTGCACCATTTGCCGTGGCCAGATCCCGCATGCCCTTGTTCATAATCGCGCCGCCATTGCGGCCAATGCCACCGTTCACGGCAACGATATGCCAGGTTTCATGGGATTTGGGAAAATACTTGTACGCCCCGGCAAAGGCCACGCCGCATTCTTCCTCCAGCCAGCGGATGGTATCGCCGGAGGCTTCAAAATACCGTTTCACCAGCCGTGCATCGGCGCGCCAATGCGTATAATCCATGAACTCCTTAAACGCCCGCTCCACATCCATATCAATCATCATGGCCTGTTGCTGCCGGGTGCCAATGCCCAAGGGGCCCATGCCCATGTTGGCTGCGCCGCCGGACACATTGGCTTTCTCAAACACCACCACTTTGGCGCCGCTTGTCGCTGCCTGGGCTGCAGCCGCCAGTCCGGAAGGCCCAGAACCAATAATGGCCACGTCTGCTTCGATATACTTCATTTTTGTTGTCCTCCTTTATTTCCAGATACGAATGAGCTTTTGAATGGGCTTTTCGATTAGCATGATTGCTATCAAACCTGTCAGCAATAGCTGGCCATAGGTGGCAAGCCAGTGGGGGATGGTTTGGCTGTTGATGCCTGTATGGAGCATGGCCATTAAAAGGCTGACCAAGGTGATATTGACAACACCCATGATCACATTGCGGGTGAAAAATTCCCATGCTGTGCCGTCCCTGGCGCGGCACACCTTTTTGGTGAACCAATGGATGAGCTTGTCTGCCGGAATAAAGATGATTGTCACCGTATTAAAGGCAAAAGCGCAGCAGCAGCCGGTGATCCAGCCTGCCAGCGTGGTGCCGCCTGCTAAAATAACCCCCATGGTGTTGATGCACAGCGCCATGCAGGCGTTGATCACGATGTTCCACCGAAAAAATTGCTGATTGGTCACATTAATCCTCCGGCTCAAAAGCGAAGCCATTCCACACAGCTTCTCCGGTATAGTCCTTTGTGGCTTCCTTGCCGCTCAGCGCCCGAACAGCACCGGCCGCCAAGGCTTCCATTTCAAAATCGCCGCCATACACCAAAAACGGTGCGATCCACCCTGCATAAGCCTTCACATTTTCAATAAACTGATCGTCATTGGACACGCCGCCCGTCATCACGATGGCATCCACCTTGCCCTTCAGCACGCAGGCATACGCGCCAATCTCCTTGGCCAACTGATAGGCAAAGGCCTGATACACCAGCGCTGCCCACGGATCGCCATTTTCCACACGGCGCACGATTTCCATATCGTCATCCGTGCCCAGAAGTGCCGCCAAGCCGCCTGTCTTAGACACTTTTTCTTTCATTTGTGCCAAGGTGTATCGGCCCGAAAAGCACATCTTGATAACGGGCAGTAGCGGCACCGTACCAGACCGATTGGGTGCCATAGGCCCAGACCCGTTCAGCACATCATTGCCATCCACCATGCGCCCTTTTTGATGCGCCGTAATGGACAGGCCGCCGCCCACATGGCAGACGATAAACTGCCCGTCTGTGTATTCCATATGAAGCGCTGCCGCTGCGCGCATGGCCGCTTCTTTTTGGTTCAGCACATGCACATGGCTTTCCCGATAAATGCCCTTGATGCCTGTCAACCGTGCCACATCGTCAAATTCGTCCACATCCGGCGGATTGACCAGATAGGCGGGCTTGCCCGTACGGCACGCAAAATCATGGATGATCTGCGCCCCTAAAATGGCAGGATGCTCGATCAATCTGCCCGATGAGCAATCCTCCAGCATTTTCTCATTCACCGGAAAAATGCCGCCGCAGGTGGACACCAGCCCGCCGGAATAGGCGGCAAAGGCATCCATATCCACCATGTCAATGCCGGCGGTCTGTAATTCTGACAAGATGGTATCCACCCGGTACGGCAGCTGATCGCTGACACGGGCAAAGGCCTTCAGTTTGTCCGGGTTGTGGCGCACATTGGCCTTAAAAAGCTGCTCCGCACCGTCAAACACCGCCAGCTTGGTGGAGGTAGAGCCGGGGCTTAATGTGAAAACCTTGTATCCCATACACAACACCCTCCGTTATGTCCGGGCCGCAATGGCCACCATAGCGATATCGCCCACCATTTCTTCCACTGTGGCTGCCCGGGACGAATCAGCCACCGGGCGTGCAAAGCCGCTGAGCGTATGCCCATAAGCGTTTCCTCCAGCAAATATCTGTATCAGCTTGATGCCGATGTTGGCAGCATTCAGGTCTGGGAAAATTAGAACATTGGCCTTCCCCGCCACCGCACTTTCCCGCGCCACCTTTTTGGCCGCCACTTGCGGCACAATGGCCGTATCCAACTGAAACTCACCATCCATTTTCAGTTCAGGGCGGCGCTCCTTGGCAATCCGCAGCGCTTCATGGATGCGCTCCACGCTGGGGCTACTGCCGCTGCCGCAGGTGGAAAAGCTCAGGAAAGCACAGCGCGGATCCCAGCCCATGAGGACACGCACATTGTCGCAGGCAGCGATGGCGATGGAGGCCAGCTCCTCCGCGCTTGGATCAGTGTTCAGCCCGCAATCCGCCAGGGCAATCACATTCCCCTGCGCACCCTGAAAGCCGGGGATTTCCGCCAGCGCAAGCACAGACGCCACATCCACCCCATCCTGCAAGCCGATGCATTGCAGTGCGGCCAGCAACACATCCCCCGTGGTGTTCACATGCCCGCAAAAGGTGGCGTCCACCACCCCTGCCGCCTCCAGAATCATGGCGTAGTGCATGGGGTTTTTCATTTTGCGCCGGGCTGCCTTTTCGGACAGTGTGCATTTTTCGTATTGCAAATACTTAGTAATCACTTCTGCCAGGGCATTTTCATCATTGATATCCATGATCTCCATGTCCGCTGTGGATACGCCTGCCCGGGAAGCCGTTTCCGTTATGACGGCAGGATCATTCACCAGCACAGGAAAGCCAATGCCCTCATCCAAAATCCTGCGGGCGGCAAGCAATGTTTTGTCCGCCTCGCACTCCGGCAAAGCAATCCGCTTGGGTTGCTCCTTTGCCCGGACAATCAATTCGTCAATCAATCGCATGATGTGTCCCTTCACTTTCCATCACGGCAAAAGCCACCACAATTTCTTCTTCCAGCGAGAGCGAAATATGCACCTTGCCGCCGCCAAACAGCCTTGATTTTTCCGCTAACATGCCGCGCAGCTGGCAATGGGGCACGCCGTTTTCATCATCCAGAATCTCAATTTCATTCAGCCGCACCCGGTCTGGCGATATTTGGAGCGCCTTAAACACCGCTTCCTTGCCCGCAAAACGGGTGGCATAATAGCGGAGGGGTTCCTGCCGCTGCTTGGCCTGCGCAATTTCCCTTTGTGTGAACACTTTCTGCTGGAAAGGGTCGCCGTCCCGCAGGTTATCCGCCAGAAGGCGGCTGATTTTCATCACATCTGTTCCTACGCCCAAAATCATGTCGCCCTCCGCCTTTCGCCTTTATCGGTAGATATAGTCCCCCGCCCTGTACTTGGGCGGGATCACCGGCACCTGGATAAAGGACTGATATTGTCCGCCTGTATAAATGATCTGGCGTCCATGGTTGTCGGTATCCCAGGCAAGGGGCTCAAACCAGCCCTCCCGGATATACCGGCCCGCAATTTGCACCCGCAGTTTCTCCCCCTTATGCCAGATGCGCGCGCTGGGCACAATTTCGATATCCACCGGCACAATCTCGCCGGGCTGCACCTTCAGTTCCCTGCGATGCGCCATCACAGGCTGCACCAGCACGCCATTCACGCTTTGGCACTCCTTCGGGTCGAGCTCTCTGTGAGAAATGCGGCATTTGCCCCAAGCGCCGGGGTGGGGCTCATTGATGGTGTGCCACGGAATCCAATTGCCCTCAGCATCTGCCTTTTGAATGTTGATAAACATATCCATGTCGTTGTAGGCCTCGGCTGCCACATACAGATGCAGATACATATAGCCCGTCAGTTCGGTATCCTCCGGGAAGGCCATGTCGAACTCCACCTGTTCGGTATTTCCGTCGTAGGCCACATGCGCCGGGGCGGTTACCGGCACATCCCGTAAAGCCAGATTCTTTGCATCGGAAGCATCAAAATAATACTTCACATACTGGGTGCGTTTCAGCGGGAACTCCTTTTCTGCCCGGCGCACCTGATAATCGCAGTCATAAGCATCCATGATATCCAGCCGCACGCGGGGTGTCATTTCCCAGCCATTGTGAATGTCCTTCAGGTAACGGTCGTAAAACCGCTTCAAGTCCTCCAGATTCTCGGGTGTATAGGTATCCGGCCATTCAAAATCCCGGTGCGCGCGAAGCCACTTCTGCTTGGTTTTGGCCTTGCGGAAGGCTTGGATGGAGCCGCGCAGATGGAAATGAGAAAAGCCTGCCGTCTGGTATACCGGGCAAACCACCTTGTTGAAATCGGGGCGTTTGTCCTCCCAATAGCCGTTGATCAGCGGGTATTTTTCCGCCATGTCCACCTGGCTGTCCACACCGCCTGTGCCGGTGACCTGGGCCGAAATAAATTTGTTGAAGGACAGGGCCGGGACGCCGCCTTCAAAGAAGGATTCGCGGTATAGGTCTGTGGTGGATTCCCAGGGCGCGATGCACTTGAGGTGCGGCGGCTGCAGGGAGGCAATGCCCCACTGATGCATGGCAACGCCGCTGTTGCCGCTCATCCCCACATTGCCGTTGCACCACCACTGCGTGCCTGCCCATTCCACAAAATCGTATCCGTCCTCCCGGTCCTGGTGGGTGAATATGTGCACATTGCCTTCGCTGTGGCCTGCGCCGCGCACATCCACATTGGCAACAACATAGCCGTTGTAGCACCAATACATCGGGTCGGGCGATTCAAACTTGGCCAGGTTGGATACGGTGTGGGGCGGCACGCCCATGATCTGCCACTCGCTCATGCCCTCGCCGGGGCGCTTTCCAAACCAGCTCCAGCTCACAATCACAGGATATTTCCGGGTGGTATTGGCGGGACGGAAAATATCGCAGTAGATGGTGATGCCGTCCCGCATTTTCACTCCCACATCCTGGTCGCACATGATGCCGGGCGCCGCCTCATAGGTGCGCTGCTGAAAAGCGGGGCAAAAGCCCTGCCCCATCCGCGCCATCGGGTCCTCCGAGGCTGCCAAATCCACGCTGGTATCGATGGCGGAGGGCTTTCTGGCCACCATATAAACAGCCTCCAGTTCTTCGCCGCAAAAGGTTTCTTTCAGGATAAAGCGCTCGCGGGTGTCCAGCTCATCATCATGATCGCTCTTGGCCTTCGCAGGGGCCGAAGCCACGGGAGCAGGCGCAACCGGAAGGGGGGCAGGAATCTGCACAGGGCTCTCATGCCGCTCGTCGCTTTCGCCCAGGCATTCGGTCAGCACATAATTCACCGCTTCTCCAATGGTTTTTTGGCGGCGGAAAGACATAAAGGGCACTTCGATGTCAAACGCGTCCTCCAGGTAGGTTGTGATCTGGGAAATTTGCGTGGATTTGGCGCGGCAATCCTCCACAAACCGGGTTTCATCCGTTAATTCTTCTGGTTTCTTACTAAAAAGCGGCGCGGCGCGCTCCACCAATTTTTGAAAAATTTCTTGCTTCAGGCCCATGGAAACTCCTCCGTCTCGTACCAAAATAGAATGACAGTTACGCATGTTTCTCCTTTTTTATTGTATCTGCATACAAAAAAGAATCCAATGTCATTTCATTGGATTCATCCGGCATATTATCATATCATCAAAAAATTGACCCGGGCATTGGGTTTATCAAAGTGCTTCCAATGCCTTCAATAATTCCTGCGTGTCTCCCCCCGGCAAAGCCGCAAAAGGGGTGTTCAGCAGCGCGGCCAGCGGCATGTTATGCATCGGTGCAGGCACACGCTGGGGATCGATGTCAAAGGAAGAAAGCACCATCCGGCATTTTTCGTTTGCTTCCATATCGCTCAGTGCCGTCGCCAGATCAAAGCGCTGACGGATCGGCCTGGCCGGTTTATACTGGTAGTGATACGTACCCGCTGTCAAATGCACCACAACCTCGCTGCCCGGCAATGTCAATTCCGCCTCCGCGCCAAAGGGCACCGTCACATCCAACGCCAACCCGCCCGCGTCATCCACCCGCCAGGCCACCCTGTATTCTCCGACGGCAGAAAGATAGGCCATATCCAGCCTGGACAGCCGCCAATGTGGCCGGGGCGTCAATGCCGCCTTCCGAAAGCCCGGTGCCAGGGGGCGAAGCCCGGCCAAATCTGCATACATCCATTCCGCCACGCAGCCATAGCTGTAATGGTTCAGGCTGTTCATGTTCACTTCGTTGCATTGCCCATCGGTATTCACACTGTTCCAGCGCTCCCACACAGTGGTGGCCCCCAGCTTCACCGCATACAGCCAGGACGGGTAATCCTCCTGCAGCAGCAGCGCCACCGCCAGATCGTGATATCCGTTTTCGCTCAATGCGCGGCAAAGCACGCTGGTGCCCACAAAGCCTGTGCGTAAATGCGTTTTAACCGCCTTCAGCTTGTCGGCCAGGGCATCGGCACATCGCTTTTCTGTGCCGGGGGGGCAAAGCTGCCATGCAAGCGCCAATGCATAACCACATTGGGTGGTCACCGCCAAGCGTCCTGCGGCAGTGAAATATTCTTTCTGCAGCGCGTCCAGCACTGCCCGCGCCCTGTTGCCATAGCAAATCGCGTCCTCGTTGTATCCCAAAGCAAGGGCGGCCTTCGCAGTCAATGATGCCGACCGGTAGTAGCAAGCCGAGGCGATGTAATCATCCGGCGTGCCCCCCTTAAAGCTGCCCTGGTCTTCATTGTCCAGGCCCAGCCAATCCCCAAAATGAAAGCCGCCCCGCCAGAGGTGGGTGTTGCCGCTTTGTTCATCCTGATGGATGACCCAGTCCACCCAGGCCTTCATACCGGGATATTGGCAGCGCAGCATGGCCAAGTCCCCCGTGGCTTCATACAGCATCCAGGGCATAAACGCCGCCGCGTCACTCCAGAAGGACGAAACGCTTTCTTCGCCAAAGGCAGGCACCACAATCGGCGCAGCGCCGCCGCGGCGCGTTTGCTCCAGCCGCAGGTCGGCCACGTATTTGTTCAAAAATGCCGCCGCATCCGTCAGATACAGCGCTGTTGGCGCAAATACCTGCGCATCCGCCGTCCAGCCCAACCGCTCGGCACGCTGCGGGCAATCCGTGGGCACATCCACATAGTTGGACCGTTGCCCCCACTGTATGTTTTCCACCAGTTTGTTCAGCATAGGCTGATGAAAATCCAGCATGCCTGCATCCTCCATGTCCGACCACAGGGCGCAGGCAATAAAGTCTTCCAGCCGGGGGCTCTCGATGCCTTCCACCAGCACATACCGGAAGCCATAACAGCCGAAGTGAGAGCCCACCATCCGCGCTTCCCCATCGGATACATACGTAAAGGTCTGCTTGGCTGTGCCGAGGTTTTTGCGATACAATTCGCCCTCCTGCATCCATTCGCCATACAGCAGGCGCACGGTATGCCCCTTGGGCGCATCGCAAGCAAAGCGCACAAAGCCGCTCATGTTTTGCCCAAAATCCAGTACCCATTGCCCGCAAGGCGTATGGAGCAGCGCCTTTGCCGGCAGCTCTCTTTGCACGCGCACAGCTGGCCCCGTCCTGTCACACAAGGGATGCTGCTCCTTTGGCAGTAGCACAGCGGGTTGCCAATCCATTTTAGCACCTGGATCCCAGTTTTCTCCATCATACAGGCTGGGCGATGTTACGGCGCTGTCCGCCACCAGCCAATCCGCATCCGTGCCAATCACCTGCTCACCCACATGCAGCTCCGCCAGCAGGGCATAATGATCGCCATAGGCGCAGCCCTGCTCCGCCAGGCCAAAGCGCCCCATATACCACCCGTCTGCCAAACATACTTCCAACACATTTTCGCCGAGTGTCAGATATTTTTTGACATCAAACGTGTGCACCTGCACCCGGTCGGGATACAAAGTGCAGCCCGGCGTCAGGTATTCATCCCCCACCTTTTGCCCATTGACAGACGCTTCATACAGCCCCAAGCCCGTGATATACAGCCGGGCATCTTGGGGCACATCGGGCACCTCAAAAATGCGCCGGAATACGGGCGCTTTCCCCCGGGGTGCACCCAGCCACTTCGCCTGCCAGGGTTCGTCCATCTTGCCTGTTTCAAAGGTGTTCCAATCGCTTGATGCCATTTCGCCGGCATCCGTGCAAACCGTCACGCGCCAGGCATAGGCAGTGCGCGGCGTCAAGGCAATGGGCAGGCAGGTACCCAAGGAGTCCAGGCTGGCTTCGCCGCTGTCCCACAGGCTCTCCCCGGCCTTTTGCACCTCGATTTTAGACCACTGTGCCCGCGTCCCCTGGCTTTCTGCCACCTTCCAGGAAATCGACAGGCTGGGCAGCGCCGCCCCTAACGGGTTGGTGAAATGATCGATCTTACAGGAAATCATCTTCATGGGCCTTGATCCTCTCAAACAGCATAAAAAGAAAAATAGTATTCACATTATTTTTGCATCCAGCATGCCGCAAAAAGGATCCACCGGGCTTTTGCCTGTGAAGGGGCTGCGGCCCATTGCCTTTTCTACAAAGGCGTCCACGCAGTATTCGTTGCTGGAATAACAGTTGACAACGGTTGAAATATAAGGCGCGTCCGCCAGATGATAAGGATTGGCAAAGGACACCAGCAGGGTGGGGATATCCCGTACATACCAGGGCGCATCTGCCGCCATCAGGGTGATCCACTCCAACCGGCGGGTGGTGTGGTTGGAGCCGGTACCTACGTTGGCCACCACCATGGCCAGATCAAACTTTCCCTTCATATCGGCCACACCGCTGGTGAATATCTCGCCGTTTTCCAGGGTGGCACGCTGATACACGCTCACCAAAAAGCCTTGCTTTTTCAAAGCCGCTTGCAGCGCAGGGCCTATGACGCCGTTATCCGAAAACGAACCGTCTTGTTTTTCGCCCAAAATAATCAACCGGATTCGCGGTGTTTTTTCTGGCGAAAGTGGCAACAGGTTTTGATTGTCTTTTACCATTGTGATGGCATCCTGCGCGCATTGCCGCGCCCAGGCGGTATGCTCATCGCACCCGAGGCAAGAGAACCCCTCGGCGGACGGCGCCAGCGTGCCCCGCTGTTTTCTATGGTGCAGCCTCGCTGCCGCCTTCACACCCAGAATGCGCGTCACGGCTTCATCCAGCCGTTCTGGCGTAATTTGGCCGCTGTGCAGCCCGTCCCGGATGGCCTGATAATCCTCATCAATATTCTTGGTGAACAAAATCATATCAATGCCCGCCGCGATAGACATACGCAGGCATTCTGCGCGCGGGCGCAGCGCCTGATAGCCCACCATGGGCGTGGCATCCGTGATCAGCATGCCTTGAAAACCCAGCTCATCCCGCAGCACACCCTGCACCAGCTCATGGCTGGTGGAGGCCGGGAATATGCCAGCGGGTGTCAACGCAGGATTCTTTTCCATGCTTAGCGCAGGCTGCAGAATATGCCCCGTCATGGCGGTCAATACGCCCTGGCGGATCAGGCTTTTCCACACCTTTCCGTAGGTTTTGCGCCATTTGGCAGCGGAAAAGGAATTGAAAGTTGGGGTCAGGTGCTGATCGCGCTCATCTACGCCGTCCCCGGGGAAGTGCTTGACGCAGGCAATCATGGCCGGCTCGCATTCCCTCATCCCCTGGCAAAACGCCAGCGCCATATCCTTTACGGTGCCAGGGTCACTGCCAAAGGAGCGTACATTGGTAATGGGATTGCGCCAATTATAATCCACATCAATCAAGGGGCCAAAGTTCCAATTGCAGCCTACCGCGGCACCCTCTTTGGCACACACATACCCCAAGCGCCGGGCGTGCTCCACATCATCCGTGGCTGCCACCTGCATTTGCTTGGCAAAATGCGTGCCCTCCAGCGCCACGCCGTTGCCGCCGCTTTCTAAATTGGCCGCAACCAACAAGGGGATCGCCGACATTTCCTGCGCCGCCTGGCTGGCGGCCAGCACCTGCATGGCGGGTGCCGCTCTGTGCATGATGGCGCCGGGGTGATAGTGTTGTATAAGGGACGTCACCGCCTCGGGGCTGGGGGGCGTCAGGCAAAAAAGCTGACCGATTTTATCCTCTTGCGTCATGCGTTCCAACGTATCTATCACCCACGCTATATCGGGCGGGCTCAAGTGGTACGGAGCCGTTGCTAAATCAACCATGCGAAATCCCTCATTTGTTTCCTTCTAATTCGGCCAGCGCCTTTTCTTTCTTCTCCCTAAACATTTTCACTTCCACCAGGCGATAGGCATTGCCGGAATACGCAAAGAAGCAAATGACAATCAAACCCGACAGGATGGATTGCACCGAAGTAGATAGCCCCAGCGCCGCAAAGGCCGCCGTGATTTCCGCCTGCACGATCGCGCCCATCACTACGCCGGTGTTCCGGTCGCCATGCTTCTCTAAAATATTGCCAATAAACATGGGCAAGAACGCGTTCTGCACGTAACTGATGGAGCCAAGGCCAATCTTGGGTGTTGTTTTGCCAAGCACACTCATGTTTAAAACGCCTGCAACGGCCAGCAACCCGCCCGCTACAGCATAGCACAGCACCGCGTTTCTCTTTTCTCCAACGCCCACATTCACCGCAATCTCCTGGCCGGAGCGTAAGCTGCGCGTATTAAAACCAAAGGAAGTCAGGTTCAGCAATATATACAGGATCGCCAGAATGAAGAACATCATGATATAGATATACGGCGAGAACGCCCACACCAGCAGGTCATTCCGGCCCAAAAAGCTTACCCCTTCGGCATTGGACACCACAAAGCCCAAAGCCTCATACAGCATGCAAACGCCCAGAGAGCAAATCATCGGCGGAAGGCGCAGCGTGATGTACAGCAGGCCATTGATTGCCCCTAAAATAATGCCAAAGAAAATAGAGATCATCAGCAAAAACAATGCCCCGCCAAAGCCCGACAGGTTCATTGTTTTGGTCAGCATCCCCCCCAGAATGACCGCCAACAGCATGGTAGCGCCCACCGAGAAGTCAAAGCGGCCGGAGGTCAGGTTATAGCTGATCGCCAGTGCAATACAGCCGGTGGTCAATGCGGTGCGCAGCATGGAGGTCATGTTGGTGCCCACGCCAAAACGCGCGGCATTCGCTACCCCAAAATGCCCGGCAATGCGGCAAACCACAAACAGCACCCCATACACGATCACCGGAAGCGCAACCATCTTTGCGCACTTGAGCAGCCATTGGGAGGCTTTATTATTGTTCATCTGCTTCATACTCCCTCCATCAGCGCGGCAGATACCGTGTGCGATAGGTTATGGACGTAATAAATGCCACCACCAGGAACATCACCGAGCGGACCATCTGGATGGCGCCGGCATCCAGCCCCATCATGGCCAGGCCATTGTTCAGCACCGTAATAATCAAAGCGCCCACAACGGCAGCGCTGATTTTGCTGCGCGGGCCGCCGGACAAGGGCATGCCGCCCAGCACCAATGCCACCACGATATCCGTGCCTACCGAGCCGCCTGTGCCCGAGGTGACCGTTTTGGTGTTCATCATCGAAACCAAGGCCGCCAGGGCCACGCCCACACTGCCCAGCAGGAACGACTGGATGATCACCTTTTTGCCGCTGATCCCACTTTGGCCGCTGGCCAAGGGGTTGCCGCCTTGCAATTTGGCGCTTTTGCCTATCTTGGTGTAATTGAACAGATACAAAGAGACCAAAAAGTACACCGCCACAAAGACAACATTCAATACATTCATGGTGTCGTTGGGCACATTCAGCACCTTTCGGATAGAAACCGTGGTGGTGGTGCCCATCATAAACAGGGCAATCGCGCTTAAAACGCTGGAAAACACAATGGTAACGATAAAAACCGGCAGCTCCAGATAAGCGGCCACAAGGCCCTTCACCAGCGCAATGGCCACAGACACAGCCACAGTTACCACAATCATCACCACAGCGCTGCCCGTTGCAATCCCCGCCAGCGCCCCGGATACCGCAGACAGGCAAACGCTGCCGGACAACGACATATCCAGTGCGCCCGAGGCAAACGCGAACACCGCGCCGATGGCCACCAGGCAGGTGATGGTAAACTGGCTGATGATCCGGGTCCAGTTTGCGCTCGTCATGAAACGCCATTCAGCCGGGGAAGCGGTTTTGGTCACATCAAACAGCAGCCAGAAAAAGGCCACCAGCAGCGCCAGGCCAAGCAAGGGAATCAAATTGGTCATCAGCTGCCGCCTGCGCACAGAGGCAGCCAGCTTCTGTTTTCCATGATCGTTTGCATCCGGCGGCAGATTCTTGTTTTCAGCGGAATCCATTTTCTTTGCCCTCCCGTTAAATCATCCGGTCGATCATGTTATCTTCCGTCATATCCACGCCGCGGGTCAGTGTGCCGTTCATATGCCCATTTTTCAGCACGATCACCCTGTCGCACATACCAATCAACTCGGTCATTTCTTCCGAAATCATCAGAATACTGGCGCCTGCGTGCTTTTTTTCGTCCATCAGGTCATACATCGCCGCTTTCACGCCAATATCCACGCCGCGGGTGGGGCAATCCAGTATCAATATTTCTGAGCCGCGGCCGATGATTTTGCCAAACACCACTTTTTGCTTGTTGCCCCCCGACAGGCTTTTGACAATCTGATCCATCGTGGAACATTTGATACGAAGGATGTCGATTTGCTGCTGCACGTACTTTTTTTCGGCACCGGGGGCAATAAAGCCCGCTACAGACACCTTATCAAACGCAGAGCCAATGATGTTTTCCTTCACGGAAGCAGTCAGCACCAGCGCCTCCTGATCCCTGTTTTTGCTCACATAGCCCATGCCATGCTTGATGGCAACACGGGCATTGGTGATCTGCTCCCCGGAGGGCACATGTGTCACACTGCCATTCACAATGGGTTCTTCCCCAAAGACGGCACGCCCCAATTCGTGCATACCACAGCTGGAAAGGCCACCGATGCCCAGGATTTCACCGGCATGCAGCTCGGCACTGAAATTCATCAGTTCACCGCGCCCGGTGGTCAGCTGGTCGATGCTCAAAACCGCCTGCTCCTGATAGCTGCACGTATTATCCTCGCGGTAATAATGCTCGCTGATTTCGCGGCCCACCATATATTTCTTGACCAGGCCGGGCTCAAAATCCTTTTTTTCCAGCGTAGCGACCAGCTCGCCATCCCGAAGCACCGTCAGGCTGTCGCAGTGATCCATCACTTCGTCCAGATCATGGCCGATAAACATCACTGCGCCGCCCCTGGCCTTTTGCTTTTCCATCAGCCGATAGATGATAGCCCGGCCCTTCTGGCTCAGCGCCGTTGTGGTTTCATCCACCACCATGACCTCCGGGTTGGCAAACATCACCTTGGCCACCTCAACCAGCTTGCGGTCCTGCATATCCAGCCGGTCAATCAGCGTATCGGGTGCCACGTCGGTAAACCCAATATTGTCAAGTGCCCTTTGCGCTGCCTGGTTCATCACGGAGCGGTTGATCAGGCCAAATTTATTGGTGAATAGCTTTTCACTGCCCAAGAAAATATTCTGCGCCACAGTCAGCCCGGGCACCGTGCCCATTTCCTGCACGATCATGCCAAAGCCCATTTTGGCGCCTTCCAGCATGGTATGGGGCTTATAGGGCGCGCCCTTAAAGGTCATTTCTCCTTCAGTGGCCTTGGTCATCCCGGCGGCAATAGAAGAAATGGTGGATTTTCCGGAGCCGTTTTCGCCAATCAAACCCCGTATCTCACCCCTGTACAGCGTCAAATCCACCTGATGGAGCGCACGGGTGGGGCCAAACATTTTGGTGATGGATTTGGCTTCAAACAAGACTTCCCTTGCAGCTGCCATGATGCATTCCTTCCCTTCTGTAGGTAAAATGGCGTGTCAGGGTACTGGGTAAAGCAATTTAGCTGGGGCACGTATTATCTGCTTCTACCGTGCCACAGCTAAATTGTTCCACGCATAAACAGAAAATGCGGGGGACCCCCGCAGGCTTTGTCCTCGGTGTCCCCCGCCAGGTTTTCAAGGCTTAGTTGCCCGCGTGGCGTGCCTGCACAGCATCATAGGTGTAGCTGTCCTGCAAAGCAATCAGCGCGTCATAGGTGGTCATGTTCATCAGCTCTTCTGCGGAATAGATATGCTCGGTCTTCATCAGTTCGTTGTACGCATTGGCGGTCTCGCCGTCGGTAAAGGTAATATAAGACTGCTTGATCATGGGCGCAAAGCCATCGGCATCCACAATTTTGTTGCCGTTCACAGCCTGCCAGATCATAGCAACCTGCAAGCCATAGCGCTCGATATTGGCGGCGACCAGCACTTTGATGGTGCCATCAGCCAACGCACCTACAAAGCCGTCGGTCACAGCGCCGATGGTGGCAATGGGCACATTCAGGCCGGCAGTGGCAGCAGGCTGTACCCAGAAGTCCAGCGCATTATAGGTGGTGGCAATGCCGTCCACGCCTTCGGTAGTCAGCGCGTTGCTCTGGGGGATGAAGAAGCCATCACCCATGTCCGGGAATCCGGCAACCACGATGGTCTCCACGCCTTCGCCCAGGCCGTCATAGATGCCCTGTGTGCGGTCGATGAACATCTGCACGCCGAAGTTGGCAGCGCCGTTGCCCACAACAACCTTCTTGCAGCCCACTTCGCGAAGGGCAACGCCCAGCGCATAGCCTGCTTCCCAGTTGCCATTGTCGCCATAGATCAGGCCGTTCAGGTATTTGGGCTCGCTCTTCATCTCTTCATACAGGTCCTGCTCGCCATAGCTGTAATACATGCCATTGTCGATGGCGCGCCAGGCTGCTTCAACCCCGGCCACGTTGTAATAACCCATGATGGCATCACAACCGGCGGAAGCGCAGTTGTCGATGAATGCGAATTCACCATCCGCATCCGCAATGGCTTCGGAATAGATGAACTGGATGTTCATCAGGGGCGCCAGATAGTTGTCAAAGTAATCCTTCAGTTTCAGGAACTCTGCTTCGGTAGGATCATAGATTTCAACACCGATTTTGATGGTTTTGCTTTCGGCGAAGGCAATATTGCACATGGACAGTGCAAGCACCAGTGCCAGCATCAGGGCAAGGAACTTTTTCATAGAGGTTTCCTCCTTCAAATCATTGCGGTTTTAGGTCTAACACCCATCCCCGTTATTGATACCATTCTACAAATAAAATGACGGAAAAACAATGTACGATTATTGGTTGTATCCGACACTTTTTTAGATTTTGGAAAGAACACATCTTACTGATTTATATTATATCACAGTATTGCTATAAAAGAAAGAGCGCCGATGGCAGTATTGCCATCGGCGCGTGGAATGCCTTAACGATCAGAAGGGAGAGAAACCTGCCTGCAGCTGGGGCGCGGCCTGGATCAGCTCAAACAGCTCTTTATCATGGCTGTACTTGAGCTGGCTGTCCGCGTCAAACACCATGGTAGCGCCATTTTCGGGGGTGTAGGCTTCCCAGGCAAGGGTATCGGTGGAGGGATTGCCGGTGCGGGCAAAGGCTGCCAGCGCCTGAGCCATTGCATCGTTCACCTTCTGCGCGTTTTCTTCATCGCCGGCCACAAATGCGTTGATATCGTCCACATTGCCAAACCAGAAGGGCACGTCAGACGCGGTATGGATGGCCACGATGCCGCCATACATGGGATAGCTGTACGCCGCCAGCGCATTGTACACGGTGCCGCCGTAGCTGACCATCTGCTGGGACTGGGGCAGGGTGCTCATGCCCACATAACGGTTGTTGATATAGATCACTTCCGCGGGGTTGTGGGTGGGATAGGCAGCCTTGAAAGCGTCCAAAATCTTCGGGCCATACTCTTCGCCCCACTTGTCGATGCAGGACTGAAGCACGGTTTCTGCGGTCTGATTATCAAAGCTCAGGCGCTGATAGTTTTCTTCGGTGAAAGCAAAGGGGATGTTGGCATAGTTGGTAGAGAACTCACCCAGAACGTTGGAGGTCATCAGCGGGATGTCCTTGGAGATTTCAAAGGTGCCATCCGGAATGATGTCGCCGTCCACTGTCGGGCCAAAGCCGGACACCTTCGCTGCGGTGCAGGCGGCATTCAGCTGCTCATAGCTCATGCCAAGCAGGGCATCCATGATTTCTTCGTTGGATTTGCCCGTCAGGCCAAGGGATTCAACCAGCGTAGCTGCTTCTGCCTGGGATTTTTCGCTGGTGCGGGTGATCGTGGCAGAGCCGCCGGACAGCATAACAGCCTTTTGGAACAAGCCTTGTGCGCCGGGCATTGACATCAGCGAAGTCACCTTGCCGCCGCCGCCAGACTGGCCCACGATGGTCACATTGCTGGGATCGCCGCCGAAGCTGGCGATGTTATCCTGGATCCATTTAAGCGCCAGCTGAATATCCAGGATACCTACGTTTGCAGAATGAGCATACTCTTCGCCGCCATAGGCAGACACATCCAGGAAGCCCAGGCTGTTCAGGCGATGATTGACAGACACAAACACCACATCGTTTTGCTTTGCCTGCTGTTCGCCAAGATAGAAGGTGAACTGGGTGGAGGAGCCGGTGGTGTAGCCGCCGCCGTGCAGCCACACGATAACGGGGCGGGCGCTGTTGGCATTGCTTTCAGGCGTCCACACGTTCAGCTGCAAGCACAGCTTTTCGCTCTGCACCTGGAGGAGGTTGACGGGGAAACAGTTAAACATATCGCGCGCCGCAGTGTCAATGGTGCTTTGGGGGGCGATTTCGCCCATCACATTGCACACACGCACGTTCTGCCAGGTGTAGGGAACGGCTTCCTGGAAACGCTCCGCAGTGCCGTACTGGATGGCAAAGTAGTTGTCCACGCCGTCATAGCGATAGCCTTGCACCTTGCCCCCTGTGGTGTCCACAAAGGTTGCGCGGACGGGCTCGCTTGCTGCACCTGCTATGCTGATCATGCTAACGAGCATAATAGCGCTGAGTAATAGGGCCAGAAACTTTTTCATGGTATCCTCTCCTTTTCCATGACTCACGGCGCTGATCTTCTGCGCCGCGGTGATGGTTTCAGTATAGGAGATTGAATGGTTCAAAGCCATGTCCCATTTTTCGATGTGCCCGACAATTTATTAGATATTCTCTTCCATACCCGTCACTATTTTAGATTGTTCCCCCAATTTTTAGTATGTAGTAAAAGCCCCTGGCGCGGAGAGGCGCGCCAGGGCACGGAGCATATTCTTTCTTTACTCGCCAACAGTGATAACAATCTGCACAAACCGGGTCATGGGACGGCTGGCAACATCGTGTGCCTCCAGGGTGATGACAAACTGGTCGCCCGCAACAGCGTCAGCGGGAACAGTAAAATTGGTGGTCAACGAATTGGCATCAGAAATCGCAAGATCGGTGGAAGCACCTGCGTATACGTTCAGCGCAGCGGCCATCCACCAGATGGTTTCCACCTCGTCGCCGTCAGGATCGTTGACTGCGCCGTTCAGCGTCACTGTTTCGCCAGCCTTGGCACTGATGTCCAACGCATCCACTGTCACAACAGGCGCGTGATTGCAATCTTCGGGTGCAAAGACCGCCCAGTCGGCGCGGGCAGCAAGTTCGTCAAACAGCGTTGTGGTGTAGCTGCGGGCTGCTGTATTTTTTATGTCGCTGCGCAGGCCCAGATCAATGAAAGAGGCGGTGCCAAACTGGCAGCACATCCAGTCATAGGGTTCATACTCAAAGCGGATAAAGATGGGGCTTTCGGCAAGATCGGGGGATGCCCAGCCGGTCTTGCCCGCTTCGCGCCAGTCAATGTAGGTCAGCAGCCCGTATTGATAGCAAATGGGCTCGCCGTAAATAACCTGGCCGTCATACATCAGATGGAATTCACTGAGCACCTTGCCGTGGTTAAACTTGAACGCTTCGGTAAGGTAAGCTCCCTTGTAGTAGGGTAGAAGCGCTTCCGAGCTGCCGCCAAAGAAGGCCTCCTTCGGTGTGGCGCAAAAGTAGTTGCCATATCCGCCAAAGCCGTTCCAATCAGAACCCTGCAAGCCTGGAAACAACTCGTCCAGCTTGGAGTCCGCACGGCAATTGTCCTCCCCGTTGCCGCTGATGCGAACCTTGCTGACCACCTTGTTCAGGATCTCATCCCATTCAGCAGTATTATGATATTGCTCATAAATGCTGATGAACGCGCGAACCGTGGTATTGATGCCGCCCCAATGCATGATGTAGAGCGGTCGGGGATCATCATCCAGAATGCAGGCTTTGATCCAGTTTGAACCCTCGGTATCGTTGCGATAATCACCTTCAAACTCCATATTGCCTTCCTTGGCAACACTCAGCAGATATTCCGGCGTTGGATAATTGGGGTTATTCTGGCTGAGATAGGCATAGTCCGCGGCATAACTGACAGAGATGATGCGCGTCAGAAAGTCCGGTTGTACAGGACGGAAGGACATGAGCTGCCCCGCATTTTCCACGCTATCTCCGGCCGTTGTTGCTTCACAGCGATAGTTGGGGGTAATTTCGGCCAGCGTATGCTCGCCGTCACCATTGAAGTGGAACATGCCCGCTGTGGCTACGATTCCGGCAATGTCATAGTCACAAGCATACATCAAGGTCAGCAAGATACCGTTCATGTCGTCTACTTCCAGATCGGTGGTGATCAGAACACGCGGCTGTGTTGATTTGTCAACCTTCATGGCCGCCAGTGCTTCAGAAATTGGGGTGGCCGGCTGCGTTTCAGCCAGAGCCGCTGTTGCGCTGAGGGCCATGACGCAGGCCAGCAAGAGAGCAAGAAACCTTTTCATTGTGAGACCGCCTTTCTTGTTTGAGAATTTGTTATTGTTATTCTACTGTCTTTTATGGAAAGACCCACAAAAAAACGCCTAACCTTGCGGTTTCAGCGCTTAAGCTTGCAAAAATGGCTTATTGCATGGCGGGGATCAGTATGTTCAGCGAAAAAATCCCATCCTTTGCGCCAATGCTCATT
This sequence comes from Eubacteriales bacterium, assembly GCA_031547595.1. GTDB lineage: Bacteria > Bacillota > Clostridia > Christensenellales > Aristaeellaceae > JAVBRU01. The sequence continues at coordinate 22,654 of JAVBRU010000038.1, forward strand.
TCACCTCCATACTTTTCTGCCACATAGCGCATGCTGCGCGTTCCATATCCATGAACGGCATCCTCCAGTTGGCTTGTGACCGGCAATCCCCCCTCAAAGCTTAGCTGCCCAGTGTAAAAATTCTCAGTGCCAATGGAAATCATCCCCATGCTTTCCAGCACGGTCAGCTTGATGATCCTTTTTTCTTTCTCTCCGATTGCCTGTACCGCCCGGATGGCGTTATCCAGTGCATTGCAGAACAAAAAATAAATATCCGTCTCTTCCATAAAGCGCAGCGTTTGCCCATTGGCAATGCAATTGAGTTGGATGCCGTAACTCTGGCAAAGCAAGCCCTTTTCCGCCAAAACCAGATTAAGCGTATCATTCTGGGTGTCCACACTGAAATCATAAATGCTGACCAACTCTTCAATACGGTTCAGTTCTTCCTGTGCATGGTGCCCTTCCCGGGTTTTCAGCAGTGCGATAAGGTGTTTCATATCATGGCACTTTATGTTGATCATATCCACCGTTTCCCTGGAAAGTGCCAAATGCTTCTTCTCTCTTTCCCATAGCTGCAAGATAACAGCATTTTCCTCCTTCGTTTTGTCTAAACGAAACATGCTGTATTGCAGCCACAATGTCAACAGGCAGCAGCTGGCGCTATACAGGCGAACCATTGTGTTAATGGGCGCGGGGGTTTGGGCGCGGTAATTGGTGTCAATGGCGTTAAAGGCCAGCATGCTGATCATCACCACCAGACAAATCACCAGATTCGCCCTGTTCCCGATATGATGATACCCGGCCCGGCGAATGTTTACGGTAAAAATACGATATGCCAAGAGAAACAAAACCGCAATCACCGCGATATAGAGCGTCGTTGAAAACACTGTAACATCTGCTGCCCGAAGCTTAAACGCTCCCATCAGCACTTGCAAATGCAGATTAATTCGTTGCAGAGCGTAAGCGCCCGTAACGCAGTACAGGCCCATCCAGCTGTTGCATCCAAAGCAAAGCCTGATGCCCAAATAAAGCAGAGTAAACAGCATGACGTTCTGAAAAACACCGATCCATACGTTGGCAGACCATGCATCGTTCCAAAAAATCTCTGGCAGCAAGCAGATAATGCATGAAAAACCTACACGAAACGGGAATTTTCTTTTCCGCGGAAGGGGCAGAGTGAATGGAATGCTGAAAATAATGAGCTCCACCATAAACAGACAACGGAGGATAATCACAAACAACTGTTGATTCACAGATTTTTTCCCTCCCCCAGCCAACGGTTCAACGCTTCCATAAACGCCTTCTTTTTGGGGTGGCTGATCTGTACCATTTCTCCGTTATCCATGATCAACTCATAGCCCTGCACCCTTCGTATATGGCGTGGATTGACCAGATAGCAGCTATTGCATCGAAGAAAATCGCTGGGCTTCAGCCTTTCCTCCAGCTCATTCAGGCTCCCGGTAGCGCAAACAATGCCGCTGACCGTATGATACCGCAGCATGTGACCGCTGACCTCCACGTAGACCAGATCGGAGGATACGATGCGTTCCATTCCCTGCTTGTCGCTGATGAGAATCGTTTGCCCCACCTTCAAGGCGGCCAAGGCCACCGCCCGACGCATGCTGAGGAAAAAATCGTGATAGCGAATGGGCTTGAGTACAAACCCCACTGCGTTCACGTTATACCCCCGCACTGCGTACTGGGCCATGCTGGTCGCAAAAATCACCGGCACCTGTTCATCCAGCCGACGTAGCTTTTCCACCGCCGTCATCCCATCCATCAGGGGCATCTGGATATCCAGAAAGACGATATCATAAATTGCCTGATAGTTTTCCAGAAAATCCACCGCATTATCAAAGCAAACGATGGATTGCTTTATTTCCGGCGCGGTTTCCCGAAAATACTGCCCGATGAACGAGGAAAGACGCTGTTGATCTTCCCGGTGATCCTCTACAATGGCGATTCTCATTGTGGCACCTCACCTTATCATGATGGGTCCTCTCATCGTATTATACAGTCTGTCCATGATTTTTGCCTTGACATTTTTTTAGATGTTTCAGTGCTTATTTATTTTTGTCGACGCAAAAAGTCCTCTGGCGCGGAGAGGTGCGCCAGAGGGCAAGTGTTGAGAGATTACGTATTACCGCACATAAGGCTGCCAGTCGATGTTTTCCTGGGCCACGATGTAGGGAAGCATAAAGTTTTCGGCATCAGCCGTCCACCAGGTACCGGAGCAGTCCATGATCACATGGGCGAGGCTGCCCACCACCATGCCCTCAACAAACTGAGGATCGGGCTTGAAGAAAGTCTGGAAGCTGATATAGTACAGGGTCTCTTCGTCATTGGTATACACGGTCAAGGTGGTAGTGGAGCCAGCGGGCACACCGGGAGCGCCTTCCAGCGTAGCCACCTTGGTGTAGTATTCGGGAATCATGGCATAATCGGTCAGGGTCTGCTTGGTGACTGCGCTGTATTCTTCCACGAAGCTGGCGACGTACTCGCCCTTTTGCTGGTTGAACAGCCACATCTTGATAGACAAATCATTGGCGGCGGGATAAGACGAGTTGTGCAGCTTGCCTTCGGGATAGTAATAGGTAGTGATCCCCGTGATGGGGTCTGTCACATAACCAGCATCCGCCATGGCCTTCCACTCGGTGCGGTCCATGCACAGCACGTTAAAATCCTGCGCGGTGTAATAGCGCCACACCAAATCGTTGCCAGGCTTCATGCCAAAGCCGATCAGCTTCTGGTACGCCGTGGCATACCGGATGGGGGTGGAGGTGGTATCGCCAATGGACTGGACGAACATCACCTTGGTGCCGCTATCCGCCAGCTGCTTCAGCTCCGCATCGCTCCAGGGCGAGCCTGCCTCAACCTTCAGCGTGTCTTCCAGCTTGTCGCTGCCAGCGATGCCATCAAAATTGGCGCCACCGTTAAAGATCGCGATGGCCGCATTAAAGCCAGGATAGCGGCTGACAAAATTCATGGTGAAGGACGAGCCCGCGGATTCGCCCGTCATGTAGATGCGGTTGGCATCCACTTTGCCCTCGGCCACCAGATCATTAGCAATCTCTACGATTGCGGCGCACAGGTCATCGGTTTCGCCTGCGTTGCGCTGGGGATAGAGCACATAGCAGGGGAAGGCGCTCTGGATTTCTGCCTTGCCAAAGGATACGACGAAGTTCGCGCCATACGCATCATTGGTGGTGGAAATGCCACTGCCGCCGGAGTTGAATATCACCAGGGGCAGGGCAGCGCTGGCATTTGCCGGACTGTACAGATAGCATTCAAGGCGGGCGGTGTTCAACGTTTTTGTGAAGGGCACAAAGGCTTCCACCACGGGATCGCTGATGCTGATTTCGGAAGCAGCGTCCACATCCAAGGCATCCAGGGTGCTTTCCAGCGCCCAATAGCCTTCCTTGGTGAAGCTGTTTCTGGGGTAGAAAGGCTCTACCCCCACGGTGAGCGTGTTGCCGGAAACATACACCTTTGTTGCCTGGGCTTCAAAGGGCTCATGGGTTTCCATGGCGTCATACACGGCATGCTTGAGCATAAAATCTGCGGTGGTCAGCTTCAGTGCGGGGAGGACATCCTCAAGCTCATAGGTGAAGGCGTGGATGGTCTGGCCATAGGCCTCGGACGTGCAATGGGCGGTCACAGAAAGCACCTTGATTTCCGGCGCGTTTTCTGCCAACCCCAGGGGCAGGACGGCCAGCAATATGGCCACCGCTAGCAAGAGAGACAGCATTTTCCTCATGAAAATACCTTCCTTTCCAATGTATCCGGATTCAGCCCGGTTGATGCTTTTATTCTATATACCGTTCCCTGTATGACAATAGAAAACGCCCCAGCTGTCTGCCGGAGCGCCCGAATTGCTATTTTGGCAATTATTTTGCCGGAATCAGAAGGTTTAGCACAAAGATGCCCTCCTGCGCGGTGATCTCCATTTGCCCGCCGTATTTAGCAGCCAGATAGCGCATGCTGCGGGTGCCGTATCCGTGAATGGAGGCATCGTCTTGGCTGGTCACAGGCAGTCCGTCTGAAAAATGGATACTGCCTGCATAATAGTTTTCAATCTGTATCATCACCATGCCTGCGATTTGCCTGACGTTGAGCTTGATGATTTTCTTTTTTTCAGCGGCCAATGATTGCACCGCGCGGATGGCATTGTCCAGCGCATTTCCAAAGAGAGAATAAATATCCACCTCTTGCAGGAAAGAAAGGCAGCTGCCATTGGCCATGCAGTTCAGCTGGATGCCCGCCTTCTGGCAGACCAGGCTCTTTTCGGCCAGCACAAGGTTCAGGGTGTCATTTTCCGTGTCCACACCAAAATCATAGATATTGATCAGCTCGGTGATCCTTTGGATTTCATCCTGATGGTTCGTCCCGCCATCGGCAGCCAGCAGGGCAAGCAAATGCTTCATATCGTGGCACTTCATGTTGATCATATCAACGGTTTCTCTGGACAGCGCCATCTGCCGCTTTTCCCGCTCCCACAGCTGCTGCAAAACGGCGGCTTCCTCGGTGGCCCTCACCAACCGCACCAGGCTTCTTTCCATCCACAATGCAAAAACACAGCTTAGCAAATCATACAAACGCGCTATGTACTCTACAGCAGGCACCATGCTGCTGCGATAATAACTGCAAACTGATGAAAAAACAACGGAGCCGAACAGGAACATAACACACAGCCCCAGCACAGCCTTATTGCCCATATGGCTGAAGCCCTCGCGTTGTATACGCTTGGTGAAAAGGAAATACCCACAAAGCAGCGCCAGCACATTAAACAACATCTGAACCAGATACGCTTCGACAAAAAAACCCGCTTGCAATCCTACCAGTATCCGCGATATTTGCAGCACGATCCGTTGCACTGCTATGCCGCCGATGGCACAATAAAGCCCGATCCAACCTGTCGCCTCAAAGCAAAAGCAGGTTAATGCCACCAGCAGCAAGAACTGAGCGATGCTATAAAACACGCCCAGATATAGATTCTGCGACCAGGAAGGCTCCCATAAAAGCGCACAGCCCAGGCAGACAATGATAGCACTCACTATACGCCAGGGAAAATGCCGCTTTTTGGGCAACGGGATAAAAAACAGGCTGGTAAACGCCATCAGTTCAATCATAAACATGGCCCGCAAAAACAAATCCAGCATCAAACTCATCGCCCATTCCCCTCCCCCAGCCAATGATTAAAAGCCCCCAGGAACTCCTTTTTCTTAGGCCGGCTGATGGGCACGGTTTCGCCGCCAGCCATCAGCACATCGCTTCCTTGCAGCTGTTGAATATACCGTGGGTTCAAAAGAAAGCTGCGGTTGCACAGCAGAAAATCGTTCCCCAGCTTTTTTTGCACATCCAGCAAATTTCCGCTCCCGCTGACGATGCCCTGCCTGGTATGGAAATGCAACATATGGCGGCAGACCTCTACAAAATAAATATCGCAGGTCGGGATGCGCAAAATGCCCTGCTTCATGGGGATGGTCAACGTTTTGCCTTCCCGCGAAGCCGCCTGGCCCACTGCCCGGCGCATGCTGAGATAAAAGTCCTCATACTGCACCGGTTTTAGCACAAAGCCCACTGCGTCCACATCGTATCCCTTCACCGCATATCGTGCCATACTGGTGATGAAAACCAGCGGCACCTGCCCATCCATCCGGCGCAGCTTTTCTGCCGCCTCCATGCCATTCATCAGGGGCATCTGAATGTCTAAAAAGACCAGATCAAAGACAGCCCGGTAATGCTCCAGAAAAGAAACAGCGTTGTCAAACAAGGTGATCAGCGGTTTTACATCCGGCATATTTTCAGCAAAATATCGGTGAATCAGCCCAGTCACTTGCTGCTGATCCGCTACACAGTCTTCCACGATGGCAATACGCATTTTGTCCATGCCCCCTTTGCTTCAGCGCTGTTTTCCACACATTTGTGTATATTATAATGGATTATCAGCAAAAACGCTTGACATTTTTTTAGATGTTTCCGCTGTTCTGGCTGTTCTTTCGCTTCCGATATTGACGTCTTGGCTTAGATCGCTACAATAGGATATAAAGGAGGCGACAACATGCTGTATACCGCGGAATATCAGGTCATGCAAGACGAGCTAAATGCCTATACCGCTGCCTTTGGCTCACCGCCCAATTACCCTGAAATGAGTCACCTGGTCTTTCTCAAAGGCCATGCACAGGTAGGCTTCCCTGATATACGAAAAAATCAATTGCAAAACCTGTCGGAAGACGTGTTTTTGCAGCTTATCAAGCACCGGTTTTTGCCTGTGTTTGAGCCCACCATGACTGATACGACCAACGTAACAGAAGAAACTGTTTTCCCCAAGGCATTTGACGTATACGCCATTCAACAATTCTACAACATTTCGCGCGAACCGCATAGCCATGATTATTTTGAGATCGTATACGTATACCGTGGAAGCTGCGAAATGATCTTTGAAAAAAATCAACGCACCTTGGGCGAAGGCGAGGTTTGCATCATTGCGCCCAACTCCACCCATGGGCTGCATTTGCGTGAGGAGAGCGACCTTACCTTCATCATCTGGGTGCGCAAATCCACCTTCAGCAACACGTTTTTTCAGCTGCTATCCCGCAATGATCTTCTGTCCTATTTTTTTCAGACGGTTCTCTACAGCAAAAACGAGGCGAATTTTCTGCTTTTCTTCACCGAAAATACACCGGAAATCAAGTATACCGTTCAGCAGATCATCGTCAACTCCATGGTGATGGATAGTTACGCGAACTCTTTTTGCATCAGTCTGGTCAGTATTTTGTTTGGCACGATCCTGCGCAATTATTCGCAAACGGTTCATTTCTATAAATACAACTTTGGCACGGACTTTTCCCTCATCCTGCAATACATCCAGCACAACTACCTTCATCTGTCGCTGCATGATCTGGCAGAAATGTTCCATTACAGCGATGCACATCTGTCTGTGTTGATCAAAAAGAATACCGGGCATTCTTTTTCTCATTTGGTAACACAACTTAAAATGATTGACGCCGCCAACTACCTAAGCAATTCCGTCCTCAAAATATCCGAAATTGCCTACATGACCGGCTATAACTCCCCCGATCATTTTTCCCGTGCTTTTCAGCGTTTTCATGGCGAATCCCCCACCATTTATCGGGAGCGCGTGCAGGATCAGCCGATCGGAACCTGATATATGCATATAGAGCAATTTCATCAATCGCAGCGGGTAGATTTGCTCTGACCCTTCAAAAAAATCACCCCGGCACGCAAATGCCGGGGTTTGCTTTACTCGCCTTTGCTTGCGGCCTCTTGCCGCTTGCGAAAATCAGAGGGCGTCTCGCCAAAGTGCTTCTGAAAGACTTTGGTGAAAGCATCCGGGGACTGAAACCCGGTACGCTCCGCAACCGCCGAAACGCGCAGTGTGGTGGCGGCTAAGAGCTCCTTTGCCTTGTCCATACGGATTTCATTGATGATCTGCGAGAAATTTTTACCCGTGTTCTTTTTGAGCATAACAGACAGATACGACACATTGTAATGGAACAGCTCGGCAAGCTGGGACAGGCTGAGCTGCTGATAGTTGCGGCGGATGTATTGCAGCATCAGGGGCACATCGTTGTCCTGGCCGCTGTTATAATACTGGATGGATTTTGAAAAATTGCGCAGCACATGGCCAAAGAATATGTTGACATAGCTGATCAAAAGCTCGTTGGAATAATCGTCCTGGTTCACGCTGTTGGTTACGATGTCCTGTACAATGCGGCGGATCATCGGCGTATTTCCAGTGAAAAACAACAGGTAATTGACATGCTTTTCGCTGTACAGCACCATCCGAAAAAAATCTGCCAGCAAATTATTTTGGGTCAGCAGCCGGAAAAAGGTCTCCTGGAAGGTAGATTTTCGGATGGTAATCAAAAACACAATGCAGCTTGCGCTGGGGATGCGCAGCCGGTGCCAGCCGCCGGGTGCCATGATGCACATTTCGCCCTCTGTCATCGTGCGCGTTTCAGATTCAAAGCCCAGCTCGCACTTGCCCCGGTACACATAGGTGATCTCAAAGCAATCGTGCCGGTGCACATTATCGGAAATTTGGAAAAATTGCTGAATCACATTCACATCCAGCCCACCATAGAAGTGTACCTCCGTCACCTCCGGCGTATCTTTCACTTCCGTGCCAAACAGCTCGCACGGGCGGTGGGGCAGATAATCCAAAAAGCCCTGTTCATCTAGCGCCTCCAATGCATCCCGGTGCAATTCGGGCTGGATGCTGATCCTATTCTTTCTTGCGATCAAATGGCAGATATTCGGATAGCTTGAAAAGCTTCCGTGCGCAGCAACCCAATCGTTCAGCTCCCGCTGGATCAGTTCAAATTCCGCCTTCATCCTGCTCACACCTCCTTCACCGGTTAGGGCGGCTTTTATTATCATCCGATACGCTTTTCCCCGCAGGCTTCCCCAGCAGCGATCATGGCGTCAATTTGCCCTTCGCAGTACCCAAGCTGCGCCAGCACGCCCCGCGTATGCTCGCCCAGGAAAGGCGCACGCTCGTAGGCGGGCAGGGGGGTTGCGGCAAACAACACCGGAGTGCGCACCATGGTGCGCACCTGCCCGCTGGGGAAGGTCACTTGGGTCAAGGCATCACTGCCCCAGGCCTGCGGGTCTTTGAGCAGCGCGTCCCAGGTCTGGCATACGGCATAGGGCAGGTCTTCGGCCTGCATGCGCTTTTCCAGCTCCGGCAAATCAAGCGCGCCAATCCCTGCATCCACAATATCATAAAATGCGTCCAAATGGAACTGTAAATTGGTTTGGGGAAAGAAACGTTCCTCATTTTCGAGATCCGTGCGCCCAATCACACGCAGGAACTTGGGATAATAGAAATCATACCGCGGCATAGCAATCTGCACCCAATGGCCATCTTGGGTGCGGTGCGCCACCTGCAATGGGTTCGCGGTTGCCCGGCGGCTGATGGGGTACTGTGTGGAGGGATCGCCATACTGATTGCACTGCAGATACAGGGCAATATCCCAGATGGCGGTATGAAACAGGCTGACCGTCACTTGATCTCCCAGCCCTGTTTCGCGGGCGCGGTACAACGCCGCCAGGATGCCGCTGGCCAGATACATGCCCACCTGATGATCGCCAAACCCGGCAATGGGTACCATGGGCGTGCTTTCCTTGTCGTACATGGTGCCCATCACCCCGCCCCGGGCAAAAAATGCCGTGAAATCAAAGCCCGGCAAATCCTTATCGGGGCCTTTTTCGCCATAGCCGCTCACATAGCCAAACACCAGGTGCGGATACTTTTCATTCAGCGTTTGATAATCAAGCCCTGCGCGCTGGAGGGCGGGCTGCCGCCAGTTGGTGACGAAAACATCTGCCCGGGCAATAAGCTTTTCCAGCGCTTCCCGGCCGGCTTCCGTTTTGGTGTTCAGCGTCACGCATTCCTTGCCCGTGTTTTCCAGGGTGTAGCTGGTATCCTCCCGGTCTCCAAAGGGGCGTCCTTCATTCACCGCAGTGTAGCGCAACGGATCGCCCGATGGCGCCTCCACCTTCACTACATGCGCGCCCAGATCGGCCAGATACCGGCAGCAGCAGGGCCCCGCAATAAAGGTGGACAGCTCCAGCACCTCCACCTTCGCCAAGGGCAATTTCAGTTGATTCATTTTGCTTGTCCTTCCTCTCATACCAGCATATCGCGGAATGTCTCGATCACGGTGCGTGCCTGCTCGTAACGCTCCATTTGCCGGTCAATCTCAAGCACCGTGACAGGCAAGCCCGCAGCATCGCAGGCCCGCCGAATGAAGGGTATGTCAAACTCCTCCGGATCGCAAAACTTAGTCTGCACCAGCAGCACGCCCTTGGCCCCGGCAGCCACGGCCTCATCGGCAATGCGCTGGCAGCGGGTTTTCTGGGGGTCATACAGCACGCTGCAATGTCCCATCTGGACAAATTTTTCTGCAAGCGCCATCAGCGGCGAAGCGCCCAGCGGCGCATCGGTGCGGTATTGACGGGACTGAGCCGCCACATCGTCGGCCACGATGGTCAGGCCCGCGTCATCCAGCAGGGCATTGAAAGCGGGGCTGTCCGTCAAAATACCGCTGACGTAGACCGGGATTTTCCCTTGCCCCTTTTCCTGGCCCTCCAGCGCACTGCACAGACTTTCCACCCAGGCGGTATGATCGGCCTTGGGAAGGAAGAACGCGCTCTTGAAAATATCGCTGCGCTGCGCCGCGGTGATTTCGGGGTGTTTTGCCAGCACCGGCGGCAGCCTGCGCATGGCGGCATTGTGGGCATTGTATACGCGAAGGGAAGCCGCCAGCTTTTCTTCCGAAAAGGAGGCACCCGTGATCCTTTCCAAATCCTCAATCAGGCGCAGATGACCTTCCCGTGTGTATTGCACACCATGCACAGTCGCACGGTTTTGCGGGTACAGCATCGGCACCACCGGAATGGACGGCACCGCATACTTGAAATTCTCTGTCAGCACCTTGAGGCTGTCGCACAGGGGCGCAATGACAATCGCGCTTGCCCCCGCATAGCTGCCCGCCATGCCCAGCTCCACAATGGACTGGGCAACAGAACAAATAAAGGCCGGGAAAAACCGCCTTGCATTGTTCAACTGCATATCCGCGCCCCAAACGCCCATGGGCATCAGGCCCATGCTGTGGATGATTTCTTCCGGCGCATATACAGGCGCAGTCAGCACCACCTTCAGGTTTTGCTCAAGATAGCATTCCAGCATGGCCCGGGGATGGGCGGCCGCATCGTGGAAACGTTCAAGCAGCATCTGCACATGGACTTCCATCGTCAAATCCCCTCCTTTCTGGCTTGCATAATTTCTGTCAGCCCCTGCACCCGGGTATCATACTGCGCCTCCGAAAAATTGCGCGGGTCTGCCTGGTCTCCATCAAAGGACACCACCGGAATATCGCACATTCCCCCGATTTGGCGGCTCATTTCATACATAAACCCACTCCATAGTTTGCAGGAACGGTTGGTGTGCACCAGCAGGCCCTCCACGTGGTTATCCCGGCAAAGCTTCACGCGCTTATCCCGGGATACCTTCAAATTGATGGCATTGGGCACCAGGCAATAGGCGCGGATCATGTCTTCAAAGGAATGATAGTCAAAGCCAAAAGCATCGGCATAAATGGTGGTCACCATATTGATGCCCCGGTCTCGCAGGCCCTGAGACGTAACACGCAGCCACGGCCAGCAGGCAATGCCCTCAAACATAATGCGATATTTTTCTTCGCCCCGGAAGGTGCTCTTGCCCTCCGCCGCATTCTGCCGGTATTCTGCCAGCAGTGTTTCCATGGCTTCGGCCGCTTCGGGCTTCCCCCGGGCTGTGACCATCACCGCCATATGGTTGAGCAGGTCAAACCCATTAAAAGGCGAAGGCACATGGCATGCCTCGGCAGTGGCCGCCAGCCAGGCGCGGCTGGTACGGCAGCTTGCAGCCATCACTTCCCGGAACCGCTCCTCCCGCCACACTTTGCCTGTAATCTCCGTCAGCTGCTTCACAGCCTCCCGAAACTGCGCGCTGACATAATCCATAGTAGCTACCGAAACCTGATCATCCGGCGTGAAGGGAATATCGATCATAATGAGGGGAATCTTTAGCTCTGCCGATAGATTTTCATACCATTTGATCATGCAGTTGCAGATGTTGTTGCAGCATAAAAGAAAATCCGGCTGTGGCATATTCTGCTCCGGCGCGTCCTTCACCTTGGCATACGCCAGGGAAATGCGGGCATAGGCGCACAGATCATTGGAATAGCCATCGCCCTCTGCGATTTCGCAAAGCCGCGCCCCGCCTCCTCGCGCCGCAATGGCCGCCGCCTGGTTTTCGGGGTAGCACACCGTCAGCCCCAGCGTTTCAGGGATTTCCACCGGGAAATTACTGCTGCACCAGCCCACCATTTCGCCCCGCTCCTTGGCTTCAAGCGCATCTGCATAAGCATTTGCCGCAATCTGGCCCAGCTTGAACTTGGCCGAGTTTGGGTCCGGGGGCATGCGCTGCTTTTTCACCTCTTCGGACACAGTGTGTTTCCTCCCTTATCCATGGTTTTTTGATAGGCCAGCCGGGCAGCGCCCATCGCGCCAAACAGCTGGGCTTGATTGGAATATAAGATATCCATGTGCAGTTCTTCGGCCAGGGCTTTTCGCACCGCCTCATTGGCAGCCACGCCGCCGCTGATGCAAAGGGGCGCACACACCGCCTGACGCTTGGCCAATGCCGCCGTGCGCACCGCCACAGAGCGGCAGATGCCTGCGACCACATCATCCCGCTTTGCGCCGGCGGATAACTGGCTGATGACCTCGCTTTCGGCAAACACGGTGCAAGTGGAGGAGATGGACGCCGGCGCGCAGGAGCGCAGCGCCTCTGTTGTCAACCCCGACACCGGAATCTGCAAAATGCCCGCCATCACATCCAGGAACCGGCCCGTTCCGGCAGCGCATTTATCGTTCACCAAAAAGCTGCTCATGCGTCCCATCGCATCCAGGCAGATCACTTTGGCATCCTGCCCGCCAATGTCAATCACGGTGCGCACCTGCGGAAAAACCATCCGCGCGCCCAAGGCATGGCAGGTAAGCTCGCTGGCTTCATGCTGCGCAGCCTGCCACACATGGCGGCCATAGCCTGTCACGGCGGATGCCGCCAGTTCCTCCGGGTGGATACCGGCCTTATGCAGCACCTGCGAAACCGCCTCCTGCGCGCCCGCTGTGCCAATACCGGCAAAAACAAGAGATGTCGCCAGCACGGTTTCGCCCCCCGCCAGCAGGGCGCATTTGGATGTGGTGGAGCCGATATCGATCCCCAGGGTAAGCATCCGCATCCCCCCTTCAACTGTGATGTATGGGTTCCTCATTAATCATATTTTCTCAAAATGCAGGTGTCAAGGCACAGCAAAGGATGTCGAATCAAATGACATAAGGATCCAATAAATTGTCGGATGATTCATGGCTGTTGCCATTGTATCTGCCCAGGCAATGGTTATAATGGAACTGCAAACTTGCTTTGAAGGATGTGTAGAAATGTTACAAATGGATTGGAACGGCAATTGGCGGTTTTGGAATGCGGGGCATCCGGCAGATGCATGCCCGGTGCAGCTTCCGCATGATGCCATGCGCATGGAGGCCCGGGACGCCTCTTTGCCAGAGGGCCATACCACCGCATGGTATCCCGGCGGAAAGTATGTGTACGAAAAGCATTTTTCCGGCGACGGCCTTGTGGATAAAAACGTGCTGATGGAAATCGAGGGGGCATACCGTCATGCCGAAATAACCTTAAACGACCTCCCCGTCGGCATCTGGAAATATGGCTATACGGGCTTTTTTGTGCCGCTGACGCACAAAATCAGGACGGGCGAAAACGTGCTGCGCGTGGTGGTTGACAACAGCCAAACACCCAACAGCCGGTGGTATTCCGGCAGCGGCCTGTACCGGCCGGTATCCTTGTGGGTGGCGCAGGATGCGTATTTTGTCCCCGATGGACTGCGGGTCACCACCTTATCCACCCATCCGGCAAGGGTGCAAGTGGATGTGCAGGCCGTTTGCCGATTGGAGGACAGCATCAAAATAGCGATTTTACATCAGGGCAAAAACGTAGCGCAGGCCGAGGGCAACCTTGCCGTTTTAGAAATTCCAGAAGCCCGCCTCTGGTGCGCAGAGCAGCCTGCTTTGTACGAAATTTGCCTGTCTTTGCACAGGAACGGCCAGCTTTTGGACGAGCACCGGGAATCCTTTGGCATTCGCCAGCTTGCCTGGGATGCTAAGAGCGGCTTTCAGGTCAACGGAAAAACCGTCAAGTTCAGGGGCGGCTGTATGCATCATGACAACGGCTTGCTGGGCGCTGCGGCTTATACCGATGCGGAATGGCGGAAGGCCCGCATTATCAAAAAGCAGGGCTTTAACGCCGTGCGCTGCGCCCACAACCCGCCCTCCAAGGCATTCCTCAGCGCCTGCGATGGCCTCGGGCTGTACGTGATGGAAGAAGCCTTTGACCAGTGGCAGGTGCCGCAGACGGCATACGATTATGCTGCCAATTTTGACGCCTGGTGGGAGCAGGACATCACCGCCATGGTGCGCCGGGATTATAACCACCCCAGCATTGTGATGTACTCTGTTGGCAATGAAATTTCGGACCTCAGCCTGCCCAAGGGGGCAGCTATCTGCAAAGCATTATCCGAAAAAATACACGGCCTGGATAGCTCCCGCCCCGTCACGCTGGCGGTGAACAGCCTGCTGACCGGCATGGCGTACGAGCAGGCGCGGCACAGCGATGATGTGATGGGCAGCATGGAAATCAACAACTTTGTCACCCTGATGAGCAAAGTGAAAAGCAGCATGACGGCGGGGCACCTGGCAGCCATACTGGGCAAAGCCATAGAGCATGTGGATATCCTGGGCCTGAATTACAGCGAAGCGCTGTTTGAGGGCATGCATGCGCTGTTTCCCGATGTGGTGATTGTGTCCAGCGAAACCTACCCCAGCCGCCTGGCAGAAAACTGGCCTTTGGTGCTTTCCCTGCCCTATGTGGTGGGCGATTTTCAATGGACAGCCTGGGACTATCTGGGCGAGACTGGGCTGGGCCTGCCTGAGTATGGCACAGCGCACGCCCCCTTTACCAAGCCCTACCCCTGCCTGGCCGCGGCCTGTGGCTCTATGGATATAACAGGGCAGCCCACGCCGCAGATGGCGTATACCCAAATTGCATGGGGCCTGCGCAGCGACCCCTACATCGCCGTGCGGCCAGTCAATCATACGGACGAAGCTTATTCCTTAGGCCTGTGGCGGTTGACCGACGCGTCCCCTCGCTGGGCATGGCCGGGGCTAGAAGGCTGCCCTGCGGAAATCCTGATCTTCAGCAATGCTTCCGTGGTGGCGCTTTGGCAAGAGAATAAATTGATCAGCAAGGAAAAGCCCGTCGCCTGCGCCTGTACCTTCCGTACGACATATCACCCTGGCATGCTGACAGCCGTCGCCTATAATGCTGCAGGGCAGGAAACAGGCCGCGCTGCCCTTTGCACCCCAGGCGACGCAGCGGCCTTGATACTAACCGCAGAGCAGCCCGCCATCCGCCCCGGTCAACTGATCTTTTTGAACCTTGCGCTGGCCGATCCGATGGGGCGGGAAGCGCCGCAGGCAGAGTACACCATATCCTTGCAAACAGATGGGCCTGTGACGCTGTTGGCAGCAGGCAATGCCGACCCGGAGCAGGTTGACCCCTTCTCCCCTCCCCCATGCAAAACCTGGCAAGGCCGGGCACAGATCGTCCTGCGCGGCGAAGCGGCAGGCATCGGCACATTATCCGTGCATGCCAGCGGATTGCAGCCCGCCTCTATTTGCATTTCCATAACAGAATAAGCACATACGCAAAAAGACGGACAGGATTTTTGATCCCGTCCGCCCTTTTTGCTTTATCAGTACAGCGCTTTATTTCGCCGCATCCACCACCAGCGCACCGTCCACGCGGGAGAAGGTCTTCAGGAAATCCCAAGCGTTCTGGGCATAGGAGGGCGTCACCCAATGGGGATGGTTGTCAATGCCCACCAAAGTCATCATGTTGATGCCATCCGCATCGAAGTATTCGCACAAGGTGTGGCGGGTGCCATCGATGTATTGCGTGTACACCTTATCGGCAGTGATACCCAGCATGTTATCTTCAGTGCGCAGTGCATCGTTCGTAACACCCAGCATATCCAGCCATGCATTGATGCCCACCAGCGCCGCATCGGTATAGGGCAGCTGATGCATGTCGCAAGCGCCGGTTTGGATGTACAGGGGCATGGTGTTGGCGGCGGCAATCTGCTCCGCCGTCACGCGCAGCGGGCTGACCACCGCGTCCTCGGAGTACTGGTCAATGGAGAAGAAGAAGCCGGAGCCGCTGTGGCCCGCCACGCCCGCAATGATATCGGAGCACACAATGCCAGCATACATGCTGCTCATATTGCCCTTGGACATGCCGGTCACATATACCTTTGTACGGTCGATGGGGTAGCCCTCCGCCTCCATGCGGTCCAGATAAGCGGTGATGTTGCCCGTCACCAGATCCGCCTGCATGTTGTTGTTATCGGGGACAACCACCATAAACTCATTATCATAGCAGATGTTCACAAAGCCGTGGTTGATGGCCTCAAACAGTGTGCCGCCATTGCCATGGAAGCAGAATACCACAGGATATTCATCCGCGTTGCCCTCTTCTAGCATATAATCGGGGGTAAACGTCAGCCAGGAAGTGGCCACTTCCTCTGTATCATAGGCCTTTTCAATCAGGCCACGGCCCTGCCAATAATTGACCATGTAATCACTGGCGTAGTTGGAATCGCCCACCAAGCACAGCTCATAGATGATGGTGCTCAGGATTTTTTCGCCCATGGCGCTGTTGATAAACGTGTCTACATCAAAGGTGTCATCGCCATTGCCCTTCACGATCTGGTAAGCCGTGTAGAAGCCATGATATACCGTGGAATCGAACCAAAGGTTTTTGTTTGCATAGTCGCGGACAAAGCCGGTGTAGCTGTCCGCCTCGGCAGAGGGCGGGGCCGGGGGCATTTGGGGCGCAGCTTCGGCCAGCGCAGCCACCGACGACAGCAGCATCAGGATCGCCAAAGCAAGTGCAAGCATTTTTTTCATTACGGGGTTCCTCCTTTTTATTCTCGTCTATCCAGGGCATCACAAAGTTTGCTTATTTGCTGATCACCAGCTCGCCATCCACGCGGGAGAACTGCTTGAGGAAGTTCCAGGCATTGATGGAATAAGAGGGGCTGGTCCAGTGGGGCATGCCGTCCACAGCCACCACACGGCCCATCACAGTGCCATTTGCATGGATGTAATCAGCAAAAGTATAGATCGTGCCATCCATACGGCGCGTGTATACCTTGTCCGCGGTGATGCCAAGCACGTTGTCATCGTTCTTGGCAGGCACAGTGTCGATGCCATTGGCGGCCACCCATTTTACCAGGCCGGTCACGTTATCCAGGGACAAGGGCAACTGCTTCATATCGCAGGTGCCAATCTGGATAAAGAAGGGGGCAAAATTGGCGTTGGCAAGGTCCGCTTCCGTGGCGTTCCAGCTGCCCATGCTGCTTTCATCGCCTGCCGTAGATGCCACATACAGGCCGCGAGCGCTGGAGTTGGCAGCCAACGCCGCCACACGGCGGTTGTCCTTGGCGCCCATATAGAAGGACGCCATGCCGCCCATGGACTGGCCAACCACATAAATACGGGTGTAATCAATGGGCAGGCCCGCTGCCTCCAATTCCGCCAGCTGCGCATCCATATCAGCAATCAGGAAATCCGTGCTGACGCGGCTTGGGCATACCACGATGAACTCGTTATCAAAGCAGATTTCCACAAAGCCATGGTTGGTGGCCTCAAACATTGTGCCGCCGCCGCCATGATAGTCAAAGATGATGGGGTACTTCTGCTGGTTGCCTTCGGCCAGCATGTATTCCGGGGTATAGGCCACGTAGGCCTTGTCCGCATCATCCATATAATAGGGCATTTCGATAACGCCGCGGCCCTTCCAATAGTTGACCATGTAATCACATGCCACGTTGCTATCGCCAATGAGCACCAGCTCATACACGATGCGCTCCAGAGTTTTTTCGCCCAAAGCGCTATTGATGAATGCATCCACATCAAAGGTGTCATCGCCATTGCCCTTCACAATCTGGTATGCCGTGTAGAAGCCATGATACACAGTGGAATCAAACCACATAGACTTGTTGGCATAGTCCCGGACGGAGCCAGTGTAGGTGTCCGCCTCAGCAGAGGGCGGGGCCGGGGGCATCTGAGGCGCACTTTCGGCCAGCGCGGCAGCGGAGGCCAGCAACAGCAGGGCTGCCAGCAGCAAAGCAAGAGTCTTTTTCATGAGGTATTCCTCCTTTATTAATTGCGCCTGTGACAACAGGCTAATGAAGTATCTTCAGGATACACATAAAAAGAATGAAAAGGAATGATGGATCTTTGGCTTCATCCGACGTATTTTTGGTATTAAAAAAAAGGAAGGACTTTGTCCCACCCTTTTCGTGTTTTCTACGAAGACTCAAAATAATGCATTGGTTTCTGCTGTTTTTCCCCTTTCATCCCGGAACTGCAGCGGGGATACTTTATAATAATTCCGAAACGTGCGCGAAAAATGATCCGCAGAATGGTAGCCGATCATTTCGGCAATTTCGGCGATTTTCATGGGCGTGTTCAGCAGATAACTGGCTGCGTCTGTCATGCGCAGATGGGTAATCAGCTCCGTATAGGTGTAGCCGGTATCTTTCTTGATCAGCACACTCAAATGAGATTCGTTGTAGTGGAACACCTTGGCCAGGTCGCTTAATGTCAGATGCTGATAATTATGCTGGATGTATTGTAAAACCAATGGCATCTCCATATGAAGATTGCTATCATAAAACCGGATTGAGGATGAATAACGGCGCAGCATCGTGGAAAACAGCACAGTGACCAGGCCTGCGGCGCAGGCGTTGGAGCAGGCATCGTCAATCATGATATTCAGCGCAATCGAAATCATATGATACTTCACAGGGTTTGCATTGTCCGTATGAAACGTCAGATAGTTGGCGCTGCGTTCGCCATACAGCATGGTGCGGAAAAAGCAAGCCAGCAGATCATTCCTGGATAGCAGCGAAAAGAATGTCTGATCGAAGGTGGAGCGCCGCATCAACAGCAGCAGCACTACGCTGTTAGGGTCTGGAATCTCCAGCCGGTGGCGGGAGTTGGGGGCCAGCACGCAAACCTCCCCCTCCTGCAAGGTCAGCTCTTCTCCCTCAAAAATCAATTGTGCGCTTCCCTTGAACACATAGTCCACTTCAAAGTAATCATGGGCATGCATGCCGGAACCGATGTTGCGAAACTGCTGTACCACGTACACCCCATAATGATCGGGAAAAACCATGCCTTCTTCCACCAACGGCCGCTCCTTTGTGGCATACAGCGCCGGAAGCTGGCGGTTGGCCATCAATTCCAGAAAATATTCTTCCGTGGGCTTCTTTTCCAAAACTGTGTGGCGCAGGGGTTGATAATGATCGGTGGTCAGGCCTGCGTCCACCGCCATCCGGCACGCCTCCGGGTAATCAATCCTGCGGCCTGTTTTTCCATAATGATCTTCTATAATCTTCTGTAGATCTGAAAAATGGGCATACTGTTGCAGCATATTCCTTCCCCCTTGGCCGTTCCTATTGTAAGTATATCACATCCATCAAGCAATAAAAAGCATCGCCTGTTCTCATACCAAGCGATGCAAAAAGAGGCAACCGGGGATTCAATCATTTGCGTAACGGGCACAAACTGTATTGTACGTATCCAATGTTCCAATGTCCACACATTCACCATCAAACACAAACGCCCGTACATCCCTTTGCTGATACAGCCAGGATGGGAAATGGCCCGGCGCGTCAGGGCTGTGGCCCGCCGCCAGATAATCCTTCAGCAGGGGGAGCGTATCTTTGCGATAAATATAGGCGGCATATACGGCTGTCTTGCTCTTGGGCTGCGCCGGCTTTTCTTCCAGATCCAGCACCCGGCCTTCTTGATCCAGAAGGGCCACCGCATAGCGCGTGCATTCCTCCACCGTTTTCTCCTCATGGGCCAGCAGCAAATCCCTGCCGTAATGCCGGAAATCCGCATAGAACTCCTGCCAATCGAAGGTACAGAAGGTGTCCGAGGCAGTGATCAGCACATCGTCATTCAAATGCGCCTGATCAATCACATACTGAATATCGCCCAGTGCGCCCAGTCTGGTATCGTTGGACAGGGTGCCGTCATCCCAGACAATAAACTTCACACGCGGCCAGTTTTTTGAGGCATCCTTCGTCCATTCATCAAATACTTGCGCAAATTTGTGATTGGTCACCACATGCACTTCATCAATGGCCTCAATAGACACTATCTGTTCTGCCAGCCGATCCATGATGGTTTTGCTGCCCACCTTGAGCAGCGCTTTCGGCCAATCCTTGGTCAATGGATACAGCCGGGTGGCATACCCTGCCGCCAGAATAATGGCTTTCATTGCAATATACCTCTTACTGTTTAGCCGCGTAATCCATGATCCGCTGCGCGGCCGAGGCAGTGGTATCGCCAGAAAGCATCTTGTCGCGCATGGCATCCGCCCGCTCCTGCAGGTCTTTGTCATGAAGCATTTTTACAATGCGCTCCCGCAGCAGCTCCACAGTCACCTGACGCTTGTCAATCACAGCTTCGCCCAGACCCAGCTCCTGCATGCGCATAGCGGTCAGCACCTGCTCGCCCATTTGGGGCATGGCTAGCATGGGAATCGCATAATACACCGCTTCCATAACAGAGCCGATGCCGGCATGGGTCAGGAAAAGCGACGTGCGCTCCAGCACCTCCAGCTGGGGCAAGAATGCGTATACCTGCATGTTGGCTGGCAGCTCGCCCAAATCCTCTGGCTTGATATTGCTGCCAATGGAAGCCACCACATTCACAGGCAAATCCTTCACAGCCTGGCCGAGCATGATATAAAACTCCGGCCAGTTGTTAAACAGCGTGCCCAGGGAAGAGTAAATCAGCGGCTTGTCATTCTCGGGCGGGTTCCAGCTGGCACCAATGCGCTTGATAATCTGCGCGCCCGCAAACACAAAGGTGTCGTCAAAGGTTTCGCCTGCGGGTTGAAAATCCTTTTGCACGGCCACGATATTCAGGCCGCACTTGGATCCGCCGAAAATTTCCCGCATGCCAAAGTGTTCCACGCCATACTTTTCCGAAAGCTCATCCGCCAGCTTGCTGGCCTGGATCCTGGCAGGGTTGCTGTCCGGCACCTTGGGCAGATTGGCGGATACATCAAAATACTGGTTGGAGGCATAGCTGGTAAACATCTGTACAAAGGGCACCTGCAACGCGCTTGCAGCCAAGCGACCGGAGATCGCCAACGTATCGGTGACCATCGCTGCTGGCATATCAGCACGCAACACTGCCAAAATCTGCTCAACTGCTGCCGCGCCTTCCGAAAGAAAACGCAGCGGAAGCTCTGCATCCATATTCTTGCCCACGTCTTTATCCGCTTTGCCCTGATCCGTCAGCACAGTGTCCACCGGGCTGAAAGAAGCGCCCACGGCATCCACCATCGACCGGAAGTTTTCCGAGGTAAAGTATGTTACGCGAACACCGCGCTTAACAAGCTCAGCTACCAAAGGCAAAGATGCCAACACGTGGCCTGTAGCGCCCACTGATACATATGCGATATGCATAATCATCATCCCTTCATACAATCATAGAATGTTACAATCATAACCGTAAGCCTTCATTTTTTCCATGTAGGAATATTTGAAGTATCCGACAAATTATTAGAACACTTAAAAAGCAGCATTGCAGTCGACCAACCTGTAAAGTTGCTCTTTTTTCGTTCAAAACGCATTGCTTCTCTCCAAAGAAAGTGCACTCACCGCTTATGTAGCTGTTACCAAAGATGTGCGGACTATCAAAACGGAGGAAAATGCAATGTCAAATCGCCCTCATGTTATCGCATTTTATCTTGTTGACTTTTTTCCTGTTCTGAGTGATAGATATGCACAACCCTACCGTTCTGCATTGAAAGGAGCGTGACGGTATGGAGATGGAAGAAATCAAACTGCTCAGCGCAAAGGAGGCAGGTGAGATTCTCGGCATCAACGCCAACGCCGTCTACGACCTTTGGAAGAAGAATCTGCTGGATTACTGGTGCCTTCATGGCACCAAAAAAACCAATCTCACGGCCATTGCCGACTTCCTTGAACGCACGAAAAACACGGAGATACAAGCATAAGTGGGAGATGATTGAATGGGCACAATTTCGTATCGTAACCGGAACAAGGGGATTCTTGACAGCTCCGGAAAAGCACGCAAGCCCAACTGGGAGTATCGCTTTTATGGCGCAATGGTCAAGGGCGAGCGGCTTGCGTTTGCCAAGACCGGCTTCCCCACCAAGCAAGCTGCCATTGAGGCGGGAAGCAAGGCTTATCAGGAGTATATGAACGGCGGCGGTGTGTTCACCGAGTCCAACATGAGCTATTCCGATTGTCTGGACAGCTGGCTCAGCAACTATGTTGCCATCCGTTGCAATGACAACACCCGCCAGCAGTACAAGAAACGTCTGGATTTATACATTCGTCCGGAGCTTGGCAGGTACAAGCTGACAGCCATCAAGCGCGATTCCGTCCAGACGTTCCTCAATAGCATGTACAACAAGCACTTTTCACGAAACACCCTGGTAAATATGCTGGGGCTCGTATCCAGTTCTCTGCGATATGCCAAACGCCAGGGCTGGATACAGATCAACCCGGCAGACGACATCGACCTGCCCGCCACACGCCAATGCAAACAACTGAGAAGCTTAGTGCGCGAACCGGTACCGAAGTTCGTGCTCGACAAAATCTTCGAACGCTTTCCCGAAGGCAGCCCAGCCCATATCCCCCTCATGCTGGCGCTCCACTGTGGATTGAGGCTGGGCGAAGCGTTTGGACTGACGTGGGAATATGTTGACTTGGCTTACGGAGTAATCTACGTTGAACAGCAGGTGCAATGGATCAATAAGATCAGCCAATGGCAGATTGTTCCGCCCAAATACGATTCAAAACGTCGCGTTAAGCTGGACGCAGTGATGTGGGAACTGCTCAAACGCGAGAAGAAACGTCAAATGAGCAGCCGGCAACAACTGGGGCAAAACTATCAGCAAGTGTTCATTGATTCGGATGACTTTCTGAACAACGAGCAGCGCGGCGTCCCGATTGCACTCGTTACGGTGCGCGAGAATGGCACCTACATCACCCCGCATGCAACCGCACACTACAACCATGTAATCAAAATAGAGTTGGGCTATCCCAAGTTCGACTTTCATTCCCTGCGCCACACCCACGCCACCGACCTGTGCGAGGCGGGTGTGAACATCAAGGAGATTCAGCGCAGGCTGGGCCACAAAACCATGGAGGTCACCAGCAAACGCTACATCCACGCCACCGACCTAATGGAAACCCAATCAGTGGATTTGATGAACAAGATGTATACGGTTGAAGATGACGCGATCGGGGATTTCGATAACATAGTTTATCTCAGAAGATAAGCTATATCAACAAAACAAGCTCCGAGCGGCAATGTCGTGGAGCTTGTTTTGAATATTGTTTATAAGCAAACAATGGACTACACATTTATCTTGGGGGCACTTTGCATGCTATTGCTGTTTCTAACAAAATAGCTTATAATACAATATATAATCACAAGATATATAACTATCAAAACAGATATGGGAGAATTAAAGATGAACTGCAAAAAAGGTATCTTACATTTGCTAAATCAATATAAGCCTTTGAATGATAGTTTTAAAGAATCTATATCATTGAAGTATCTTGACGAGTCGTCAAAGGAAATCAATTATGAAGCCATGATTGAAAAATCCGGCATTGAAGTTTCAATAACTATTGCTGTAAACAAATATATTGACACTGATTTTATCTTTCAACGTATGCTTGATGTGATGCGTTTTGAGATGCTTTTCACAGGCTGTTTTTATACGATTGATTCATTACAACTTTTCGATGTAAAAGAACCTTTAGTAGATGTGGAAAAAAAGGAAAAAGCTATTGTTGATACTATGCTAGAATGTTATTACAGCATGGATGCAACAAACAAGTGCAACTATTACTTCCTTGAAATGAAATCAGGTGTCTATAAAGAATATTATCAAAAGTGGATTGATCTTGAAAGAAAAATCGCCATGCCTTTTAGGTTGTACCTATATGCTATTTCGCGAATAAAGTATGTCAATGACATTAGAGTAGCATATATCGTTGCTTTCTTAGAGGCATTATCAAAACAACCAGAAATAATAGCGAAGAATAATAACCCAATCATTGAACAGTTCCTCAAAGATGCGCTCACATCCTTAAATAATTGCAACTTAATCAAGGATGCCGAAAATATTGCTAGTCGCAAAAACCTTGCTCGAAGAATGCAACAAACACTATGCAGCTTTATGAATAACGATTACATTTCAGAAAAAATAAATATTCTAATAAGCTCTTACCATGATGGCATTTTTAAGAAGGAGTTCACCAGTTGTGAACCCGTCTTCCTTGACATGTTCAACAGTACTCGTAATTTCATATTTCATGGAGCTACCAGAAGTAGAGGACTAAGATTTAATGGTAAAGAAAACACGCTTTATGCGCTGAAGCTCCAACTGTTTGTAAGACATTTGATTCTCCAGGAAATTGGCTACGATGTGTCGCAATACAGGATTGCTTTGGATAATCATATTAATGCTCTTAACGAATGGAATGGGGTTTTAGATCATATGTTGGATCGACTCAATAATAAGTAATGAAAAATGCAGTTTTGCCTTCTGCATTAAGCAACACAGTAAACCAAACTATAAGTCTCCAAAAAATTTTGCGGACAAAATGCGGACAAAAGTGCAATTTTTGAAAACCGACAAAATAGTCATTTCACAATAATGAAATATGCATCAAAAATAGTTGCAAAAAAGGAGCCCATCCTTACGGATAAGCCCCCTGTTTTGCAATAATCTTATTTGCCGGCTTCTTCGATCGCCACAGCCACAGCCACGGTCGCGCCGACCATGGGGTTGTTGCCCATACCGATCAGGCCCATCATCTCCACGTGCGCAGGCACAGAAGAGCTGCCCGCGAACTGCGCATCGCCATGCATACGGCCCATGGTGTCGGTCATGCCATAGCTGGCGGGGCCGGCGGCCATATTATCTGGATGCAGGGTGCGGCCCGTGCCGCCGCCGGAGGCCACGGAGAAGTACTTCTTGCCGTTTTCCATCGCCCACTTTTTGTAGGTGCCGGCCACGGGGTGCTGGAAACGGGTGGGGTTGGTGGAGTTGCCGGTGATGGACACGTCCACTTTCTCCGCGCGCATGATGGCAACGCCTTCGTTGACATCGTCGGAGCCATAGCAGCGCACCTTGGCTTTTTCGCCGCTGGAGAACGCGGTTTCCTTGACGATATTCAGCGCACCGGTGGAATAGTCATACTGCGTTTGCACGTAGGTGAAGCCGTTGATGCGGCTGATGACATATGCGGCGTCCTTGCCCAGGCCGTTGAGGATGACCTTCAAAGGCTCCTTGCGGACTTTATTGGCGGTGCGGGCGATGCCAATCGCGCCCTCAGCGGCGGCGAAGGACTCGTGCCCGGCGAGGAATGCGAAGCACTTGGTGTCTTCACGCAGCAGCATAGCGCCGAGGTTCCCGTGGCCGATGCCCACTTCGCGCTGGTCTGCCACAGAGCCGGGGATGCAAAACGCCTGCAGGCCCAGGCCAATGGCCTCGGCAGCGTCGGCGGCGTTGGTGATGCCCTTTTTGACGGCGATGCCGGCGCCCAGGATGTACGCCCACACGGCGTTTTCAAAGGCGATGGGCTGAATGCCGCGCACAATGGCGTCCACATCGATGCCCTTGGCGGTCAGCATGTCTTTCACTTCGTCCAGAGAGGAAAAGCTGTATTCCGCCAGCACTTTTTCGATTTTCGCGATGCGGCGCTCGTACCCTTCAAACTTTGCCATATTGCTTTTCCCTCCTTACTGATGACGCGGGTCGATGTATTCGGCGGCTTCGGCGAAGCGGCCGTACGTGCCCACGTTCTTTTCAAAGGCTTCCTTGGGATCGGTGCCCTTTTTGATGGCTTCCATCATTTTGCCTAGGTGGCAGAACTGATAGCCGATCACCTCGCGGTTCTCGTCCAGGGCGATCTTCATGATATAGCCCTCGGCCATTTCGAGGTAACGAACGCCCTTATCCAGGGTGCTGTACATGGTGCCCACCTGGCTGCGCAGGCCCTTGCCCAGGTCTTCCAGGCCAGCGCCGATGGGCAGGCCGTCCTCAGAGAACGCGCTTTGGGTGCGGCCGTAGGCGATCTGCAGGAACAGCTCGCGCATGGCGGTATTGATGGCATCGCATACCAGGTCGGTGTTCAGCGCTTCCAGCACAGTTTTGCCGGGCAGGAATTCTGCGGCCATGCCGGCGGAGTGCGTCATGCCGGAGCAGCCGATGGTTTCCACCAGGGCTTCCTGGATGATGCCTTCTTTGACGTTGAGGGTGAGCTTGCAGGCACCCTGCTGGGGTGCGCACCAGCCGATGCCGTGGGTCAGGCCGGAAATATCTTTGATTTCACGGGATTGTACCCATCTTCCTTCTTCGGGGATAGGCGCGGGGCCGTGGTTCGGGCCCTTCTTCACACATACCATTTCTTCCACTTCGCGGGAATATTGCATGGATTGAAGTCCTCCTTGTGTTGGTATTGACAAACAGACCAATTATAGCACATTTTTTGCCGCGTTAAAAGGGGGCAACCACTTTTTTATGCACATTTTGATGTTTTCCACAAAAAAACCGCCCCTGCGCCGGCAGAAGCGGTTTTTTTATGCGGAGAATTAACGGCGCTGCATAGCGGCGTAGCACTCGCTGCAATACACGGGGCGGTCTTCCTTGGGCTGGAAGGGAACCTGCGTCTGCGCGCCGCAATTGGCACACTGTGCGCTGTACATCTGGCGTGCACCGCCGCCATTGTTGCGGGCGGATTTGTGGGACTGACGGCAATCGCGGCAACGGGTCGGCTCGTTCTGAAAACCCTTTTCAGCGTAGAATTCCTGCTCACCGGCTGTGAACACGAATTCGTTACCACAGTCACGGCACACCATTGTTTTGTCCTGATACATGAATATGCTTCCCCCTGAATATGATGTTGGTTAGCCATGGCTGACCTGGTTTTTGACCCCACACACGCCGGCAGGGGCATTGCTCTGCGAAACATCGCCCTCACGCCACCCTCTCGCGCGCCGAAGCGCGCGGCCGGACTTACATCTAGACCGCACCATGCTCGCCAGGGCTTTGCCTGGTTTACGTGGACCGCTTTGCCTGCGACTGGCATCGGCTTTCAACCACAGACCCATACCTAACCGTCGTCATTATAAAACGATTTCCGAAAAAACACAAGCAAAATTTCATCATTTTACCTTGTTATACCGCAATTTAACAGGTGGTTTCTGTAATTCCCATGAAAAAAACAAAAAATATACTATAAAATCGAATCTTGAAAGAAAAAATGACCCGCCACCTTTTCTTCTATCGCCAAATGATATAAATTCATACCTCTTAAATAGAAGCAATGATCCGTAGCGAATGGTATATTAAAATGAACATCGCAGCGTATCCATGCGATTGGAAGAATGGAGGAAATATGAATACGCCCGCACCCGCCATTTACTATAAAGACGGCTCTTACGCGCCCAGTGACACACCAGCGCATATGCTCTACTTCCCGGACCCTGATCTTTATGGGCCCGCCGCGCGGCAGTGGCAGGGCTGCCCATCTGTAGAAATCACCACAAGCGGCCGACTTTTTGCCACGTGGTATACCGGCGGCATCAACGAACCGCAAGTCGACAATTACTGTGCCGTTGCTTACAGCGATGACGGCCTTCGCTTTGTGGATCCCTATTTGATCATCCGCTGCCCGCCCGAAAGCAAGGCGCGTGCCATCGACGCGCAGCTTTGGCGTGCGCCCAACGGACATATCTGGCTGTTTTGGGGGCAATCGATGCACGGGGACGAAACCGCGCCCTTTACGCTGCACGACGGCCTCTTTGGCGTGTGGGCGGCTGTTTGTGAAGCGCCGGACGCAGCCATCCCGCGCTTTGGTGCGCCGCGGTATCTTTGCGGCGGTTTTCTGCGCAACAAACCGTTGGTGTGCAAAGACGGGCGCTGGCTGCTATGTGCCTATGACTGGGTGCAACCCCATTATGTGTTCTACGAAAGCCGCAACCAGGGGTCGAGCTTCACCCGGCGCAAGGGGCCGGACAAACCAGAAAATTACCGCATCATGCCTGATGAAACCATGCTGGTAGAAAAACAGGACGGCAGGCTGTGGATGCTGGCGCGCACCAGAAGCGGCATTGCGCAATCTTTGGAGGCTGCGCCCGGCTTGTGGCAGCCGCTTGTAGACCCTGCCTTCCCCGGCCCGAATTCGCGTTTTTACATCGGGCGTCTGCCGGGCAGAGAGCTATTAATGATCAATCATGTGGGCTACACCGGGCGTAGCCATTTGACGGCGCTACTGTCCTATGATGACGGGCTTACATTTCCCGATCAATTGCTGCTGGATGAGCGGCAAGCGGTGGCATATCCCGATGCCGCCATTGCGGAGGATGGCTCCATTTACGTGATTTATGATTATGACCGAAACGGAACAGGGCAAATGATGCTGTGCCATTTCACTTTGGATGATATCCGGGCAGGACGCTTTCAATCTCCCGGCAGTTATGCCAAGCGGCGAATCAGCGCGGCGGGAAAAAGATAAGGCAGGAAAAGGGCTACAGCAAAATCGCTGCAGCCCTTTTTGTCGGATATAAATCAGTTGCTCATCATGGCTGTGTAGGCATCCTGATAGGTGCTTACCCACAGCGCCAAATCCATCATTTCCAGCTCGTCCAGGTAAGCCGCCCACTGCGCATCCGAGTTGATATCCGCATCGCCGGTGATGAAGGCGCTGCGCATCTCATTCACATAGCCCAGGATATTGGATTCCAGACGGTTGACGATGGTGGACTGCTCGCCGGTGAACCACATCACGCTGGGGATGTATTCCTCAGGCAGATAATCCATGTACTTGAGCGACTCGGTGTAGTAGTGGTATTCCAGCACTTCGGGGGTATAGGTGACGCTGTAGCGCACATCGGCATCCTGATGGCGGAAGCCCGTGCCATACCAGTCGCGGTTGGTCATGCCGTCAGAGTTGACGGTAAACTTGATGGACGGCGTATTTCCGGCAATGCTGGGCTCCTCCACCCAGTTCCAGCCCACGCCTTCCAGGCCGCCATAGTTGATCAGCACGCCTTCTGTGGAATACCAGAAATCGCACCACTTGGCCAGCGCTTCGGGATTCTTGCAGGAGGTGGTGATGAAGGAGTTGAGCGCCACGTCACCATTGTTGTTGATGGTGCGGCGCACGCCCTCTTCGTTTGCCAGCGGAGGAACTGCCTCATAATCATCCCACAGGGTGGGCAGCGCAGCCATATCGCCAAAGCTGCTCTCAAACCAGCCGCCGGAGGCGCCTACGAGCATTTCATCCGGGCGGGAGGTCAGGCCCTTCACAGTGGCAGCATCAATGGTGAAGCTGTCCTTGGAGAGCAGGCCCTTCTCGCACAGCTCGCGCACCCACTTGAGGCCTTCGCGGTAGCTGTCAGATGTGAAGGAGGGGGTGACAACGCCGTCGTTCACATTCAGACGCTTGTTGGGTTGCGGCTCAAAGGGCGCCAGCAGGAAGCCCAGCACGTGCGCAAGGTTGCCGCTGTTGATAATGAGGGGGATTTCGTCGTTGGGGTTGCCGTTGCCGTTCATATCGTTGTCCATGACGGCCTGCAGATACGCCTGGAATTCGGCGGGTGTGGAGGGCATTTCCATGCCCAACTGTTCGAGCCACGGGGTGTAAATGAATACCTTCTGAGGCACGAGGTTATGGATGCCGCCATCAGTGCGCAGCAGCGCATAGATGTTGCCGTCCGGTGCGGTCATAGCCGTGCGCAGGCTGGGGTTCTCGTCCAGAACCTTCTTGAGGTTGGGCATATAGTTTTCGATCAGGTCGTTGAGCGGCATTGCGACACCGTCTTGCGCCAGCTGCCAGATCTGGGCGGTGTTCAGGTTCATGCCATAATAGAAATCGGGCTGCACAGGATCAGTGATCGCCAGGTTGAAGCGGGTGGTGGCTTCGCTGGACGGAGGAACCTCCCACTCAAAGTGAATGCCGGTTTTCTCCTCCAGCCACAGGGTCAGCTGGTTTGTGGCCATGTCCTCAATCTGGGCTTTGGGAATGCAGAAGCATTTGAGGGTGATGGGCGCGCTGACGATGGGATATTCGTTATCACCGGAGAGTGTAACTTCGCCCAGGGCAGCGTACGGCACTGTCAGGCAGAGGATCATCAGCAGGGCCAGGCCGATTCGCAGGTTTGTCTTCATGGTGGTTCTTTCCTTTCTTATTTCTATTCCCCCATGTTTCCTCACGTGCAGAAAACATGACGAAAACCGTTTTACCCCTTCACTGCGCCCAGCATGATGCCCTTGACAAAGTATTTTTGCACAAAGGGATACAGGCACAGCATGGGGAAGGACGCGATCACAATCAGCGAATATTGCATCAGATTGGCACGCTGCTCCAACAAAAGCAGCTCGCCGGGCTCGAAGTTCAGGATTTCCGCAGTCTGGTTCACTATCAGGATTTCGCGCACTACCAGCTGCAAGGGGTATTTGGCCACCGAGCGCAGGTAGAGCAGCGCATCAAAATACGCGTTCCAATGGCCTACGGCGTAGAACATCCCAACCACCGCCAATATGGGCATGGACAGCGGCAGCACAATGGCAAACAGGTATCTCACATGGCCGCAGCCGTCAATCTGCGCCGCCTCAAACAAATCGCCCGGGATTTGATTCATAAAATACGTGCGCATCACCAGCGTGTTGTACACCGACATCGCCCCCGGTAGCACCATCGCCCAGATGGTGTCCAGCAAGCCCAATTGACGCACCTGCAGATAGGTAGGAATCATACCGCCGGAAAAATACATCGTAAACATCATCAGCCCCAGCAACAGCCCCCGGCCGTCCAGGTCCTTGCGGGATAGGGGGTATGCCGCGCAGATGGACATCCCCAGGTTGATCGTGGTGCCCAGCAACATATAAATGATAGAATTGCCATAGCCCGTCCAGATGCGCTTGAACTGGAATACTGCCTTGTAGCCCTCTAAGGAGATGCGCTTAGGGATCAAATTGAGGCCGCTCACCTGATATCCCGTGGCGCTGAGCGAGCAGGAGATGACATACAGCAGCGGATACGCAAAGAGAATCAGCAGCGCTGCCAGCAACAGGGTGTTCACAGAAAGCACCACACGGTCGCCCCGCGTCAACAGGAAGCCGCCCTCACGTTTTGGTTTTTTCATGCATGCCGCCTCCTCTTTACCAGATTGAATGGCTGGTCAGCCGTTTGGACAGCCAATTCACCAGCACCAGCATCGCCAGGTTAATCACAGAAGTGAACAAACCCACGGCAGAGGCATAGGAATACTGCGGGATCGAAGCAGAGATACCCTGCTTCCACACATACGTGCTGATCACTTCGCTGGTTTTCAGGTTCAGGCTGTTTTGCAGCAAGTACACCTTCTCGTAGCCCACGTTGAGCATCGAGCCGCAACGCAGCACCAGCATCACCATCACCATGGGCAAAATGCACGGTATGTCGATGTGCCAGATGCGCTTCAAAATGGTCGCGCCGTCAATGATCGCCGCTTCGTGCAATTCGCTATCCACGCCAGACAGCGCTGAGATATACAGGATGGAACCATAGCCCACGCCCTGCCAGACGCCCGTCCACACATACAACGCAGTAAAGTAATTGGCGTTCCCCAGATAGTTGACGCTGGACAGGCCAAACAGCCCGCGCAATTGATTGATCATGCCAAAGCTGGAGAAATAGTTCAATATCATGCCGCAAATGACCACTGTGGAAATGAAGTGGGGCGCATACGAAACGATCTGAACAGTTTTGCGAAAGCGCTTGAACGGCACATAATGAAGCATGAATGCAAAAATGATACTGCACGGAAAAGTCATGAGAGAATACAGATTGATGCGCAGCGTGTTGGTCAGCACCCGTTCAAACATGCGGTTATTGAAAAACAATCGAAAATTTTCCCAGCCAACCCAAGGGCTCTCCCAGATGCCCTTGGACAGCCGATAATCCCGAAAAGCAATCTGTGCTCCATACATGGGGATGTACTTAAAAATGATGATATACGCCACTGGCAGCAGAAGCAGCACGTACAGCACCGCATTGCCGCGAATGCGACGCAGCTTTTTGCGCATTTTGATCGATTGCGTCATTCCCCCGCCTCCTTTTGCACCAGCGCCCGCGCACCTGCCAGCTGATCCGATGCCGCCTGATGCAGGGCGGACAGCTCGCTGCCAATGCAGAAGCAGCTCATCTGAAGCCCCGCGCATAGGGCAATCAAAGCCTCATCGCCTGTGATAACACCGCTCCACTTCCCGGCCTGGCGCGCCTTTGTGGCCACGTGCCGGAGCGCCTCCAGCATCCTTGGGTGCTCATACTGCCCGATAATACCCATGTGCTGGCTCAAATCATTGGGGCCAATCAGCACGCCGTCCACCCCGTCAATGGCCAGGATTTCGTCCGCCTTGCGCACCGCCTCCGGCGATTCGATCTGGCAGATCACCAGCATGCTGTCATTCGCCCGGCGCATCAGCGCCTCCACATCGCCCTTTTGGTAGCCGGAGTGGGCGCGGAAGGTAGACACTCCCCGGTCGCCCTGCGGGGCATACAGGCAGATTTCCACCAGCCGGCGCGCTTCCTTAGCATCTTCCACATTGGATAAGAGGATGCCCGAAGCGCCCATATCCAGATACTTGGTCACCTGTGTGCGGCTAGGCTGGCACACCCGCACAAGGGCCGGAATCCCTTTCCCATCCGCCACGGCAATCAGGTTGGCCACCTGCGTCATATCAAAATAGCCATGCTCGCAGTCAATCAGCAAATAGTCATATCCGCAGCCCGCCAGCAAGCGGGCAATGTTGGGCACATACAGCTCCGAAAGCATGATGCCGTATATCTTTTGCCTGCGCTTCAAGCGGTTTTTTAGCTGCCCGTATTGGTTGCCCGGCGCGCGGCGCGGATAAAGAATCACCCGCTGCAGGTACGAATCTTCATCCACCAGCCGCCCGGCCAGAATATCCTCTTCCGTAATGCAGGCCATCAGGATTTCGCCGTCGATGGCCCGGTTGCGGTCGTAGGTGATATAGATACGCCCGTCCGCACCCACCGCCGCATCGGGATAGGAAACCTCAAACCGGGGGTCCAGCAGCAGCGCGTACGGGAAGGTGCGCCCATCATCGTCCGACAGGAAGGCCGCCAGCTCCTCCCGCCGCCCGGCCGCCTTTTCTGGCTGCAGGCCATGCTTGATCAGCAGCACCCGGCCGGAGGACAATTTGCCAAGATAGAACCGCGAGCTCACCGATTGCACCGCCGCCCGCTGCGGCTCGCTCCAGCTTGCCCCGCCGTCCAGGGAAACAGACTCCATCAGCCCGTCCCTCACGCGCCCAAGCATCCACAGGCTGCCATCTGCACGCTCTGTCACCATGTGCTCGTCAAACATGGACTCGGGGAACTTCACGCCGCCCAGCCGCTGCCAGGTGCTCCCCTGATCGCGGGATTCAAACACCTGCGCCATGCGCAGCTCGTCCAGCTCATGCCAGCTTTCCTTGAAAGGCGCCCAGATCAGATACCGCTGCCAGAGAGACACCGGCAGCAGCCAGCGCCCGTCTTGGCAGACCAGCGGCTTGTTGAGGGTGCAGCCGTGGGAGAGATAGCACGGCTCCGTCCACACCGGCGTTTGCGCATCCGGATCATCGCAGCGGATGTACCAGTTGGAATTTCGGCCGTCAAAATGCCGCAGGCTCTGGTTGAAGAACAGCCACAGCCGACCCTGCGGATCGCAAAACAGCGTGCCTACCACGGTGCTGCGGGGGCAGGGAAGTGTCGCGTCGTGCGGGTCAATCACCAAGAGTGGCTGGCCAAACGTGCGCCCGCCGTCCGTGCTCCTGGCTAGCAGCATATACGCATCGGGGTTATCGCCTCCGCCTATCCAGCAGGCATACAGCGTGCCGCCGCGCGTGATGGCCACACCGATGGTCATGCCATAATCCAGGTTCTCCAGCGCATACTGCGGCAAGGGATGATGATTGATTTGGGGCAGCTCCGCGCCTCTTTCAAGCAGCTCCTGCGTCACTTCCATCGATTCCATATTCCCGCCTCCTTATGCACACAGTATACCATTCTTGCATTTTTGACGTCAATCCTGGTGGAAATATTCCCATTTCATCATTGTATCAATACCAATCATGCACAACCATGCAACAATCGCCATTTCAAGGATGGACTATCCCTCTGGGAGAAGGCATCGAGAAATTTTTTAGCATACAGCGAACACGCCCCGCATCGATCCAAGCAATGCGGTCAAGGCAGCCCTTTTATGTTATAGCCAGCTCACTGCTCCGTTTCTTTGGCCACTTCCCAGTTGCGCATAGACAGCGTCAAATGCTGCCGCATCACTTCTTCCGCCTGATCGGCGTCCCCGCGCTGCAGACAATCGATGATGCGCTGGTGATAATTGAGGCCGTCCTGCGCCGCGCCCGGCAGCTTCAGTGCCGCCGCCACCATGGGCGACAAAATGCCGTTCAGCGAATCCAGAAAGATCGCCAGCATCTGGTTGCCCGCAATCTGCGCCGTCTGCTGATGGAACTGCATATCCAGCTGCACACGCCGCTCCACATCGCCGTCGGTCGTTTTCATGGCATCGTTGATGGCCTGCAGCTGCCGCACATCCTCGGCGGTGGCGTTTTCCGCCGCCATGCGGATGATAGACACCTCCAGGCTGATGCGCGCAATATACACATCCTCGGAGGTGATTTGCCCCATCATGGCCAGCCGGTTCATGCACTGGCTGACCTGCGACAGATCGGGCGTGGTGATGTACGAGCCGCCGCCCTGGCGCTGCGTGATCAGCCCCCGCTCTTTGAGGATGGTCAGCGCCTCGCGCACCACGGGCCTGCTCACCCCAAAGCCTGCGGCCAGCACCTGCTCGGACGGCAATTTCTGGCTGACCTGCGTGGCATCGCTGAGGATCATTTTCTCCAGCCGCTGCGCCACCTGCTCGCTCAGGGCGCTTCGGCCAATCCCAAAGTCAATATTCAAGCCCGGTTCCTCCCTTTTCTAACGCCAGGCGCGCATTATGCAGCGCGTTTTTCGCGCCCTCCAGCACATAGCCATAATCCGCGCCTGTGGACAGGATCTGCATGCCCATCGCGGCATAATGATCCAGCGTCTCTTGATCGGTAGAACCCAGGGAAACGCCTGCGGGCTTGCCTGCCTTTTGCAAAATATCCATCGCCTTTTGGATCAGCGCCTGGTTTTCGGGGCAAAGCACCCGGCCCATATGGCCGATGGAGCCGCTCAAGTCGTTTGGCCCAAAGATATACCCATCGATATAGGGATTCTGCACCAGCAGTGGCAATTCCTCCACTGCGCAGGCCTGTTCGATTTGAATAAAACGGCAAAGCTCCTCATGCCCCGCATCCACATACTCCAGCACATGGTTGATATCCCCCTGCCCATAGCCAATTGCCCGCATGGGGCCAAAGCCGCGGCAGCCCTTGGGCGGGTAGAGCGTGAATTGCATTAGCTCCTCCGCCTCCGCCGCGCTTTTCACCATCGGAAATACCACGCCCGCCGGCCCCATTTCCAGCACCTTTTTGGTGAAATTGAAATCATGCTGCTGCAGCCGCACAATCACCGGCGTGTCTCCCGCCGCGCTCAGGTGAACTAGAACATCCTTGAGCGACAGGTAGCTGTGCTCGCAATCCACCCAGATAAAATCAAAACCGAGCCGTCCGATGATATCACAGATGCAGGGGTCCGCCAGGCTGACATGCGTGCCGCACAGGCGGCGGCCACTTTGCAGTTTCTCTTTCAGCTTGTTCATATGTACCGCCATCCAGTCTATACTTGTAAACTTGTCTTACAACTTGACAACCAAAGTATATCACAATTGTTTTCCTGATGTCAATAGGGTTTTTGAAAATGCCAAAAATTAAAACAGGGCACGAGAGGGGGAAAAACCCCTCTCGCACCCCTATCTATATGGAAACGGATTACTTGCCGCTCATCTGGCGCTCTTGCTGTTCGATCATGCGCTTGACCATATAGCCGCCGATGTAGCCAGCCTGACGGGAGGGCAGATCGCCGTTGTAGCCGGGCTTGAGGTTGATGCCCAGTTCGCTGGCGATTTCGAACTTCATGTTGTCCAAAGCGGCGCGCGCTTCGGGCACGTTCACACGGTTGCTGCTCTGGGAGGAAGAATTGGCATTGGCGTTGGCGTTGTTGTTATACATGGTTTCAATCTCCTTCAAATATATAGATTTTTGGGTTATTTGCCGGCCATCTGGCGCTCGGCCTGTTCAATCAGGCGCTTCACCATATACCCGCCGACATAGCCGTTCTCGCGGCTGGTCAGGTCGCCGTTGTACCCCTGCTTGAAGTTGATGCCCAGTTCACGGGCGATCTCGAACTTCATGTTGTCCAAGGCGCCGCGCGCCTCAGGCACGTTGGTGCTTTTGCTGGGTTGCTGTTTGGCGTTCATCATTGCATTTTCACCTCCCCTTTTCAAGGTCAACCCTATTGTGACCACGTGGCGAAAAAATACGCTGGCATTTTGTACAAAGCACGCCACTTTTCTGCCAATGGACGCAATTTTCCCGTTGCAATTGCATTTTGCCTCTTTTTTTCGCAAATTATGCGAAATACCGCTTGCTTTTTACGCCCAATTCCTGTACAATAAAACAGTATTCTTTTTAAATGTTCGGGTTTTTTAGCCCGCAGGAGATGTGCCGATGCAAGAGCTGAACGATGCGATCCTGACCTTTGGCCGCGCCCTTGGCACCGATGTGATCAAGGTGGATATGTTTTTGAACCACCGCATCGATACCGGGCTGCTCACCAGGATGGGTCAAGCGCTTGCAGAGCATTTTTCCGCTGTGCGCCCCACGCTGGTTTTGACGGTGGAATCCAGCGGCATCGCCTTGGCCATCACCACGGCGCAGGCGCTTGGTAATCTTCCGGTGGTATTTGCCAAGAAAAGCCCCACGGTAGTGCAAAACGACGATATGGCGCAGGCGCCGGTGTACAGCTTTACCCACAAGACGGAAAACATGATCCGTGTGGACAAGCGCTATCTGCCCATGAACAGCCGCGTGCTGATCGTGGATGATTTCCTGGCCGACGGCCGCGCGGTGGACGGCATGATTCAGCTGTGCGAGCAGCTGGATTGCAGCGTGGTGGGCGTTGGCATCGCGGTGGAAAAAGGCTTTATGCCAGGCGGCGCAAAGCTTCGGCAGCGCGGCGTCAACCTATTGTCTTTGGCAGTTGTTCAAAGCATCAACGATGGCAACATCGTGCTTGCGAATGGCTGACAAAATATAATGATTACCCATTTTGAAGGAGGAACCCCCATGTCCAAGAAACTTGTGGCGCTGGTCGTTGTCCTGATGCTCTGCCTGGTCTCCCTGTCCGCGTTGGCTTTTGATTCCATCGCCAAAGAAGACATCATCGTGGGCGCTGTGTTTATCGGCTCTGCGGATGACGGCTTCACCGGCGCGCACTATAACGGCATGGAAGGCATGCGCGAAGCCCTGGGGCTGAGCGAAAGCCAAGTGCTCTACAAATTCAA
The DNA here is from genome assembly GCA_031547595.1 of Eubacteriales bacterium. Classification (GTDB taxonomy): domain Bacteria; phylum Bacillota; class Clostridia; order Christensenellales; family Aristaeellaceae; genus JAVBRU01. Next base: position 59,920 of record JAVBRU010000038.1, read on the forward strand.
CGTGCCCGAAAACGCCGAGTGCGAAGTGGCGCTGCGCGAGCTGGTGGACGCCGGCTGCAACATCATCTTTGGCAACAGCTGGGGCTTCATGAACTTCATGGCTGAAATGGCCGACGAGTTCCCCAATGTGATCTTCTCCCACTGCTCCGGCTACATGAACAACGGCGAGAACTTCAACAACTACTTCGGCCGCATTTATCAGGCCCGCTACCTCGCCGGCATCGCGGCTGGCCTCAAGACCGAAAGCAACCTCATCGGCTATGTCGCCGCTTTTGATGGCAACGCCGAAGTCAACGGCGGCCTCAACGCTTTTGCGCTGGGCATCCAGAGCGTCAATCCCGATGCCATCGTGTATGTCAAGTATATCAACAGCTGGGGCGATCCCACCCTCGAAAAGCAGACTGCCGAAGCGCTCATCGCCCTGGGCTGCGACGTGATTGCCCAGCACTGCGACTCCGTGATGCCCCAGGTGGCTGCCGAGCAGGCCAATGTGTTTGGCTGTGGCTATAACCGCGACATGACCGAAGCTGCCCCCGCTGCCCACCTCACCGCGCCCATCTGGAACTGGGACGTGTTCTACACCATCGAAGTGTCTGACGTGATTGCCGGCGTGTGGGAATGCGTCAACTACTTCCCCGGCATGGCCGAAGGCTTCATCGACATCAGCCCCCTGTCTGCTAACGTGGCCGAAGGCACCGCCGAAGCCATCGAAGCTACTAGAGCCAAGATCGTGTCTGGCGAGTGGGACGTTTTCACCGGCGAAATCTACAACAACGCGGGCGAACTGGTTGTGGCCGCTGGCGAAACCCTGTCTGATGGCGACATCACCGGCGCTTTCATGAACAACCTGCACGTCAAGGGCGTGGAAGTGAAGTAATTTCTCCGTAGTTATCCCGCCGGGAAGTGCACAAACTGCCTTCCCGGCATTTTCAATATTTTGTCATAGCAAGAGAGGAGCGGGCAAGCATGTCCAACGCTACCACCGCTTGTGCGATCGAGCTGAAGGGCTTGACCAAAACCTTTGGCGCGGTCGTGGCCAACGACCATATCGATCTGAACGTAGAAAAGGGCGAAATCCTGGCGCTGCTGGGGGAAAACGGCTCGGGCAAAACCACACTGATGAACATGCTGTCGGGCATTTATCAGCCGGACAGCGGCAGCATCTATCTGGACGGCAAGCCCGTGGTCATCCGCTCGCCCCGCGATGCCATTTCCCACGGCATTGGCATGATTCACCAGCATTTTAAGCTGGTGGATGTGTTTACGGCGCGGGAGAATATCTTGATGGGTGCCGGGAAGGGCGAGCTTCAGGATGTGGACAACCTGTGCAAGCAGCTTTCGCTGGGTGTGGAGCTGAACAAAAAAGTGTACGATATGTCGGTCAGCGAAAAGCAGACGGTGGAAATCGTGAAGGTGCTGGCACGCGGCGCGGATATTTTGATTTTGGACGAGCCGACCGCTGTTTTGACCCCGCAAGAGATCGAAACATTGTTTGGCATTCTGCGCAGCATGCGCCAGGCGGGCAAGGCAGTCATCATCATCACCCACAAGCTGGATGAGGTGCTGGCGATATCCGACCGCGTGACGGTGCTGCACAAGGGCAAAAGCGTGGGCACCGTGCAAACCGGCGATACCGACCGCTTTGCCCTCACCGAGCTGATGGTGGGCCGCGCGGTGGACCTGGCCATCAAGCGCGAGCAGGTGGCTGCGGGCAAAAAACTTCTGGATCTCCACCACCTGTCTGCCAAGGGCGACGACGGACGTGTGCTGCTGGAAGATGTTACTTTTGAGTTGTTTGAGGGTGAAATCCTGGGCATTGCAGGCGTGGCGGGCAGCGGCCAGAAGGCGCTGTGCGAGGCCATCGCGGGCCTCCAGCCCATTTCCGGCGGCTCCATCCTGATGGAAAACCAGCGCATTGACGGCCTTAGCCCCCGTGAGATCATCAAGCGCGGCATTTCGATGGCCTTTATCCCCGAGGATCGCCTGGGCATGGGCCTGGTCGGCGGCATGAACATCCCAGACAACCTGATGCTCAAGAACTACCGCGATCAGAAAGGCCCGCTCCTGCAGCGCAGGGCGGCGCGAAAAGAGGCCGCCGAGATGGTGGACGCGCTGTCCATCGTCACCCCGTCGCTGCGCATCCCGGTGCAAAAGCTATCCGGCGGCAATGTACAAAAGGTGCTGCTGGGGCGGGAGATCAATGCCGCGCCGCGCGTGCTGATCACCGCTTATCCGGTGCGCGGCCTGGACATCGGTGCCAGCATGACCATCTATGATATGCTGAACGAGCAGAAGAAAAAAGGCGTGGGCGTGCTGTTTATCGGCGAGGATTTGGACGTGCTGTTATCGCTGTGCGACCGTATCCTCGTGCTGTGCGGCGGCAAAGTGACCGCCATTGTGGAATCCAGGTTTGCCACCAAGGCGCTGCTGGGCATGAAGATGACCGGCGCCACCACCGACAAGGAGGATGATTATGCCTAAGCTTTCTATCGCTTCCTTGCGCCTGCCCCGCATGCACGTGGCGCAGCAGGGCGAGTTATCCAAGGCCAAGGTATGGACGCTGCGCCTGCTGGCCATTGTGTGCGCGCTGGTGACAGGCGGCATCTTCCTGCTTTGCATGGGCTACAATCCCTTCTCCGTCTACGGCACGCTGGTGCAGGGCGCACTGGGCACCACTGCCAAGCAGCAGGCCACCATCAAAGTGATGATCCCGCTTTGCATCACGGCGCTTGGCGTCACGCTGGCCTTCAAAATGAAATTCTGGAACATCGGCGCGGAAGGGCAAATCTGCATGGGCGCGGTGTGCGCCAGTTATTTTGCCTATTATCACAACGATATGCCGCAAACAATGCTGATCATCGTGATGGCCGTTGCCGCCATCGTCGGCGCAGGCCTGTGGGGCCTTATCCCCGCTCTCTTTAAGGTGAAATTTGGCACCAACGAAACGCTGTTCACCCTGATGCTCAACTACATCGTGCTGTATTTTATCCAATACCTGCGCGAGGGTCCCTGGCGCGATACCAGCATGGGCGGCTTTGCCTCCATGCCCCGCTATGCCAAGCAGGCGCGCCTGCCCGAGGTGCAGATTCCCTTCCTCGCCAGCGTGCACATCGGCTGGATTGTGATGGTGGCGCTGGTAGTGATCCTGTATTTCTACATCAACCACACCAAGCACGGCTATGAGCTGACGGTGGTGGGCGAAAACATGAACACCGCGCGCTATGCGGGCATGCCCACCAAGAAAATCGTGCTGCGCACCATGTTCATCTCGGCCGGCATCTGCGGCCTGGCAGGCATGCTGCAGGTATCCGGCGCGGACAAGCAGCTGAGCGACCAGATCGCCAACGGACGCGGCTTCACCGCCATTTCTATCGCATGGCTGTCGCGCCTGTCGCCCTTCGGCATTTTCCTCACGTCCCTCCTGTTTGCCATCATGCAAAACGGCAGCTCGGTGATCCAGACGCAATACCGCATCCCCCCGGCGATGGCCGATATCTTGCAGGGCATCATTCTCTTCTTTGTGCTGGGCGGCGAGTTCTTTGTCCGCTATAAGCTGGCGTTTCATAAGGAGGAGCAGCTATGAGTTTTTGGAGTCAAGTACAGTCCTTTCTCTATGCCGCCATCCTGGCCGGTACACCGCTGCTCTTTGGCACGCTGGGTGAAATCATCACCGAAAAATCCGGCAGCATGAACCTGGGCGTTGAGGGCATGATGTACATCGGCGCGATCTTTGGCTATTATGCCGCCGTCACCTTCCACAGCGCGTTTCTGGCGCTGGTAGTAGGCTTTACAGCGGGCATGGTGGCGGCGCTGATCTTTGCCTTCCTCACCGTCACGCTCAAGGCCAACCAGAACGTCACGGGTTTGACCCTCACCATCTTTGGCACCGGCGTGGCCAACTTTATGGGCGAGAGCATGAAGCTGCACGCCACCACGTCACTGATGATGGGGCAGTCGGTCAAGAACGCGCTGCTGCCGCTCAACCTGGGCTTCCTCACCAACATCCCTGTGATTGGCAAGCTGCTCTTCAACCACAGCATCCTCACCTACCTTGGCATCGTCATTGCCATTGGTATGAGCCTGTACCTCAACAAGACACGCAAGGGCCTCAACCTGCGCGCCATCGGCGAAAACCCCGCCGCCGCCGATGCCATGGGCGTCAATGTCAACCGCTATAAATACCTGCATATCATGGTGGGTGGCGGCATCTGCGCCCTTGGCGGCGTGTATATCTCGCTTGTTACCGCTGTTGGCAACTGGCAGCCCAACATCGTGGGCGGCCAGGGCTGGATCGCCGTGGCGCTGGTCATCTTTGCCTCCTGGAAGCCCCTTCGCGCGGTGCTGGGCAGCCTGGTGTTCGGCGCACTCAGCGTGCTGCGCCTGTATGTGCCCCAAAGCGTCGTGCCCATCCCCGCGTCTATCTTCTCCATGCTGCCCTTCATCGTCACCTGCGTTGTGCTGGTGGTCAGCTCCATCCGCATGCGCAAGGAAAACCAACAGCCAGCGGCCTGCGGCATCAACTATTTCCGCGAGGAGAGGTGACGGGGAGGACGGGGAACGCTGGGGCTGCTCGCCCCAGACCCTCGGCAGGGGGATGATCCCCCTGCACCCGCAATTCTGTTACAGTAAAAAATGCAATCGGCTATCAGTCGGTTGCATTTTTTATGCTTGACAAGATCGTTCTACTGTTGTAGAATATAATCAATGATTCTACTACGGTAGAACGTGTGCCGACATAGAATCACGAAAGGAGCGCGCGCGATGGACATCAAATTATTCGACTCTGAAATGCGGATCATGAGCTTGCTGTGGGAGCATGGGGCACTGCGGGCGCAGCAAATCGCCAAGCTGCTGGCCGAGCAAACCGGCTGGAGCAAAACCACCACCTACACGCTGCTCAAGCGCAGCATCGACAAAGGGCTGATCGAGCGGATTGAGCCGGATTTCATCTGTCGCCCGCTGGTCACAAGGGAACAGGTGCAGCAAAAGGAAACGGACGAGCTGATCGACAAATTGTTTGGCGGCGCGCCGGACTTGCTGGTCAGCTCCCTGCTCAGCCGCAAAGCACTGAGTGCAGAACAGATTGAAAAACTCCGGAACCTGATTGATGAACTGAAATGAGGGCTGCCTATGAGCTTGATCTCAATGAGCGCGCAAGCCGCACTGCTCATCACCGTCATCATCCTCCTGCGCGCGCTTTGCGGGCATAGGCTGCCCCGGCAGGCGTATCAGGCGCTGTGGCTGGTGGCGCTCTTGCGGCTGCTGCTCCCCTTCTCCATCCCCTCCCCCTTTAGCATATACAATCTTGCGCCCAGGCAGCCCACAGGGACTGTTTGGATACCCACACAAAGCATCGCTTCTGATTCCCCTGTCTTGCCGATAGAAGTGCTGCCGCACCTGCCCTCTGCCGCACCCACGCTGCCGCTTCGCGAGATCATTTGGATGACAGGCATGCTGCTAGCCGCCGGATACTTCCTGTATACTCACCTGCGCTGGCGCAAAATCTACGCGCATGCCCTGCCCTTTTCCTTCGTCAAGATAAATGGCCGCAAGGTTTCCATCCGCGTATCCGAACATGTGGAAGCACCGCTCACCTACGGCGTGCTGCGGCCTGTGGTGCTATTGCCGCACTCCCTGATAGGGCAGGAGACCTCCCTTTGCTATGCGCTGGCGCACGAGCTGCACCATGTGCGCCACCTGGACGCCCTCAAAAAGTGGCTGCTGATGGCGGCAGTTTGCATTCACTGGTTTAATCCCCTGGTGTGGGCGATGAACATGCTGGCGTGCCGGGATATGGAGCTGGCTTGTGACGCCTCGGTGCTTCGCGCATTTGGCGCGGACGCAAGGAAGGCTTACGCCACGCTGCTGCTGGATATGGAAGAAACCCGCAGCCAATCGATGGCTCTGGCCAGTCATTTTGGCAAAAATGCAATTGAAGAAAGGATTGTGTCCATCATGAAATACAAAAAGACCTCTCTCGCCAGTATCGTGCTGGCGGTTATGCTGGTTGCTTTCACTGCGACAGCCTTTGCGACCACTGCGCAGGATAACACGCCCGCAAACAGCCCACAGCCTTATGTAACAGCAAGTTATTCCACCGAAGCCAAGCTAATAACGAGCTTCTTTACCCCCTACGTACCCTACGGGCTCAAAATAGATAAAGATAACAACTGCCTTTGGTATGAAGATCAGCTGGTACGGTACGTAATGGATGAAAAAGAGTCAAAGTGCTTTCTCCTTAAATATCCAGCAGGCACAGTGGATGTGATTGCCTTGCGCGACACAAACGGACGGCTGACGGGGTTGCGCATGGCAGACCCAGCAGAATTTGCCCAGCGGACCCGCGATCTGGAAAATTCAAAGGACTTCTCATGGGCAGACGGTCTAACTCCCGCTTACTGTCGGGACCTAAGAGAGTATCCTCTTGAACTTAAACCGCTGCTCTGGACGGCAGAAGAATACGAAGCAAATATCAATGAACTGCTGCCCTTGCTACAAAGCAGGGTTGGAACCCTGGTCAGCGAGGATTGGGGCTATTGGACACAGGAAGATATGGATATGATGATTTTGCACACAAATGAGACTTTGGAACGCCTCCGCAATGGCGAGGTGATATATAAAGCATTATCCATGGAGGAGGAGGACGGCATTTTACCCGACTGATGAGAGGGACATTGCAAACCTGAACACCATTGTGAAAGCCGGAAAAGTAAACGCCATAAAGCAATAGCCGCCTCAACGCCCTATGCGTGCGCTGTACGAGCACAGCGGTTCCCCGGCCTTGGCCGGGGAACCGAAAAAACAGGTACCTGGCCGGGGAATGCTTGCATTCCCAAGGGCAGATACCTGTTTTTTCGCACACGCATACACACGCAACGATCTTCGAAGAGTACAAAAACTGGGGGTGCAGGGAGTCCTCACTCCCTGCCGAGTAGCCCTCAGCGTTCCCAGCCCCCGCGTTCTTCCCCGTCATGTTCCCCGCCCCCCGCTCATATCCTCAAGGGGATGGACAGGAGGGCGGGGCAGTGAAAAAGCGGAGCATGAAGCAGCAGGCCGCGGTGTTGACGGGCACCAATGTGGTGGTGCGCGCGTTAGGGTTTGGGATGCGGCTGGTGATATCGCGGGTGCTGGGTTCGGAGGCGCTGGGGGTGATGGAGCTGGCGTCCAGCGCGCACATGCTGGCCATTGCGCCGGTGACGGCGGGGCTGCCAAGCGCGGTCAGCCGGCTGACCGCCACGGGCAAGGGCGATGCCCCGGCGCTGGTGCTGCGCGCGGGCAAGCGGCTGGCGCTGCGGCTGGCGCTCATCATCGCAATGCTGTTCTTGGTGCTATCGCCGTTGATTGCAAGGCTGCTGGGCGATGTGCGCGCGCTGCCCGCGCTGCTTTTTTCGGTGCCGTGCGTGGTGATACTGGGCCTGTCGGCAGTATATAACGGCTACTGCTATGGCATGGGCAACCCCTGGCCACCCGCGCTGTCCGAGCTGGTGGAACAGATTTTGCGCTTTGGCATCACAGTGGGCATTGTGCTGATGCTGCCGGGGCTGACCACGGCGTACCGCGCGGGCGCGCCCGCGTTTGCCACGATGATTGCGGAGGGCGCGGGGCTGCTGCTGGTGGTGCTTTTGCTGCGGGGCATTGCGTCGCCCCCGCGCGATACGGTACGCGAGAAGATATTGCAAAAAAGGCTGTTCCGGCTATCGCTGCCGCTGACGGGCATGCGGTTGGTCAGCACAGGGCTGCGCTCTGTCAATGGCGTGCTGATCCCGCAGCGGTTGATCGCATCGGGGCTGAATCAGGCGGAGGCGATTTCGCGGCTGGGGATGCTCAACGGCATGGTGATGCCGCTGATGGTGCTGCCCGCGATGCTGACCAGTGCGCTGTCGATGGTGGGCACACCCGCCATTGCCAAGCGCGAGGGCAGCCCCAAACAGGCACGCGCACTTGCGCTGCAGCTGCTGGCCCCGGCGGCGCTGGCGGGCGCGTTGTGCGCGGTGGCATTATATCTTGGCGCGCCGCTGATTGCGGGCAAATTGTACCGGCTGCCGGAGCTGATGCCGCTGGTGCGTACGCTATGCCCGATGGCGTTTTTATTCTCCCTCCAGCATGTGATGGGCGGGTTATTGACGGGGCTGGGGCTACAACGAAAGGCGTTGAAGGCCACGGTGATCGGGGCGGTGGTATCGCTTGCGTGCACGTTTTGGTGGACGGCGCTGCCGGGCATGCGGCTGTACGGCGCAGGCTATGCCAGCATGCTGGGCAACCTGGTGGTGCTGCTGGAAGATGTGGCATTATTTATTCGCCACACATCCGGCAGGAAATCGGCAACGAACATCGAATGATAACAGCGGCATTATATACACAGGAGGACAGTCATTTCATGTTGATCCAACACAGCGACATCGTGCTCTTCCAAGGCGACAGCGTAACGGACGTGGGCCGCGACCGCAACAATTTTGATTGCTGGGGCAACGGCTATCCGAAAATGATCGCAGCAACCTTCACCGCCAAATATCCGTCCATGAACGTCCAGTTCCTCAACCGCGGCATCAGCGGCAACCGCGTGAAGGATTTGCTGGCGCGCTGGGATGAGGATTGCATCGCCCTCAAGCCCACCGTGGTCTCGATTCTGATTGGCATCAACGACACCTGGCGCAGGTTCGACAATAACGATCCCACCAGCACCGAAGCCTTTTTGCAGGATTACACTGCGCTGCTCACCCGCGTGAAAAACGAGCTTGGCGCGCGCATCATCCTGATGGACCCCTTTGTGCTTCCCACCGTGCCCGAGCGCGGCACCCCCGCCTGGCGCGAGGATTTGAATCCCCGCATTGACGGTGTGCGAAATCTGGCGCGTGCCTTCAATGCCACCTACGTGCCGCTGGACGGCATCTTTGCCGCCGCCTGCACCAAAGCGTCCTGCGCCACCTGGGCGGCCGACGGCGTGCACCCCACCGCCGCCGGGCACGCGCTGATCGCCAAGGCGTGGATGGACGCCGTGGAGGGCTGAGACATGAAATTCACATTCGCGCACAATAATTTCAATGTGATTAACCTGCAGGCATCGCTGGATTTTTATCAAAAAGCACTCGGCCTTGTGGAAAAGCGCCGCAAGGAAACCCCAAACTTCACCCTCGTGTACCTCGGCGATGAAGAAACCCCGCACCTCTTGGAGCTAACCTGGCTGAAGGACTGGGAAAAGCCCCAGTACGACCTTGGCGATAACGAAATCCACCTCGCCTTCGCGGTGGATGATTACGAGGCCGCGCATGCACTGCACCAGCAAATGGGCTGCATCTGCTATGAAAACCCGGGCATGGGCATCTATTTTATTGAAGATCCAGACGGTTATTGGCTGGAAGTTGTGCCAAAACGATAAAAAGCGGGGCTGCGGCAAAGAAGTTTCGCCGCAGCCCCTTTATTATTCGGTGGCCTTGTTCGCGTCTTACTGCTGGCTGGCCGCACCCTGCGCGTCCACCAGCCCTTTGCCAATAAGATAGGCCACCATAGATGCACCTACCATGATGCGCATTAAGGACGACTGCAGCCACCCCTGCTACAGCATCCAGACCGCCGCCGATGCCAAGCATACCCAAGCAAAAGAAACGAATGCAGGTCAGCGAGCATCCCTTTGGCACGGTCAAATGGTACGATGGCTACTACTATTTTTTGTGCAAAGGCAAAAGAGTGACGGCCAGAACTGCACTGACGTACCTCAGCTATGACTTCCGGCGCGTATTTAACCTGCTGGGCATCCCCAAGCTCATTGCCTTCTGCCAAGGGTGAAGTCTGCAAAAGTGCAAGAATTGAAGGAATAGTCCTTTGTTTTTATCGCAAAACGGGCTGATTTGAAGAAGAATTAGCTCATTTTGCAAGTCGCAATCAAAAATCCGCCTCTTTTGAGACGGATTGTGGTGCGCCATCAGGGATTCGAACCCGGGACACCCTGATTAAGAGTCAGGTTGTCGCGCACTTGTTTTTGAAGCCCTTACAAATCGCCATTTATCCCTGATTTAATTACAACTTGACACATTGATTGTGGGCTTTGATTTCCATTTCAAAAATGTTATATCCTACGCCAACTCTCTTGTCAATGGTGCAGTATTCATAATCATAGCTATATAACTGAACAGAATAACACACCCCAGAGTCTAGCACCAACGCCATCGAAAGCCTGAACAACGGTTATCGCCGCCTCAACCGCAATCGCAGCGTGTTCCCGACCGCTCAGTCGCTGCTCAAGGCCCTGTATCTGGTCGCCTTTGAACTGGCAAAAAAAATAGACCATGCCGCTAAGAAACTGGGGCGTGGTCTGCGACGAACTTCGGATCATGTACCCGGATCGGTTGACGGCGGCCTAGCCAATTTATACCACTCCCCACGTCAGTCTTGACAGAATGCCGGGGAAAATGCTACCGTATTGGATGCCGACGGTGATGGTAACTTCTGTTATTCTACACAGTTGAGCACTTACAGAAATCTTTGAACAGGGCCGCCGTATAATTGTTTTGGGTTAGCTTGTTTATTTTCCCCCGGTTGTCCCCCGTTCGGTACCATATCAGAGACCTAAAAAGGAATATTGCTGAATAGATATTCATCTCGGCGGAATAAAGCAGTGGTAATGGTGTTTTTCATTTTCCATCCTCCTGTTCAAGAGGATTTGAATACGGGCATCCTTTCAAACATATTCCGCAGTCATCACATTTTTCAATGCTCGGGACCGGAAAGCCTAATTTACCCTGTGTAACTGAAATATACCCGTGAGGGCAAAGTGAGTAGCATTCGCCGCAGCCCGTACAAGTCATATTTTCTACCATTATTTTAACATTGCTCATTTCGTCCGCCCTTTCATTTCGTCTATAAACTGATTTCCGTAGCAGGAAAATTTCCCTCTGAA
>JAVBRU010000051.1:0-66844 GCA_031547595.1 Eubacteriales bacterium
AATAACTGCTCCATCCGACAAATCACCTTTAAGTGCCTTAAACGACGAAGCATCCATACCACTGGTTGTGATGGTATAATGTACGGTTTCTTTAGTCTCATCTTTTTCCGGGGCTAAAAAGGCATATTCCCCATCTCGAAGCGCTACTTGAATGGTTCCTCCACATCGCTCACAAAAGGAGCCATATCCCGGAATCGTTATTTCGTTTTCATCCAACCTGCCACAGCAGTCACAAATCGTCATTTGTTTCTCTCTTTTCTCGATTTTGGGATGAGATGTTTATAGTCCGCGTCTTTTGCGTTCGTTGAGCAGGTTCTGTGCGATGTCATCAGGCAATATACCCATCTGAATGATTTGCTCAGCCTGTATCAGCAGTTCATCCGGCATATTGCGAAGCGCCTGTGGATCCTTTAGAATCTCAAACATCTGCTCGGTCTCGTCGCCACCGTCCTTGCCAAAATGCTCAAGCAGGCTTTCTTCCGCATCTTCAAGGGAAGGAATGTAGTCTTCCATGACCAGCTCCGCGCCCAATGCTCCAGACAAGCGTTCAAACAGCGCATAGGCCCGTTCATTGCAAACCGATATCCGCTTGGGCTTGCCATGATTCAAGGCTGCATCAAGGATCGTTCGAGCAAAAGACTCCGAATAATCAGCCGGATCGTCGGCGAGCTGAACAGTCAATACCATTTCTGACTTCGTATCCAATATAAGCAGCAGATACGGATAGAACGGAGCATTTTTCGGCTCCTCGACATACCCATCCTCGCTCTTTTCATCCGTCATGACATCCACGTGCATCAGCACATCACAGGCCCATTCCGCTCCACGCTTTTTTGACTTGGCAAGCTTCATCAGCGCGATGTCATCATGGAACTCAGGACTTGGGTAAGTCAGCTTCTTGGGCTCCGGCAGCGCGATTTGACGCCATTCAAACCCATCGCCCTTCTTTTCCAGCAACGGAATCGTACGATCAAAGGGCGCACCTTCCGTAAAACCATGCTCCTCCGCCGTCATCTCTGCAAGGCTGTCAGACACGGCCAACGCAGCTTCCAGAGCCTCTGCGAGGTGCATTTGATCCGCTTCGTCATCCACATACCACGGATAATAATGCGGCTGGAAACGCTGAAACTGCAGGCAGGCATTTTTTCCACGAAGCGCGATGCCATTAGCTGTACAGTAATGGTTTAGCTCTGCTACCTCACGTGGCCGCAGCTCGTTCTTGTTTTCATAAGAAACCATCACACAGTTTTGCGAGAGGGCCATTTCTTGGTCCTCAAAATCATTCATGTCAGTACGATCCACCCCCCATCAACCGATAGGAATACATCCCTTCATCTCCGGGATATACTGCCAACGCCAAATGCTCGCCCATAGCCCCCATAACGCAGCAATAACCGATGGAGCCATCCGAATGCCTCACCGCAAACAGTTGCGTATCATATAGCTTTTTCCAGAGCTTCGTCTTTCTGAAGGCAAAGGCAAGGTCGTATAGCTCATTTGGGATCATTCGATAGCACCCCGTTTCGTTTCATCAGCGTTTCCTTGGCCAGTACATTATCCACCGTTCTGCTAATATCGTCAAGCAAAATAGTACCATACGGGATGCCAATTAAGAAAGGCGTTTCCTATCCCGGCCCAGACCAAGCCATCTCCCTTCCGCCCACGCCGGAGCGGCTCGTCATTGATGAAGCGCTTGTCAGCTCTTGCATGGCTGACTTCAAACGACAGTTGCTGAAGCGTTAATTACGGGCTAATCTCTACCTAAATTCTGCCGCCTAGTTGCTTGTTTTTACAGGCGATTCGGCGGCTTTTTCGATCAGCGCGTGGTTTTGTTAGCGGCTCATTTGTTTGTCACTTTTGACACGCCGGGACACCGGGACAGTGAGCCACCCACCAAGCATCATGTCCCAACTCTCAGGGTAAAATTTCTCCAGACCACTATCTGAGAAAAAAGTATATTCAGAGAATTTAATATGCATATTAATAGTATATAAATCAACGCGGATAAAACTATGTCCAGTAGATAAAGTTTTAGCTATCTCCAGCATCTTCTTTAATTGTTCTGGTTTTTTTAAAGGATACACGCTATTGGGGAAATTTTGTCGCATTTTTAATAAATTCCATTTCGGATCAAAGTAATCAACGCTCTCTCCGGGCAGTTTATCATTTTGAATAGTTTGTATGATCTTAGGCTGACCATCAAAACAGAAAATTTTGTACACAGGTAAACATGTGTTGCTGCCATCAGTCATGTATTTCTCTGCTATAATTTGTGGAAGAACATCCTTGTATGGCCATTCCCGACAACGATTATAATAGTTACGACCAAGACTGATCGTAATTTTTTTTCTAGCTTCATCTATATCAAGTTTACTTTTGTCACGACAAATAACAAGCCCACCACTATCATGAGTACTTTTAAGTACAAACTGGTCAGGCAGCGCATTAAAATCAATTTCTTCAAATGTCTTCCAGGGGCCACCTACAAGGGGAATCAAATACTCATTACCTATTTTGTCCTCAATATACTGGCGAACAGCATATTTATCTACCATGGTGGTATATATTGGATTTCTATTATACAACTTTAGCCATTGCAACTTTTGATTAAAAGTCTGTGGCGATTTTAAGTTTAAACGCTCATTCATTCTGTAATTAAAAATAATTTTTAGATATATTGAATCTGGAACCCAGTTTAGGTAACCACGTGATCCTAGTGTTAAAATAATCTTCCCTAAACGAAACATCTATCTTCCCACCTTCACTCAAGATTATTGCGGGTAGTATATCCGGCTATTTCGATAGCCGCCTTTGCAACAACAACAGTTGGATCGATAAAGCAACCCTCAATACCATACATCTTTACCGCTAACGGTAACTCGGTACAGCCTAGGACAAAATGCTTAACTCCAGTGGTCGCTTGTATCTTATAAAGGGTATCCTGTATGGGAATTGTATCAAATTTAGCGTTACCTTTCTTTACCCCAGAATAAATCAAGTCCATTACATTTTTTTGATCCTGCTCGTCAAGTAGAACAGATTCAATTCCATATTTTGTCAATACATTGCTATAAACGCCAACACGCACGGTTCCATTTGTAGCTAGGATACACGCCTTTTGTATACCTTGTTTATGCAAATGAACTGCCACCATCTCAATCATATTAATGACTGGAACCGGCAAATCCCTAACAATACTATCAAAAAATGCATGCGAAGTGCTGCATGGCAACAGTAAAATCTCTGCACCCATCTGTATCAGATTTATTGCTCCTTGTCTAATCATTGGTACAGGACTTTCTCCAGCGTTGAGTAATGCATTAGTACGGTCCGGAATACCAGGATTGTTATCAATCACGATATGAATATGCTCACTATCCATCTTTGCATCTGTTAATGCAACAATTTTTCGAAACATATCTACGGTCGCCATTGGGCCCATACCACCAATAATGCCAATCGTTTTTTTCTTTGTGACAACCTCCATATGATAGATCCTCATCTCGTTTTCTTTAAAAGTTGCGGAATACGTCCTACCCATTGATGAACTAAATACTTTAGATCTTCGAACTCACTAAAGCGATGAAGAAAAATTATTAAAAATACCGTAAAGACCAGCACAGCAAAGACGCCGTAAATAAATACTCCAAGGACTCCTTCATATTTCGTCATTCTCAGCAATAAGAACACAGCAAGCACCGAAAATCCTTCGACCACCGTAAACATGAAAATCCGAAAATAGTATGGCTTAGGACTCATTTTAAAGCCATGCCTATATATAACCATGGGATCAAACCACATCGTGGTAAGAGCAATCGATGCCACTGTGCCAATTAACACACCTACTATACCCAGTGGCTTTACCAAGGCGAGAGAGATTACTAAGTTAAGTACCATACTAGCAACAGGTCTATACTTACACTGCTGAAACAACCCCATAGATGCCCTAAAACTAGCCGTTGGTTTAGCAAAGCTATATAACAAAATTTCTGTTGTAATCAAAAAAACCGCCATCTGTGGCAATGTCTGCCCTGGACCTATCCACAAATCAATAAATACGTTTGAAACAGCAAAGATACCTACACCAAACATACCAAATGCTGCAAAAGACATCAGGCAAATTGCTCTGAATACCTTTTCTTCATGCTCAAGTCTACCATTTTTAGAGGCTTTCATTGAGCTCTCTGCATGAAGATTGCCAAGACTTCCGGTCAATGCCACAAAAACCTTATTCAAAATTGATTTAACTGCAGTAACAATTGTTAGATAATGACCATAGTATCCAACAATAGTAAGTCCAACGAACTTTGAAAGAATCAAACTATCTGTTGCATTTAAAACCGAGCTATTAATCTTATATATAAACAAAGCAAAGCAGTTTTCAATAATTTCCTTTCTTTCCTTAGTTTCAATAGATACTTTATCACGTCTTCTTAAAAGAGGATACTCTTTATCGGCTCTCAATGCTATTAAAAGATTCAGTAAAATTGTTCCAGCCACTGTAACCAATAGATATGGGATATACTCACCAGAGACTTTTAACACAATTATCTGCCCAAGATAAAGCAAGAGTATATATATACTACGAATTTTAGATACCAGATATGATTTTTGATCCGCTTCCAAAAGAGAGCGTTTGTATGCAAAAAAAAGATATGTGCTAACTGTTTGCAAAAGTTGCAAGCCAAACACAACATATATATTTGTAAAGCTCAATTCATCTTTGATAAGATGAGGCAAAAAAGGCAATATACATATGCCAATCCCAGCAATAACGCCACCAATAACCTGATATGTTCGCTTATAGAAATCCATCAGCGCCTTGATATGTTCTTCATCCTTTTGCGCCAACGGTTTATACAAATTATAGATAATAGCAGAACCAAAGCCAAGCTCCACAAGGTTTAGTGTGCCCAAAATATTGGCAATAACACTATTAAGCCCATTATACTGAGCTCCGAGGATCTCCACAAATATTCTACGAGTAATAAAACTTAAAATTAAAATTACTATTTCTTCCAAATATCCAAAGGCAATATTTCTAAACGTGTTTTTTGTGCGTGACATTTTTGTCCTCCAAGCTGGCTTTGTTGTACGCCGGTACACCTACATATGTCTGGCCAGTTTCAGTACTTTTATTTAGCACGGCATTAGCACCGATAATGGTGCCGTCAGCTAGTTCTATGTGACCAACAACTTTACATCCCGCATATAAAATAACATGACTCCCTATGTGAGGATAACGCTCGTGTACAGCCAAGTTTGATTCAGTTGCCTTACCCCTGCCCCCCAATGTAACCTGCTGATAGATAGTCACATCTTCTCCTATTTTTACACCCTTTCCGATGATAATCCCTTGTGGATGTGGCAGCTTCAACCCTTCACCTATTTCCACATCGCCTCCACAATATATCCCATATTTTCTTTCTAAGCGTAACCGATTACGCCTTCTACCTATAGGATGCGAATGTTCTTTCGTCCAAGCCAGATAGGAGCGCAAAAGCCATATCGCATCTGACTGCGAATCTTGTAAACGCTTACTAAGCAACTTAATGTAAGAGAATGTATCTGCATGCAGTATCTCTTTGCATGCTAGTTCTTTCAATATCCTATTCAACAGCTTCCACCACCAGTCCTAAACTGACCATCTTTTCAATTATATTAGCATATCCACGTTCAACTTGATAAAAATTATCAACGCGGGTAACGCCCTCAGCTACTGTGCCCAGAAATGTAAGGGCGGCCCCAGCACGAAGATCAAGCGCATTTACAAGAGTACCTTGCAATGCCTTACCTCCCTGAATAATGGCACAATTCTCGTAATTAACAATATCAGCCCCTAGCTTCTTGAACTCTTCAACATATTGAAAGCGCTCAGTAAAACGAGTATCAGTAATAATCGATTCGCCTGGTATAGTTGTAGCCAATGCTGCAAATAAAGGTTGCATATCAGAGTTTATTCCGGGATATGGATATGTTACCATTGAAAAAGGCTTTAGTTCGCATGCTTGAGCACTCACATATACATCATTTCCCCATTCGAATATCTTCACTCCAATACGTCGGAGCAATTCTACATCCTCCTGTATATACCGTAAACTAAAATTGCGGATACATAGCTCACCCCGTAACATAGCAGCAAGAATCATATATGATACGGCCTCATGGCGGTCGCTCATAACCGTATAATTGCAAGAATGCAATCTTTTTACACCTGCTACTTTTATATAACGTGTCAGATGATTAATATCAGCACCAGCCAAGTTAAGAAAGTTGATAAGATCAACAACTTCAGGCCGGGTGTTAGCATTTCGAACAACAGTAATACCCTGAGCAAGAACTCCCGCAAGCACTGCGTTTTCAGAACCAATTGTTGTGGCAATATGAAACGTCATATCTGTTCCTATAAATCCATTGTGATTATTAGCGCTAATTTTATTGTTAATATCATCAAAAGTTGCACCCATCTTCTCAAGTGTATCTAGCAATATATCATATTTCCTGTCACCTAAGTTGCAACCGCCAGGCGCTGGAATGCTTGCATGACCACAAAGCGCTAAAAATATGGGTAGCAGAATCAACGATGAACGAATTTTTCCAGCATCTTCTGGTGCATCACCCGAGATAACAGAAACGGAATTAATTGCAACATCATTACCGATCAATGTAATATCTACGCCCATTTCCCTTAAAACAGATATTAGAACCTGGATATCTCGCATTTCAGTAGGCACATTATGTAATACAGTGCCCGCACCACTAAGTGCCGCAGCAGCTACGATAGGCAAGGAAGCATTTTTGGCTCCCGAGAGTCCTATCTCACCACGAAGGATATTCCCGGATCGAATTTCAATCATCTTCATCACTCCATCATTCATCAATAAACTTCCACTCAGGTTCAAGCGTAACACCGTTTGTTAACCAGATCTGCTCGATGCAGTAATCAACCAGTTCTTTTAGATCTTTACCCGTTGCGCCCCCCGTGTTAACAATGAAACCAGAGTGCTTTTCTGATATTTTTGCTCCACCTATTTGATATCCCGAAAGTCCTGCATCTCGCATAAAAACCCAAACGGAAATAGGTTGACCATTAACCATCGGCGTTTTAAAAACGCTTCCAGCGCTTGGCCAGTCACGTGGTTGTTTCAAATAACGATTCTGTTTTTGGCTAGTCATTTTTTGAACAATATCATCATAGGACGCTTCCTTCTGTATACGAAAGTTCACCGATAATATCAACCCTTCACATGTAGCAAACGCACTGTTGCGAAACTTAAAAATATCTTTGTTTTTCACGCATTTTACTTGTTTAACAGAATTATCATAGTATGTTACGTCCTGAACAATATCACTCATACAGCCATCGTGCGTTCCCGCATTCATGATAATGCCTCCACCGATGCTTCCGGGAATGTCCTCCATAAACCAGAAATCATTGGCGTGATATTCACAAGCGAGCCAGGCTAGCTTATGCATAGTTACACCGCTTTGTGCACTTATTATATCATTCTTTATATGCACATTATCCAAAAATTGTGTCGACATAAAAACAAATTTGTCATCATAGTATTGCTTAATAAAAATAGAGTTACTGCCTGCACCAATTGGAATAATCCGACTGTCCCTAAAGTCTTGAAAGGCATTAACCACACCTTCTTCATTATATGGCAAAACTAGATTCCGCGCAATAAAGGTGATATGCATAGTGTTTTGCATTGTCATGTCAACATTATGTCGAATATAGTACCCTCTATCAGCCAAACTCATTATTCTTTTGTCCTCCAGCATTCTCTCTTACGATCCTCCGCAATCTTTCTTTTCCAGTATCGTGGATTCTTAAAATAATCCATAACATCATAATCCGGTAATTCGCGAAGGCACTTCTCTGCAAAATCATGTGATGTACAAATAACCTTTGCCGGAACACCTGCAATTACTGAACCAGGTGGGGTACTGTGCGTCACGATTGCACCGGTTCCAACAATGCTGTTTTCACCAATCGTAACATTGGGCATGATTGTCACATTATCGCCGATATAACAATTATCACCGATTTCAATAAGGCCAAATCGTACAACATTTTTATATCGTTCTTGATCCCTAAATATCCAAGTAGATCCATCGTGGGTGATGAACCGTACATTTGAGCAAATACGCACGTGTTTGCCAATCTTTATTAAATATGGCTCCGAGCCAAAGTCGGGCATGCTCATAATACTTAGATCATCTTCAAACTGCAAACCCTTCTTTTGAAGCGCATTCAGTGTAAACTCTCTTTTTTTACGGCTTAATAGCGTTAACAGCTTCATTTCCTACACCGCCCTGTTGACATAGTCCGCCGTGGCATGAGCATTTGGAATAATTTGAGCAGGATTCCCAATTACCACCGAATGCGAAGGTACATCTCTGCTTACATAACTATTCGGTGCAATCATAACATCATCTCCAATTACAATAGCGCCAACCACTGTTGCATTAATCCCTATGAAAACATTATTACCAATAACAGGCGTTCCTTTGTATTTTCCTCGGTTGGTTCTACCTATCGTAGCCCCTTTATGGATGTTAATGTTCTTGCCTAGAACAGCATGGCTGTTGACTGTTATTCCCCACGCATGCCCAACATAGAAACCCGCTGCAATTTGGGTCTTTGGCGACAGATCAATTCCATGACGCCTAGATGACCAACGATAAAATATTTGGAAACAAAAGCCAATTTTTGTATTGCAAATACGCATTAAGAAAACAAACCGATATTCGTGGTTCTTAATTATTTCTTTCAAAAATACTATTTTACTGCGCTTTCCTGTATACCTATACAAATCATCCATCCAGATCGCGGCCATAGTGCTATTTCCTCCCTATAGAGCTAAGCGAATGTAGCACCCATTTGAAATATGATATGCAAGCAAAACCGATGGCCTTGAGCATCGACATTTTTCCATAGTGCATAGTAGTTGTTGTGTCAGACAATACTTGCTCTACTATAGGTAAAAACTTTTGTGGCAAATAATCCACATTATATGCATGGCGCACCATATCGAACACTACCTCAAAAGAAGCCACAAACTCCTGATTGCTTCTAATTTGGCTAAATAAAGCAGCCAGCTCATTGACCGATATTGTTTTTTTCATTTCTCTTCCACTGAAATTATACTGATAAAGATTCTCAAAAGTTTTATCGTCGCAGATCGATAGTGCACCATTTTTCCCAAGAATTAAACCAATTCTATTCATCATTATAGGCATAATGACGCTTCTACCTTTCCCAATTACTACATCAGCAGCATAAATCTCTGGAACGAGATTTTGCAAATAACCAAGCATAGTAATGCAAGGATTTGCTTGATTTATTTCTTTAGCTTTATCCATACACCTCTGCATCTGGTTCCCACTTCCTGCAATACGAAGTTGGACCTTTATGCCATCTTTATTTAGCTCAGAAATAGTATTCATAAATGCGAGTACGTCCGACACAAGCATGCTATCCAGTCTACTGGTAAGAAGTATACATAATTCTTCTTTTAAACATCTGTCAGTATAATGCTGTTTCCATCTGTCATCAGGCTCACATGTTATACGATTTGAAACAACATGAATATTATGTTTTGGAATCCCTGCAGATATCAGATCAGCTTTATTCTCTGGGCTAAAACAGATAAATCTCTCCCTCTTTACGTGCAACATATTTTTAGCTTTAGGATTAATGGAACCTCCTGGGATTATGGGTATGAGCGCTGTACCGGTTGCTTTACACACACAGGAGCAAGGCGTAAAATCGTTCCTTGATGCGCACAGCAAAAGAGTCGCTTGCATCTCCTTCATGGCTCTATATATCAAGATTGTCGTTCTTATAATACTTACAAAGGATCTTTCATTAAACATTGCAACATCAAAACATTTTGTATCAGATGGATATATATATTCTTCTAAATTGTTACTTTTTTTTTCTCCAGCAACAGCAACAAACCAGCCTTGCTTCTCTAACGTCTTCTTGTACTCGTACATAGACAAAGGTGCGCCACCACGAAACTCACTAAGTTTTATAAGTGCACTCATGTTATCCTCCACTACCATTCCTCTTAACGTTCACTAGTCTTGACTTAGCTTCTAATCCAGTGTAACACAATGCCAATAGTATCTGCTCCGACGTATTCATGTATGTGACAGCACCCATACCCGCAAGTAAAAGCGTAAGAGCTGTACCTACTGCAAATATCTGATGTCTATTCAGTTTTCTTTGCTTAAAGCCGCGTAAACCTTCTTTGATAATATAGTAATAACCACTATAATAAAGCATAATGCCTATAAGTCCAAAGTCAACAATAATTTCAATATGATTATTATGAGCATAATAATAGATGCCAATCAAATCACCAAAAACCTGACGAAAATTATTCATTCCGTAGCCCCATAATGGCTTTTGTAAAAAAAACATACCGCCTTTCTCAATCATCAGAAATCGAAGAGCTGTTCCAGAACCTTGCTCTGCAGTTCCTCGCACTCCATCTTCAATTTTTAAAAGCCTATATCCTAGAATATCATAAAGTTCTGGAACTGTCATAACAATATTTATAAAAATCAACACAACTAGCACTACAGATAAAGTTACAATAAGACGCTTATTTTGAGCAGTTAACCAGACATTTATACAGATTCCAAACACTGTCATAATAAATGCAGTTCTCGAACCGCATAGCATCATTATTGTTACCATACCCAATACAATTCCCAAACTAACTAACTTAACAAATTTGTTCCTTTCGTGTTTAATTTCTTGCATCCCAAGCATACAGCCAACCGTTAATTTCAAGGCGACTTCATTTGAATTCCATCCACTTCCTAGAACAGATGAACCAATTCTTTCATTTCCTAATTCTTTAATATCAATATTAATAAAGATATAAACTGTTAAAACTGCAGTTGCAATAAATCTTGCCCTCATAAATGCGTCTAAATCTTCTTCGTTATGTATCATCTGCGACAATTCTATAACAATAAGCGCAGTAACAAGTAATGTTGGTATGTAGGTGAAAACAAACTCCTTATTTTGGGCCCAAATAATGGATGCAATAGCAAAACCGTAAAAAGGTAATATCCATTTTTCATACTTATTAATTCTAATAAGCGGTTTTCCCAGCACACTTATATTGTCCCAAATATACATACCGGTTAGCAAAGCAATGCATCCCCACCAAAATAAAGAAGATGTGCGGAAATCAGGTATAATTTCTATAACAAAGAATATCGTCACAACAATATACTTCATTTTTATTCGTTTAAGACGTATCACGCTATCATTTGCCTCATTTCTGTAGCGTTTCCCGTACACAAGCCTCCCATTGAACAAAAACTGATTCAACAGAAGCTGTTTGCCGGATTTTTGTTGCTTTTATACCCAACTGCATCTGAAGGTTCTCGTCTAGCATGAGCTTATGTAACGCTTGCTCTATTGCATGAACATCGTTAACTGGAACAAGAATGCCATTCTCCCCTGAATCAATCAAAGCCCTTGGTCCACCTACAGGACAATCAGTTGATATACAAGCAAGTCCCATCGCCATGGCTTCCATCAGTGCATTAGGCATGCCCTCAAAATCAGAGGGTAGCACAAAAATGCTCATATCGCTGATTTCTTCAACGGCATTTTTTTCTTTTCCATGAAACACAACTTTGGCTTCCAAGTTTAGCGACTTTGTTATTTCCTCCAATTGACCTTTAAGTTTACCATCGCCAAGAATGTGCAATTCATATTCTGGATAATCTATTATCACTTTACCAAATGCCTTGATTGCGTTTTCTACTCTCTTTTGCTCAGTCAGTCTGCCTACAATGGCAATTTGCTTTTTTCTAGGCCATTTTTTTACATCAATTAACTGCATATTGTCAATAGGATTCATAATTACTCTGGATTTTTCTCTTATACGCTTACCAAAATAATCTTTTTCTTCTTCCGTCTGAAACACATAATAGTCTGCTAGGCAATAGCTAATATTCCGAACGATTCTCATGAATTTGCTTTCCGGCCGCTTCGCCGGATCGTTTCGTTCGCATACTATTAGCTTTGACTTCAGACCGCAGTTTGCCAAACAAGAAACGACATTATGATCAGCGATAAAAGAAATAATCACGTCCGGTTTCGATATTTTTAGGTATTTGCGCAACGCCCTAATCCGATAAAAAAACTCATTTTTGCTCTTTTGCGATGGAATATTTACGTATGCAACGTCCTTATGTAATGGATAGAAAGATTGAGGCCAATCCTGTACAACAATCTCCACATCGTGTCCGTGTATTACAAAAGCGTTTGCAAGAATACTTATAACGCGTTCAGCTCCACCGCAGTTCATTGAATTGATAGAAAATGTTAGTTTCACGCTGATTTTCCTCCTTCTATCACATTCGAAAAGGCCTCTAATGCCACTTCGTAACTAAATACCGCAGCTCGTTCACGCGATTTTTCCTTATACTGCTGATGTAGTATAGTATGCTGGTATATATGCCGCATAGCCGTATGCAACATCACGTCATCCGTTGACAGCTCATCCCAGTTTTCATCCTGGGAGAGTGGCGGCACAAGTATTCCGTAAGAACCAATATACATTTCTTTCAGTGTACTATCTATTGGCAATTCTGGGCAGAGAATCTCGCGCGGTCCTGTTTTACAATCTGCAGAAACCACCGGCAGATTACAAGCCAATGCTTCACCTATAACATTAGGGAAACCCTCAGCAATAGAAGAAAGGACGAGCGCACCGGCGGCTTTCATATAGGGAAAGGGATTCTTTTGGGACCCTGCGATCAATACATTTTTAAGTTTTTTCTTGGTTATTGTGTTGTTTATCTGTCCTTTTTGTTCGCCAGTTCCAACAATGACCAAACCTACATTGCTATCGTTTTCAAACAATGAAAAAGCATTCAGCAAATGCCATATCCCTTTCTGATGAGATAAACGGCCAACAAAAATGAAAATAAAGCGGTCGCTATAAAAACACTTTTCCTTGTCTGTCATAACATCCATTTGACTGTTTTTTGTTATTTCAAATATATTAAATGGGTTATAGATGGTATGCACTTTTGATACGGGAAGATTTGCATTCTTAATCAGTTGGGCTTCCATGGTTTTTGTGACAGGAATAATGCTATCAGCAAATCGATATATTACATTCAAAATACATGTCGTCAATTTGGTTCCTTTGTCGTATATATTGGCATCATAATAATTGCGAACAGAAACAAGGCTTTTCACACCTCTTACACAAGATAAAATATTAATAATATTTGCATTATTCAGAAATGAAATAACACAAACATATTTCTGTTCTTTTTTAATTTTTCTCAGTTTATTAATGCGTTTTAAGCCCAAAAACACTCGACCCAACGTTGCTTTTCCATATGCCAGATCCAGACTAATAACATCGCAATCAATAGGATATTGTATATCTTTGCTATGAAGTATCACGGTCATTTCATACTTCTCTGACAGGATTAATGCCAATTTTGACACAACACGTTCGGCACCACCTTGCATCAGGTTAGGTATGTATAGAGCAATCTTTTTCACTTTAGTCCCATCTCCACCAACATTTTTCCAACAACAATTCCTGGTTGATACATTTTTGCTCTTTCTGTACATTCTAAACGCATTTCATTAACCTTTTCTGATGCGGCAATGGCTTTCTCAATACAAGTTACCAACTCATCTAATGAAGAGCTCGCATATGTCCATCCAGTAACATCATTATCAACCAGCTCGTTGCTCTGGCTAGCTATTACAGGCAACCCGGCGGCGTAAGCATCAATAATTGTTCCAGGAAACCCTTCTGTTGTATATCTTGTGGGGAAGAGCAGCATAAAATAATCTTTAAGTATTTTGACACTTTTGTCATAGTCAGCTACCCCACAGTAGTTGATTGAGCTTGGTTGATCTTTTAAAAGTTCATCGAACCATGATTCTTGTCCTTTCTCTATTTGACCATATATATCTATTGTGGCTATCGTCGTGCCAATATTCATATTGACCATTTTGATAGCATTTATAGCATCTTCAATACCCTTCATCGGTTCCACTCGACTAAACGTACAAAAACGGAATGGAGGCTTCGTTTCTTTTTGCAGGTCCTTTGAATCCACCGTATCAAGTCTCTTAAAATTAGGAAGTACAGACACAGTTGTTACTCCCAATGTTCTTAGTTTTGCAGCTAGCCCATTCAATTCTACCCAGTTGGATTTAAAAGAATTCAAATAACGCACCCATGAGGGATTTTGCTTTACCAATTCATATGACGCTGCACCAATTACGTTATGCCAAATATTCCGATGAAAAATCTTGCTTAGGTAATAAAATAGCGGAAACAGTACCTTCCGACCATTACGGGATAGCAAAATGATAATATCCTTACACTCAAAAAAACCATGCAATATATTTATAGCTAGTTTTATTGGGTTACTAACATAATCATAAGTGTCTATCTTCCTAACAATATATTGGGGGCACTGTCGTTCTATCTCTTCTGCCAAGATTCTGGTTTTTATAGTTTGCCCATTAAAACTCATCTCCTTTAAAGCAAAATTTCCAATAACGGCCACTTTCTGTCGTTTCATATAGCTATCATCTCGCATGTTTCATTTCCTTAGATATATCGAGCATTTCCCCAACACGTTTATCCGCCTCTGCTGTAAAAAAGTCAGCTAAACCACCCGTTGGTGTAAAGGTCATTTCTCCAAATATCGGTTTATCAGCAAGTGCGTACATATCTACTCGTGCAAAAGTAAAATCCTTACACAAATCCCTTACTATACGCAGCATTGCTTCATAGCATTCTGGCTTCTCTGGTATATAATCATCTTTGTCTTTTGAAATCGATATTGGCTTCCATTTTAAATCCAGAAATATCCTCTTAAGCGAGGTAGATCGTTCACAGAAAACACCCACAAAATGAGGAACCCCATTAAAGCAAAAGAATTTATAATCTCTTGGAAAAAAACCTTCAGTAGTTTCTAAATATTCTTCACAAATAATCTTCCGAGGTATAGATGCGTAATGAACCTCACAATTAAACAAGCTGAAATCTTCATGCATCCATTCATCAATTTGTTTTGTAGCAGTTTGAATATCAAAACTCGACTTTTCGTTACATATAATATTGTATCCGCAACCATGATTACATTTAATAGCAAACCGTTCTGGAAGCTCATCCCAGCTAATATCGCAAGCTTTGTCCCAAACACCAATGAGGCCATTTAAGCATTCTCTATGTCCTTTGGCTGCTACATAGTCACGCACCGCATACTTATCAGCACACTGAATAACATCTTCATCTTTGGGAAACGAATACAGTTTCAACCATTGAATCTTTTCGTTAAAAGTCAGTGGGGTCTTCAAATGCAATCTTTTCTTCATCACTACGCGATAGAAAATGCGCGTCATAGTTTTATAACCCAAAACACGAACGGCTATGACTTGTCCCTTTCTTCTAATTCTATAGACAAGTGGCTTCCTGACTAGATTATTCATTATTCACCTCACGACATAATTTTTTGCAAGAACGTGATATCTCTTCAAGCTGAAGCATAACAAATACCTTATTCAATATCCCGCTTTCAGCAATCTTAAACATATTTCGAAACGGATAAATCAACTCTACAATAGGCTTAATCCATGGCCGATACTTAATATGCAGGGAAGCATATGCATATTTCCATCCAAATTTGGTAACTAAAAATTCTTGAAAATTTGTTTTATGTACAATATTACGATGACCATCACTAATGTATCGGTATTGTTGCTCGCTATTCATATAATGTGAACTGATAGTTGATACTACTGCATAAGAAGCGCCCATTTTCATGTAATTTGATGGTATCTTCATAGACATAAAATCTATGTAATCACAGCGTATATAACAAGATGCAAACCCAATCAACTCATCTGTTTCATTAAGAAAACATCCCCAATACTCCTGGTTCTCATTCATGGAGTGATTTTTATATATCTGGATTAGATCATTTTGTGTACGACTCGGCCTATAGCTAGCATCATAATTTTGCCACTCTGTATAAGCCACCCTTGCCAGTTTGTCCGCATACTCAAATGAACTTATTCTCTCGACCCTGAAATTTTTTAGCCCCTTTCGAACCTCATATCGAACTTTACTGTTCAACATATCAACTGAAAAGGGCCTGTCTAAAATGCAATACCACCATGGTAATGCTAATGAATAATCAAAATTACTTGTCCATTGAACAGCTATCATTGATCTATCCGCATTCCATAGAGCATTCCAATCAGTGTCGACCAGACTTAATTCATTATGTGGAGGTTTCTGCGATAAATAAACCCCGTTTTTTTTAGTCCAACCTTCCATGCATTATTTCCTTTCGGAATATAATCGATCCACATAAGCAAATTTTTTATATAATCCAAACACCAAATTTCTTCCCGTATTAACAATACTGATTATCGAATTCATTTCCAATGCTTCATGATATAACTTATAATGCCAGCCTACTAATGTCTTGATGCTATTACGGCTTATCGATCCGTTTCGCCTTCGATATTTTGCCAAACATTCTGGGAAAAAATAGCAATCTGCTTTTTCGCATACTTTTAGCCACATAGCATAGTCATTATTTTTCTTAATATCCTTAATCTGAATTAATCCAATCTTGTTGGCATCATATATAACTGTCAAGCATCCTGGCCAACAATAATTAAACATTCCAATCTTTGTGATACGCTTAGGTCCTGAAACATAGATATCAAGTGAATTAGAACTTTCATCAATTTCTTCATATATACTATAAGAAAAAGCACAATTTCTTTCTAACATATAGTTAATTTGCTTTTCCAGCTTTTCCGGAACCCACAAATCATCGGAGTCCAGAAACGCAATCCATCTACCTTTCGCCAATCTTAAAGCAACATTGCGCGAAACTGCCGCACCAAGATTCCTCTCGTTTTTTATATAACGGATTCTCTCGTCATGAAAAAGACCAATAACCACATCAGTATCATCTGTTGAGTGATCATCGACAATCAGTAGTTCCCAATTCTCATATGTTTGATTCAAAACTGACTGAAGCGACTCAGCTATATATTTCCCTGTATTGTATGATGGCATGATGATAGATACCAGTTCTTGCATGAGTATCCATCCTTTTCTCATTTTATTTAGTACAAAGTAAATCCAATGCCTTCGCCTGTTTTGAGTCATATTCTAACTTAGTAATGCATCCTTTTCGTAATAAGCAATCGCCCAAATCTTCGCCCGTTGCCATTCCCTCATATGATATACTATCTCGCTTAAATACCTTTAGAATAGTAACTAATATAATACGAATATCCTCAACAAAAGTAATTTGCTTAACATACTTAAGATCAAAATCTAGCTTATCTTCCCATTCGATACAGTTACGTCCATTGATCTGTGCGAGACCCGATAACCCGGGTCGTATATTATGTCGATTTCGTTGATCTTTAGTCATGAAGACCATATCCCGAACAAGCATAGGCCGAGGGCCAACTATACTCATATCTCCTTTTAAAATATTCCAGAGTTCGGGCAATTCATCAAGACTGCTCTTACGAATCAGTGCACCAAAATGCGTAAGTCTAATAGCATCTGATAAAAGTTGACCGTTTTCGTCCCTTTTTTCTGTCATCGAGCGAAACTTGTAGAGTGTGTATATCTTCTCCACACCGTTCTTATCCTTACGTCCTGGACGCTTCTGCCTGAAAATCACAGGAGAGCCGAGTTTAGTGCGAACAAGTAGCGCCACAATGGCAAAAATAGGAGACAAGACAATAAGTGCTATCAATGAACAACATATGTCAAATGGACGTTTCATGAACTTGGCGTACATTTTACGGGATCAACCTCATTTTCTATATATAGCATTAACACAAGTGATTTAAGCATCTCTCTGAACACTCGAACGCAAATCTCTTGCTTTTCCTCTGTCATCTTAATATCAGATGGTAAGCATAAACTCAAAAGAAAGCATTGGTGCCAATATAGCTATTAAGCTTGATGAAACCACTATTCTTATTGAAAACTTGTTTATGAATGGGCTTCCAAACAAGCCTCCTCCTCGATAATTAACTCTTCCAGGCAGTAGTAGTTATTCATCGACATAATGACGCATCTTTTATAAAACATAATAAACAGAAGATTGATAAGGCAATATGTATCTCGTTGAGATTCATTTTAATTAATAAATGCTTAAACTCTATCCCATTTCGATGATGAATTACTTTTTTCAAAACTTAGAATTCAGCTCAAAATACCCATATACCATTTTATGACTTCGTTTAGGCCGTCTTCAAAATTGTATGTCGGTTCATAGCCTAGTAATTCTACTGCTTTAGTAATATCTGCATTGCTATGTTTAATATCACCTTTGCGTTCAGGTCCAAACTTCGGCGTAATTTCCTTTCCAACCGCTTTTGCTATCGCGTAAAAAATGTCAATTAAGTATTCTCTATCTCCATAAGCTATATTGAATGCATGCCCCGCAACCTCATGAGAAGCAAGGCAGGCCTTTAGATTCGCTTCAATCACGTTCTCAATATACGTAAAGTCGCGGCTTTGATTGCCGTCACCATTAATGGTAGGTTGGTCATCATTCATTAGCATTTTAATAAACTTTGGAATAACCGCTGCATATACACCGTTTGGGTCTTGCCTACGCCCAAATACATTAAAATAGCGAAGCCCGTATGTATCCAAATCGTAATGTATGGTGTACTGTTTAGCCCATTCTTCATCGCAACGCTTAGTGAGTGCGTACGGAGAGAGGAGATTCCCTTCCCTTCCTTCTGTCTTGGGGAGGTTTGGCTCATCGCCATATACAGAGCTGGAGGATGCATACACAAATTTCTTAACGCCATTTTGACGCGCAGCCTCCAACATATTGAGCGTTCCTTGAATGTTATTGGCACAATAGAACAAGGGCATTTCCAAGCTGCGCGGCACACTGCCCCAAGCAGCTTGATTCAGAACATAGTCCACGCTCTCGCAAGCCTTCATGCAGGTGTCAAAATCCTTGATATCACCCTGAAGAAATTCATACTTAGGATTTGCTAAAAACATATCAACATTGGCCTGTTTTCCCGTAGACAGATCATCCAAGCAACGCACACGATAACCCAAGTCCAAGATGGCTTCGCAAAGGTTTGACCCTATGAATCCTGCGCCACCTGTCACAAGAAACAATGAATTTTCCGGAAACATCAGATGCTTGTATCCCACTATAATCTTCCTCTCGTTGGGCAAATCACAGCCGCCAGTAGCTATATCCAGCCGCTTCATACTCCTTGCGATTCAGCAGCCCTTTTACATCCACCAAAACTTTCTGCCCTTCGCCAAAGAGGGGCTCTATGTCTGCCATAGTGAACTTGGCAAACTCCGTGTGGGCTACAGCCAACACTACTGCATCCATATTTCGAATGGTATCAATCTCCGCAAACTCTATGGTATATAGATGCTTAGCCTCAGTTGCATCTGCAGATGGATCAGCAATCATTGGCTCGATACCGTATTCACGCAACTCCTTCACAATATCAAAAACCTTACTGTTGCGGGTATCGGGGCAATTTTCTTTGAATGTAAAGCCAAGAATAGCAACCTTAGCATTTTTAACAGACTTACCAGCCTTAATAAGGTTTTTTACTACATTCTCGGCAATGTACTTACCCATGTCATCGTTGATGCGACGGCCTGCTAAAATAACTTGGCTATGATAACCCAACATCTCAGCCTTATAAGTCAAATAATAAGGATCGACGCCGATGCAATGACCACCTACTAAGCCAGGGTAGAATTTGAGGAAATTCCACTTGGTTTCGGCGGCCTCTAATACTGATTTTGTATCAATGCCCATCTTGTTAAAGATGACAGATAGCTCGTTCATGAACGCAATATTGATATCGCGCTGGCTATTTTCAATAACCTTAGCAGCTTCTGCCACCTTAATGCACGATGCGCGATGAACTCCCGCCTCTACTACCAACTCATAGACCTTAGCCACGGTATTAAGCGTTTCTTCATCCATGCCGCTAACGATCTTCACTATGGTTTCCAGGCGATGCACCTTGTCGCCAGGATTTATGCGCTCCGGAGAGTACCCGACTTTGAAATCTACACCACACTTAAGACCTGATTCCTTCTCTAAGATCGGTACACAGACATCTTCTGTTACTCCTGGATAGACTGTGGATTCGTAAACTACTACACTGCCTCTAGTGAGATTGCGGCCAAGAATGCGGCTTGCTCCCTCAACGGGTGAAAGGTCGGGATTGTGGTCATCATGAACAGGGGTTGGTACAGCGACGATATGAAACTTGGCTTCGCATAGTTTTTTTTCATCAGCAGTAAACTC
Organism: Eubacteriales bacterium; assembly: GCA_031547595.1. Taxonomy (GTDB): domain Bacteria; phylum Bacillota; class Clostridia; order Christensenellales; family Aristaeellaceae; genus JAVBRU01. The sequence continues at coordinate 20,383 of JAVBRU010000051.1, forward strand.
AACTGTGCATTTTTTAATAGCATCATCCCCAACTTCGTTTGTCGGATCGACGCCAGCTCTATATAGTTCGATTTTCCTTTCGTTTAGGTCAAAACCAATGACATCTGCTTTTCTAGAAAAGGCAACCGCAATTGGCATACCTACATATCCTAAGCCCACTAGGGAGATTTTTGCTTTTCTGTTAACAATACTTTCATACAAATTCATATTAAAATCCTTCCCAAACAAAAATGGATTCAGTTCATAAAACATTAATTTATTAGCTCCCGAACAGCAACGATAACTGTGCTCTGTTCCTCTACTGTCATCTTAATGTCAGAAGGCAAACACAAGCCCCTCGCAAACACATCAGCTCCCACATCATCAGCTACTTTTACGAAATCATTCTCCGCATACACAGGTTGCAGATGCATGGGCTTCCAGATGGGACGAGTTTCAATGTTTAAGGACTCGAGTTTTTCGTAAAGATCCGTCCATTTGACAGGACATTCTCTATCGATCAGAATACAGGACAGCCAGAAGTTCGGCACCGCTACGTCCTTTTGATAAGGATTCATCGTCACCGGCAAGTCCTTGAAGCCTTCCTCATAACGCCGATAGATGGCTTCCTTCAACGCTCTATGCTCTTCGATGTGCTTGAGCTGTCCGCGCCCAATGCCAGCGACAACATTAGACATACGGTAGTTATAGCCGATTTCCTCATGCTGATACCACGGAGCTTTCTCACGGGCTTGGGTCGCCCAGAACCACGCCTTGCGCACTGCCTTCGGATCAGGGGTGATCAGCATGCCACCACCAGACGTGGTGATAATTTTATTCCCGTTATACGACACAGCGCCATACGTACCAAATGTGCCTGTTTCCCTGCCCTTATAAGTTGCAGACAGGCTTTCTGCTGCATCTTCGATGAGGATGGCACCATGATTTTCACATACAGACAAAACCTCATCGACTTTACTGGGGGTGCCGTAGAGGTGAGCAAGCACGACAACCTTCGCTTGGGGGTACTTCTGAAATGCAAGCTCCAACGCTTCCGGATCCATGTTCCAGGTTTCACGCTCAGAATCAATAAAGACCTGTACACCACCCTCATATGAAACAGGATTAACAGTAGCGGCAAAGGTCATGTCTGAACAGAGGACGATATCGCCAGGTTTTACCCCAGCAAGTTTTACAGCAAGGTGAAGCGCGGCGGTTCCACTAGAGAGGGCAAGGGTGTGGAGTTCAAACTCGCCTTTGCTCAGATAGGCCGCCATTTCTTCTTCAAACCCATCAACGTTGAAGCCAAGTGGTGCGATCCAGTTTTTGTCGAAGGCTTCCTTAACAAAAGCCATCTCTTCCCCGTGCATCGTCGGGCTGGACAGCATCACTCTTTTTTCTAACCGCTGCATCTCTTTATCTGCTCCCTTATGTGATCTACAATAAAAGGCGGAACGCTTAATGCTTCCGCCAAAACTGACATTAGACAGTCGATACTATCTGATCTACTGTTATGAGTTTATCCCCAACCACCCAAAACACGCCATTTAGCTTGGTCAACTTATAAATATTCACTACTGCGTATTTTTATTTACTCACGATACAACCCTAAGGCGATAAAGATTAGACAGTACTTTCATGCCTCTCTGACCAAGCCAACAGTGGATAACTTTCATTCTCATAATGATCCACCTCTCCCTGACTGCAATAAATCTTTGACGCTTATTATCACCTTCTGTGCATTTTGCACCAAAAAAAGAGCCGTTTTCAAGCTATTCTTTGTCCATTTCAGCTATTTACTATTTCACCCCAACTGAAATAATTTGTGCAGGTTGCACAATATGTGATGGTCGCTTTTTGTGCAACTACTACATATTGTGTCACAACATATAGTGGTTGCCACGCTATCGCATACTACATGTTGTGGTGTCCATTCTTTCACTCCAACTGAAAAATTTTGTATAATTTGCACAATATACAGCGGTCACTCTTTGTGCAACTACTACATATTGTGCCACAACATATAGTGGTCACCAAATCCTTTACATACTACATGTTGTGGTGTCAACCCTTTTACTCCAACTGATCAATTGACAAATCACCTGCAGTGGAACGCTACCAGACTTCTCAGCTATGAGTTCTGTGTTTCGACAGCGCATCAGCGGAGGCAGCGTGATGAGAAGTATCATCCGGCTTGACCCAATCAAAGCTAAGCCATATCTTCCGCAGCACGCCATCAAAAGAGAACTCGATCTCAGCACGCTGGCGCTGCTTATTGACACGCTTAATAATGCCATGCGCTTCGCTAAGCGGACCTTCTACAACGCGAATGCGGTCGCCCTCCCGGAAGGCTTTGGAAACGCCGATGACGCCATCGTGCTCCAGGAGCCACTGCGCAAACTGAGCGTCCTTGCCAGATAATGCGAAATCACCCTCACTACTTTTGAGACAGCGCAGCACGCCATGGATAGCATAAAGCCGAAACAGATCAAGGGGTTGATCGCAATACACAAAGACGTAGCCAGGCAGCAATGGATAGCGAACCTCTTCTGCCCTGCCTTGCGTCCATTTTTTTTGCACAATCACAGGGCTGATCGCACGGCAATCAAACACTGTCTGCATATGATGCGCGACGCGCTCTTGCAGCTGCGTAATACAGAACAGGCAATACATATAGGCCATTGCAATCACCTCGAAAAAGGTAAAGCTTCGCCCTCCACTGGCAGCAGTGGCTTTGCAAAGGGCTGTGTGCACAAGGAGAGCGTTGCGGACAATCCGTACCGGCAGCGCTCCATTGTGTTTGTACAGAGGCCGATTTGCGCAAATCATCAGGCAAGGTAGATGGCGCATTTTCTTCTTCAATCCACCGGATGAAACAGAAAAACCGGTCAAATACAAGAATTGGCAACCGCCCTCTGTTACTTGTAAATAAGCATGTAATCAAAAGCATGTTACCGATGCCATTCTATCATTAAAAGGAGAATCTGTCAATTGAAAATCAATAAACGTACATTCTGCATTGGCAACTGAGCGCTGTCGTTTAGATATATATGATGATTTTTAAGTCGAAATAAAGGGTTTTTGACTGTTGAAAATGTCGGAGGCGAAATGAACACAAAGACTTGTGTACATACAAAGGAAACGGCAAGCTGCTTCTAAAGCAGCGACAGATTGGTTACGTCGTAATTCTAGCGTCGCTTAAAATGAATCTGCCGCGCCGGAAGTTCCGGCGCGGCAGATGGTACATTACTTGTTGTTCTTCGCTTCGATGGCGGCATGCGCAGCAGCCAGACGGGCAATCGGCACGAGGAATGGGGAGCAGCTCACGTAGTTCAGGCCGATGTTGTGGCAGAACTTGATGGAGCTGGGATCGCCGCCGTGTTCGCCGCAGATGCCCAGCTTGATGCCGGGGCGGCCCTGCTTGCCCAGACGCGCAGCCATTTCGACCAGTTTACCCACGCCATCCTGGTCCAGGCGGGCAAAGGGATCAGACTCGAAAATCTTGGCAGAGTAGTAGGAATCGAGGAACTTGCCAGCATCGTCACGGCTGAAACCGAAGGTCATCTGGGTCAAGTCGTTGGTGCCAAAGGAGAAGAATTCCGCTTCACAAGCGATTTCATCAGCGATGACGCAGGCACGGGGGATTTCGATCATGGTGCCAACCTGGAAAGGCAGCTCCATGCCCTGCTCGGCAAAGACTTTCTTGGCAGTATCCAGAACGATCTGCTTCACATAAGCCAGTTCCTTCACAGCGCCAACGAGGGGAATCATGATTTCGGGCACGATGTCATAGCCGCATTCCTTCTTGACGGCGATAGCAGCCTGCAGCACTGCGCGGGTCTGCATTTCGGCGATTTCGGGATAGGTGACAGCCAGGCGGCAGCCGCGGTGGCCCATCATGGGGTTAAATTCATGCAGCGCGTCGATCTTTTCGATGATCTTTTCGCTGGTGGTGTTCAGCTCCTTGGCCAGGGCTTCGATTTCCTCGGTCATGTTTTTCTGGGGCAGGAACTCGTGAAGCGGCGGGTCGAGGTAGCGAACCGTCATGGGCTTGCCTTCCAGTGCCTTGTACATGCCTTCGAAATCGCCCTGCTGCATGGGCAGGATCTTGTTCAGGGCAACCACACGCTGTTCTACGGTGTCAGCCAAAATCATTTCGCGGACGGCCGCGATACGGCTAGCTTCGAAGAACATATGCTCGGTGCGGCAAAGGCCGATGCCTTCCGCGCCAAAGCCAACAGCCTGGATGGTGTCGCGGGGGTTGTCCGCATTGGTGCGCACCTTCAAGGTGCGGGCTTCATCGGCCCACGCCATCAGGCGGGCAAAGTCGCCGCTCACTTCGGCTTCAACGGTGGGCAGCTTCTCGCCATACACGTTGCCGGTGGAGCCGTCAAGGGACAGCCAATCGCCTTCGTTGTAGGTGTTGTTGCCCACGGTGAGGGTCTTCTTTTCTTCGTTCACATGCAGCTCGCCGCAGCCAACAACAGCAGCGCGGCCCATGCCACGGGCGACCACAGCGGCGTGGCTGGTCATACCGCCGCGCAGCGTGAGGATGCCCTTGGAGAAGTCCATGCCCTCGATATCTTCGGGGGTAGTTTCTTCGCGAACAAGGATAACAGCCTTGCCAGCCTTGCCAGCGGCAGCGGCTTCTTCAGCGGTGAAGAAGATCATACCGGTGGCAGCGCCGGGAGATGCGGGCAGGCCCTTGGCGATGACGGCGGCCTTCTTGACAGCGGCGGCGTCAAAGTTCGGGTGCAAGAGGGTATCAAGCTGCTTGGGTTCTACCTTCAGCACGGCTTCTTCGGTGGTCAGCATGCCTTCGTCCACCAGATCCACAGCGATCTTGAGGGCGGCGGCAGCGGTGCGCTTGCCGTTGCGGGTTTGCAGCATGTAGAGCTGGCCGCGCTCGATGGTGTATTCCATGTCCTGCATATCGCGATAGTGGCGCTCCAGGCGGTTGGCGATTTCGGTGAACTGCTTGTACACATCAGGCATCACATTGGCCAAAGTGGAGATGGGCTGGGGGGTGCGGATGCCGGCCACCACGTCTTCGCCCTGGGCGTTGATGAGATATTCGCCATACAGCTTGTTTTCGCCAGTGGAGGGGTCGCGGGTAAAGGCAACGCCGGTACCGGAGGTATCGCCCATATTGCCAAACACCATGCTCTGCACGTTGACGGCAGTGCCCCAATCACCGGGGATGTCATTCATGCGGCGATAGTAAATGGCGCGGGGGTTGTCCCAGCTGCGGAAAACGGCCTTGATGGCCTCCATCAGCTGAACCTTGGGATCCTGGGGAAACTCCTCGCCCATGTTTTTGAGGTATACGGCCTTGAAGCGCTTGACGGCTTCCTTGAGGTCATCGGCGGTCAGGTCGGTATCAAACTTGGCGCCCTTGGCAGCCTTGACGGCGTCCAGTTCGGCTTCGAACTTTTTCTTTTCCACTTCCATCACGACGTCGGAGAACATCTGGATGAAGCGGCGGTAGCTGTCATAGGCAAAGCGCTCGTTGCCGGTGAGGTTGGCGAGGCCTTCCACGGCCACGTCGTTAAGGCCGAGGTTGAGGATGGTATCCATCATGCCGGGCATGGACGCGCGCGCGCCAGAGCGCACGGACACCAGGAAGGGGTTGTTGATGTCGCCAAACTTTTTGCCGCACATTTCTTCGGTCTTGGCCAGCGCTTCATAGATCTGCGCTTCGATTTCGGGGGAAATCATTTTGCCATCGGTGTAATAGCGGGTGCAGGCCTCGGTAGAGACGGTGAACCCCTGGGGGACGGGCAGGCCGATGTTGGTCATTTCGGCGAGGTTAGCGCCCTTGCCGCCCAGCAGTTCCTTCATGGAGGCGTTGCCCTCTTTTAACAGGTAGACATACTTTGCCATGGTATAGTTTCTCCTTTCGGAATTGAGATAGCATGTTTAATACTAAGAGCCGATTAAATGCGTCGAGGATCGTGCAGGGTTTTTGTTTCTCGCCAAGTTGAGGTAACGCAGCGTAGTGGAGCTACGCTAAGTAGACAAAACGATGCGAGGGACAAAAAGACGCGCAAGATTGACGCAGTTTGATCGGGGATTAGTATTCCTACACAAAAAGCAGCCGCATGCACGGTTGCCCTCGTGTATCCAATCTATTATACTATGCTTTCCTTGAAATGGCAAGCCCACAAACCGTTAAAAAACCGTAAACTTTTATGTAATCTAAAAAATACGAAAAGCTGCGACAATAAAAACGGCAGAAGCCATCGTGACTTCCGCCGTTTTTTGTCAGGCTTTATTCATTCAGTCTGCGCCATCTGGGGGAACATCGCGTCCATCGCAGCCACAAACCATGCGCCGCTTTCCAGCGTAAAGTCCACAGTGCCGTAGAGGATGTTGACATAATTGCCCGCTGTGTCGGCGTAGTAATACACCACATACAGCATGTCGATGCCCGAAATGGTGACAGAAAAAGCAGCCGCTACCACAGGGTTTTCGCTTTCGATATCGCTATAGTAATCCAGGCATTCTAAGTTTTCAAAGCCTTGCGAGGAAAGGATCTCTACCAGAGAATCTACCGTCAACATCGGCAGCATGGACTTGGCTTCCATGGGCATGGTGACAATCATCAAAGTATCGCCGGTGGTCATATCAACATACATCATGCCCATTTCGCCCAAATCCATGGCGGTCATGGTTTCGGGCAGCTGCAGATTGAGCTTCAGCGTGTCGTTCACATACAGGTTTTCCTCGGCCAAAGCAGCAAAAGGCACGCAAAGCGTCAGAACCAGGAGCAGCGCAAGAAACTTCTTCATAAACCAAAACCCCTCCAGAAATATTACTTCGCAACCCATCATAACAGACAAAAACCGTTTCGTCAAATCAATTTGGCATTCTGACAAGCCATTTATAGTCCCAAATGCGCAAATAATCCTTCCACGTCCAGAAAATCCCCCGTAATCAGCCCCGCACCCGCATTTTGCAAGCGCTCCACTTTCACCGGATTCAGGCCGCACCGGACGTTTTCGTCGCTGGCGATGCCGATGGTCTTGGCGCCGCAGGCCGCGCCCAGCGCAATCTCCACCTTGCCATCGCCAATCACGGCCAGCGCTTCCCCCGGCTGCTCATCCAGCAGCTGGCGCAAAATGCGCTCCTTGCTGCAGGCGGCCTGACGGCTGGGTGCACCCATGATTTTTATAAAATAACGGGAAAGTCCCAGCAGCTCCGCTTCCCTTTTCACATCGGCATCATCGGTGCCGCTGGCCACATACAGGGGGATGCCCCTATCAAACAGCCTTTTCACAAACGCCGCCGCACCCGCAATGAGAAAATCCTCGGCCACTTTATCACCACTCGCCAGCGCATCGGTATTCTTCTGCACGCGCTCCATCAGGCGCTGGTTGTATAATTCCTTATAGGCCCATGCATCCAATGCCTGCCCAGGGCGGCGTAATTCCACCTGATCGCGCAGCCATTCCATCTGATAGATGGTCTGGATGCCAGTGGACTCTGCGATATAATCATCCACCAGGCGGCAGGTTTCCGGGGTGTCAGAAGCAAGCTGTTCCAGCATCAGCGGGCGCATCACCTGCTCCCAGCCGCTGCGAAGGGTGGACAGCGTGCCGTCAAAATCAAATACGATCCTCATGCCTGTTCACCCTGCCGCCAGGCGAGGTATTCGTCAAAGGTCATGCTGCGGTCGATCAGCCCGTCTGGCGACAGCTCCATGATGCGGTCAGCAATGGTCTGCACAAACTGGTGGTCGTAGGAGGCAAACAAAAGGTTGCCCGTAAACTCCATCAGACCGTTGTTCAGCGCGGTGATGGATTCCAAGTCCAGATGGTTGGTGGGCTGATCCATCAGCATCACGTTCGCCCCAGCCAGCATCATGCGCGACAGCATGCAGCGCACTTTTTCGCCGCCGCTGAGCACGCCGACAGACTTATACACATCATCGCCGGAGAACAGCATGCGCCCCAGGAACTGCCGAAGGTACGCCTCGTGCGGGTCGGGCGAATACTGCGCCAGCCACTCGATCAGGTTCAGATCGCCCTGCTCAAAATACGGCGTGTTATCCTTGGGGAAATAGCTCTGAGTGGTGCTGATACCCCACTTGAAGGTGCCGCTGTCCGGCTCCATTTCGCCCATCAGGATTTTCATCAGCGCGGTGTTGGCTTGCTCGTGATCTCCCACCAGCGCCACCTTGTCGCCCTTGAACAGCGTGAAAGAGACGTTGTTGAGCAGCAGCTGCCCGTCCACGGACTTGCACAGGTTTTCCACCGACAGGATGCTCTTGCCCGATTCGCGCTCCGGCTTGAAACCCAGCCACGGATAGCGGCGGGAGGACGCGGGGATATCGTTGTATGCCAGGTTATCCAGCAATTTTCTGCGGGAAGTTGCCTGCCGTGCCTTGGATTTATTGGCCGAGAAGCGTGCGATAAACGCCTGCAGCTCCTTGGCTTTTTCCTCCGCACGCTTGTTCTGCTCGCGCATCAGGCTTTGCATCAGGTGGCTGGCGTCATACCAGAAATCGTAGTTACCTACATACAGGTTGATCTTGGTATAGTCGATATCCACAATGTGCGTGCACACAGTGTTGAGGAAATAACGGTCGTGCGATACGAGGATGACCGTGCCGGAGAAATCCAATAGGAAGTTTTCCAGCCAGGTGACGCTGAGATAGTCAAGGTCGTTGGTCGGTTCGTCCAATAGCACCACATCCGGTTTGCCAAACAGCGCCTGGGCCAGCAGCACCTTCACCTTCTGGCGGCCGTCAAGGGACTCCATGTTGTTCTCGTGCAGCTGCACCGGGATGCCAAGGCCCTGCAGGATGCGGGACACATCGGCCTCCGCCTCCCAGCCATTCATTTCGGCAAACTCAGCCTCCAACTCGGACACCAGTACGCCGTCTTCATCACTGAAATCCGGCTTGGCATATAGCTCATCCTTTTGCAACATGATATCATACAGCCGCTGGTTGCCCATCAGCACCGTCTGCATTACGGTGTATTCGTTATACTGGTTATGATCCTGGCGCAGCACGGACATGCGGATGCCCGGCTTCAGGCGCACCGTGCCGGTGGTGGGCTCCAATTCGCCCGCCAGGATTTTGAGGAAGGTGGACTTCCCCGCGCCGTTTGCGCCAATGATGCCATAGCAGTTGCCCTGCGCAAAGCGCAGGTCTACATGGCTGAACAGCTTGCTGCCGCCAAAGGATAAGCTGACGTTGTCGACTGTAATCAATTCTCTGTTTCTCCCAATAGACATTATTCCAACTATACATTATACCTGATTTTCGGCTTTTTGCAATGGCTATCGTTTACAATTTGTCCACAACAAATTCATATCCCTGCCAATTTCCTGCCATAACTGCTTGCTATACTGACACATGTAAAAGCAAAGCGATGCGGGAGGTTTTTCTATGAAAAAGGTGCTGGGCAAAATATTCAAAACCGTGTTTATTCTAGCTCTGATTGGCGCAATCGGGTACGGCGGTTATTGGCTGTACGAAGAGAAATTAGCTAACACAGAGACTGCCACCAGCCCCGCGTATTCCCAGGTCTTGGTCATCCAGGGTAATTTGCAAAAGACGGTGGCCGGCACCGGCACACTGTCCATCTCCAAGAAAGAAACCATCTCCCTGCCTTATGGCATCACGCTGGATGAGGTGTATGTGCGCGAAGGCCAAGAAGTATCTGTGGGCACGCCACTCGCGTCCGTCAACAAGACGGCGCTGCAAACAACTATCGATTCCATTGTCACCGAGATTGAAACGCTGGACAGCTCTTTGGCGACCCTGGCCAAGAAATACAGCGCCACCAGCTATATCACCACCGCCATGGACGCGCGAGTCAAAATCATCTACGCCAACGTGGGCGACACCCTGCAAGGCGTGATTGAAGAACACAACGCATTGATGGTGCTGTCGGTAGACGGCAAAATGGTGGTAGAGCTTGCGGGCAGCACCCTCAAAACCGGCGACGCCGTCACCATTGTGGACGGCACATACAGCTATGAGGGCTTTGTGGAAAAAGCCGCGGACGGCGTGGCCTCCATCACCTTTGCCGACACCCGCACGCTGGAGGGCGCAACGGTTGAAATCCGCCAGAACAGCCTCCTAATTGGCACCGGCACCGCTCACATCCATATGCCCTACTATGTATCCACCACGGCCGAGGGCTATATTGCCAAGGTGTATCCGGCAGTGAATGCCAAGCTGGAGGCCAAGGCCAACCTGTTCTACATCACCAATCCCCCGCTGGATGCCGAGTATTCCGCGCTGCTCAAGCAACGCGAAGAAAAGACCGCGCTATTAAAGGAAGTAAAGGCCGCACTGGAAGTGGGCGAGCTTTTATCCCCTGTGGACGGCATCATCAGCACGGTGGCTACCGCTTCGCGTAGCGAGCAATCCGCTTATTCCGCCCTGGCCACTATTTATGTGGGTGATGCCATGCAGATGGTCATCAGTGTGGACGAACTGGACATCAGCGGCCTGAAAGTGGGCCAGACGGTATCAGTGAGCATGGACTCCGTATCCAGCAAGACCTACACCGGCACGGTATCGTATATTTCACAGATCGGCTCCTCCTCCAGCGGCGTCACCACCTACAGCGTCACGCTGGCCGTGCAGGGCGACGAGCTGCTCAAGATGGGCATGAACGGCACCGCGTCCATCGTGGTCAGCGAAGTGAGCGGCGCTACGCTGGTGCCCATCTCCGCGCTGTACACCACCCGCGGCACTCAATATGTGATGCTGTATAACCCGGACGAACCGGACAGCGCGGGCACCCGCACGGTGGTGACCACCGGCCTTTCCAACGACAGCTATGCCGAAGTGCTCTCCGGCCTCAGCGTTGGCGACACAGTGCTGGTCAGCAAGGCCGCCGATTCCACCGGCACAAACTATATGATGGGCATGGACATGGGTGGCTTTGACATGAGCCAGCTTTCCACCATGTTCGGCGATGGCACCAGTATGCCCGCCATGGTCACAGAGGGCGGCGGCACCTTCAATTTTAACAACAACGGCGGGGGCGGTGGACAGCGCAATACCAATAACGGCGGCAGCAGTGGCGGCCCCAGCGGCAATTAGGGGGGCGTTAGCATGATTCATATGGAAAACGTGGTCAAGCGCTACAAAATGGGCGATGAGATCATCAGCGCGCTGGACGGGGTTTCCCTCGATGTGCAGGACGGCGAGTATGTGGCCATCGTAGGCCCCTCTGGAAGCGGCAAATCCACACTGATGAACATCATTGGCTGCCTAGACACTGCCGACAGCGGTAGCTACACACTCAGTGGAAAACCCATCCAGAAATACTCCCAGCGCCAGCTGGCCAAGGTGCGCAGCACCCACATCGGTTTTGTGTTTCAGGGTTTTAACCTGCTATCGCGGTACTCCGCATACGAAAATGTGGAGCTGCCGCTGATCTACCAGAACATCAGCGCGTCCCAGCGCAAACGGCGCACAAAGGACGCCCTCACCAAGGTGGGCCTGGAAAGCCGCATGCGGCACAAGCCCAGCCAGCTGTCCGGCGGCCAACAGCAGCGCTGCGCCATTGCCCGCGCGCTGGCCACCAACCCCAAGCTGATCCTGGCAGACGAGCCCACCGGCAACCTGGACAGCAAAACGGGCAAAGAAATCATGGCGTTGCTGGAAGAATTGCACCAGGGCGGCAACACCATCGTGCTCATCACTCACGACGCGTCCGTGGCCAAAATGGCACAGCGGGTGGTGCGCATTGAGGATGGCCATCTGTTTGAGGAAGGGGCGGACGTAGATGCTGTATCAGTCGTTTAAGATGGCCGTAAAGGCCATTGCGGGCAATAAAATGCGTTCACTGCTCACCATCCTTGGCGTTGTGATCGGCGTTGTATCCATCGTGGTGCTCGTGGCCATTGCCCAGGGCACCAACGCGTCGGTGATCTCCAGCATTGAGGGCATGGGTACTAACCTGCTCAGCGTCACCATCCGCTCCCGCCGCAACAACCCCATCACTCTCGACGCGCTGAACGACCTGGCCGAGGAAGAAACCATCGCCCACATCGCGCCGTACATGACCATCAGCGGCACCGTAAAGGCCGGCAACAGCACCTACAGCGACGGCACGCTGGTGGGCACCGGCCCCGGCTATGAGGACATCCGCCTGTGGACGATCGAGCAAGGGCGCTTCCTCAAATCCCCGGATCTTGACAACCGCAGCTTTGTGGCGGTGCTCGGGCACGAAGCTGCTGCGGACATGTTTGGCGATGCCAATGCCGTGGGCAATACCTTCACCATCAACGGCTACACCTTCACGGTGGTGGGCGTCCTTCAGGAGGTAGGCACCTCGGCCTCCGGCTCTCAGGACAACATGATTGTCGTCCCCTATACCCTCTCGCAACGGCTGTTTGGCAAAACTACCGGTGTTACGTCCTTTTATGTGTCTGCCGCATCCGCCGACAGCGTATCTGCCACGCAGGACGCCCTCAAGGCGTACCTCAACAAGGCGTTTAATCTGTCCAGCACCTCCAGCACAAGCTCCTATTACTCCATTTATAATCAGTCTGACATGCTGAGCACCCTCAACGAAACCACGCAGACCCTCACCCTGATGTTGGGTGGCATATCGGCGATCTCCCTGCTGGTGGGCGGCATTGGCATCATGAACATCATGCTGGTATCAGTCAGCGAGCGCACCAAGGAAATCGGCATCCGCAAGGCCGTCGGCGCGTCCCGCGGCAACATCTTGTCCCAATTCCTGATTGAGGCGCTGGCTGTCAGCCTGCTGGGCGGATTGATCGGGCTTGGATTATCGTTTGCGGGGCTTCAGGTGCTGGCACCCATATTATCTATGACGCTTTCGGTATCGCCCACCATCGCCGGGCTGGCGATTGGCTTTTCAGTATTCATCGGCGTGGTGTTTGGCTTGTACCCGGCCAACAAGGCATCCAAGCTGAAGCCCATTGACGCACTGCATTACGGTGGGTAAACCCATGAAGATAGGGCTTGCACTTTACACATGCAAGCCCTGTCTTTTGTTTTAGAGTGCCACTACATTGCCGTTTGCATCAATGATCAAAGCGTCATTGCCCATGCCGCTCAGTAGAACCGCCTCACAATTGCCATATCCCATGGCTTCCAGCGCGTCGAGGATTTCCGCGATGGGGTAGATGTCCGTCGTATCGCCGGTTCTAATCGTCAGGGTGGTCAACCCCCACTTCATCAGCTGTTTCAGGCAAACCATGCTGATCTTCGCCGTGGCCACACCCTTTACGCTGGTATCGCTGGTCAACACCAGCATCAGGCTGCCGTCCGCCAGCTTTGCCACCGATTCCTTGAACAATATGCGGCCGCTCAGATCGGTATCAGTGTACAGCTTCAGATCACGGGACGCGCCTTCCAGCCAAGCCTGCTTCAGCCATTCCTTGCTGTAGGTGATGCCATGGCTCTCGCCATGCTGGTATACGGGCTTGGCGGGTTCCGGCTCGGGCTCGGGCTCCGGTTCCGGTTCAGGTTTGGGATCAGGGTCCGGCGTAGGATCCGGTTCTGGGTCGGGTTCGGGTTCCGGCGTAGGATCATCCGCTTCAACCAGCGTCACAACGCCATCGGCCACATCCAGCAAAATAGGCGCAAGATATTTTCCTGTATCCGTATCATACAAGCTGAGCATAACATCGCCGTTTAGGTACTCCTGGATGCCCATGGCTTCAATCAGCGTGCTCGCCAGCTCTACCAATTCTCCTTGAGAAAGATCCGCAATATCAGACAGTGCCAGTTGTAGCACCACAGCCTGATCCCCGCCCTTAATATCACCAGTGCCCTGCAAGATGAATTTCTCATCACCAACATACTGTAAGCCTACATTGCCGCCAATGATGGTGCCGTCATTGAGTACCACCACGCTGTCCGCAGCATTGCCCGCCGCAACCATTCTCTGCATGGCAGCGAAGAGCACCATGGTGGCCATATCCCGTTTTTCAATAATGACAGCCTGGCTGTGATCGCCCGTGGCGCTGATTTCGCCTTCGTTATAGAAATACACTTCGCCGCTGCTGATGATAGAAACGCCGGTATTGCCCCCGGCATAGTCCCCCGCGGATGCAGTGCCGTAGTTTTCAAACCACATGGATGCGGAGCCGTGGACGGATGTGCCGTACAGCGAAAACAGGTTACTCACCTGATTCCAGATTGTCTCTCTGTCCGCACCAGAGGGTGTGGCAATAATGTCGCCATGATTGTAGACGATGCCCTCTACATTGCCATTTTCGGAGGTAAGAACAATGACTATTCCTTCGCCAAACTCACTACCGAGGTTAAACATTTCTTCCTGAGAGTTGATGATGATCAATCCATCGTTTGCCACAAAGGCACGGAATGTGCCGCTATCATTCCCTCCCGATACTAAAATTCCTAGAGCTTCCGCAATAATTGTGCCGTTGTTGACGATTTCAACATTGGCATTCCCATAGCCTTTCTCCCATGTCATCCCGATGGTTTCGCCATTGTCATCCAAAAACGGCGTACCATTTGTCATGGTATCAATATATGCACGAATCCCATATTGTGCGTTTATGGTGCCGTCATTGACGATGTATACAAGAATATCATCCTGATTCGGTTCACTGCTATAGTCAATGCCAGAATAGGACGCAAAGATTTCCGCTCTTGTCATCAGGGTAACCGCTTTATCGCCGTACATGGATATCCCGTACAAGAATGGATTTTCTTCGGTGCCGATCGTCGTATTATCATCCAACTTGATCAAGGTTTCTGCCACACCCGGGCTAGTGTTCACATACAGGCCAGAGCTAAACTCTCCTCCCTGAAATATTGTTATGCCTTCGAAAGCGTAATGGCCGCCACCCAGATATACGGTGCCGTCAAACGTCAGATCACTAAGCAGGGCATTTCCCAGCACCAGAAAGTTTGAGAATTGCGTTTCGATATGCTCCCCCTCCGCCAAGCCCAGCGTTTCCTGATCCAGCACCACCTGCTCCCCGCCTGCTGCGGCCTCCAGCTGCCTCGCTTTGTTTAGGAAATCATCCCAGTTCATAGCGGATGCGCATGAGGTCGTCATGAGTACCAGACACAGGGTTAACGACAACAGTTGAACCAGCCGTCTTTTCATTGTAAAACCCTCCTGTTATGAATATCTATCAAAGCGTTTCCTTTCAAAAACGCCCGGATGATCCTGCTGAAACCGAAAAAAATAGTGAACAAAACAAGCTGTCTGTGCTCAGACCGCTATTTTGGAATGATCTTCTTTTTTAGGCAAGCCGGGAACAACACCGTGCACAACGTTCCGCTGTTCATGCCGTCATAAAAATATTACCATCGATTACCAGGCCTGTCAACCTCCTTTTAGCCCAAAACGGACACCGCAAAACTGTGTTCTTCTGCAGTTTCATACAAAAAAGACACGGGGCATCTACCCTCCGTGTCTTGCAATATACTATGCTATTCTATCCCGCGAATCTTGTTCAGCGGCCACAGCACGGCGCTCACCTTGCCCATAATCGCGCTTCTGCTGAGAGGGCCCACATCGCTGGCGCGGCTGTCGTGGCTGTTGCCACGGTTGTCACCCATCACAAAGTATTCATCCCGGCTCAGCTTTCTTGGCCCATAGTCCGCGCGCGGCGCGCTGTTCATAAACTCCGGGTCCTCCACCATTTCGCCATTGACATACAGCTTCTTCTCTTTGATTTCCACCGTATCGCCGGGCAGCGCCACCACGCGCTTCACATACAGCGTGTAGGTTTCTACCGCCATCGCCGCCCCCAGGTTGACCGTCTGCTTGGTGTTGCTCTTGGCCGGATAGCGGCACACCACCACATCGCCGCGCTGCACATCGCCAAACAGGTAGGGCAGCTTATTCACCAACATGACCTCTGTATCTGCCAGCGTATTGGTCATGCTGCTGCCCTCCACGCGCACGGGCTCAAAAACAAAGGTGCGAATCACTGTGGCTAGCACCAGCGCGCACAGGAAATACCCTGCCCAGCTCAAAATCTCTTGCATCACCGTACGTTTCACCTTAGGCTTTTCTTGTTCTTTCTTGGGTTGCTTGACCGGTTTGGCCGATGTGTTCATACCGGAACCTCCACAGTTGGATTTGAATTAATACCAGGTCTGGCAGAGGTTGGCCACAAACCAGTCGTCTTGGTGCAGAGTATATTGGTAGGTGGCGGTGTCTGTCTGTTCGTCTGCGGGGAGCACACGCATGTTATGCTCGTTGGTGTTGGTGGTATCATACAGGTAGTTATAGCGCTTGATGCGGTTGGAGACATTGCCCTCGACCGTGCGCAGCTCGTAGATGCCCCCGCCGCGGTCAATCACCTCGGTGATCATGCCCACATGGATGGTGGTGGAGCGATTGCGCTGGCCATATACCACCAGATAGCCCGCCTGGGGGACCTTGGTGATGCGCCCCATCTTGGTATACCCTGTGATCAGCTTGCCCACACCCGCAGCGCGGATGGCATAGGGCAGGTTATCGTGCGGCACGGCGCTGTTATAATCGTCCATGGGCACGCCGGCAGTATCCAGGCAATAGCTGACGAACCCGCCGCACCAGCCAAAGTAGCAGTTAGGCCCGGTGCCGCAGTACCATGCGGTGTATTTGTTGCGCTGGGTGAAGGTTTTGCCCAGGTTGTCCTGCCACTCCTGCAGCGCCAGGTCGACCGCCGCGCGGATCAGTGCGGGCATGGCATCCTCGCTGACGGTGACATCACATAGCCCATAGCTGCCGTTGGCGGCCGTCACTGTGATGGTGGCAAAGCCGGGATCATGCGCGGTGATCACGCCGTTTTCAACGGTGGCGACCTCCGGCGCATCGCTTTCCCATTCACCCTTGAGCGCCAAAGAGCACGTCCAAACATCGCCGGGGCGCATGTCAACAGCGGCATACAGCGCCTCCTCGCCTACTGCAGGCAAGGAAAGCGCCATGCCCAGCACAATCATGAGCGCCAGCAGCCGCTTCACGGCTCATCACCATCGGAAATTTCGGGGTTTGCGCGTACCATCCCCATCACTTCTGTGACAGGCAGGCTGAACACGATGCCCCGGCCTTCCGTTTGCAGCCCCACGCCCTTGGTGATGGCCTGCATCACGGGCAGCTTCAGTGCCTGCTCCACCAGGATCATCACCATCTCCTTTTCGGGCTGGATGGTGATGCCCAGGAACTGCGCCGCCTCCTGCGAGCCTGCGCCGCGTGCATGCACCACTGTGCCACCCCGTGCGCCGGCCGGGCGCGCCGCCTCCATCACGGCATCGGTAAATCCGCGGTTGACCACCGCGATAATCAATTCGTGTGTAACATCCACCATTTCAGATCCCTCCTCCGCCGGGGCAGGCTGTTGTTCCATGCCCGTCATATAAGATAAAGAACGCATGCCTATACTGCCAAGCGGCAGCGCAAAGGCCACGCCGCGCCCCGGCTGGTCAATATCCAGCGCGTGGCTCAGCCTGCGCAGTGCGCGCTTGGCATGCGCGCTGCCAATAAAGCTAAAAATCACGTCCTTGGCCGTATCGCGAAGCCCGAGCAAGCCCAGCAAATCCTTGTGCGCCGTGCCGTTGCCCAGCATGATGTAGTGCAGCAGCACCTCATCCTGCTTCAGCAAATCCACAACCAGTTTGCCCTTATCGCGGTCCACAATGGTGATCAGTAATTTGAGCATCGTATTACGCATAGCCCCTCCTTGTCACTCACACTTCGATGATCTCATCATCCACAGGCTGGAGGATGGCATCGGGTTTCTTATTGCGTGTCTTGATGCGGTACACCAAGCCCAGCACCTGAATGGCAATCAATGGCGTCATGGCCACCATGGCCACAATACCAAAGGCATCTTGCAGGATGTTGCCGCCCACCGCCTGGCACGCGCCCATCGCAAAGGGCAGCATAAACGCCGCCGTCATGGGGCCGGATGCCACACCGCCAGAGTCAAACGCAATGGCGGTGAAAATGGGATCCACAAAGAACATCAGCCCCAGCGCAATGATATAGCCGGGGATCAGGTACCACCAGATGCTAATCCCCGTCAGCACGCGCAGCATGGACAGCCCAACCGATGCAGCAACACCAATGGACAGGGTGTTGAGCATGACTTTTTTGCTGATGGCACCGGAGGTCACATTCTCTACCTGATCGTTGAGCACGTGCACTGCAGGTTCAGCCTTCACCACCAGATAGCCCATCACCATGCCAAGCGGCACCAGGATGAACTTATAATCCGTCAATGCAAGCTGGTGGCCAATATAGTTGCCCATGGGCAGGAAGCCGATGTTGACACCCGCGAGGAACAGCACCAGTCCAAGGTAGGTATAAATGAGGCCGATGGCCAGACGCTTGATCTGCGAGGCGGGCAATTTCAGCATCGTCACCTGGAAGATAAAGAACATCACAATAATGGGCGAGAGCGCCAACGCCACATCCATCAGATACTGCGGCAGCCCCTGGGCGTACAGCTGCAGCAGCACATGGGTGTTGGCGGGGTTTTCAATCACCGTTTCCGCCACGCCGCCGCTGATGTTGGGGTACAGAAGGCTGATCACCATCATGGCCAGGATCGGCCCTACGGAGCACAGCGCCACCAGGCCAAAGCTGTCGTCCTGGGCGCCCTTGCTGCTGCGCACGTTGGATACGCCAACGCCCAGCGCCAGGATGAAGGGCACCGTCATCGGCCCTGTTGTCACGCCGCCGGAGTCGAACGCCATGGGCAGAAAATCCTTGGAGATAAATGCGCCAAAGACAAATACCAGCCCATAAAGCCCCAGCAGCAGGTGGGACAGTTTTTTCTTAAACACAATGCGCAGCAGGCCCACCACCAGGAAGATGCCCACACCAATGGCAACTGTCATAATAATCACAATGCTGGGCACTGCGGCCACCTGATTGGCCAGCACGGTCAAATCCGGCTCCGCCACAGTGATCAGGATGCCCATAATGAGCGCCACAACCACCATCAGCCACAGCTTTTTGGTGCGTGTCAGCTGTGCGCCCATCATTTCGCCCATGGGCAGCATGGCCATGTCCGCACCCATCGTAAACAGCCCCATGCCCAGTATCAGCATCACCGCGCCCACCAGGAACATCGCCATCGTGCCAATATCCACAGGGGTGAGCACGATGCTGATGACCAGCACCACGAGCGTAATGGGCAGCACAGAGGCCAGGGATTCGTTCACTTTCGCTTGCAATTTCTTGCTATGTGCACGCCGTTCCGGCATCAAGGTATTAAACTTCTGTTCGATCTTCTTGTTGCGCAATATCTTGCTCTCCTTCCGCGCCATCGTCCGCCGGCCGCAAGGCCGCCTTGCGCATGCTGCGCACGCTGTCCACCACCACAGCAGTCAGGCTGACGATAATCGTAAAATAGTAGGTAATGAAACGCCACAGCAGGAGTGCCCCCAGCAATGTGCCGGCAGGGAATACCTGCTGAAAAAATAAGTAAAACCCGCCCTCTTGCGCACCGGATGCGCCGGGCAGCGGGGTGAAGGATGCCGCGATGTATAGCAGGCATTGCAGCGCCGCCAGATCCGTATAGCCATAGCCCGTCTGCCCCAGCGCCTTGTATACGCAGAAAGCGACGCTCATCAGCCCCATCACCTGTATGAACGAAACCAGGATCAGCGTCAACAGCTGGAAGGGATGCTGGGTCAGCATGTCCACGCTGGCACGGAAATCCTGCAGCGCGGCATCCGCCTTTGAGGTGGACTTGGCCAGGTCTTTGATGATATGCAGCGCTTTGCCCAGGCGAAGCAGCAGCGTAATGATCACGCGCACAATGTTCTTGCTGACGGCCAGCAGCAGCACCGCCACCACTGACACGCCGTTGACCAAAAAGCCCGTCAGCACAAACCAGCGGCCTGTGCCAATGCAGCTATCAATCAGCTGCGGCTTTGTAAACCAGAAAAACCCGCCGATCACCAGTAGCGCAAACTGCCACGTGAAAAACTTGACCGCAAGGCCAGAGGAGGAAATACCGGAGGATACGCCGCGCTTTTTGAGTGCGAACACCTGCATGGGTTGTCCGCCGGTAGCAGCCGGTGTGATAGAGGAGTAAAACATGCCAATCAACGACACCAGCAGCGTACTGCCAAACTTGACCTTCACCTTCTGCTGCCAGAAAAACACCTGCAGCACCAGTGCTTCAAACACCGCAAACACGCCCCACGCGCCAAAGCCAGCCAGCAGCCACACAGGGTCTGCCGTGATCATAGCTTCCCAGGCGGCACCAATATCGCCGCCCTGTGCGCCCAGGTAAATCACAATCCCAATCGTTGCACAGATCAACAAGCCATACAGCATGTTGGACCGCGTTTGTTTAGATAGTTTTTTCAATATCATTCATCCTTATAGGAAGAATTCTACAGGCATACACTGCCACCCCTCAAGTATACCACACCAGCCTTGGAATGTCACCCCCCTCGAAACGCGCTTTTTCTGCCGAAAATTCCATGCAATGGGCGGATAATTTTGCAGTTCCCCTTGCGCGGATAGTTTTTTACCAGTATGATAATACCGAAGAAAGCGAGGATTTGATATGGCACAAATGTGGCAGCAATCAGGCATCGCGCCGGGCGCGTTTTATCTGCCCCGCGCAGACGTGGATTTGTCCGCTTGGGCGGTGGTGGCGTGCGATCAATACACCGCACAGCCCGATATGTGGGAGAAGGCAGACGCGCTGGCGGGCGGCAAGCCCTCCGCCCTCCGGCTGATCATTCCGGAAGCGTATTTGAACGAAAGTGAAACCCGCGTGCCGCAGGTGAACGCCACGATGGGCGCTTATTTGCGTGAGGGCATTGTGAAAGAAGCCGTGCACGGCATGGTGTTGGTGGCACGCACCACGCAGTCCGGCACGCGCCTGGGCCTGTTATTGACCGTGGATTTGGAGCATTATGATTATGCCGTAGGCAGCCGCTCGCTGATACGCGCCACAGAGGGCACCATTTTGTCCCGCATTCCGCCCCGCCTAGCGGTAAGAAAAGACGCCCCACTGGAGCTGTCCCATGTGCTATTATTGGCGGACGACCCGAAGCGTACGCTTATCGAACCGCTGTATGCCGCAAGGGAGCGGCTGCGCCCCGTGTATGACACCGCTCTGATGCTGGGCGGCGGCAGCATCCGCGCTTTCGCGGTTGAAAACGAAGAGGATTTGGCGAATGTCAGCGCCGCCGTGCAGGCATTGCAGGCAGCGCTGCCGGAGGGCGGCATTCTGTTTGCCGTGGGCGACGGCAACCATTCCCTGGCCACCGCCAAAGCGCACTGGGAAAATATCAAAAAGGCAATCCCATTGGACGAGCAGCCCGCGCACCCCGCACGCTACGCCATGGCGGAGCTGATGAACATCTACGACGACGCCCTGATCTTTGAGCCCATTCACCGCGTGATCTTTGAAGCAACACAAGCGGATGTGATGGACTGGCTGGCAAAGGCGCAGCCCGTGGAGGATGCAGGCAACCCCGACATCACGCTGGTGACGGCGGCGGGGGATTACCCGCTGCGCTTCCGGCAGCCGCTGCACAGCCTGCCGGTAGGTACGCTGCAAAAGCTGCTGGACGCACAGGAACAACTCGACCTGGACTATGTGCATGGTGAGGACGCCGTGCGCAGCCTGGTGCTGACAAAGAGCGCCATCGGCATTTTGCTGCCCGCGATGGACAAAGCTGCGCTGTTCCCGGCGGTTGAAACCTCCGGTGCGCTGCCGCGCAAGACCTTCTCCATGGGCGAAGCCAACGAGAAAAGATATTATATGGAAGCGCGGAAGATCATTAAATGAAAAAGAACGACATCCTGACCCTGGATATCGAGCGCCTGGGCGGCGAAGCGGGTATCGCCCACGCGGATGGCCTGACCGTGTTTGTGCAAAACGCGCTGCCGGGCGAAATGGTGCGCGCGCAAATCCAGAAGGTGGCCAAAACCCATGCCTTTGGCAAAACGTTTGAGGTCGTCATCTCCTCGCCCGAGCGCGCGGTGCCGCCCTGCCCGCATTTTGACAAATGCGGCGGCTGCGCGTGCCAGCATATGACCTACGCGCTGTCGCTAGAAATGAAGCGCACGCAGGTGCAGGATGCCTTCCAGCGCATTGGCGGCATCGCAATCGACGTGCCCCCGGTGCTGGGCATGGACGATCCCTGGCATTACCGCAACAAGACCACACTGCCGGTGGGCGGCACCTCCGCCGCGCCGCAGATCGGCTTTTTTGCGCCCCGCAGCCACCGCATCATCGATATCGACACCTGCCTGATCGCTAAATCCGAGAGCGACACCGTAGGGCGGGTGGTGCGCCTGTGGATGCAGAAGTTTTCCATCGCGCCGTATCAGGAAGAAAGCCGTGTTGGCATTGTCCGTCACGTGATGAGCCGCGTGTCCAAGGCCGGGGAAGTGATGGCCGTGCTGGTCGCAACCACAGACCATCTGCCCCATCAGGCGGAGTTGATTGCCATGCTGCGCGCGGCGCTGCCCGGCCTCGTGTCCGTATGCCTCAATGTCAATAAGCGCGCCGATAATGTGATCCTGGGCGACTCCTTTCGTGTGCTCTATGGCACCGAGCGGCTGAACGACACGCTGTGCGGCCTGCGCTTTTCTCTTTCTCCCCTCTCGTTTTTCCAGATCAACCCTACGCAAACCGAGGTGCTGTACCAGACCGCGCTTGCTTTTGCGGGACTGACGGGTGATGAGCTGGTGGCAGACCTGTACTGCGGCGCGGGCACCATCTCTTTGATGCTGGCACAAAAAGCGCGGCAGGTGATTGGCATCGAAATCGTGCCGGACGCCATTCACGATGCCCAGCAGAACGCCATCAACAACGGCATTCCAAACGCCGAATTCCACGCCGGAGCCGCAGAGGAGCTGCTGCCAAAGCTGGTAGAGCAGGGCCTTCGCCTGGATGTGATTGTGCTCGACCCACCGCGAAAAGGCTTGGAGCCGCCGGTGATTGCGGCTATTTTGGCCGCCGCTCCCCAGCGCATTGTGTATGTCAGCTGCGACCCGGCCACCCAGGCGCGGGATGTGAAAATGCTGGCAGAGGGCGGCTATACGCTTCAAAAGGTGCAGCCGGTGGATATGTTCTGCCATACGGCGCATGTGGAGAACGTAGCGCTGTTGGTGCGTAAACAATGAGAAACCGCAAGGAGTATTCCTCCCTTCCGCACAATCTTGACCTCCAAGAACGAGCTAAGGCCCTGCGTAAAACAGGGAACCTCTGCGAGGTACTCCTTTGGCAGCAACTTCACAAAAGGAAGTTTAAAGGGCTTGACTTTGACAGGCAAAAAGTGATTGAGAACTATATTGTGGATTTTTATTGCGGCAACTGTAATGTGGTTGTTGAAATCGATGGAAGCTCTCACGATACAAAAGTGGCATATGATGCAACACGAGACACTTTTCTTGAGAGCTTAGGGCTGATCGTGGTTCATATCCCCGCACGTGATATATTGCAAAAATTGGACGATGTAATGCAAATGCTGGATGCACATCCCTCATTGCAACCTTAATAAGGACGAATTGCACCTGTCACCTAAAGAGTTGTCATTGACGTAAGCGAAATAGGCTCTCTCAAAAGCACTGCCATTAAATTAATGAAACATCCGCTACGCAGCATTCCCCTCTTGGGAGGGGTGGCCTGAAAGGCCGGGGTGGTGAAGCAAAAGAACTATAATTTATCAGTCTCTTGGCTAAATTGGCTTTTTCGCTCTACCACCCCGCCGCTACGCGGCACCCCTCCCAAGAGGGGAATGCTGCGTATCCAGCGCTTATGCCCTTAAAAGATAAGCACTTTTCTAACCAACTTAAAAGGAGGTACACCCCATGCTCATGACCGTCCTATGTGATTACGCCTTTACCGGCCAGATCATCACCCTGCAGCCCGGAGACACCATGCAGCTGGGCGAGCGCAGCAACCCCGACGGCCCCTACCCCAACTGGATTTACTGCACATCAGATAAAACCCAGCAATCCGGCTGGGTAGCCGCGCACATCATCACCGTTCAGGACGGCATTGCCTCCGTCACCCAAAGCTATACCTCCGAGGAAATGACCGTTTCCACCGGCGATGTGATTGACACCATTTTTGAGCTGAACGGCTGGTACTGGGCTCGGCGGATATCCGATCAGAAAGAAGCCTGGGTGGACAAGCTGAACCTCCGGCCCGGCGAAAACCCATGAAAGACTTTATTTTCATCATCGGGCCCAGCGGCGTTGGAAAAACCACCCTTGCCAAGGGTTTGTTTAGGCACTATCAAAGCGTTTATATTGAGCAAAACATGATTCCGGAGTTCCTCTCTCTGGACGGCAAAACGCCCATGACAGGCGAGCTAGAGGAGCGCACCTGCTGGACAAGCACGCTAGCACTGCTGAAAAACTTCCACCGCCTGGGCTTTCAAAACATCATTGGGCTGGATTTTGACGATCTGCGTACAGGAGACATCCCGGAAGAATTCCAAGGGTACAATTATATCACCCTCAAACTGATTTGCAGCAGTTATGCACAAAACCTCCGCCAGATGTTACAGCGCGGAGAAGGCTTGATAGACTGCGGGTTGCTGGAAGAATCAACCGCAAAAATCGTCCACAGAGCGCGGCTGATCAACGAGTTTGTCATTGACATCACAGGAAAAGCGCCCGAGACCGTGCTGCAGGAAGCCCTTCAAATCATCGATAAGGCCAAACCTCGCCGCGATTATGTCTATGAAAAACCACCGAAGGAACAGTTTTATTCTTGGATATGGAGCAACGGATTGCGGACGAAATAGGGAGGTGCCTCCATGCACATACTGCTCATCGAAGATGATTCCGTCCTTCGCGGCGGGCTGTACGAGCTGTTCGTCCGCGAGGGCTACCTAGTCACGCAGGCTGCTTCGGTCCGTCAGGCAAAGGAGCGGCTTTCCGGTGCCATTGATTTGGTTGTGCTGGATGTTTCGCTGCCGGATGGGGACGGAGTGACGCTGTGCAAGGAATGGCGCGGGCAAGGGGTCTCCCTGCCCATTCTATTTTTGACCGCCAAGGAAGAAGAGTTTGACGTGGTGCGCGGCCTGGACGCCGGGGGCAACGATTATGTGACCAAGCCTTTCCGCATGCAGGAGCTGCTCAGCCGCATCCGGGCCCAGCTGCGGCAAAGCGCCCAGCCGGTTGCCATACGCAGCGGCATCGAGATCGACGCCGCGCACATGCAGGCCAAGAAGGACGGCGTGGCGCTGCCCCTCACCCTGACGGAATACAAAATGCTGGTGCTGCTGACGGGGCGAAAGGGCATCGTGACGCGGGATATGCTGCTGGCCGCGCTGTGGGATGACGGCAGCAAGTTTATTGACGACAACACGCTGTCTGTGCACATGAGCCGCCTGCGGGAAAAGGTGGGTGCGCAGCACATCCGCACCGTGCGGGGGGTGGGCTATCAATGGGAAGACTGATCGCCATCATAGCACTATCTGTTGCCGTGGTATTTCTGATTATTCTTCATCTCCTCCAGCGCCGCCGCATACGCAAGCTGGCGCAGCAGATGGAGGATTTTTTGACGTCCGATGCCGCGCCGCTGGCCTTTTCGGTGCGTGAGGACGCCCTCGCACCCTTGCATAACGCCGCGGCAGAGCTGGAAAACAGGCTGCTGCTGGCCCGGGAGCATCATATGGAAGAATGCCGCCGCACCAGCACGCTGACGGCGGATATATCACACCAATTGAAAACGCCGCTTGCCTCCCTGCGCCTGTTTTGCGAGATGGACGGCGGCGCGCACATGGCGGATATGCTCAGCCAGATTGAGCGCATGGAGCGGCTGATTTGTTCTTTGCTGCGCCTGGAGCGGCTGTGCGCCGATGGCCATGCCTTCACCTTTGCCGAGCATGATGTGGCGGCTATTGTGCATGAAAACTGGCGCAGCTTGGAGAAGCTGTATCCCAACCGACAACTCTCCATCCAAGGCAGCGCCGTCATCCGCTGCGACGAAAAATGGCTGGGCGAAGCCATGCTGAACCTGCTGAAAAACGCCTGCGAGCACACATCAGAGGGCGGGCACATCTGCGCTTTTATGGAGCGCACGACGGCCTCCTTCTTTTTGACCCTCGAGGATGACGGTGGCGGCGTGGCAGCCAACGATTTACCGCACCTGTTTGAGCGGTTCTACCGCGCTGAGGGGAAAGAACCCACCGGCGCGGGCATTGGCCTGGCCATCGTGCAGGAAATCATCCGCAGGCATCACGGGGATGTCCGCGCCGAAAACACCGGCAAGGGACTCAAAATGCTGATTAACCTTCCTATCCTCAACCTATCGGTATCGTAACCCCATCTTGGGGATGCATGAAGGGGTTGCAGCCCCTTCATATGTAACCCGCAGGGGTGGCTTTGCCGCCCCGAGGAGCGGCTGGAATGCCGCTTCCCATATCATTTTCCGCCCGTGTGCCTTAGCACACAGGAAAATGATGCACCCGATAAAATGAATCCCTTCATTTTATCGGAGCGTGCCGACAAGTCGGCACGCTGAATCTTACGATATCGTAAGCCAACCGTCACCTGATCGCAAGGCTGGTTTGTTATGATAGGTTCTGGGAGGGATGTATTATGGAAATTATACGCTGTCAGAATCTCAGCAAAATCTACCCGTCGGGCGATAGCAAGGTATATGCGCTGGACGATGTGTCCACGTCCTTTGAACAGGGCACTTTCACCGCCATCACAGGGCCCAGCGGATCGGGCAAATCGACGCTGCTGCACCTGCTCAGCGGTTTGGATAAACCCACCAAGGGGCAAGTGTTCTACCAGGATGCCGATCTGTTCCAGTACCGCGACAACCAGCTGTCCGTGCTTCGGCGCAGGCGCTTTGGCTTTGTGTTCCAAAGTTATAATCTGGTGCGGGAGCTGACAGGGCACGAAAATATTCTGCTGCCTGTGATGCTGGACGGCCGCAAGCCTGACGAAAAATACTTGAACGATCTTATTGATTTATTGGGCATAGGCGGCCGCCTCACGCATCTGCCCGGCGCCATGTCCGGCGGCGAGCAGCAACGCATTTCTATTGCCAGAGCTTTGGCCAACAAGCCCGCCATTTTGTTTGCCGATGAACCCACGGGTAACTTGGACGGCAAATCCGGCAGAGAGGTGCTCACCCTGCTGCGCCAAGCCAGCCGGGAGCTTGGCATCACGCTGATCCTCGTCACCCACGATATCCACGTGGCAGAGCAGGCCGAGCGCATTGTTCAACTGGCCGACGGCAAGATCGCCCGGGATAGCGGGGGGACGGAGGTATGAAAAAGCTGACCATCAACCGCATCGCCGCTGCGGGGCTGCGCACCAACAAGCGCGGCTACCTCAGCCTGGCGGTGGGGATTTTCTTATCGATCTTTTTGATCACCACCCTGTGCCTGTGCGCGCAGGGGCTGTATCTGGCGCAGGCGCAAAAGACCGCCGATCAATTTGGCTACGCCGATTGCTTTGTGCTGGACGCCCTGGAGCCTGTCAACGCAAAGCTGCGCGAAACCGACATGTTTGACAAGGCCGGAAGCATCATCATCACGGCGCGCGCCGCAGATACCGAGCAATACATCGGCTTTTATGACGATGCGGCAACCGAAATCATGAACCGTCATCTGGTAGAAGGCCGCCTGCCCGAAAAGCCCGGCGAAATCGCCATGGAGCTGAGCGCACTGGAGCCCCTGCGCCTGGATGCCAAGGTGGGCGATACCGTCACCCTACGCTTCACCCCTATTGACGGGCAGACGGAAGAACGCAGCTTCACATTGGTGGGCATTTTGACAGAGCAAGCCAGTGTTTTCAACAACAGTGGCTATGGCCTTATTACTTCATCCCGCACCTTTCTGCTCAAGTTCCCCTCCATCATGATGCATGAAGAAGAACCTGCCTTTTTGAGCGGCCGCTTGATACAGCACCGGGTGATGACATTAAAAGCTGGTTATACCCAACAAAACGCATCAGATTATTTTTACTATAACGATGGCTATTTTTGCATTCTCACAGCGGAAGGACGTCTAGAAAACTGGATCAATCTGATGCCTTCGCTAGATGGTAATGCCAACACAATTCTCACCTGGCTGATCATCCTGTTTACTGCGTTGATATTGGTTACCTGCGTGGGTATTTCTGGCGCGATGGAGGGGCAATTGGCCCGCAAAACCCAGGAGATTGGCATGCTGCGCGCGGTGGGCGCCACCAAGCGGCAAATCAAGCGCATCTTTGGCCGCGAGGCGTATTTACTGGCACTGGTGATTGCGCCGCTGGCGGCTGTGGCAGGCTGCTTGGTCGCCTGGCTGCTCTCCACGCTGGCACCCGATCAGCTAATTTTCTCCCTTTCGCCCATTCTGCTGATTCCCATCTTGCTGTTCTCCGTGCTGTGCATTTTGGTCTCTTCCGGGCTGCCGCTGCGGCGCGCGTGCGCCATTATGCCCATGGGCGTGCTGCGGAATACCGCGCTGATGCGCAAAACCAAGTCCTTCCGCAGCAAAAACAGCTTTGTCGTGCCACGCCTCATCGCCTGGCGGCAAAACCGGCTGCACCCGACCCGCCAATTGGGCGCAGGGGTGCTGGTGGGGCTAATGCTGATTCTGTCCATCCTGCTTGTGGTGGTAACCTCTATGTACTATCAGCCCCAGCTGTGGCAACCTGCGCCTTTTGAACTGTATTCCATGAATTTTCCTCAGACCGATGAGTTCAGCCGCTTTGCGTACAGGGAAACACTGA
The DNA here is from genome assembly GCA_031547595.1 of Eubacteriales bacterium. Taxonomy (GTDB): domain Bacteria; phylum Bacillota; class Clostridia; order Christensenellales; family Aristaeellaceae; genus JAVBRU01. Next base: position 49,008 of record JAVBRU010000051.1, read on the forward strand.
CGGAGCAGGATATCAACCAACTGAGGGCGCTGAACGGCGTCACCCGCGTAGACACCATCCGCAAGCAACAGGTCAGCCTTTTGATGGACACGGTGCCGGGTTATTTCCTTAGGAGTGAATCGGGTGACACGAAGTATACGCACCTAAAAACAGCCGAGCAGTACATAGCAGACATGCAGATCAACCTGGACATGTGGTACCGCGGTAATCCCCCCCTCTCTGCCACGCAAAAGCAGAACATCCTTGAATCCTATATGGGCGTTTGGGAAAGAAGCTGCGCGAGGCATAACGAAGTGCGCGAGGTGCTAGACACCCCGAAAAACGTTATTGCCTACGAGCTGAGCGTCCTCTCCTTTGATGTTACGCGGCTCGCGCCCTTTGTGACGCAGGGCAAAATCGACATCCAGGCGCTGGATGAAGGCCGGCAGGTGCTGGTGTATGCCCCGGATATCTATGAGCTGTTTTTGCCCGAAAAAGATTACTATCAGAGAACCTTCTATGAAGAACCCAAACAATGGACCTCTTGCAATAAAAATGATGCTTTTGCGGTGGGACAGGCGCTTTCCATAGCACAGCTGTTCACCTATGACGAAGCATTGTGGCGGGATATCATGCTTTACGAGCACACCAGCCCTCCCGCCGATGGCTATCAAAACTTTTATGCGCAAATGGACGCCCGAACTGCCACCACATCGGTCGGCGCGGTGCTGTCCGGCAACACTTCCGGCGTAATGTACCTTTCCCCCTGCATCATCACCACCGAGCGGGGCATGCAGGCGCTGGGGCTGCGTCCGGGCGAGTATGACAGCGTCAACATCTATACCGTGGATGACCTGGACAAAGAGACCGAAACACAGTTGGCCCAGCGCATTGAGCGCATTGGCATGCGCGACAGCAACATGCATTTTTATAACCGCCTGGAGCAGGCGCGGGAGAGCAGCATACAGCAGCAAAGCATTTTGCTGATCCTTAGCAGCATCATCGTGTTGTTCTTCGCCGTGTCCGTCAGCATGATCACCAGCGGTGTCACACGCAGAATCCGTGCCGATGTGCGCATGATTGGCACACTCCGCGCTGTGGGCGCGGACGAAAAGGCGATCATGGGTTGCTATCGGCTGCAGGTGACGCTCAGCGTGCTGGTGGGGCTTGTGATCAGCGGTATTTTCCTGCTGGTGATGGTTTTGATTGAATATGAAACTCTTTTCCGCAGCGCCATTTTTCTCATCCTGCTCGTCGTGTCCGGCTTTGCCGCCCTGTGCCTGCTGGCCTGCCAAGGGGTGCTGCGCCTGCGCATCCGCGAAACCATGCGCCGCAGCATTGTAGAAAATATCAGGGAGCTGTAAGAAATGAAAAGAGTATTCGGGATATGCCTGCTGGCGCTGCTTCTGCCCCTGTGCGCGCTGGCGGCGGATTTTGATCTGGACGAAACGGCGGTTTTTACCGGGATGAACTCCCGCTCCTGGCTGCAGGGGTACGAGCCGACCATTCAAACAGACGTGTTGACCCTGTGCATGCCCATCACCTCCCAGTGGGCGACAGGCAGAATCACTGCCACCTTGATACCGGCCAACGAAGCTATTTCGCCCTTTCGCCCGCAGGATTTCTCGCTGGGTGTTTCCCCTGTCAACGGTGTGTATCAGGTGACGCTGGCATTGAAGCTGCACAAAACCCGCCAGAACGGCGATTATGCGTGCACCCTGCGTGTTGAGGGGAAAGATGCTGAAGGAAACTGGCTGGTTACCGATTTCCCCTTGACCATCCGCATCCGTGATGGGCAAAGCGCCGGCATAGTGCAAAGGCCGCTGCTGTCCAATGTTTCGGGCACATTTAAGACCGGCGAAGCCGCCCTGTTCACCGCCACGCTGACCAACCCCAGCGCGTACTGCGAAATGACGGATATCCTGATGACGGTCAGCGATGCCTCCGGCGATATCCTGCCCTCCGGCTCTAACAAGCTGGTGCTGCCTACCCTCTTGCCTGGCGAAAGCACGCAAATCGCTTACCCCCTCACCGTGCTGCCCGGTGCCAAGATATCACCGCACACCTTGATTGTGGATATATCCTACAGGGCCTTGGAGCAGCCGCATAGCTGGCAGGAGAGCTTCACCCTGCCCGTCATCCAGGACATCCGCCTGGAGCACGGCGGCATCGAAATGGCGACTAGCGTCATTCAGGGCGATATGGCCACGCTGTCCCTGCCGCTGATGAACCTTGGAAAAGGCGACCTCAAAAACGTGATGGTCACCTTATCCCTGCCCGGGATTACCGAGCGGCAGAGTGTGCTGGTGGGCGCCATCGCCTCCGGCGAAAGCAAGCAGGCCAAGCTGACCTTCCGCCCAGGCAGCGCCGTCCTTGGCGAAGTGAGCGGCGAGGTGACCGTCACCGGCGAGGATACTTGGGGCAACCCTACGGAATTCTCCCTGCCTGTAGCCATCACAGTGGAAGCCTCTGCACCCACAGCCGCGCCCACCGTGCTGGCGCAGGAAAAAGAAACCTCCAACAAGCTCACCTATATCCTCGGCGCTGTGTGCGGTCTGCTGGCACTGCTGCTCATTGCCCAAGGCATCTGGCTGAAAAGCAAAATCAACCGCTTGGAGGAAGAGAAGCTGTGAGAAGGGGGCACGCTGGGGGCTTCTCGCCCCCAGAAACCTCTTCCACCTCAATCGTCGCGCTGCTTCGCTGCCGCTTGCATCGCTCGTTTCGGTGTCCGGCTTCACCTCGCTTCATCTGCCACTGGCAGCGCTCGGTTCCGCCGCTCGGCAGGGAGCAGTGCTCCCTGCACCCCCACTTCTGAATAATCAGAATACTCAAACACACTACCCATCCCGTGTCCTTCCAAGCTGCATAAAAAAAGGGCATCTTCGCACACGCAAGATGTCCTTTTTTCATAAGCGAGGTGCAGGAGATGAAATCTCCTGCCGAGGGGTTCGGGGACGAGGAGCCCCCGCGTCTCCTCTTCTTCACCCTCTGTCGTTGTACTTTTTGCGCACCAGCGAGAGCCCGCCAAAGCCGCTGATGATAGCAGCGTAATAGCCCAGGTTGTAAAAAAAGCCGACGTTGTACACTTCGTATATGCCGGTGTTTTTGTTAAACAGCGAATAAATCAGCGAGAATGGCGCAATCCAGCCATGCCAGATGCCCGAGAAGAAACCGGCGGGTTTATCAATCGAATTAGCGCCATCCCCCGGCACACAGCCCGACAGGCACAGGCAAACCAACACAAGCAACCCAATCAAAGCAATTTTCTTCATACACTCGCCCCCTCAACACAAATAACACGTCATAATTATACACCACATAGGCAAAATTCACAACTCAAAACGGGCGTTTTGCAAAAAACCCTTTTTCCACCCAATGCTGATAAGGATAGGCGTCCTTGCCGACATATTTTTTGAGGATAAATTTCGACATATAGTACATGCCGAGGGTGGAGAGGTACGGCCGCCGTTTGCGCGCATGATAAAATGCATCAGCCGCTTTTTGCAGCTTCCGCTCTGTCTTTTGTTTCTTTTTGAGGGGCATTTTATCCCATTGATCGGTGAACAGCCGGATACCCAGCGCATCCACGCGGTTGACACCCCAGTTTTTGAGGTACCGCCTGATGGGAGCAATGGCGGCGGCGGAACCTGCCGCCGTGGTGAGAACAAATGCCTTTTTACCAAACAATTCTGATCTTGGCAGCACATTCAGCGTCAAAAAATCCAGATGATCCAGCAGCGTTTTCATCCCGGCAGACATGCTGCACGCCCCATGATGCGGCGTGGCAAACACCAGCGCGTCCGCCTGCAAAAGTGCCTCCAGAAGCGGCGTCACATACTGTGCATGCGGGCATTTCTCGCTGGGGTGGGAAAAGCACACCTGGCATCCCAGGCAAAACACAGGCAGGGCTTCGGGCAGAAAAAACTCTGTGCACTGCACATCGCTATGCTTTTGAAGCGCGTCCAGGAATATTCGCGTCGCTTTATAGGTATTGCCCTTGCGCGGGCTGCCGTGGAAAATGGCTACCTTCATGCTTTCACCCTTCCCCCCTGTTCATTGTGCCCATTATATCAAAAAGACGATTTTTTTCTATAAGGCTATAGAAATCAAAGCGCTGTGCGAAATATTTGGCATCAGCGCCGATGAACTGATATTCGGTGCTTAATCCTTCTGCACTGAAGGGCAATATAGTAATCCGAGTTTTTCCCTATGAAAGGAACTCCTCCCTGAGGCTCACCCCAAAGTCCCGCGCAATGGCGCGCAGGTTATCATCAGTGATCGTTTGCAGCACGGCCTTGCCGCTGGCAAGCACGCGCATATAGATATCCGCCGCTTTTTCGATGGTGTGCATCAGGCCAAAGGTGATGTCAAAATCCGGCCCGGAGGCAAACAGCCCGTGATGTGCCCACACAGCCGCGTCATATTCCTGCATCAGCTTGCTGGTGGCCAGGGCGATATCCGCACCGCCGGGCACCATCCAGTCCACCACGCCCACGCCGCCGGGGAACACCACCGGGCATTCTGTGGCGCTTTGCCACAGCGCACGGGAAAATTCCTTCGCCGTCAGCGGCAAAATATACGTCATGGCAATGATCGCAGGGGTATGCGCGTGATAGATCACGCGGTATGCACCGTTTGTGGCAGACTTTCGCACAGAGTGGTTCATCACATGGCTGGGGAACTCGCTGGTGGGGCGTCCGCCCTTTACCAAACCCCACACAATACGGAACGCGTTGCCGGCATCATTCAGCTCGCAAATGCAGATGTTTTCCTCCGGGCACAGCGCGACGTTGCGAAAGAACTTGCCGCTGCCTGTGGCGATAAAGAATTCTCCCGCCAGATTGGCCGCCGTCACGCCCAGCGGCACCCATGTGCCGGGGGCTTGCGCAAAAAATGGCCTGCACTGCGCAACTTCTTCGTCCTTCATGCGGTAGGTCAGGTTGCCGCCGTTGCGCTCGTGCCAGCCCTGGTTCCAGCCATCCTCGCATGCGCGGACAAACTGCTCAATAATCTGTATATCTTTCATTTTTATTGCCTCTCATTCAACACTGTTTTTTCGTAATTGCACACCGTTTGGAACCATCCTTCGTTTTCCGGCACGTTCTGTCGTCTGCAATACTCTTCCCAAACGGCGCCAAAAGGCAGGGTTTTGATCTCCTCTTGCAGCATCAGCAGCTCCGTATAAGACGCCGTTTGCTGCAAGTTTTTCAAATAATGATGCGGCATCAGCAGCGCATACAGCAGCGCTTTTTGCATATTGCGCGTGCCTATCACCCATGCGGCCACGCGGTTGATGGACGCGTCAAAGAAGTCCAGCCCAATCATCACTTTGCTGATGGCATCGTTTCGCACGATTTCGCAGGCAAGTTCCCGCAGCTCATCATCCAGACGCACCACATGATCGCTGTCCCAGCGCACGGCACGGGTCACATGCAGGGGGATCTTATCAAAGAAGCAAAGAAGTGCCGGGATTTTATCGCTGATCACCTCGGTAGGGTGATAATGGCCGCTGTCCAGCAGGTTGTACACGCCGGGATGGGTGGCAGCATAAGCAGTGTAAAACTCACTGCTACCCACAGTGTAGGCCTCCAGGCCGATGCCAAACACTTTGCTTTCCACGCAGTCCACTACACCATCAAGCTTTTCGGCAAAAATTTGATCCAGCGAATCCTTTAGCAGCAGCCGGGGTGCCATCCTGTCGGCAGGCACGTCCTTCAGGCCGTCGGGAATCCACACATTGCACAGGCAAGGGCTGCCCTGCTCTTTGGCAAAATAGGCGGCGATGCGGCGGCAGGCGATGCCGTGGCGCACCCAGAAGGCGCGTATTTCCGGATCGGGGTGCGATAACGTCAAGCCGTTGGCCTTGGAGTGCGAGAAAAAGGTGGGATTGAAATCAATAGCGATGCCGTTCTTTTTGCCCCAATCCGCCCAGGCCTTGAAGTGCCGGGGGGCAAGCGCATCCCTGTCCGCTGTTTCACCGTTTTCAAACACGGCGTAGGAGGCATGCAGGTTGATGCGTTTTTTGCCGGGGATCAGGCTGCAGGCCTTTTCAAAATCCGCGGTCAGCTCGGCAAAATTCCGCGCTTTGCCGGGATAGTTGCCGGTGGCCTGGATGCCGCCGGTCAGCGCGCCCGCGTTCTCAAAGCCCGCCACATCATCCCCCTGCCAGCAATGAATGCTGATGGGGATGTCCTTCAATACTTCCAGGGCGCGATCCACATCCACGCCCAGCTCCGCGTAGCGCCATTTTGCCCGTTGCAGCATGTTTTTCCCTCCATTATTGCGGTGTATAGGTTTCGATATCAAAGCTCTTGGCAATCATCTGCCGCGCGGTCTGCAGATCGGGGATTTCGCCCGCGGCCAGCATTTGCGCAAGGATGTTGCCCAGCGCCGTGCCCTCCGCAGGCCCCGCCAGCACGGGGATACGAAGCGCATTGGCCGTCCATTGGTTGAGCACCCGGTTCTGGCTGCCCCCGCCCACGATGTTCATGCTGGTGAAGCGCTTGCCGCACAGCGTTTGAAGCTGCGCCACGGCATTCTTGTAGCACCGCGCCAGGGAATGATACACACAGGCGTACAGCTCGCCATCCGTTTGGGGAAGGGGCTGCCCGGCTTCCCGCAGCGCGGCATGGATTTCTTCTATCATACTTTCCGGTGCCAGAAAGCGCGAGGCATTGGCATCAAAATACGCGGTAAAATCCACGTGTTCCGCCGCCATGTCTGCCATGCGGGCGAAGGTGTAGCGCTTGCCCTGCTCTTTGCGGATGCACTGCAAAATCCACATGCCCATGATGTTTTTGAGGTAGCGTATCTTGCCACCAAACCCGCCTTCGTTGGTGAAGCCCATCTGCTCGGATACGGCATCCGTCATAGGGACGACACTTTCCACGCCCAGCAGGCTCCACGTGCCGCTGGAAAGGTACACCGCATTTTCATCCCGGGCAGGAATTGCCATAAACGCGCTGCCCGTATCGTGCGCAGCAGGCAGCACCACCTTGCAGGGATAGCCGATTTCCGCTTCTATATCGGGCAAAAACCTGCCCAGCTCCGTGGCGGGCATGCTGATTTCCCCTTCGAACAACGACAGCGGAATGCCCGCCGCGTTCAAGATTTCCTTGCTCCACTGCCTGCTTTTTGCATCCAGCAGGGCAGAAGTGGACGCAATGGTATATTCGTTGCTCTTTTTTCCTGTCAAATAAAAATGCAGATAATCCGGCATCATCAGCAAGGCTCTGGCTTTGCCGAGTTCTTCCTTTTGCAAGCTCATCAGCTGATAGACCGTATTAAAAGGCTGCTTGGCAATGCCGGACAGCGCATAATGCCGGGAAAAAGGCAGCGTCTCCTCCAGCTTTTTGTCCATGCCCTGGGTGCGGCCGTCCCGGTATGCCACGGCGTCGCCGATGATCTGATCGCTTTCATCCAGCAGCACAAAATCCACACCCCAGGTATCGATACCAACACTGCCGGGCGCGGCACTCTTTGCGGCCTTCAGCCCCTCCAGCACATGAAAGCGCAGGGCATCCAAATCCCAGCACAAATGCCCCTCCTTCAGGGTGTAGCCATTGTCAAAACGGTAGACCTCCGTCAGCTTAATGCGCCCGTTTTGGATCGTCCCCAGGATATGCCGCCCGCTGGACGCGCCGATATCAATTGCCAAATACACCATGATCTCACCATCCTGTTTCGTCATTAGAATAACAGATACTGCTCATAATAAATAGGACGGAATTTTCACTTTTATTCCGTCCTATTTTTCCGGTATGTATGGGGGCTGACGCCAAAACTCCGCTCGAACAAGTGATAAAAATGGCTTGAATTCTGGTAACCCACCGCCTGCATGATCTCTGCAATGGTCAGGGACGATTGCCCCAGCAGCAGCGCCGCTTTTTCCATGCGCTTGGTGGTCAATAGCTCGTTAAACGTGCGCCCCGTCGCCTTTTTCACCATGCGGCTGAGATAGGAAAGCGAGCAGCCGTGTTTTTGCGCCACCTCTGTGAGCGCTGCCGTGCGGTAATTTTCTTCAATCTCTCGAAGCGCCGCCACCGCAATGCCCTCGCCCTCCTGCCGCCCCGCGCCAAGCTGCAGTTGATCGGTATGGTTGAGCAAATGCAAAAACAGCAGGCTCATCGATAGCTGATTGATCCTGCGGCTGTTGGGAATCTCATAGGCCAGGCAGTGCACCATGCTTTCCAGCACCTGCTGCACGGGCGCTACATCCGCCACCTGGAAATACAGGTACGGCATGCCGGCATCCTGCTCCCGCAGCGCATCCAGCAAGAACCGCCCCAGCACATTATCCGCGCCGATCATATCCAGCACGGCATCAAAAAAAGCAGGCTGCACCAGGATGTTCACCGCCAGATCATCCATCCCCGCCGCTTCAATGGCGTGCACGGCGTGCTGGTTCATCATCAGCAGCTCGCCTGCCCGGAGGGTCAGCTTCTCCCCGCTGTTCACGGTGTGTCGGGTCTGTCCGCTGACCATGTAAGTCATTTCGATGAAGTTATGCTGATGTTTGGGAAAATCCACAAACCGGGTGTGCGGGCGCAGCGTGATCAGACTGCCCTTGCGAAGCAGCCGTGCACTGTCCACCAAAAAATGCTCGGAAGAAGTGTACAGCGCCTGATTGAGGGCGTTGCCGTCCAGCAGCTTCTGTTCTTCGGCGGTAATGCGCTTGAGCTGCATAACCAGGGCCTGATTCATGCGTCATCCCCCTTATACTAATGAGCTTCTAAAATCGATACAAAGCAGGCGTGAATTTTTCGTCAAGGCAAACGTAGAATTTGCAGGAATAGCAGCGCTATTTCAAAAATTCGGAGTGCCGCGTTGGCGGAAAAGGCACGCCTGCGACTATCAATTTTTGATGCGCTTTAGTATTACCAGTAAATCTCCCAGGGCTTGGAAAGGCGCGTGAGCAGCTCCAGCCAGAAATAATCGCCCCAGGTGTTGCACTCGTCCACGCCGTAATTATTCACGGTGTTGTAGGGGCTTTTCTTGGCGTACACGCCGTGCAAAAGCAGCCCATTGCTCTGGCTTTTGTCTTTCACGGCGCAGGTTTGCCACAGCGCTATTGCCATGCGCTCTGCCTGGGCGCGGTAGAAGGCTGCTTTTCCTTCATCCAGATACTTGCACATTTCCAGCATGCCGCACGCCGCAATTGCACCGGCGGAGCTGTCCCGCGGCTCACCGTCCGCAGCCGTAAACTCCAAATCCCAGTAAGGGACAACATCGGCGGGCAGCCTGGACAAGAAAAATTCGGCCACCTGATGGAACAGCAAAAGAACCTCCGGCTGTTTGGTATAGCGGTAGCACAGCGCCAGCCCATAAATGCCCCAGGCCTGGCCGCGCGCCCAGGCCGAGCCGTCGCGGTAGCCCTGCGCCGTCACACCGCGCAGCGGCGCGCCTGTTTCGGGATCAAAAAAGTAGGTGTGATAGGTGGAGTGATCGGGCCGCACCAGATGCTTGAGCGACGTTTGCGTGTGCAGCAGCGCCACTGCGCGGTATTTCGGGTCGCCCGTCTGCTCGCTCGCCCAATACAGCAGTGGCAGGTTCATCAGACAATCGATGATCAGGCGATAGTTGCCCTCCTCGCCAGGCTTTCCCCACGCCTGGATAAACTGCCCCTTCTGCTGAAACCGCGAAATCAGCTGATCCGCCGCCAGCAGCGCGGCTTTTTTTCCGTCTTCACTGCCCGTCAGCTTATATGCCGCCACGCAAGAGGGCGTGTACAAAAAGCCCATGTCGTGGTGGTCCACATCAATATGATGTTGAATGCGATGCAGGAAACTCTCCACCTGCTTGAGTGCCGCTTGCTTGAAGGCGTCCTCGCCCGTGTGCTCATAGCACAGCCACAATTCTCCCGTGCAAAAGCCGGTGGTCCAGTTGATATTTTCCGTCTGCTGATAAAAATTTTGCGTACTGACGCAGGCTTGAAATTTGTCCGTGAACACCGGCAAATTGCTGCGCCAGATGTCCGCTACCGTTTGCAATGCTTTTTCGATCATCGTTTGTCCCCTCACACTATCTCTTTTGTCATCAGCATATAGCTCGGGTAAGCATTTGTCAAATGCAAAATATTTGGACCGTGCACCGGGGTTTTAAGGCACTGTGCGCGACAGCCTGTGCAATAGGTATTGCCTGCGCTTTTTGCATATGATATCCTTGGGGTGCGTTGATAAACGCATAGGAGGTGTAAGATGGCAAAGCTGGAACGGAAACTGCAGGGGGACTTTCGTACGCTTTTGGCGCATATTGAGCAGGGAGTAATGAAGGGCAGCATGTCGGCCTCGCTGGAGGATAAAAGCGATTTTGCAACCGGCAATGTGCGCTGCGCCGTGCGTGTATTTGAGCGCTACAGCATGCTGGGCAAAAACCGCGTCAGCATGTCGGTGACGCTGGTGGGCAACGGGGATGAGTTGTTTTTGTCAGCCATCACATCGGGCGGCAGCCAGGCGGTGTTTTTCAAGATCAATACCTTTGGCGAGGAAGCCTTCCTTGACACATTGGCGGATATTGTGAACAGGTTTTAACAGGAGCTTACACCGCAAAGGCAGGAGTTGAAGCATATCCTGATGATATGTCATGGAAACCGTAGCCAGGATTTGCTCTTGAACAGCCTGCGCCATCACTGCTTTTACTTCTCGTTTTTTCATCGCACTATATTTCAACAATGTTTGCGTCATACATGCCCAGCTTCACAAGCTCGTCATACACATCATAAACCGTGATGCCATTTATGGTAATGGAAAAATTATCGCCCGGTGTTTCGCGGGTGAATGTATCCCATACAGTCAATAAATGATCTGTTTGCATAAGGCCATACTTTTTGACAAACTTCACATAAGCCTTCTTATTCCTGCTAAAAATATCGACAATTTTGTATCTCTGGATAAACATTTCTTCATGCGTATTGTGCGAAGCGATCCCGAATTGGGACATGCCGTCATTCAGCAGCAGCTCGCCATATTTGTACAAAATATCTTTCACCTGCTCTTTGGACTGTCCATCCAGATAGCCTACTTTTTCGTGAAAGGGGTCGCTATCGCTCTTGCGCAGCTTATTTTCCTCCTCCCTTGATAACGGGATTTGGAGAACGACAAACAAAGGCTCTTGCAGCCCTTCCAGGAACTCGTCCACCATCGGACGCAGCTTTTCAAAGCTCAGGTTGAAGCGAATGCCATGATTTGTGAACTCAAATGCCTCTCTGATTTTCTCCGGAAAAGGAATGATCACTCCAGATGCTGTTTGAAACATGATGCACCTCCCTCTTAGTGTATGCGTTTTTCCCTGCGCAGCTTTTCTTTGTTGGGCACATCCTCCCGCAACAAGAACGCCGCCCAGGGCCTTTGTATTGCATCCACGTTCTCCTGCCAATAAAGCAGGCGTTCGCACAGCCGGTTGCACTCGCTTGCAACGGCTTTTTGTGCATTTTCGGGGGCGCTTGCATAAAAGAGCGCTGTCAGGGCATATATTGGTGCACCGATGGCATGCGCCTCTGTGTGGATGGTCGCTACCGCCTGGCCAATGGCGTGTGCAACCGCGCTGTACACCCGATCCTCCGCGATATCGGCTGCCGCGCGGTGCGCGGCGAGAATGGCAGGCTTGGCTACCGGCATTTTGATGAATCCCTGTGCCCACAATGTCCCTGCCTCCACGGCCTGGCGCGGGCGGGGATCATCGGGATATTTCTTATCAAATTGGCCGGCCAACGCGTCGGCATACTCCAGCGCCCACAGCACCAGTGTGCGGTGCTTTTGCTGCTCGATGAGGGAGAGCAGCGGCTGCAGGCACTCGCTGCTTCTGTCAAACAATATTCTTCTTGTCATACGCCCTCCATGATTATTTTCTTGCATTCCGATAATAATGCTTGCATTTTTTCCATCATATAGTATAATGTATTTCGTGTCAATTACAAAGTAATTTATTGAATAAATTTATCGTAAAAGGGGTTCTTAAGTCATGTCTGTACGCAAGCGCGTTATACATCTGCTAATTTTATTTGCGGTAGTTCCCCTGCTGGTTTTTGCAGGTTTTAGCGTGATCAACTCCGTGCATACCATTGAGGCGCTGCATATCGAGCGGCTGGATTCGCTGTCCCGCACAGCGGCGTCCGCCTTTGACGAAATTGTGGATATTTATGTGAATCAGGTGAAGGCGATATCCGCCAGCGCGGATATCGAAAATTATGCCACCTCCACCTCAGAGGAGCAGCAGGGCATGAAAGAGCAGATGCGGGCATTTGTCGGCACCATTCCCGCCCTGAAGGACATTGTGCTGCTGGATAAAAACGGCAAGGTGATCATGGGTTGCGACAGCCGCACCGAGGGCATGGTGCTGTCCGATAAAGACTATTTTACGGAAATCGTCAAAAATCCGGACCCGGATTATTCCTTTGTCAGCAAGGTGCACGGCGCGCTGCTCAATCCCAACGTATATGAAGAAAAGTGCATTGCTATCAGCCGTGATTACTGGAGTGAGGAGGGCGAGCTGCAATGCGTGCTGGTCGCCTATGTGGGCATTGATTTTCTGGCAGGCTTTTCGCACAGCATTTCCTTTGGCGAGACGGGGCTTGCGTTCATCACCGATTCCGACGACTATATCCTGTACCATCCCGAGCCTGTTTTTTACGACACCTATACCAAAGCACCCAAGATCCAAAACCTTTTGTGGAATTATCGAAGCGGTGAGGTGGCAGCCTCCGGCCTGGTGGACGACTACATGGGCGAAGTGCGCCGCCTGTATTATTATCAGATCATGGACGACATTGGCATGGTACTGCTGTTGCGGCAGGATTACAGCGAGTTTGCCTACGAGCGCAATATGACCATCGGCATTGCCGCGGCGGTGCTTCTGGCGGCGGTGATCCTCGCAGTGATTATGAGCTTCAAGCTTTCCCATCAGATCACCGCGCCCATCCTCAAGCTGAAGCATGCCTTCTCCTCCGGCGCGGAGCGTAGCGAATATGTGCGCTGCGAGCTGCCGGGCAAGGACGAGTTTGCCGATATGGCGGGCAGCTATAACAGTATGATCGAAAAGCTGGAGCAGCAGTTTGAGCAAATCAAGCAGGAGCGCGAGATCAAGGAATCCGCCGAAAGCGCCAACCTGGCCAAAAGCGAGTTTTTAGCGCGTATGAGCCACGAAATCCGCACGCCCATGAACGCGATTATCGGTATGTCGATGATTGCCAAGAATGCGCAGACGGTGGAAAAGAAGGACGAATGCCTCAAAAAGATTGATACGGCGTCCAAGCATCTGCTGGGCGTGATCAACGACGTGCTGGACATGTCCAAAATCGAGGCCAGCAAGCTAGAGCTGCACAGCAATGAGTTCAATTTTGAAAAAATGCTGAGCAATACCACCACCATGATCGCCTTCCGCGTGGAGGAAAAGCAGCAGGAGCTTATCGTGGATCTGGACCAGAGCATCCCCACCTTCATCAAATGCGACGAGCAGCGCCTGTCCCAGGTGATTACCAACCTGCTTTCTAATGCCGTGAAGTTCACGCCGGAGCTTGGCACCATCCGCCTGACCACCAAAAAGCTGGCCAGCGAGGATAACGAGCTCATACTGCAAATCTCTGTGTCCGACACGGGCATCGGCGTTGCCAAAGAGCAGCAAAAAACACTGTTTGACGCCTTTGAGCAGGCGGACGGCGGAAAGGCCCGGCAACACGGCGGCACCGGGCTGGGGCTTGCGATCTCCAAGAAAATTGTCGATCTGATGGACGGCGAAATCGGCATAGAGTCCGAGCCGGGCAAGGGTTCTACCATCACATTCACTGTGAAGGTGGAGCCGGGCAAGCAAATGGCCATCAAAGCATACAACGCCATCATGCGCGAGGACCTGCGCATCCTGGCCGTAGACGACTCTCATGATACGCGCCAGTACTTGTCGGAGCTGATGGCCAAGCTGAAGCTGCCCTGCGATGTGGCGTCCAGTGGCGCACAAGCGCTGGAAATGGTCGAAAAAGCCGATGAGGACAAAGCCTATAACTTCTTGTTTGTCGATTGGCAGATGCCGGGGATGAACGGCATTGAGCTGACGCGCGAGATCAAGCGGCGCTCCAAGAAGCCGCTGGTGGTGATCATGATTTCCGCGTTCCGCTGGAACGATATCGAAAGTGAGGCCGTGGCGGCGGGCGTAAATGGCTTTGTGCCAAAGCCGCTCTTCCCCTCTGAGATCGTGGACGCCATTTACCGGTGCATCAACACCAAAAAGGTATTGACGGCGCCAAGCGACAGCATGTTTAAGCACAAAGTGCCCAAGCTCCACAACCATTGCATTCTGCTGGCGGAGGATGTGCAGATCAACTGCGAAATCGTGGCCGCCATGCTGGAGCCAACCCAGGTGAAGCTGGTCATTGCCGAAAATGGCAAGCAGGCAGTGGATATGTACCAAAGCAACCCCTACCAGTACGACATGATTCTAATGGATATCCATATGCCTGTGATGGACGGCTATGAAGCGACGCGTACCATCCGCAACCTGCCGCTGGACGCTGCCAAAAACGTGCCCATCGTTGCCATGACGGCCAATGTGTTCAAAGAGGACATCGCCAAGTGCCTGGCGTATGGCATGAACAGCCATGTGGCCAAGCCACTGGAGCCGGACACCTTGATTGACGTGATATCGCAGTATTTGAGCTAAATAGAACAGCGGCGAATGCGTAAGCAAATCGCCGCTGTTTTTTTTGGCTTTATTTACCGCCGTTTGCGCAGGATGATCTCGCGGGGGTTATAGCCCTTGATTTCGGTGAACACGCGGCTGAAATAGAACACATCGCAAAAACCGCAGGCCTCGGCAGCCTCGGTCACGTTGCATTCGTTGTTGGTCAGCATCGATTCGGCATGGTTGATGCGGATGGTGTTGATGTATTTTTTGAGCGTCACACCCATGTTTTCGTGGAACAGCGTAGATAGGTACACCGGCGAAAGGTGAATCATATCGGCCAGATCGTGCAAGGTGACCTGCTGGGAGTAATGCTCGGTAATATAGGCCACCACCTGCTGGATGCGAAGGTCGGCCTGGGAAATCGGGTTGTTGAACACTGTGATGTCAAACAGCTTGCCCAGGATGAGCTCCACATACCCGCGGGTGATCAGGCGGTGCCCCTCATCGTGCCGCATCCACACATTGAACAAATCCTTGTACAGGGCGATGATGTCCGGCCGGATGCCAATGGAGGTGACGGTGGAAAAGGGCAAGGAAGTAGGCTGCATATCCCGGCTGTCAAATATCAGGAGGTTCATGGCAAACAAGTCCATCTTGCCGCCCTTTTCGATGTGTGCGCGGCGCATGGTCTGGGGCGGGAGGTATAGTAAATCGCCCCCGCGCACAACCAGCTCCTTGCCGTCAATCTCATAAATACCCTCGCCATCAACGATATAGCTGACGTCGTGAAAATCAATCACCGAAGGGGAAATATCCCACGTGTCGTTCGCGCGGCGGTAATTATAGTAGTCAAGCTGTGGATAGAGGGTATCGGTTGCGTGGCGCACAGGCTTGTCCTCCTTATTCGTATGCTTTCATTATAGCGGACAGATGAAAAAAATACAAGCGTTCTGAAAATTTTTCACTCTATACGTGTGCAGGGATGTGTGGTAAAATAGTAAAAACACCACACAAGGAGAACATTGCCATGCGTTTTGCCGAATATCAGGATTTGAATGCCCTGCACATCGGGCGCCTGCCCGACCGCACCACGCTGGTCCCCTACCCCGATGCTCAAAGCGCGCAGCGTGGCAGCCGCGCCGCATCGCCCTTCTTTTTGTCGCTGAACGGCACATGGGGCTTTACGCTGTACCCCCGCGTGGCAGATGTCCCGGCGTCCCTCGCCGCTGTTTCCGATTTTTCGCCCATCACGGTGCCCGGCAACTGGCAGATGCAGGGGTTTGGCGCACCGCAGTATACCAACGTCAACTACCCCATCCCCTACGACCCACCCTTTGTTCCGGACGACACACCTGTTGGCCTGTACCAGCGCGCTTTCACGCTGCCCACCGCGTTTGACGGGCGGCAGACGCGTCTGCGCTTTGAGGGCGTGGATTCCTGCTATTATGTATACGTAAACGGCCAGCTGTGCGGCTTTTCCAAGTGCCCGCATATGCCGGCGGAGTTTGATGTCACCACCGCCGTCAGTGTGGGCGAGAATGATCTGCGCGTGCTGGTTTTCCAATGGTCGGACGGCACGTACCTCGAGGATCAGGACATGTGGCGCGTCAGCGGCATCTTCCGCGATGTGATGCTGCTGAGTTTCGCGGCCTCCCGCATCGAGGACGTACGCGCAACGGCGCTGCTGGATGCCGATTATACCACCGGCCTTCTCACCGTAACTGCAGATGTGCTGCAGGCTTCCTCCGTTTCTTTTGTCCTCAAAGACGGCGATACAGTGATCGCCGAAGAACACCGCACCGTCATGGACGGTGCCGCCACCTGGGAGCTCACTTTGCCGGGCGTGAAGCGCTGGAGCGCTGAAGCGCCGCAGCTGTATACGCTGCTGGCCATCATCCCCGGCCAGGCCGAGTGTGTGAAGATCGGCTTCCGCACAGTGGAAATCAAGGATTGCCAGCTGTTCATCAACGGCGTATCCATTAAATTGAAGGGTGCGAACCGCCACGACACGCACAGCATCCTCGGGCATTATACGCCGCTTGCCAGCATGGTGCAGGATATATTGGTGATGAAACGCCACAACATGAACACCGTGCGCACCAGCCATTATCCCAACGACCCGCGCTTTCTCTCGCTATGCGACGAATACGGCCTGTATGTGATTGACGAGGCCGATATTGAGAGCCACGGCGTGGTCAAATTTGGCAGCTATGACCGCATCGCCACTGACCCCGTCTGGGAAAAACAATTTGTGGACCGCGGCGTGCGCATGGTGAACCGCGACCGCAACCACGCCAGCATCATCTTCTGGTCGCTGGGCAACGAATCCGGCTATGGCTGCAACCATGCCGTGATGGCAGCTGCTATGCGCGGCATCGACGCCACCCGCCCCATCCATTACGAGCGGGACGAGAAGGCCGAGACTGCCGATATGGTGTCCCAGATGTACACCAGCATCGAAAATATGGAAAAATTCGCAAAATCAAAGCCCCAAAAGCCGCTCTTCCTGTGCGAATACGCGCACGCCATGGGCCAGGGCCCCGGCAATCTGGAAGACTATTGGGAAGTGATGTACAAGTATCCGCAGCTGATTGGCAGCTGTGTGTGGGAGCTGGTGGATCACGGCATTTTGCAGCACAAAGACGGCCAGCCCTACTATGCCTACGGCGGGGACTTTGGCGAGTTCCCGCACGATGGTAACTTCTGCGTGGACGCGCTGCTGTATCCCGACCGCACACCCCACACCGGCATGCTGGAATACAAGCATGTGCTGCGCCCCGTGCGCACCCGCCTGTTGGACGAAGCGCAGGGCAAGATTTCTTACAAAAACCTGTATGGCTTTGAGAATCTTTCGCACCTGAGCGCGCACTGGAGCGTGGTACACCAGGGCAAAACCTGCGTGCAGGGCGATTTTACTGCCGCCACCAAGGCGGGTGCGACCGGCCATATCAGCCTGCCGCTTGGCAAGTATCCCGAGGGCAGTTTCCTGGAGCTTCGCTGGACGCTGAAAAACAGTACCCTATGGGCGCCCGCCGGGTTTGAAGTGGCGCGTGAGCAGCTGCCGCTTGCGCTGGGCGCGGCGCTGCCAATGGTCGCCCTCCCGCAGGACACATTGAAGCTGAAAAAGACGGACGAGCAAGTGACCGTGCGCGGACTGCACTTTGCAATTACCTTTGATAAGAACGGCCTTTGCGGCTATCAAAAGGACGGCGTGCAGCTGATCGAAACCGGCGTAACGCCCAGCCTCT
>JAVBRU010000014.1:0-10980 GCA_031547595.1 Eubacteriales bacterium
GCGTCAATGAAGCGGGAAACTGGCGGGAAGGAAGAGCTGCTGATAGGTGCGCATGGCATAGCGGTCGGTCATGCAAGCCAGATAATCGGTCACCGCACGCTCCGTGCCGTCCCGATAGGCCACCTGCACATATTCCAGCGGCATTTCGCCGGGGTGCCCGATATAGTATTCATATAGCGCAGTCAGGGTCAGATCGCACTTATGCTCTTCATCCGCGCGCCAGCTATCGCGGTATACGTGGTCGAACAGGAAAGCACGAAGCTCGTCCGTAGCCTCCTGCACGGTATCGCTCATAGCCACAAAGCTTTTATTTCGGCTGTTGTATACGATGTCTGAAATCATGGTATCAATGCGCTTGCCATGGGTTTCGCCCAGCACCTGCAGGCTGCGGCGCGGCAATTCAAACGGGCGCAGCACCCCCGCACGCAGGGAATCATCGATGTCGTGGTTGATATAGGCAATGCGGTCGGCATAGGCCACACATGCGCCTTCCAGCGTGGCGGGCGTACAGCCGCCGGAGTGGTTCAAAATGCCGTCACGCACCTCAAAGGTGAGGTTGAGGCCGTCATTGCCCTCCAGCACCTCCACCGCGCGCAGGCTTTGCTCGTTATGCCGGAAGCCGTCGTGGTTCAGCCTATCCAGCGTGCGCTCTCCAATATGGCCAAAGGGCGTGTGCCCCAGGTCGTGCCCCAGAGCAATCGCCTCGGCCAAGTCTTCATTGAGGCGCAGCGCCCGCGCCAGGGTGCGCGCTACCTGCGATACCTCCAGGGTGTGCGTCAGGCGGGTGCGGTAATGGTCGCCCTCCGGCGAAATAAACACCTGCGTTTTAAACTTTAAGCGGCGAAAGCTCTTGCAGTGAATGATACGGTCGCGGTCGCGCTGAAACACCGTGCGCAGCGGGCAGGGCTCCATCGGTCGTTCGCGGCCCTTGGAATCCGCGCTGCAAACGGCAAAGCGCGACAGCTGTTGCCTCTCCAGCGCTTCCCATTCTTCCCGGATCGTCATCGTGCGCCCTCCCTTCCAATGATGTACATTGATAATACCACGCGATACAGGTAAAACCCTCTATTTACAACGCAATTTTCGTCAGAATATTGATATACAAAAACGGCGCTGCATGGGCAAATCCCATACACGCGCCGTTTCTGGATGCAAAGTGCGCACAAAGTGCAGCCTGTAAGCCGGGTTCTGTTCAAAATGGCCATCTATCTAGGCGATCTGTCACCAGACCGCTCCAGCGATACGTTGGGACCAGGACGGGCAATCCTATACGATCCCGGGATCTTGCACCGGATGGGGTTTACATGACGGTCAAGTCGCCAAGCCGCCGGTGCGCTCTTACCGCACCTTTCCACCCTTACCGCTTGCGCGGCGGTATCTCTCTGTTGCACTCGCCTTGGAGTCGCCTCCACCAGCCGTTAACTGGCATCCTGCCCTGCGGTGCCCGGACTTTCCTCATGCATTACTGCACGCGGCCATTCAGCTGCCTTTGCTGCGCCAGAAAGTATAGCATGTTTTTGCTTTTCCGTCAAGCTGCGTCCAACGCGTTCCAATCCCCGCCATCGTCCAGTGAATCCTGCGCTTCGGCCGGTATGAAGATGATGAAATTTCGCAGCTCTGCGTAGCGGATTTGATCCCGCGAGAGGGCGACAAACCCCGGCTCAATGATCTCCAGACGCTTTTGCTTGTCCGTGGTATAGGGATCGCGCTGCAGGGGATCAAGAAAATAGATGTTATTCTCGTCCGAATGCGCCAGCAGGATGTAGTGGCCTGTGCTGGTAAACACGCCGCCCTTGCCCGCCATCGCCATCACGCCGTAGCCCTTGGCCGCTGCCTGGCAGGCCTCGTCCAGGCTTTGGGTGACGGCCAGCCGGATGCCAAAGATCAGCTCCAAATCCTTCAGATACGCGGGCGCTGTGCCCACCTGACCATTTCGGCTGTTGGCGCCGTGGGTGTTGTTGCCGGCGGCATAATCGCCCAGCAGCAGCGGCAAGAAGCGCAGATAATCCTCGTCTGTCGTCACATAATAGCGCACATGGCTTTTCTGGCACCGCGCTTTGTTGACAGAGCAGGTGCACAGCGAAAACGGGCGCTTGGTATGCTCCGAAAGCAGGCGAAGCTGCTCTAAAGGCACCACTTGAACCAGCGCCATGGCTGCCGCACTGGGGTTGCAGCCGGAATCCCGGAACGGACGCCGGGTGGTGGTGCTGGCATTTTCGTAGATTAGGGCACCCCACAAAGGCTCGTTCTGCGCATAAAAGCGCATTTCACCCTTGCCTGCCACATCAATTAAGCGGTTGTATTTCTCTGCCTGATAAAAGTAGGCTTCCATCTCTAACAGGTTATCCGCGTGGGAAACGGGCAGAAAGCTGCCCATTGCCAATAAAATACTCATCATCAAGGCAGCAACGCGAATCAGTTTACGCAACGTTCCCTCCTTGTCGGGCCAATCAGTCCTCTTCGTCCTCTTCCTCAGGCAGATCGGCGTTATGGAATACCTCAGTCACGTCATCATTTTCTTCCAGCATGTCAATCAGCTTGATGATCTTCTTCACCACATCGGGGTCTGTCACTTCCACCGTGTTTTGCGGGATCATCTGCAAATCGGCAGACAGGAAAGCATAGCCCGCCTGTTCCAGCTTTTCACGAACGGCAGAGAAATCGCCGGGCGCGGTGTAGATTTCGAACACATCCTCGGACACCTGCATATCTTCCGCGCCGGCATCCAGTGCCGTCATCAGCATTTCGTCCTCGTCCATGCCGGGCTCACGCTCAATCACAATCGCGCCCTTATGGTCAAACATATAGCCGACCGAGCCGGTGGTGCCCAGCGCGCCGCCGTTTTTATCAAAGATGTGGCGCACTTCGCTGGCGGTACGGTTGCGGTTGTCCGTCACGATGTCCACGATGATGGCCACGCCGCCGGGGGCATAGCCTTCATAGGAGAACTCTTCGTAAACGGTGTTGCCGCCCTCGCCTGCAGCCTTTTTGATGCTGCGGGTGATGTTGTCGTTGGGCATGTTGTTGGCCTTCGCTTTGGCGATGATATCGCGCAGCTTGCCATTGACGGCAGGATCAGCGCCGCTCTCGCGCACGGCGATGGCGATCTCGCGGCCAATTTTGGTGAATATTTTGCCACGCGCGGCGTCCGCCTTGCCCTTTTTATGCTTGATATTGGCCCATTTGGAATGTCCGGACATGATAATACCTCCTCCAGGTTGTGTACATATGAATCAACGATTTAGTATACCATTAACAGCAGTATTCGTCAAACATTTCTCCGCAGGGTGGTATGTGCGTGTTTTACCAGTTCCTCCAGATATTCTTCCGGCAAAATGGGCGCTTCGCCCGGCTGAATATCCGCCAAAAACTCGATATTGCCCGCAGGCCCTGTGATGGGCGAGAAATCAAGCGCGCGCACATGCCAGCCAAAGGTGGGTGCAAATAGGCAAATCTCCTGCAGAATGCGCTGGTGAAGGGCCGGCTCCCGCACCACGCCGTTTTTGCCCACTTGCCCGCGCCCCGCCTCAAACTGGGGCTTGATCAGCGTCAGAAAACGGCCTGTATCGCCCATGATGCCCGCCGCTACCGGCAAAATCAGCTTGATGGAAATAAACGACACGTCCATCACCGTCAATGTGGGATGCACGGCAAACATTTCCGCCGTGAGCGCCCTGGCATTGGTGCGCTCCATCACCGTCACACGCGGGTCTTGCCTAAGGCCCCAATCGAGCTGCCCATAGCCCACATCAATGGCATACACATGCGAAGCGCCGTGGCGCAGCAGCACATCGGTAAAGCCGCCGGTGGCAGCGCCGATGTCCATCGCGGTGAGGCCCGTCACATCCGCCCCAAACGATTGAATGGCCTTCTCTAGCTTATGGCCGCCGCGGCTGGCAAAGGCATCCTGATCGCCGCGCACCGTCAGCACATCCCCGGGCATCACTTGCTCGGAGGGCTTGAGCACCTTGACCTCGCGGATATACACCAGCCCTGCCATAATCAGTGCCTGCGCCTTTTCCCGGCTGGGGGCGAGGCCGCGCTCCATCAGCGCAACATCCACACGTTGTTTCATCGCATGCTCCCTTGTATCTGTTCGGCCACGCTGGCTGCATCCAGGCGGTATATCTCCAGCAATTCCTGCCGCGCGCCGTGAGGGATGAACTGATCGGGCAGCGCCAGGCAGCGCCGGGGCGCAGGCAAGCCTTCCGCCGCGCAAAACTCCGCCACCGCGCTGCCAAAGCCGCCGGCCGCCACATGCTCTTCCAATGTGAAAACAGGCAGGGATTGAAGCGCCCGCAGCATATTTTCGTCCAGTGGCTTGATCGAGGAAGCGTTGATCACACACGCTTCAATGCCCGATGCTTTCAACTGCTCTGCCGCCTGCAATGCAACTGCCACCATGGAAGACACAGCCAGTATAGCGCAGCCTTTTCTCTCCGTCAGCACTTCCCACTTGCCCGGAGTAAATCGTCCATAAGGATGCCCTGCCACAGGTTTTTCTGCCCGGGGATAGCGGATGGCCACCGGGTGATTGGCCGTCAAAGCATATTGAAGCATCTGCTGCAGCTCCTCCACGCACCGGGGTGACAGCACCATCATGCCCGGAATATGCCGCAAATACGCAGTGCCAAACACCCCATGATGGGAGGTGCCGTCATTGCCGCCAAGGCCCTCGCGGTCCATCAGCAGGCAGACGGGCAGGTTTTGCTCCGCCACATCCTCCATCAGCTGATCATACCCGCGCTGCAGGAAGCTATCATAAATGGCCACAAAGGGGCGCATGCCGCCCCTCGCCATGCCCGCAGCCATGGTGACAGCATGCTCCTCAGCAATGCCCACATCAAACAGCCGATCGGGAAATGCCTTGGCAAAGCCGGTGAAACCCGTGCCAAAGGTCATGGCCGCAGTCACAACGGCAATCTTCTTTTCTGTTTTGGCGGCCTCGGCCAGCCAATTGGAGGCCTGCACACCAAAGCACAGGGTATCGTCCGACGCGTCCATTTCGCCGGTTTCCACGCGGAAGGGCGGCGTGCCGTGAAACACCTCCGGCAGCTCCTCCGCCGGCACAAAACCGTTGCCTTTTTGGGTGATCACATGCACCAGCACAGGCTCGTTCATCGCTTTGGCGGAGCGGAAAGTGCGCTCCAGTCCCTGAACATCGTGCCCGTCAATGGGGCCAAAGTAGCGAAAACCCAATGCCGTAAAAAACTTGTCATGCACAAACACATTGCGGATGGAGTTTTTGACGCGCTGAAAGCCCCTATACAGCAGGCCGCCAATCAGCGGAACGCGCCTTAGTGCGCCGGAAATAATGCGTTTAAAATTCATCCAGCCCTTGCTGGTGCGAAGGTGCGTCAGCTGCGCGGACATCGCGCCCACGTTGCTTGAGATGGACATGCCGTTGTCGTTGAGCACCACAATCAGCGGTATTTTCGCGCTGCCCGCATCGTTGAGCGCCTCATAGCACATGCCGCCAGTCAGCGCGCCGTCGCCCACCACAGCCACCACATGGTGCTGCTTGCCCTGCAAATCCCGCGCCCGTGCCAGGCCCAGCGCCGCCGAAATAGACGTGGAAGCATGCCCCACGTCAAATACGTCATACGGGCTCTCGGCATGGCGCGGAAAGCCGCATACGCCGCCCGTGCAGCGCAGGGTGTGGAACTGCTCATACCGGCCGGTGAGCAGCTTATGGGTATAGCATTGGTGCCCCACATCCCACACCAGCTGATCCGTAGGGCAATCAAAGGCGCGGTGCAGCGCCAATGTGAGCTCCACCACACCCAAATTGGACGACAAATGGCCGCCATTGGCGGCAACTGTATCAATGATCACATGACGAATTTCCTGCGCCAAATCCGCCAATTCCTGCGCGGTGCACGCGCGCAGAGCGCTTGGCGCGGTGATGTCTTTTAACTTCATAATGGCTCCCCGCAATAATCGTGCACGCTGCGTTCAGCGCACAGTCACGCCCATTATACTTGATTGCAGGAAAATTGTAAATCCTTTATCTGCAAGCAGGAAATTGACTGTTGCAATGCGAAATGTATAAGGTACGATTCCATCTAAGGAGGGTTACCCCATGAAGTGTCCAAATTGCGGGCATTGGAACCGCGCCTCCTTCCCCCGCTGCTTCAAATGCGGCGTGGAGCTGCCCAAGGAGGACGCCCCGCAGCAGCCGCCGCAGTGGAAAGAGGATCTCGCCACCGGCGCGCGCGATAAACGATATATACAGATAGACGAAGACGGCAACGCCACCGCCGCCAAGGACGAGCGGGACCTATTGGCCGAGGAAATGAAAAGCCTGATCAAGCGCAAGGCAAAGGGCGAAGAGCTGCAAATGCATCTGCGTGAAAACGCACAGGAAAAGGGGTTTGCGGGCACTTCCCGCTCCGTGCAGGACGATTCCGGACGCAGCAACATGCACTCCCGTGCGCAGCGCTCTGTAGCGGTGGATTACCCAGAACAGGTGCTTTCTTCCCCGCGCCGGGATGCTGCGTCCAGCCAGCGCAGCGTGGATTATGACGATTATTCCAACACCGCCACCTATCAGCAGCTGCCCTCGTCCACCCGTGCCCAGCGCGTCAACAGCATGACGTCCATTCACCAAATGAAGCTGACACGCGGCCTTGGCATGCGCCGCCCCGTGCGTATTGCGGCGCTGATTTTGCTGATCGCAACGGCACTGGCTGCGGCCTATATGTTTGTGGTCAAACCCATTTTCTTAGACAAGGCAGAGCCTACCCTGCAAGAGCAGGTGATCATCACCCCTTCGATTTATGAGGATGCCACCGCACACACCATCCGCATCCCCGGCGAGGAAGGCTCGGAAATCTACATCAAAGAGCTGCGCAAATTCTATCAGGTGATCGGCGGCTATGCCACCATCGAAGTGCCCGACCACACCTGGTATGATGATGAAGACAGCATGCCGGAGGCCTCGCTGACCGTCACTTTGACGCCCTACCTCAAAACCAGCGCAGGCGAGCAAAAGCTGATGGAAGTGATCACCTATGATATCGATGTTCCGCTCTCCCCCATCATTCTGGTGGATCCCAGCGTGACCTACCTGGATGTCAAATCCCGCCCCATATACGCCATTCAATTTATGGTTGAGAAAAACAGCAGCGTCACCATCAACGGCGAGAATCTGAGCGACCTTGTGAACAACCAAAACGGCCTAATTTCCTACAACGCCACTATTCAGGCCATTGGCAACAACGTGTTTACGATCGTGGTGCGTACACCCCATTACCGCGAAAACATCGTCACCCTTACATTATACCGCGAAAAGCAGGATATCCCGCTGGACTTTTCTGTGGAAATCGAAGCGCGCAGCATCGAAAAAACCAAACCATTCACCATGAAAACCCTCGATAAAGCGCAGATTACCGTGGTTTCCCCGCATGAAAATCTGGATTTATCCAAGCTTTCCACCACCGGCACATTCACCTTTGACGCAGTGTTCAACACCGTTGGCACCAACACCGTCGTTGTAGAGGCCTCCTACCCCGGCCTCAAAACCCACCGCCTGGAATATGACGTGTATTATGTGCCAAACGCTACGGAGTACACCAAAAAAGCCTGGGCGCTTGCCAAGTCCGACTATAAAGACTTGCTGAGCAATATCGTCTTGCGCAAAGAAAAATCACAGATATATCTTTGTCAAGGTCAGATTGTAGAGATTATATCCCCCAACCGGCAGCTTGCCATCATGGAAACCGGAACCGCAGAGGAGTCACGTCAGGTACTGCTTGAAAACTATTCCTCAGACACCTGGGTGGTGGGCGAGAGCTACCGCGTTTATGCAGACGTATACGGCTTGTACAATGGCATCCCGCGTCTGAATGGGCGCTATACCTATCCGATCAAAAAATAAGCACCTACAAAAGGAGAATCATGATGCGCAAACTGCTTTCCCTGCTGCTCGTAATCCTGGTCGTCCTGCCGGCAACGGCATTGGCAGACCTTCCTTCCGACACGGCCAAGCAGGTCGTCATCACATTCCTGGGCGATTGCACGCTGGGCTGCACAGAGCTGACCCGTGCGCAGGCTACCTCATTTGACAGCGTGATCACCCAAAACGGCTTTGCTTACCCTTTTGAGATGGTGCAGTCCGTCATCGCCCATGATGATCTGACGGTGGCCAACCTGGAGGGCGTGTTCTACAACTATGAGCTCAACAAGGTGGACAAGACCTATAACTTCCGCAGCAGCATGGATTTTGCGCAAATCCTGCCCCTTGGCAGCGTAGAAGCGGTGTGCCTGTCCAACAACCACACCGGCGATTATGGCGCGCAGGGCATGCGGGACACCGTAGCCGCATTGGAGGAAAACGGCGTTCAATGGTTTGGCGCCAACGAGTATGCCAACAATGTGTATGTATTCGAAAAAGACGGCGTCAAAATCGGCTTTGTGGCGTCCTATATCTCCTATTGGTGGCGCAACCGCGAGGTTATCACGCAGTGCTTTAATGATTTGAAGGCGGCGGGCTGCGATGTGATCATCGCCAACATCCACGGCGGAGTAGAATACGACATCCGCCACGACAGCAATCAGGAACAAATGGCCAATTCCTTCATCAACTATGGCGCAGACATCATTATTGGCCACCATCCGCACGTGCTGCAGGGTATGGCGGTGCAAAACGGCCGTACGGTGCTCTACAGCCTTGGAAACTTCGTGTTTGGCGGCAATAAGGAGCTGCGTGCCGTGGCCACGGTGATGGCGCAGTTCACATTCTGCTTTGACGAAAACAACAACTACCTGGGCCACCAGCTGAATCTCATCCCCGCGCAGGTTTCCGGCACGCTGGACCGTAACAATTATCAGCCGATTCTGGCCGAAGGCAAGATGGCCGATACCGTGATGGCCGCCATCCAAAAGGACACCAAGCTCAAGCTGCAGCCCTATGTGGAGGGTATTGGCGCGGTGCAGGATTTTGTTCCCGCGCAGCGCTGACACGGCTTGCCAACAGCGAGCATTTGTTATATAATGTTTGCCAATACCGCGTACCACCAAAGGAGGATTCCCCATGATTCAAGCGCAGGATTTTATCAACCGGTTGTCTTTGCAGGTGCTGTCCCCCTCCAGCCGCACGGAATGGGAGCTGCATACGGCGGAGCTCAACCGCCCCGGCCTTCAGTTCGTGGGCTTTTATGATTATTTTGACCACGAGCGCCCGCAGGTAATCGGCAAGGTGGAAATGACGTACCTCGAATCCCTCACGGACAGCGCGCGGTATGCCTGCCTGGAAAAATACTTTACCTATCCCATCCCCTGTATCATCGTGTGCCGGGGCATGAAAGCACCGGAAGAATTATTGGAGCTGGCCCAAAAGCACAACGTCGCCGTCTATGGCACGGAGCTTGCCACCTCCCGCTTTATATATACCGCGATCAACTATCTGTGGCGCTGCCTCGCCCCCCGATCCACTTTGCACGGCGTGCTGGTGGACGTGTATGGCGTGGGCGTGCTCATCACAGGCGAGAGCGGCGTGGGCAAGAGTGAGGCCGCGCTGGAGCTTGTTAAACGCGGGCACCAGCTGGTGGCCGATGACGTGGTAGACGTCTGCCGCGTGACAGACAACAGGCTGACCGGCGAATCACCCGAGACCGTACGCCATTTCATGGAGATCCGCGGCATCGGCATCATTGATATCAAGGCGATGTATGGCGTCAGCGCCGTGCTAATGTCCAAATCCATTGATCTGGTGATCCACCTGGAGCCCTGGAAGGAAACAAAGACCTACGACCGTCTGGGCCTGGTGGAGGAATTTACCACCATCATGGACGTGCTGGTACCCCTCATCGTGCTGCCGGTGCGCCCTGGGCGCAACCTTGCCATCATCATCGAAGTGGCGGCGCGCAATTTCAGCCTCAAGCACATGGGCTATTCCGCCATCAAGGAGCTGGACCGCCGCCTGCACGAGATGGAATTAAACTCTAAATAAGTTCCAAAACACAAAGGAGGACTCTTTATGGTCTACATCGGCATTGACTTGGGCGGCACCAACATTGCCGTGGGCGTTGTGACTGAAACCGGCACAATCCTTGCGGAGGTCAGCACCAAGACGTTGCCCCAGCGCCCCTACCAGCAGATCGTAAAGGACATGGCGCTGTGCACGGAGCGCGCCTTGAAAAAGTGCAACCTCACAACCGCCGATTTAAAAGCGATCGGCATTGGCATCCCCGGCGTGGCCGATCAGCAAACCGGGCGCGTGATTTTTTGCACCAACCTGGCGTGGCACGATATTCCGCTGCGCTACGAGCTGCAGCAGTATATCAACGTGCCCGTGTACATCGATAACGACGCCACGGTGGCGGGCTATGCCGAAAGCGTGGCGGGCGTCAGCCAGCATTGCCAGAGCAGCGTGTTCCTCACGCTTGGCACCGGCCTTGGCGCGGGCATTGTGATCAATGGCCGCCCCTGGAGCGGCGCACACGGCGTGGGCAGCGAGCTGGGGCATATGACCCTCGTGGTAGACGGCGTGCCCTGCACCTGTGGCAATGACGGCTGTGCGGAGCGCTACTGCAGCGCCACCGCCATCATCCGCATGGCCAAGCAGGCGTGCCTTGGATACCCTGAAAGCGCCATCCTGCAGCTTGCAGGCGGCGATCCGGAACGCATCAGCGCCAAAACAGTGATTGATGCCGCCAAGGGGGGTGATTCGGTAGCGCTGAGAGTTTTTGACCATTATGCAAAGTATCTGGCCATACTGGTGAATAATATTACTGCCTTCCTAGACCCCGAAATGATCGTACTGGGCGGCGGCGTAAGCCATGCAGGGCAATTCCTGCTGGACGCCGTACAAGAGCAGCTGCCGCGTTACCTGATGTACAAGACCCTGCCCAGCCCGCGCCTTGAAATGGCGCAGCTCGGCAACGAGGCCGGCATCATTGGCGCAGCGCTGCTGGGAAAAGCAGATAACTAAGCCGTATGTTAAAAACAGTTTTTTGCCAGATGCGCGAGGGATTTATT
>JAVBRU010000112.1:0-18840 GCA_031547595.1 Eubacteriales bacterium
GGGCAAGATGCATTGGAATGGGTGGCGGAAAACACCTCTGCAAAACAGGTGCTGGTGTCGGTGGTGGGCATTGCGGGCTTAAAAAGTGTGCTGGCCGCTCGCCGCGCAGGCAAGCAGGTGCTGCTGGCCAATAAGGAAGCCTTGGTGGCAGGCGGCGCGCTGGTGATGGCCGTTTGCGCCGATCAGGACGGGCAAAAGACGCTGATCCCCGTGGACAGCGAGCACAGTGCCATCTTCCAATGCCTGCAGGGCGCGGATGGCAACCCTGTGGCGCGCATCTTGCTGACGGCGTCCGGCGGGCCTTTCCGCACCTGGGACAAAGAACGGATGGATAGCGCCACGGTGGAACAGGCGCTTGGGCATCCTACCTGGAATATGGGCGCAAAGATCACCATAGACAGCGCGTCCATGTTCAACAAAGCGCTGGAGATCATAGAAGCAAAATGGCTGTTTTCGGTAGAACCTCGGCAAATTGAGGTGCTGGTGCACCCTCAAAGCATTATTCATTCGCTGGTGGAATATGCTGACGGTGCAGTGATCGCACAAATGGGCATGCCGGATATGCGCGTGCCGATTCTTTACGCCATGAGCTATCCAAAGCGCATGGAAACAGGCACAAAACGCCTGGAGCTCTCGCAGTTATCCGGCCTGACGTTTGAAAACCCGGATGTACGACGTTTTCCTGCCTTGCGGCTGGCATACGAGACGCTGGAAGCGGGCGGCGCGGCGTGCGCCATCCTCAATGCCGCTAACGAAGTGGCGGTGGAGCTGTTTTTGCGGCATCAAATTCCCTTTGGCGCCATATCGTGCATTGTAGAAGACACTTTGCAAAAGCTGGGCAATCTGCCGGCGGATACCCTAGCGGATATTTTGCTGGCCGATGCCGCTGCGCGCCGGATTGCCGGTGCATGCGCGATGAAATTGTAAATCGGGAGGCAGTATGGCAACGATCTTATACATCCTGGCAGCGCTTCTTTTGCTGGGGCTGATGGTGATGGTGCACGAATGTGGGCACTTTTTTGCCGCACGCCTGGTCAAGATCCCTGTCAAGCAGTTCAGTATTGGCTTTGGTCCCAAGATTGCGCAGTGGAAAAGCAAAAAATATGACACCGAATTTATGGTGCGCATCATTCCGGCCGGTGGCTATTGCATGTTTTATGGCGAAGATGATGCGACGGGTGTCGAAAAGGATGATCCGCGCAACCTGAGCAACCACAGCGCCTGGCGCCGCATGTTCTCCATTTTTATGGGGCCGGTGATGAACTTCGTCCTGGCTTTTGTGGTGTGCTTTGGCTATTGGATGATCGCGGGTGAAATGATTGGCGAGTGGGGCGAGTACAAACAGGTCTCCACTGTGGATGCCGGAGGCGCGGCGGAGCAGGCGGGCATCCTCGCAGGCGATGTGATACTGCGTATTAGCGGCGAGGACGCGGCGGGCACTATCGAAGTGGATGGCCAGGTGTATGATAAGGTACGAGTGCTGCTGGATGCCTATCAAGCAGGCGACCCTGCACTGCCCATTGTGGTGCGCCGCAGCGGCCTGGAAACAGAGCTATTGCTCACCCCCAAGTATTCGGAAACCGAGAAGCGTATGATGATGGGCATTCGTATGTCTAATGAGCTGCTTTCTGTGACGACACTACCGGTCGGCCCGCTTCGGGCAATCACGCTCTCCTACGATTATTGTGTGGATGCGGGAGGCGCTATCATCCGTGCGCTCAAAAACATGGTCACAACAGGTGAAGGGATCAATGACACGGCGGGGCCCGTCGGCATTGTCACCATGATTGCCAGCGAAACGCAGCAAAATGGCCTGTCCGCTTATGTGAACCTGCTGATTCTGATCTCTGTCAACCTCGGCCTGATGAATCTTTTGCCCATACCGGGGCTGGACGGCAGCCGTATTATCTTCCTGCTGATCGAGGCCATCGGCAAAAAGCCCGTGCCGCAAAAGATAGAAGCATACGTGCATTTGTCTGGCTATGCACTGCTGTTTGGGCTGATGATTTTTCTGACATTCAGGGACGTACTGAATATATTCAAAGGTTAAGGAGCTTTCTATGGGCTGCAAACAAAAGCTGATGGTGGGTAGTGTGCCGCTTGGCGGCGGCGCGCCCATTGCCATACAATCGATGACCAATACAGACACGCGGGATGTGGCGGCTACGCTGGCGCAAATTCGCGCGCTGGCAGAGGCCGGGTGCGATATCGTGCGCGTATCGGTGTATGACGCAGCCTGTGCGCAGGCTGTACGCCCGCTTGTGGACGCGTCCCCGGTGCCGCTGGTGGCAGACATTCATTTTGATCATACTCTGGCGCTTGACGCGATGGAGAACGGCATCCACAAGTTGCGTATCAACCCAGGCAACATCGGGGGCGAGGCCAATGTGCGCAAGGTGGCCGACTGCGCCAAAGCACACCGGGTGCCCATCCGCATCGGTGTCAACACGGGCTCACTTGAAAAAGACATTTTGGAAAAAGAAGGCGGCGTGACTGCCAAAGGCATGGTGGAAAGCGCGCTTCGGCACGCCAAAATGCTGGAAGACGCGCAT
Organism: Eubacteriales bacterium; assembly: GCA_031547595.1. Classification (GTDB taxonomy): domain Bacteria; phylum Bacillota; class Clostridia; order Christensenellales; family Aristaeellaceae; genus JAVBRU01. Next base: position 2,553 of record JAVBRU010000112.1, read on the forward strand.
TATGACAACATCATGCTGTCTCTCAAGTCCAGCGATTTACGCCTGACACTGGATGCGTACCGTCTGGCAGACAAGCTGTGCGATTATCCGCTGCATATTGGCGTCACAGAGGCGGGCTTGCCCGGTCAGGGCACCATCAAGTCCGCTATTGGCATTGGTGCGCTGCTGCTAGATGGCATTGGCGATACCGTGCGCGTATCCCTGACGGGCGACCCCGTGGCGGAGCCCAAGGCTGCGATTGCCATTCTGGATGCCTTGGGGCTACGCGGCGGTATCAATTGGATTTCTTGCCCCACCTGCGGCAGAACGCAGGTAGACGTGGCCGGAATCGCCGCATACTTAACAGACAAGTTCGCGCATGTGAAAGCGCCCATCAGCGTGGCGGTTATGGGCTGCGTAGTCAACGGCCCCGGCGAAGCGCGGGATGCAGATATTGCGCTGTGCGGCGGCAAGGACTGCGGCGCGCTGTACATCAAAGGCAAGTTTATTAAAAAGCTTACGGGGGATATTGCGCCTGCCATGGCTGCGGCGATAGAGGAATACATCGATGACCTATGACGAGCTGCTGAGCATTATCCATCAAAAGCTGCCGGACACAAAGGACAAGCTGTCGGTAGAACGTGTACAGTATAACAAAAAAGAGAACTACGCGCAGTTTTCCTTTTTGTCGGATGTGCTGATTGGTGAAAAAGGTTTTTTTGCGATCAAAGAAGTGATTTCCGCATGCTTCCCGGCACTGCGGTTTTCTTTACGTGTAGCCAGTCCCTCGTTGGCACGGGCGTTTTTGCAGGAACCCAGCAAATACTGTGCGCCTTTGCAGACCTTTCTGGCGCGAAACTTCCCGGCCATCACGGCATGGGAGTTTGATATGCGTTGGTTGAGCGGCAACGGCCGGATTGTATTGGAAATGCCCTACGATTTTGCTGCCTTGTATATGGAGCGGCAAGGCGTGAAGCAGCGCCTTCAACAGGCCATCCATGATGTGTTCCGGCTGGATGTGGATGTACAAATCACCGTGGCCGGGGATCAGGAGGCACGCCTTCAGGCCATCAAGCAGGAGCGGGAACAGGAAGAGCGCCTGATGCGGGAGCAGCAGGCCCGCCTGATGGAAGTGGAGCAGCAAAAGCGGCAGAGCAGGCCGCCCGCTGCCGAAAAAAAGCAAAACGACCGCATCGCTGGGCGTGCCATTGGTGATATGCCGGTGGATATCCGGGAAATCACCAGCGATTCAGGGTTGGTGACGATTCGCGGCAGGGTGCTGAGCGTGGAGAGCAAGGAAATATCGGGCGGCGAAATGGTGCTGCTCAGCTTCCTTGTGACGGATTATACCAGCACCATCCGCTGCAAAAAGTTCCTGTATTATCACGAGCGGAACGGCTTTGGCAAAAAGAAGGATGACGAAGCCCCGCCGCCGCCCATTACCCCGGAAGAGCGGGCAGCCGTCGAAACCGTGGTCAAAGCCATCAAGCCAGGCATGGGGCTGCTGGTGCGCGGCAACAGCCAATACGATAACTTCTCCAAAGAAACCACCCTCATGGCGCGGGACATCACTGCTGTGCCACTGCCGGTGCGCATGGATAACGCCGCTGAAAAGCGCATAGAGCTGCATTTGCACACCCAGATGAGCAACATGGACGCCGTATCTTCCGCCTCGGCGCTGATTGAACGCGCCGCAAAATGGGGGCATGAGGCGATTGCCATCACGGATCATGGCGTGGTGCAGGCCTTCCCGGAAGCTTTCTCCGCCGCCAAGAAGCACGGCATCAAGCTGATCCCCGGCGTAGAAGGATACCTGACGGAGGACGAAAGCGTTGTCGATCACAGCAATGATTTGCCGCTGGATTCCCCGATTGTGGTGCTGGACTTTGAAACGACGGGGCTGAACACCGCCAAGGACCGCATCATTGAGATCGGCGCCGTCAAGCTGGCGCACGGACAGGTGGTGGAATCCTATGGCACGCTGGTCAACCCCGGCATTCCGCTGCCGCCGCGCATTATCGAAATCACGCATATCACTGACCAGATGCTGCGCGACGCACCGCGTGCGGAGGATGCGCTGCCAGAGCTGCTAAAGTTCCTGAATGGCTGTCCCATTGCCGCGCACAATGCAAGGTTCGACTGTGCGGTGCTGGAATCCGAGCTGGCACGGATGAACCAGAAATACGAAAGCCCGCAGATTGATACGCTTACGCTCTCCCGCAAGCTTTTGCCGGATTTGAAGTCACACCGCTTGGGCGCTGTGTGCAAACGGCTTGGTGTATCGCTAAAGGATGCGCACCGTGCTGTCAACGATGCCGCGGCCACTGCGCAGTGCCTGGCACGCATGATCACCCTGGCCAAGGAGCGCGGCGCGAAAGTCCTGGCGGACCTCAACGACGTGAACCACGATTATACCCTTGGAAACAGCACCCATATCATCCTTCTGGCCGCCAGCCAGAAGGGCATGGAAAACATCAACCACATGGTGTCCGAGGCGCATTTGCATTATTTCAAGCGCCGTCCGCATATCCCAAGAGCAGTTTTGCAAAAATACCGCGAGGGCGTGATCGTAGGCTCTGCCTGTGAATCAGGCGAGCTTTTTGGCGCGATGGTGGCCGGGGAGAGCGATGAAAAGCTGGGCAAAATCGCGCGCTTTTATGATTACTTGGAAATTCAGCCCATCGGCAACAACGCCTTTCTGGTGCGCGAGGGCAAAGCTGCAGGGGATGAGGCGCTGCGCGATTACAACCGCCGCATCGTGAAGCTCGGACAAAAACTTGGTATCCCTGTGCTGGCCACGGGTGACGTACATTTTCTTGACCCGCAGGATTCCGTTTTTCGCGCCATATTGCAGGCCGGCCAAGGCTATAATGATGCGGACGAGCAGCCGCCCCTGTATTTTAAAACCACCGATGAAATGCTGGAAGAATTCGCGTACCTGGGCGAAGAAAAAGCCCGAGAGGTCGTGATCACCAACCCCAAGATGATTGCGGACAGAATCGGGAAAATATCACTGTTCCCGCCGCATCCGGAAGGCAAGACCACCTTTTCGCCCTTCTGGGATACGGCGGAGGACGATGTGCGAAGCATGACGCTTGATACCGCGCATGCCATGTATGGCGAGGAGCTGCCGGAGATCGTGCAAAAGCGGCTGGATAAAGAGCTCGCCTCCATCATCGGCTATGGCTATGCCACGTTGTATTCCATTGCCAACAAGCTGGTATCAAAATCCCTGTCGGATGGATATTTGGTGGGCAGCCGCGGATCGGTAGGCTCTTCGCTGGTTGCTACGATGTGCAATATCACCGAAGTGAACCCCTTGCCGCCGCATTATCGCTGTGCGCACTGCCGCGAAGCAGACTTTGATGTACCCAAAGAGTTTACCATCGGCGTGGACTTGCCGGACGCCACTTGCAAAACCTGCGGAAGGCCGCTGATCAAAGAAGGTTTTGACATCCCCTTTGAGGTGTTTCTCGGCTTCAAGGGCGATAAGGTGCCGGATATCGACCTCAACTTCTCCGGCGAATACCAGGGCAAGGCGCATGCTTATGTAGAAGAATTGTTTGGCGAAGGCTTTGTGTTCCGCGCGGGCACCATCGGCACGCTGGCCGAGAAAACGGCTTATGGCTATGTGCTCAAATACTTGGAGGAACGGAACATCGTGGTGACCGATGCGGAGAAAGAGCGACTGGCAGCCGGCTGTGTGGGCGTGAAGCGCACCACGGGCCAGCACCCCGGCGGCATGGTGGTGCTGCCCAAGGAATATGACATCTGCCAGTTCACCGCTGTGCAGCATCCAGCCGATGATACGGGCAGCGGCATTGTGACCACACACTACGACTTTGGCTCCATGCACGATATTCTGGTGAAGCTGGACATCCTAGGCCATGACGATCCGACCATGATGCACTTGCTGGAAGAAATCACAGGCGTCAACTTCAGGGATATCCCGCTGGACGACAAGAAAGTGATGTCCCTGTTCCTGTCGCCGGAGGTGATGGGCGTGACGCGGGACGACATTGGCTGCTCCACCGGCACCCTCGGCGTGCCTGAGTTTGGCACGGCGTTTGTGCGCCAGATGCTGGAGGATACCAAGCCCACCACCATGCAGGAATTGATCCGTATATCCGGCCTGTCCCACGGCACGGACGTGTGGCTGGGCAACGCCAAGGATATTATCGATCAGGGCATCGCGCCGCTTAATCAGTGCCTGTGCACCCGCGACGATATCATGAATCAGTTGATGGAGCTGGGCGTACCTGCCAAGATGTCCTTTGACACCATGGAAAACGTACGAAAAGGCAAGGGCCTGACGCCGGATATGGAAAACGCCATGCACGAGCATAAGGTGCCCCAGTGGTTTGTGGACAGCTGCAAAAAAATCCAATACATGTTCCCCAAGGGACATGCCGTGGCGTATGTGACGATGGCGCTTCGCGTGGCGTGGTATAAGGTGTATTATCCACTGGCTTATTATGCCGCATATTTCACCATCCGCGGCGATGGCTTTGACGCCTGCACAATGTTGTTGCCGATCGACGCACTGCGCGAAAAGCTGCGGATAGCATATGACCAGGATGCGCAAAAGCTGACCACTGCCAAGGAAAAGGATGGCATTACCGCTATGGAAATGGTGCTTGAGATGATGGCGCGCGGGTTCAATTTCCTTCCGGCTGATTTATATAAAAGTGATGTGCATCGGTTTTTGCTGGAAGGGGAAAACTGTTTGCGCGTGCCGTTTACATCGCTTGGCGGCCTTGGCGAATCTGCCGCGCAGGGGATTCAGGCGGCGCGTGAAATTCCCTTCATATCTGTAGAGGACCTGAAGAACCGCGCCAAGGTATCCAGCGCCGTTGTGGAACTGCTTCGGGAACATGGCTGTTTGAGCGACCTGCCCGAAACCAGCCAGGTTACTTTATTTTAGGAGGAACGACTATGGAACTGTTGATTCACATCGAGGGCATGAACTGCGCACACTGCGCCGCGAAGGTAGAAAAGACATTGGCCGGTATGGGCCTGGCGGCCAAAGTGGATTTGGCTGCGAAAACCGCGACAGCCAGCGGCATTGCGGATGGCGATGCCATCAAGCAAGCCATTGCTCAAAAAGGCTTCAAAGTGACAGCGATTGAGCAAAAGTAAGGCCAAAGCCTTGAAACTTTCTTAAATCCTGCCGAAAAACGCTTGTAATTCCTTCAATCATATGGTACAATCAATCATGTTGGAATTTATCTTTCGGAAAGAAGGGTTTAACGAAGAGTGGGAGCTGAATGGTGGGTTATGCACGTCGGAGCACCTTGTTCTTCGCGTCCGCATCATCCGTACCATCAGTGTAAGCCCACTCTTTCTGTATGCAAAAAGGTGAGGAGCAGCTATGCCGCAAAAAGGAACTAACCTGCAAAAGATAGAAGCAATCTGCCAAAGCATGTGCCAGAAACTCGGCTACGAGCTATGCGATGTGGGCATCGAAAAAGAGCACACCGGCCGTTATCTGCGCATTTATCTGGATCACGACAATGGTATTTCCCTGGACGATTGCGAGAAGTATCACCGCGCGGTGCAAGATAAACTGGAGAATTTCGATTACGATTTTCTGGAGGTTTGCTCTCCCGGTATTGACAGGCCGATCAAAAGGCAGCGCGATATCGACAAAGCCATCGGCGAGCGCGTGGAGGTCAAGCTGTATAAACCTTTTGAGGGCAGCAAGGAATTTATCGGCACGTTGCGCGCCATGGACGATCAGGCAGTAGCGCTTGATGTGGGGGAGACAGCGCATCAATTTCCCCGCGAAACCGTGGCGCAGGTGCGCTTTTGCCCCGATTTGAGCGGGCTGTTGGACGAAGAATAGGACACACTGGAGGCAGTTGATCATGGCAAACAACAAATCGGAAATCATTGATGCGATTGTATCGCTTGCAAAAGAGAAAGACATCCCGGAAGATCTGATCCTCAACGCTGTATCGGAAGGCTATAAAGCCGCATACCGCAAAAACGTCAAGCACGGCGCGCCTTCTGTCAACCTGTCCGTGGTGCTGGCACGCAATAACGACGTGCAGGTGTTCGCGCGCAAGGTCGTGGCCGAGGTTGTGGAAGATGATTCCCAGCAGATCACCCTGGAAGAGGCACGCGCCATCCGCCCCAACTACGAATATGGCGACATCGTGGAAATCGATGTGACCCCTGCGGATTTTGGCCGTGTTGCGGCGCAGACGGCCAAGCAGGTGATTATGCAGCGCATCCGCGAGGCGGAGCGCGGCAAGATTTATGACGAATACATCGAAAAAGAAAATGAAATCCTCACCGGTATCGTGCACCGCGTGGAGCCCAAGGCCGTATATGTGGAGCTGGGGCGCACCGAGGGCGTGCTGGAAAGCAACGAATTCATGCCGGGCGAGGAATATCGCGAGGGCGATCACATAAAGGTATATGTATTGCAGGTGCATCGTTCCAACCGCGACACCAACCGCACGCCTCAGGTATCCGTCAGCCGCATTCACGTCGGCCTTGTCAAGCGCCTGTTTGAGATGGAAGTGCCCGAAATCGCCACCGGTATTGTGCAGATCAAATCTATCGCCCGCGAAGCCGGCAGCCGCACCAAGATGGCTGTTTCGTCCAGCGATGCGATGATCGATCCCGTCGGCGCGTGCGTCGGCCCCCGCGGCAGCCGTGTGGACAAAGTGGTTTCCGAATTGAAAAACGAAAAGATTGACATCATCAAGTGGTCGGCAGACCCTGCAGAGTTTGTGGCAAACGCCCTCAACCCTGCGCACGTGATCAGCGTGTTTATCTCGGAGCGCGAGAAGATCTGCCGCGTGGTGGTGCCGGACAATCAGTTGTCCCTGGCCATTGGCAAGGAAGGTCAGAATGCGCGTCTGGCCGCCAAGCTGACAGGCTGGAAGATCGACATCAAATCTCAAACTCAGGTAGCAGAATTGATGCGCCAGGAAAAGCCGGAGATTGCGGAAGCGCCAGCCGGTATGGTGATCGCGGACGAATACGACGACTACGTGCCGCCTGTTGCCGATGACATCCTATAATCGGGGGGAGCCTGTATGAAGGAAAAGAAAATTCCTTTGCGCATGTGCGTGGGCTGCCGGGAAATGAAACCAAAGAAGACCCTTCTCAGGGTAGTCAAATCCCCCACAGGAGAGGTTGCCCTGGATGAAACGGGCAGGAAACCCGGGCGCGGCGCGTATGTGTGCCGCAGTGCAGAGTGCCTGAAGCGCGCTATCAAGCAAAAGCAGCTGGAACGTGCGCTGGAATGCACTTTCTCCGAAACCGTGCACGAAGCGCTGGCCGCCCAGTGGGAGGCCATAGCCAATACCCCTGCCCATGAATAAGGTGATGGGTATGCTGGGGCTGGCCTGCAGGGCAGGGCAGCTGACAACAGGCGCAGAGCTTGCGCTGCAAAAGATCCGGGCGGGAAGCGCAGCACTTGCGCTGATGGATGCCGAGGCATCCGAAAACACCAGGAAGCGCATCGCAGATGCATGCGCATATCGGAATGTTCCACTGTTTGTGGTGCCTGGCGGCTTGCTGGATCAGGCAAGCGGCAAGGAGGGGCGCATGGCGGCTGTCATGCCCCGTGGCGATTTGGCCACAAAAATAAAGAAGATGTTGTCCGAGGCGGGCGATTCGTCGTCTCCTTAGATATAACACAACGCAAAATGCGGGGGGCTAGCGTCGAATGACCAAGGTAAAACTGGCGGAAGCAACAAAGGAAATTAATCAATCCTCAGGCGTAATCCTCGAGGAGGCTGCGCGCGTGAAGCGGAATATGGAAAATCTGCTTCAAACTTTGCGTAAGCAAGAATCTCAGTTCCTGCGGGAAGAAGAGGAAAAGCGCAGCAAGAAGCGCCAGGAAGAGCAGCAGCTGTTGGCGATGCAGCACACCAAGGCATGGACAATGCCTGACGAGGATGTGCATGCTTTGCCGACCGAAGAAAAAGAAGCGGCCCCCGCACCTGCACCCCAGCAAGAAGTAAAAGAAAAGGCCACAGAGGCAGCGCCTGTTATTGCGCCTGTCGCTGTGGAAAAAGTGCCCGAAAATCCTGCGCCGCAGCCTGAAAAGGAAGCGCCCGCGCAGCCTGCGGCTTCTGCAGAGAAGCCTGCTGTGGAGGAAACACCTGTGACTGCTGCACCTGTGGCAGCTGCTGGCGCTTCTGTTATGCAAAAGCCCGCACCGCGTCCTGTGCAGCCTATGCCGCAACAGCCGCGTCCGGTTGGTGGCCAGCAGCCGCAGCAGGCACGCCCCGTGCAGCCTGCGCAGCCTATGCAGCCGCGCCCGATGGCGCCCGGCCAGCAGCAGTATGGCCGTCCGGCCAATCCCGGCCAGCAGCAGTATGGCCGTCCGGCCAACCCCGGCCAGCAGCAGTATGGCCGCCCGGCCAACCCCGGCCAGCAGCAGTATGGCCGCCCGGCCAACCCCGGCCAGCAGCAGTATGGCCGTCCGGCCAACCCCGGCCAGCAGCAGTATGGCCGTCCGGCCAATCCTGGCCAGCAGCAATATGGCCGTCCGGCCAACCCCGGCCAGCAGCAGTATGGCCGTCCGGCAGGTGCGCCAGGTGGTGCTCCCCGGCCCATGGGCGCAGGTGCGCCGCGTCCCGGTGGCGGTATGCGTCCGCGCGCCGCGTCCGGGCCCGAGTTGACGCCCGTTGTAGAAAAAGAACGCGTCAGCAATTATGATCCCAACAAGAAGCAATATATCCGTCAGCACGATCCGGAGCATGTGGCCAAAAACCGTAAGCAGCTGGTACGTGACAGCTTCAATAGCGATGATGACGATATGGTGCGCGGTGGCAAGCGCTCCCGTGCCAAGCGTCCTTCTGCACAGATGATGATGGCGCCCATCCGCATCGAAAAAGCATACATGACCGCCGATACCATCATCGTGAAGGACTTGACAGAGCGTATCGGCAAACCAGCCGGTGAAATCCTCAAGAAGCTTCTGATGCTGGGCATTATGGCCAACATCAACTCGGAGCTGGATTTTGACACTGCTTCTCTGGTGTGCGGCGAGTTTGGCGTAGAGCTTGAAATGAAGCTTGACAAAACCGCCGAAGACGCACTGAGCGACACCAACTTTGAAGACAGTGAGAGTGAGCTGGAAGAGCGTCCTCCCGTCATCACCATCATGGGCCACGTCGACCACGGCAAGACGTCCCTGCTCGACTATATCCGCAAAGCCAAGGTGACAGACACCGAAGCCGGCGGTATTACGCAACATATTGGCGCGTACACCGTCAAGCTCAAGGGCCGTCAGATCACGTTCCTGGATACCCCCGGCCACGAAGCGTTCACCGCTATGCGTATGCGCGGCGCGCAGTCTACGGACATCGCGATCCTGGTGGTCGCGGCAGATGACGGCGTGATGCCGCAGTCTGTGGAAGCCATCAACCACGCCAAAGCCGCCGGCGTGCCCATCATTGTGGCTATCAATAAGATGGATAAACCCTCTGCCGATCCCGACCGCGTGATGCAGGATTTGACCAAGTACGAGCTCGTAGCCGAAGCCTGGGGCGGAGACACCATCATGGTGCCAGTCAGCGCTGCCACCGGCAAGGGCGTAGACGAACTCTTGGAAATGATTCTCTTGCAGGCAGACGTGCTGCAGTTGCGTGCCAACCCGGACCGTATGGCGCGCGGCATCATTATCGAAGCCAAGCTGGATAAATCCCGCGGCCCGCTTGCCACGGTGCTGCTGCAAAACGGCACGCTGCATGTGGGCGACAACATCATTGCGGGCATGGCCAGCGGCCGTGTGCGTGCAATGACAAACGACAGGGGAGAGCGCGTGCAGTCTGCCGGCCCCTCCATGCCTGTCGAAATCGCGGGCTTCAGCGATGTTCCGCTGGCCGGTGATGATATGATGGCCGTGGAAGACGACCACCTGAGCCGCCAGGTTGCCCAGGAGCGCCGCGACAAGGTCAAGGCCTCGCGCACCGCCACATCCAAGGTATCGCTGGATAACCTGTTTGCAGGCATTACGGAGGGCAAGGTTCAAACCCTCAATATTATTATCAAGGCTGACGTGCAGGGCTCTGTGGAGGCTGTCAAGCAGGCGCTTGAAAAGCTGACCACGGAAGATGTGAAGGTGCATGTGCTGCACAGCGCCGTGGGTGCGATCACCCAGGACGACGTCAACCTCGCTTCCGCGTTCGATGCCATCATCATCGGCTTCAACATCCGCCCGGACAACACGGCGCGCGATGCCGCGGAGCGCGAAGAAGTAGACATCCGCTTGTACCGTGTGATCTATCAAGCCATTGAAGACATCGAAAAGGCCATGAAGGGCATGCTCGCCCCGCAGTTCAAGGAGAACATCCTCGGTCATGCCCAGGTGCGCAACGTGTTCAAGATCACGGGCGCAGGCACCATTGCGGGCTGCTATATCACGGATGGCAAGCTGCAAAGAAACGCGCAAGTGCGCCTCTTGCGGGATAATGTGGTTGTGTTCGAAGGCAAACTCTCTTCGCTGAAGCGCTTTAAGGATGATGCGCGTGAAGTAAATGCCGGGTATGAATGCGGCGCTAGCTTGGAAAACTATAGCGACATCAAGGAAAACGACATCATCGAATGCTTCGTGATGGAAGAAGTGGAGCGTTAAGTGAGCAATTTTCGTATCGATCGGATTTCTGAAGAAGTGCGGCATGCCTTGGACGCGATCATTCGCACCCTCAACGACCCGCGCGTCACGGGCACCTACTGTGTGACCCGCGCCGAGGTGACGCGCGATCTGCGCTTTGCCAAGGTCTTTGTTAGCGTGCTGGAAGATGACGCAGCAGATGGGTTGATGAAGGCATTGAAGAATGCCGCCGGATTTGTCCGCCATGAGCTTGGCCTGCGTGTTCAGCTTCGCTATACGCCCGAACTGATCTTTGTAAGAGATCAGAATATTGCATACGGCGCGCATATTTCGCAGATTTTGCGCAGTGTGATGCCTTCGGAGAATCAAGATGAGCAATCTTAAAACCTTTCAGAATATGAAGATGCTGTCCGCGTTGCAAAATGCGAACAGCATCTTGCTGTGCACGCACATTGCACCGGACGGCGATGCGCTGGGCTCGCTGCTGGCAATGGGTATTGCGCTTCAAGGGATGGGCAAGCAGGTGTGCATGGCCTGTACGGACGCAGTGCCGGAAAAATATCATTTCCTGCCCTGCTGGGATCAGATTGTTGGCCCAAGTGATCTAGAAAATCGCGCCTTTGACGCCGCCCTGGCACTGGATATCGCATCCGAAGCGCGGCTAGGGGACTGCGAGGATGCTTTTTTTGCAACGCCTGTCACCATGCAAATTGATCATCATGGCACCAATCCCGGTTATGCGCAGCATAATGAGGTGGACGGGCAGGCATCTGCCGCAGGTTGTATGGTATGGCGATGTTTGAAAGCGCTTGCACAGCCCATTACGCCCGAGATTGCTACCTGCCTGTATGCCGCCATTTCGTCCGATACGGGCAATTTCTGTTTTGATAATACCAACGAAGAAGCCTTCCTGTGCATGGGCGATCTGATGGCGGCAGGGCTGCGCATCAATAAATTTGCGCGCACGCTGCATCTTGTGAGAGAACGAGAGCATGTGCTGCTGCTGGGGCGTGCATTGCAAACACTGCGCGTGCTGTGTGACGGCAAATTGACCACCATGCAGCTGACGCAGGCGGATTATCGTGCTTGCGCCGCGCAGGAAGAGCATAATGCCAAGATCGTGAACTATGGTATCGATATTTCGGGTGTCAAAATGACCTATCTTGCGGATGAGCAGGATGGCTATACCAGATTCAGCCTGCGTTCTCAGCTGCCTTGCGATGTGGCGGTCATCGCCCAAATGTTTGGCGGCGGAGGGCATGTGCAGGCGTCCGGATGCCGGATTGATCTGCCTCTCAAAGAAGCCTGCCGCTTGGTGGAAGAGCAGATGATTCAACAGATAAAGGAACGCTTATCTTGATATGAATGGATTTTTAAACCTACTCAAGCCGCCGAACATGAGCTCTGCCGCCGTAGTGGCTGTCATCAAACGTTTGACGCAAGAGAGAGTGGGGCATGCCGGCACGCTGGATCCGGAAGCCGCCGGGGTATTGCCCATTATGGTGGGGCGTGCTACGCGGCTGCTGGACTATTTTACGCTGGACAGCAAGGAGTATATTGCTGAAATCGCCTTCTGCGGCGCTACAGACACACAGGACGCCCAAGGCCAGATCATTGAGTCTGGTAGCCGTAAACCTTCTGCAGAAGAAATTCTGGCTGTTTTACCCCGCTTTACGGGCTGTATTCTCCAGCGTCCACCGGCATACTCTGCTTTGAAGCAAAATGGCGTGCCGCTCTACACATTGGCTAGAAGCGGTGCCGCCGTAGAAGCAAAGCAACGTGAAACGGTGGTTCATGAAATCAGACTGCTTGATCAGACGCACGCGGATGGTTTTATGCTGCAGGTGCGCTGCGGATCTGGCACGTATATCCGCACGCTGTGCCATGATATAGGGCAGGCGTTGAGATGCCCGGCACATATGCGGTTTTTGCTTCGCACCAGTGCGCATGGCTTTGATATGGATCAGGCCATCACCCTAGAACAGGCAGTGCAAGCCACTGAAAACGGGCAATTGGTAAGCTTTTTGCAGCCAATGGACAGCGTTATTGGAGGATTGCCGCGCGTTGATGTACCAGTTGATTTTGAAAAATCTGCGATTAACGGAGCAAAACTCCCGGTTGATTTTACGAAAAGTGCTGCAAAGATGGTCATGGGGCAAAAAATGCGTCTGTATTTGCACGGAGAGCTGCTGGGCATTGCAGAAAAAGAAGCAGAATGTGTACGGTTTCGGGTTGTATTGATGGATCATACGCAAAATGTGGGAGGAAATGATTGATATGCAAGCGAATACAAAAGAAATGATCAGCACCATACAGTGCTATTTGCTGGACATGGACGGCACGTTCTATCTGGGCGACCGGCTGATACCCGGCTCTTTGGACTTTATCCAGAAGCTCGCCGATACGGGGAAGAAAGCGCTGTTTTTGACCAACAATTCTTCCCGCACTGCACAGTATTATGTAGAAAAACTGACACGGATGGGTGTGCCGGAGGCTTTTCGTAATGTTTTAACCAGCGGTCAGGCAACGGCAAGGGAGCTTTCCCGCGAATTTCCGGGCAAAAAGGCTTACATCCTGGCCAATACCGCTGTGAAGCAAGAGATGGCTGAGCTTGGTTTGACGCATGCCGAGGAGAATCCGGATTTTGTGCTGATCGCTTTTGACACAACCTTGGATTATGAAAAGATGATCAAGGTGTGCGATTATGTTCGCGCGGGGCTGCCTTATTTTGCAACGCACCCGGATTATAACTGCCCTACTGAGAATGGATTTATCCCGGATATTGGCGCTACAATCGCTTATATCAAGGCCAGCACAGGCCGTGTGCCAGACCGCATCATCGGCAAGCCCAATGAGGGGATTGTGCAAGAGGCGCTGCGTGTCACCGGGCAGGCCAAGGAAAACCTGGCTATGGTGGGGGATCGCCTGTATACCGATATCGCTACTGGCGTAAACTTTGGTATGACAAGCATCCTGGTGATGTCCGGAGAGACCACGAAGGAAATGCTGGAGCAATCGGAAGTGCAGCCGACACTGGTGTTTAATTGCCTAGTTGATATCATTCCGTACATTTAAAACGTACCAAATTCTATTTGAAACATACTGGTTTCTATTTTACTAGAGGAATGGATATGAAGCATCGTAAGGCGCTGCAAAACCTCAGTATTTTACTGTTTTGGCTTACAGCATGGCAGCTACTTGCCATGCTGCTTGCCAAGCCTTATCTGTTGCCAACGCCCATTGAAACCATCAATGCATTGCGGCAATTGATTGTTACGGCGGATTTCTGGACAAGCACAGGAATGACCTTTTTGCGTGTGTTGTCGGGCTATATAGCCGCGTTGGTTTGCGGGATCTGCTTTGCGGTTCTTTGCCATTTTGTTGTGCCTGCCGAAGCATTATTAGCACCTGTTCGGTCGATTATCCGCTCTACGCCCATCAGTTCCTTCATTATCTTGGTGCTGCTTTATATGACGAAGAGCACTGTGCCTGCGTTTATATCGTTCCTGATGGTTTTTCCTATGGTATGGGAAAACGTACAGGAAGGGCTGCGGAATGTGGATGGTCAACTGCTTGAAATGACCCTAATATATCGTTTTTCTACTTGGAAGAAGATTACTTTACTCTATGTTCCATCTGTATTGCCGTATTTTGCTGCAGTATGCGCATCCGGCTTGGGCTTTGCATGGAAATCAGAAATTGCGGCGGAAATTATCGCGCTGCCCTTGTCTTCCATCGGGTTTTATCTGCACAATGCGCGCATTTCGCTGGAAACGCCTCAGTTGTTCGCATGGACATTTGTGGTCATTGGCTTATCGATGGCTTTTGAAAAACTGCTTCTTCGTGTTGTTGAACGGCTGAAGGCCAAAGGAAATATAAAATGATAGAATTGAGCAATGTGACAGCAGGGTATGGCGACCATACAGTCATTCAGGGGATGTCTTATACATTTCCAAGCAGCGGCTGTTTTGCGTTGATGGGGGCATCAGGCAGCGGAAAAACCACCATTCTTCGCTTAATAGCAGGGCTTTTAATGCCTGCAAAAGGTGAAATAAAACGCGATGCATCGCCTCGGATTGGCTACTTATTTCAAGAGGATCGTCTGCTGCCTTGGCTGAATGCGCTTGATAATGTAAAAACAGTAGCCAGCGATGAAGCCGCGAAAACCTGGCTTCGGAAAATGGAAATAGGAGATGTGAGCGCCTACCCACGAGAGTTGAGCGGAGGGATGCAGCGCCGGGTTGCACTGGCACGCGCGTTAGCCTTTCCAAGTGATGTACTTCTGATGGATGAGCCTTTCAAGGGCTTGGATGACGCACTAAAAGCGCGGATTGCGCCTTTGATATTAGCGAATAAGCAGTTGATTATTCTATCCACCCATGACATGGACGAAGCGAAAGCGATGCAAGCAGAGATTATCTACATCCACCCTTGGGTGACACAGCAAAAAGAAGAAAGGGAAACACAGGCATGAACATTGCATGGATTGGCACAGGGGTTATGGGGGCACCCATGGCGGGGCATCTTCAAAAGGCCGGAAACACTGTGTATGTATATAATCGAAGCAAAGAAAAAGCTGCGGCACTGTGCGAACAGGGAATGATTGCTTGCGACACGATAGCCGAAGCAGTAGCGCAGGCCGAAATCACTTTTTCTATGGTGGGTTACCCCAGGGACGTAGAAGAGATTTATCTAGGCCCGCTTGGAATTTTTGCTCATGCCCGCAAAGGGTCCATCGCTGTTGATATGACCACCTCTTCGCCCATATTGGCAAAACAGTTATGTGCTCTGGGCCAGGAACAGGGCATTCAGGTATTGGATGCGCCGGTATCGGGCGGCGATAAAGGGGCACGCGCCGCCACATTGACGATTATGGTAGGCGGGAATCAGAATACCTTTGATTGTGTGTTGCCATTATTTCAGCGCCTTGGAACATCGGTCCATTATATGGGCGAGGCCGGAAACGGACAACATACCAAAGTATGCAATCAGATTTGCGTTGCAGGAGCCACAGCTGCATATACCGAAGCCATGGCTTATGCCTTGTCCGTTCAGCTCGATCCCTACCAGGTGATTGCGGCTATCGCCAATGGGGCAGCCGGCAGCTGGCAACTGAATAATATGGCACCTCGAGCCCTTTCGGGGGCTCACGCACCCGGTTTTTTTGTGAAACACTTTATAAAAGACATGCATATTGCGCAGGATATTGCGAAAGAGCGCGGTTTGACACTGCCCATGCTGGACACCGTACTGGCGCAATATGAAAAAATGGCGTTAGAAGGCCATCAGGACGAGGGAACACAGGCACTTATCCATCAGTATGTGAAAGAAAAGCTGTGAATAGGGGAGAGCGTCCGCTTAACAAGACGCTAAATGCATCTGAAGCGTATCCATCTTTTGACAGCTACACACCTCGGACTCCAGTAACTGCCGTTATACTATACGGGTGCATGGCGGAAGCGCTGGGGCATTAAGCTCAACAAGACTGACTGGCTGTTTTGCTGTTACCTGCCGATAACGGCTACGGAGAGGACTAAAAGGCCAGCCAGTATAAAGCATGGGAAAAGGACGAACATGCACGCAGGGAACAGCTCCAGCAGCAGGAAGCGCAAGCGAAGCGGGTGCAGGAGGAACGCAAGCAGCAGGAGAAAGAGACGCTGGAAGTCGCTGTCGCCGGTGGAGCGCAGAGTAGGCAAACCCGCATAATGCTGCCTGACTTTATTTATT
>JAVBRU010000025.1:0-35132 GCA_031547595.1 Eubacteriales bacterium
CGTGATCAGTATGCACAGGCCGTGCGGGTAGTGCATGATACGGCTTTCGGGCAGGCCGGGCACAGCTTTGCGCTGCTCTGGGCGCATGGGTGCCAGCAGGATCAGCTGCTGCCGCGCCGCCCGAAGCGACACCGTATAGCCCTCCACCTGCACATCGTGCGCTTCGCGCCCCATCTCAATGGCGGCGGCGGTGGTGCACGTGCCGCCCAGCCCCACCAGGCGATCCTGCTGGGGGATGGCGTAGATCCTGTCCATGGCAGGCTGCAGGGCTGCCTTGGCCAGCTTCATGGCGGGTTCGATATCCGCAAGACGGGCAATGGGCTGCATGCGAAGCAGCCGCGACGCGCCCATCTGTGCGCTGGCAGCCGCGGCAATCACGCCGCCGCTGCCACGGGTCAGCTCGGTAGACCCGCCGCCAATGTCCATTACGGTGCAGGCGGCGCTTTGCGCCACAGCGGCAAATGCCAGCCGCGCTTCCTCCTCACCGCCAATCACCTGCAATATAAGCCCGGTTTGCGTTTGCAGTGCGGCGGCAAACACATCTGCATTGCACGCATCACGGGTGGCGCTGGTGGCCAGTAAGGCAACATCGGCAGCGCCCAGAGAATGTGCTTTAAGCTGTAACTCGCGCACGGCGCGCACAGTGCTTTGGATGCTCTCAGCGCTCAGGCAGCCCTGATCGTCCAAACCAGAAAAAAGCCGCGTTTCCACGCGGCCGCGATAAACAGGTTCTGCCCCGTGCACCACCAACAGGCGCGTGGAGTTGGAGCCGATGGCGATGGCGGCGCGCGTCATAGCCCCACCCCGTCCACAACGGCCACAAAATCATCATACAGCGCATCGGTGTTAGTAATCACATACCGGATTTCGCCGGGCAGCAGATAACCATACAGCGAGCGCGCTTTTTCCATCACATAGGCATCGGTTTCGGACACCGCCAGCTCGTTTTGCATGGTGGTGCGGCGGGCTTGCTCCTCAATACGGCGAAGCTCCGCTTCTTTGAGGGTACTTTCCAGCGAGAGGCGATTGCTGTCGATCTGGTTGAGCCACACAAAACACACCGCCACTGCCGCCAGTGTCAGCACCATCACATTGAACAGCGAAACGCGCTTAGGCTTTTTTTGCATGCGTCTTCCTCTCCTTGCCGGGGGATGAAGACTTATTCGCCGTATGTTTTGCTTTCTCCTGCCGCACGCGCTTCGCAAGATATGTAAAAACGCGTCGAATACCCAGGGCGTAGACGGAAAGGCCGCACAGCAAGCCCAGGATCGCATACCAGCGCACTGCATTTTCGCCGCCCCGCATCAGCGCGAAGGCGCACAGCACCGCCACCAGCACATAGAACACCACGTCGATCAGCATCGTCAGCGCCCTGCCCGCGAAGTGCCGCGCGATGCCCAGCACATCATACAGCACACCCGCCGCCGCCCCCGCATACACCAGCATCAAAAACGTCAGCGCCTGGCCGCTGGTTTCAAAAAAGGTCATGTGGCCGCCTTGCGCGCCCGGCGAAAGAATGTGCGCCGCGCCGTGCGGTCGGTATAAAACACGCTGTCTACGCGGCCTTCTACCGTCAGTTGGCCTTCTTCCAGCATCAGCCGTGTCACGTGCAGCCCTTCTCCGGCCAGTGTCAGTTCGCCGGAGTCTGTGGACAGCATCACCTGGGTTTCGTCAAAGGCCAGCACTTCGCTGACGCCGGTCAGCAGCGCTTTGTTGCGGTTTTCCATCTCCAGTGTGTGCGCGCGCGGCGCGCCCGTGCGGATGGGCAAATCTTTGTTCATCATCCGTTCCACCTCCACTCGCAAGTATTCTATGAAGGATTGGCGCGGCTTATGTTTCAAACCACAATATATCGTGTATCATCCAGGCACAGCAACCAATTGAGGGAGGCGACGAAAATGAGCTGTAAGGTGAATGTTGTGGGCGGCAGCCTGCCGCGCACGGAGATCGAGGCGTATGTGCAGCGCGCTGCGCATAAGTACGGCAAGGAGCCGGACGGGATGGATATTATGGTGGATGGCGATTTTGTGGAGCTGACCTACGATTTTGGCGATATGCCCTTTCAGCGGATTCGCAGGATCACGGGGTATCTGGTGGGCACGCTGGACAGGTTCAACAATGCAAAACGAGCCGAGGAGAATGAACGGGTGAAGCACAGCGTAGCCGGATAAATTGTGTTTGTTGCCATAGCATAGAGCAATTTCATCAACCGTAGCGGGCATCATTGCGGCTCTTTTGCCGCCTCGCGTCGCTTCGTACGTTTAGCGTAGCGCTGCTACGCTGCACTTCCTCAGCTTAGCGAGGCGACAAAATCTCTCGCAAATCTACCCGCTACGTTTTCGAAATTTGCTCTAATATTATGGGGGTGCAGGGATCACTGATCCCTGCCGAGGGGGTTCGGGGGGCGAGTAGCCCACCGCGTATCCCCCTCTTTTTATTTGACAAACCCTCTCAAAACACGTACAATTGCAACTGGTGGTTTATCTGTAGCTAAGTAACCACTGATTTATTCGGGCATTATGCTTGGCGGCGTCTTTTGCCCGTGCACTGCGTCAGAAAAGCTCGAAATAGCGATGCTATTCCATCGCTTTCCTTCCTTGTGCACAGCCAAAACCTCACTCGCCATTCATAAACCCTCATTAAACCACTGGCTACCTAAAGGAGTATGTATGCGGGATCTTCCATTGATACGTTCTGTGCGCAGCGCGGTGGTGTTTTCTTTGGCCATCGTGGTGCCGCTTGTGATATTGGCTACGGACGCCGTGGCGGCGATCTATACTGCCATGCTGGCGTATGCCATTTTGCCCTGCGTGCTGTGCATCACGTGCCTGTATGCCGGGGTGCTGCCCATGCTGGTGGGCTATGGCGGGGCGATGCTGGCGCTGCACATCGGCTTTGGCTGGCAGGGCGCGCTGCTGGGCGGGTTGTATCTGTTTATCTTCATGGCGGCGTTTGTGGCTGTGATGGCCAAGGGCGTGCGCTTCTGGCACGCGGTGGGCGTGATGGTGGGCGCGCATGTGGCGGCGCAGCTGATGGTTTTTCTGGTGCTGCAAAGCTGGGCGGGCGGCCAATTATACAGCGAGGCCGCGCGCATCGTGACGGAATACCTGCGTGGCTCCGAAATCGGCGATATGATACTGGTGATGCTGCATCAGTATGGGCTGGTCCAGGTAGCGCAGGAGTTTGTGGAGCAGCCCGGCTCGGCGCAGGTGGTGAACGGCGTGTATGTGCTGTCCGAAGCGCTCAGGAGCGACCTGCTATTGGCAGTGGAACTGCGGGTAGAGGAGTTTGTAAAAGCATTTTTCACAGGCTCCATCGTATCCCACAGCGTCATCAGCGGTACCTTCAGCGTGGCGCTGCCGCTGTACTTTGGAAACGTCGCACAGCAGCGCAGGGAGTATCTGCACCCGGATATAGCGCATGCGGCCTTGCCGGCTGTGGAAATGCCGCCGCTGGAGAAGTGGTTTTTGCCGCGCGGCATGGGGCTGAAGGTAGGGATATTGTTCGTCGGCCAGCTGGTTGCGATGTTTACAACCAACGACGCGCTTGTGACGGCAGGGCTGATGATGTACTCGGCATTTCAGGCAATCTACATGATACAGGGCATGGCGCTGATCAACTTTATGCAAAAAAAGCGCGATTCCAAGCCCGGCTGGCGAAAGGCCACATTGATCCTCTTGTACGCATTTTTGCCCACGGCGCTGGTATTGCTGGGCGTGTTTGACCAGATCGCCAATGTGCGCGGCCTGCGTCCGCCACGGCAAGCGCCCGCCGAATAATGTTTTTGATTTTACTGAGGGAGGTTATATTATGAAAGTTATTTTGCTGCAGGACATCCCGGGCACCGGGAAAAAGAACGACATCGTGAATGTCAGCGACGGCTACGCGCGCAACTTCCTCTTCCCGCGAAAGGCGGCCATGGAGGCCACCGAAGGCGCGGCCAAGGAGATCGAGCGCAAGCAGGCTGCCGAGCGCCAGCGCGAGAAGGAACGCCGCGATGCCGCACAGAAAAAAGCCGCGTCCATGCAGGGCAAGGTGATCACCGTGATCGCCAAATGCGGCGAGAAGGGCCGCCTTTATGGCAGCGTGACGGGGCAGGAAATTGCCGATTCGCTGAAAAAACAGCACGGCATTGAGGTAGACAAGCGCAAGATTGAGCTGCCCGAGCCCATCCGCACCGTGGGTGAAACCCAGGTGGTGGTCAAGATTTATCCCGAAATCTCCTGCAAAATGACCGTGAAGGTCACAGGCGGCGAAGCATAATATGTCCGAGCATTCCGCGCCGCTCACCGCCATTCCCCCGCACAGCACCGAAGCCGAGCGCTCGGTGCTGGGTGCTATGCTGCAAGATGCGGCCGCCGTGGCGGTGGCATCCGAAATGCTGGCGGAGGATGATTTTTATAGCCCGCAGCACCAGGCAATCTATCAGGGCATGATGGCGCTGATACGCCTTGGCATGGTGGTGGACCTTGTGACGCTGGATGCCGAACTTGCCCGTGCGGGCACGCTGCAGGGCATTGGCGGCACGGAATACCTGATCGCGCTCACACAGTTTGTGCCCACCACCGCCAACGTGCGCTATTACATCCGCATCGTGCAGGAGAAATCCACCTTGCGAAGGCTGATCCGCGCGGCGAACGAAATTTCCCGCTCGGCCTATGCCCAGCAGGACGAGCTGCCGATGATCCTGGGCGCCGCCGAAAAAGCCATTTTTGATATCGTGATGCGCCGGGACGGCGGGGACGCTTTGCAGCACATCCGCGATGTGCTTTTGCGCGCGTATTCTCAGATTGAAGAGCTGTCCCGTCTCAAGGGCGGCGTGTCCGGCGTATCAACGGGCTTTACGGAGCTGGACGAGCTATTGACCGGTCTGCACGGGGGCGAGCTGATTTTGATCGGCGCGCGCCCGTCCATGGGCAAAACCAGCTTTGCCATCAACATCACCTGCAACGCCGCGCGCAGGAACAGCAAGATCGCCTTTTTCTCGCTGGAAATGCCTCGCGAGCAGATCGCCATGCGCATGCTGTGCGGCGATGCCAGGGTGGATATGCAGCGCGTGCGCAAAGGCACCCTGCGCGATGAGGAATGGCTGAAGCTGGCGCAGACGGTGGGGCCGATGTCTGCCACCGGCGTATATATTGACGATACCTCGGGCCTCAACCCCTCGCAGCTGCGCAGCCGCTGCCGCCGCCTGATGATGGATAAAGGGCTGGATTTGATCGTGATCGACTATTTGCAGCTGATGTCCAGCGATGGCAAATCAGAGAACCGCCAGCTGGAAGTCAGCGAAATCAGCCGCCGGCTGAAGGCCATCGCACTGGAGCTGCGGGTGCCGCTGATCGCCTGCGCCCAGCTGTCCCGCGCCAACACGCAGCGCGCCGTCAAAAAGCCTATGCTGAGTGACCTTCGTGACTCCGGCTCTATCGAGCAGGACGCTGACGTAGTCATGTTTTTGCACCGCGAAAGCTATTATGATGATACCATCGAAGAAAAGAACGTGGCCGAGGTCATTTTAGCCAAGCAGAGAAACGGCCCCTTGGGCACCGTCAATCTGTCCTGGCTCAGCGAATATACGCTGTTTGACAACATGCCTCAAGGCTATAATAACAACAATTAAGGAGAGCTTATGCCACAGCCGAGTATCATGGCCCTGGAGAAAGACGCAAAATTTGAGGGGTATCTGCTGGTGCGCACGGCCGACCAGCGCACATCCAGTAATGGCTCCAAATATTTGGATATGACGCTGTGTGACAAAACGGGCGACATCAACTCCAAGATGTGGGACGGCACGGTGCCTCCGCCAAAGAGCGGCGGCATCGTTAAAATCCGGGGCACGGTGCAGGAATATAACGGAAGAATGCAGATGCGCGTGGAGAAACTGCGCGAAGCATCGCCCCAGGACGACATAGACATTGCCCAACTGATGCCCTGCGCACCGGAATCGCCCAAGGCCATGCTGGCCGAAATACACCAGACTATAGACGCTATGCAAACCCCGCCGCTGCAGGGCATTTTGCGGGAGCTGTTAAAGCTGACGGGCGATGTGCTCAGCTACTTCCCGGCAGCGCAGCGGCTGCACCATGCAGAGCGCAGCGGCCTATTGCACCACACCACCTCCATGCTGCGCAGCGCCAAGGCGCTGCTGCCGCTGTACCCTTTCCTGGATGCGGATTTGCTGCTGGCGGGCGTGATTGCCCATGACCTGAGCAAGACCACCGAGCTTGTGAGCGACGAGGCCGGCAATGTGAGCGATTATTCCACCCAGGGGCTGTTGCTGGGGCATTTGGTGACCGGTGTTGCGCAAATCCAGGAGGCTGCGCGCCGCGCAGAGGTGATGGGCGAGTATGTGCTTTTGATGCAGCATATGGTGATCAGCCACCACGGCGAGGCCGAATATGGCAGCCCCCGGCCGCCGATGTTCCCCGAAGCCGTGATGTTGCACATGCTGGACGACATGGACGCCAAGATGAACGAGATGGAAAGCGTGGTGCGCCGCACACCGATTGGCGCATTCAGCGAAAAAATCTGGTCGCTCGACCGCCGGGTGTATCACCCCCGCTATGAAAAGGAAATGAACGCCGCTGCGGAGGCTGCTTCTGTGGATGCAGAGGAAGAAAAAGTAGTGGTGAAGGTGCGGTCCAGCGCGGACGCGCAAAAAGCATATGAAGGATTACTCTAAATTGTTATAAGTACTTGACGAAAGATTAAATAATTGTTACAATATCATCAACACGCAACAAGGGCGTGGGCAAAACCGTCTAAATCGATGAGAGATAGAATGTAATTCGTCCAAGGGGAGGATGACCCAATATGAAGAGATGGTTATCTGTGGTGCTGATGCTGGTGTTGGTGCTGATGTTGACGGCCTGCGCCCCAAAGAAAGAGTATGAAGATGCCGGGGATGGCACGACTCCTACGCAGAAATCACCGATGGATCCGGTTGACGAGCCCACGGACGCTGGCAATGACGACAACTATATGGGTTATGACCCCGCGGCTGAAGAAGAAACCAGCAACAATTTAGCCGGCGGCACGTACGACCAGTATGGCCAGGTGAAGTATGTAGGTGCCACGCCCATCCCGCTGGAGCCGCTGGACAAGCCCACCGCTACGCCCCGGCCTACACTGGCGTTTAACTATGGTGCCATCACGGCCGAGAATCTGGGGCTTACCTTTGAAGGCCCCATTGACTGGATTTCCAACAGCGCTGCCAGCGATGCCTTTGTGCTGACCGAGAACCGGCAGCTTGACGGCGTCACCGCGCAGTTGTCCTTGCGGCTGGTCAATGTGTCCTCCACCTATAAAGAGGCGGATATCAAGACGGACATCGCCAGCATGCTGGCCGAGGTTGGCAAGGAATACGATTCCTGGACGGTGGCAGACCTCAACAGCCGCAAGCTCTTGGACAAACCAGGCTATTATACCGACTATCGCGGCGAGAAAAAAGACGGCCTCAACACCATCATTGTGCGCGGCCGCGTGCATATCGTGCTGCTGGATGGCAACAAAACGCTGGTGCTGCACATGTACCACCCCGGCTGGTATAACACCGATTATCTGAAGATTTATACCAAGCTGCGCGACACCCTCAAGACCCTGTAAAAATCCGGTTCAGCACCCGCCCTTTGTCGGGGCGGGTTTTTTAATGAGGTACAGCATGAAAAAATGGATTCCCTGGCTGCTTTTGATCGTACTCACCCTCCCCGGTGCGCATGCGGAGCAGAAATATGATGCCATCCCGTACGCACTGCAGGTGCATCAGGAGATTTACCGCGAGTATATTCGGGACGACGCCTATATTTCCCGCACCTACCCCACCAGCAATAGCCGCACCGTAGATGCCGAAATCCGCGAGCTGGTGGACGCCATGGCAGAGAAAAACCGTCCGTTGATCCCCGGTGGCAAGAGCGACCTGATGCCCATGTATCTGGATGTGGGCGCCACGATTTTCCGCACCGGCACCAAGTGGATGAGCTTTTTGACCATCGCGCGTGTGGCCTATGAGCGCGAGCAGATTGCCGTGGACATGCAAACCCGCACCTTTGATATGGAAAGCGGAGAGCGCCTGACGTTGAAAGACGTGATTGCCGAAGACGGCTGGGACGTGCTCTGCAAGGCCGTTCGAGAGCAGCTGACGGCATACTTTCCCGGCCAGGCACCCAATGCCGATGTGCTGGACGCGCTGTGCACACGCGAGGCGCTGGAACAGGCGGATTTCACCCTCGGCGCGGCGCGGCTGATGCTGCATTACCGGGCGGACACGCTGTATCCCCGGCGAAACACCTTGATGCACGTGGCGCTTTATTATGCCGATATCCGCGCGTACATGACGCCGGAAGCCTTTGAACAGACCGACAACAGCCGCTATAAGATGATCGCCCTCACCTATGACGACGGCCCCGCGCGAGGCACCACCCAGAATTTGATCAACGTGCTGCGCAATAATGCCGCCGGAGCCACGTTTTTTGTGGTGGGCACCATGCTAAACAACAATCACGACAACCTGATGCGCGAGCATGATGCTGGTTATGCGGTGCAGAGCCACAACTATTCCCACGAGTATAACAATCTGACCAGCGATAAGCTGTTTGCCTGGAAAGACAAGCTGAACGAAACCCTGGCCTCACTGATTGGTACCCAAGCGCGCTATATGCGCCCGCCCGGCGGCCTTTATGAGCCGTATGCACGCGTGGAAATCGGCTATTCCCTCATATTATGGGATGCTGCTGCGGGGGATGCCAGCCAGGAGAAGGGCAATACCTCGCAAAACAAGTATGACCGCGTGATGGGCAACGCGCATGATGGCGGCATTGTGCTGATGCACGACCTGAACGTCGATTGCCCGGAGTATACCCAGATGATTCTGGAGGGGCTGGAGCGTAAGGGCTATCTGTGCGTCACGGTGGACGAGCTGTTTAGCAACTATGACATTCCCATGCTGGAGAATGTGATGTACCGCTCGGTATTGCCCATGTATTAAGGAGTTTTTTGATGCTGCGAGTTGCCAATCTGTCCGTCCCACTCGATGCGGCGCAGGACGCGCCGCTGCTTGCCGCGCTGCAAAAGCTGCGGCTGCCCAGGGAGCGGGTGGCCGCCTGGCGCATCGGCAAAAAGAGCGTGGATGCCAGGGACAAGGCCGATGTGCACTTTGTGATGGCGGTGGATGTGCAGCTGAACATTGATGAGGACGCGGTGCTGCAGCATCTGAAAGCCGGTATAGCTACCAAAATAGAAAAGAAAAGCGCGCTGAAGGTGCCGCCTGCGGCAAAGCGCATGCGCCCAGTAGTAGTGGGCATGGGGCCCTGCGGGCTGTTTGCGGCGCTATATTTGGCGAGGGCGGGGCTTCGCCCCCTGGTGCTGGAGCGCGGTGCACCGGTGGAAGAGCGCACACGCGATATCGTCGCTTTCCAATCAGGAAGTGATTTAAACCCCGACAGCAACGTGCAGTTTGGCGAGGGCGGCGCGGGTGCTTTTTCGGACGGCAAGCTAAGCACCGGCATCAAGGACAAGCGCTGCCAGCAGGTGCTATACACGCTGGTAGAGCACGGCGCACCGGAGGAGATATTATACCTCGCGCATCCCCACATCGGCACCGATAAATTGCCCGGTGTGGTGCGCTCCATCCGCCAGGAGATCGTGGCGCTGGGCGGGGAAGTGCGCTTCCATGCGCGGCTGACCGGCATCAAGGCCGAAAAAGGCCAAGTGACCGGCGTTATCTATGTTTGCAACGGCCAAAACGCGGAAGTACCGTGTGAGGAGCTGCTGCTGGCCATTGGTCACAGCGCGGCTGACACCCAGAAGCTGCTGCTGGACTCAGGGGTGGACATGGTGCAAAAACCGTTCTCCGTGGGCGTGCGCATCGAGCATCCCCAGCAGCTAATCAACCAGGCGCAGTATGGGCGGTTTGCCAAACACCCGGCCCTTGGCGCGGCGGAATATCACCTGAGCACCAAACTGCCGGATGGGCGCGGCGCGTACACGTTTTGCATGTGCCCCGGCGGCACGGTGGTGGCTGCGGCCAGCCGCGCGGGCGGCGTGTGCACCAACGGCATGAGCACCTTTGCCCGTGACGGCGTCAATGCCAATGCAGCGCTGCTGGTGGATGTGCGCACAGAAGATTTTATGGACGATCATCCGTTGGCGGGCTATGTGCTGCAGCGGCAGTGGGAGCAGCGCGCTTTCCAGGCAGGTGGCGGCAACTATTTTGCGCCCGTGCAGCGGGTAGAGGATTTCCTTGTGCGCCGCGCCACAAAATCGCTTGGTGACGTGAAACCCAGCTATGCCCCCGGCGTCACCTGCACGGACATACACAGTGTACTGCCGGATTATGCCTGCCGCGGTATTACGGCCGCGATTGCCGCGTTTGACAGACAGCTCAAGGGCTTTGCCATGCCGGATGCCGTGGTGACGGCGGTGGAGGCGAGGTCCTCCTGCCCGGTGCGCGTGCCGCGCGACGGTCACATGCAGACCAATATCGGTGGCCTGTATGCCCTGGGTGAGGGCGCGGGCTATGCGGGCGGCATCATGAGCGCCGCAGTGGACGGTCTGCGCGCTGCGGAAGGCCTGTGTCAGTAAATTTAGCATCTTGTAAGAATCGGGCAGGATTTTACTATGTGATCAGCGAACCTATTATGGTTCCCTTTAGTTAAAGGCAGGAGGAGCAACCATGCAGCCGCAGCCCCCGTATGATCAGCAGCCGGAATCCCAATGGACCCCCGTGTATCCGGCCGGTCAGCAGTATGCGCCCCCGCCGGGGCAAGGGTATCAGCCTGGTCAGGCGACGCCGCCATTGCCTGTGGCAGCGCCGCCTTATGGTGCCCCACAGCCTGGCTATGCACCGCCGCCCCTCCAGCAACAAGACGCGCCCGGCTACCCCCCGCC
This sequence comes from Eubacteriales bacterium, assembly GCA_031547595.1. Lineage (GTDB taxonomy): Bacteria > Bacillota > Clostridia > Christensenellales > Aristaeellaceae > JAVBRU01. The sequence goes on from JAVBRU010000025.1 coordinate 10,882, forward strand.
CGGCCAGATGCCGCCGCAGCAACAGCCGCCCCAGCAGCCGCAACAGCAACCGCCCCCCGGTACGGACAACAACACCCCCTACACCGTGCCGCCCACCGGCTTTAAGCGCGTGCGCCCCAAGCAAAAAAACTCCAAGGGCGGCATGATCGCAATGATGCTGATCGTGGTGGCATTTGGCGTGATAGCGGCGCTGCGCTCCATATCCCCCGGTCAGTCGGCCTACGGGTATGTGCGCTCAGACTCGCTCAGCGCGGTGTATACAGGCGATGCGCTGGTGGTGCGCGATGAAACAGTGTTTACACAAGAAGGCGTGTCGCAGATTGAATATGTGGCAGAAGAGGGTGCGGAGGTCAAGCGTACGGCTTCCATTTGCCTCGTCTATACCGCCGGGTTCAATCCCAAAGAGCTGACAACGCTGCGCAACTACCGCACCCAGATCAAGGAATACCACAAGACGCTGCTCAGCGCCCAGACCCAGGACGTAGCACTCAAACGCCTGGAGCAAAACGTGGTGGACCGTGCTTTGGAGGCGCAGCGGCTGGTACACGGCGCACGGGGCAGCCTGATTAACCAGGAAGTGCTGCTCACCTCCGCGATGCAGGAAAGACAGCTGTACCTCAAGCAAAAATACCCGGACGACCAGAAGCTGGCGCGCCTGTATGACGATGAGAACTCCCAGATGCAGCGCATATCCAGCTGGACCAAGCAGTTTTCCGCCTCGGTGGACGGGCTGGTCAGCTTCTATACGGACGGCTATGAAGTATCCCTCAACATGAAAACCTATCAGGATTTCACCCCTGCGCAAGTGCGCAACATGATCGGCGGCGACATCCCGGCAGACCCGAATGCCACCCGCAACACCGTATCCATCTTCCGCATCGTGCGCAAGAATACCTGGTCTGTGTTGATGCTGTGCGATGACCGGGAATGGAAACCCGTGCAGGGGCAAACGTATAAGCTGAGGATCGAAAGCTTTGACAACATCGTGGTCAATGCTACGGTGGAGGGCTTCACCCTCTCCGGGGGCGAGCTACTGGTGCGGCTGACCATCGACGATACGGCGGCGGTGTCAAACGTGCTGTACATCCGCTCCTGCAAGGTGGAGCTGGGGGAGAGTGTGAACGGCCTCACAGTGCCCAAGCGCGCCATCTACAACCAGAATGGCAAAGTGGGCGTGGTGCTGATGATTGAGGGCAGGCCCTTCTTCACCACCGTCACGGTGCTGGAGTATCAGGGCGAGGTAGCCTACATCATCCCCGACAACCCCTCGGTGCTCTATGAAGGGCTGACCGTGATGCTACACTAAGGGGGGGATCATCGATGCTTGCAGAACGCGTGGCCGGGGTGCAAAGCATTCTGGCAAAGGAAAGTGCCCCCTGGGGGAGGGTTCCGCGGCTGATTGCCGTCACCAAGACGGTGCCGCCAGAAGACATCCTGCCCCTGTATAACCTGGGGATCAACCACATTGCGGAGAACCGCGTGCAGGATTTGCGCGAAAAATTGCCTGCTTTGGAAGGAAAATTTTCGGTTCACCTCATTGGAAGGTTGCAAACCAACAAAGTTAAATATATAATAAAGGATGTATGCCTCATCCATTCGGTGGACAACCTTCCTTTGGCCGAGGAAATCGACCGCCAGGCACAAAAACACGGCCTGGTGATGCCTGTATTATTGCAGGTGAATATTGCAAATGAAAGCCAGAAGGGCGGCATCGCCCCGGCAGAGCTGATGCCTCTCCTGCGCGCATGCGCGGCGCTTCCCGGTGTGAAGGTCAAAGGATTGATGACCATGATGCCCCTGGACGCGCCCCGTGACGAAATCTCCTCGTGGTTTGCCGGTATGCGGTTGCTGCTTGATCATTGCCAGGAGATGGCGGTGCCGGGCACCGATATGACGGAGCTTTCGATGGGGATGTCGCAGGATTACGACCTGGCCGCACGTGCCGGCGCCACCATGGTGCGCGTTGGTTCTGCGTTGTTTCGATAAAATAGGAGGACGCACAACATGGCGCTTAACGGCACTTTCGACAAGATCAAACAGGCTTACAGCAACTTGACTTCCCGCTTTTTTTATGACGGCAATCCGCCGCAGCCCGCGCCTGCGCGGGAGTATGATTACGCCCAGCAGCAACAGCAGCCCCAGGCGTATGATCCCGCGCAGTACGCGCCGCAGATGCAATACGCACCGCAGCAGTATGCGCCCCAGCCGGACTATCAGCAGCAACCGCAATACGCGCCGCAGCAACAGCAGGTGTACGCCCCTGTTCAGCAGCAGTATCAGCCGCCGCAGCAACAATATCAGCAGCCCTATGCCGCCCCAGAACAGCCGCCGCCGCAGCCCTTCACCTCCCAGTACGCCGCGCAGTTCCAGCCGCCCCAGCGCAATCCCCGCGCAGGCCGACACGAGCCACAGGAGGAGCAAAACAACATCGTCAATTTCCCCACCGCGCAGGCGCAGCAATACCCTCCGCAGCAACAGGGTGTCCCCCAGCAGGGCGCGCCCATGCAGCCTCAGGGGATGCCAGCCGCCGCTGTCAAGGTGATTCAGGCGCGCTCCCGTCAGGATTGCAACAATGCGATTCTGCTGCTCAACAACAGCGAGATCGTTGTATTCTCCATGGAATCGCTGACCGACGCCACCGAAATGCGCTTTTATATGGACATGCTCATTGGCGTGTGCTATTTGCTCAACGCATCCATCACCCGCGTATCCACGCGCGGCACGTACCTCCTGGCCCCTCAGCAGGTGTCTGTGCACACGGATGCCGCCACGCGCCAGATGAACAGCGCGCCCCGCACCCAGCAGCCCATGGCGCCCGCCGCAGGCTATCAAAACCGCGGCGCAAGCAGCTATTCGCAGCAGTTTGCAGCCCCCCAGCAGCCCTATAGCACCCAACAGCCCACGGGCTACTACGCACAGCGCGGGGGGGAGGAGTATCCCAATGCCCCTTTTTACGCACGCCCGGCCGCACCCCAACAGATGACCGGCAATTTTGATGCCCAGCCTGCGGGCTATGGCTACGTGCCGGACGATGTGGCGGTAGACCAATAATCTATCCACACATCAGGAAGGAAGCATATGGTAGTATTTTCAATCCTCAGAAATCTGCTTTCCCTGTACGCGTTTTTGCTTATCATCAACGCCGTACTGCCGTTGTTTATCAAAACACAGAAGCCGTGGATGACGGTGCTGGCCCGCATTTGCGAGCCTGCCGTGCGCTATGGCCGCGTGCTTGTGGCCAAGTTTTTGCCAAATAAACGCTGGCCGATCCATGCCGACTCCCTCTTTGCGGGGCTTTTGTGCTGGCTGTTGGCATTGATTATCGGTATTTTTGGTTAATCCATAAATAACGCACCTGAAAGGAGCCATTCTGATGCCTATTACCGTTTCCATGATCGAGGAAAAAGAATTTAAAATCAAGATGCGCGGCTATGACCCCGTGGAAGTAGACGAGTTCCTGGACGAGATTTGTGATGAGATGGTGATCATGCAAGAGGAGATCACCTCCTTGCAGTCCCGCGTTGCCCAAGGCGGCGCGCAGCGTGCTGCGGCGTTTGCCCCTGTGCCCCTGGCTGTGCCGGTGGTTGCGCCTGTTCCCACACCTATCCCTGCGCCTCTGCCTCTCCGGCAAGAGTCCGTGGCCGATCAGAACAGCGAGCAGGCCAAGCGCCTCTTGGAGCGCGCCCAGAAGTTCTATGATGACACCGTTGCTGAGGCCGAGCAAAAGGCAAAGGCCATCCTGAGCGGTGCGAATGCCCGCGTCACCAGCGGCTTGGAAGACCTGGAGTTGGAGCGCGATCAGCTGAAGGCCGAGATTGAGATGCTGCGCGCCACCGCCAAGGACTACCGCGCGCGCTTCCTGCGCCTGGTAGAAGACCAGCAGCATGTGCTCCATGCCGAAACAGAGCTGTTTGAATAACTGGCAATCTGCCTGAATAAACCCGCATGCAGCCTGAAAGCATCTGCGTTTCAGCGGCATGCGGTTTTTACATCAATTGGAGGTACGTATGAAACTTGGAGCCATTGAGCTGGGCGGCACCAAGATGGTGCTGGCTATCGCGGACGAACAACTGAATATCAAAAAACGCCAATCCTTGCCCACACTCACGCCGGAGGAAACCGTGCCGAAAATGTTGGCTTTCTTTGCGGGCGAGGGTATCAGTGCGCTGGGCATGGGCAGCTTTGGTCCCGTGGATTTAAGCAAGCAGTCGCCCACGTACGGGTATATCACCAGCACGCCCAAGTTGCCCTGGCGCATGTTTCCGCTGGTAGGCAGCATGCAGGATGCCCTTCAGGTGCCCTGCACGCTGGATACCGATGTGAATGCCGCCGCGCTGTGCGAGGCACGCCTGGGCGCGGCCAAGGGACTGGACAGCTGCCTGTATGTGACGGTGGGCACTGGTGTTGGCGGCGGGCTGATCTGCGAAAACCAATTGGTGCACGGGCTGATTCACCCGGAGTGGGGGCATATCCCGCTGGCGGCAAGAGCGGATGATCCCCTGCCCGGCGGCATTTGTCCGTATCACGGCGCGTGCCTGGAGGGCCTGGCCAGCGGCCCAGCCATAGAAATACGCTGGGGCGTTTCCGCAAAAGAACTGCTGCCCGGGCATCCGGCATGGGATTTGGAGGCACATTATCTGGCGCAGCTATGCGTCACCGCGCTGATGACGGTATCTGTAAAGCGCATCATCCTGGGCGGCGGTGTGATGGCGCAGGCGCACCTTTTCCCCCTCATCCGGCAAAAGGTGCAAACCATGCTGGGCGGCTATTTGTGTTCGCCCACGATTGACGCAATCGATACGCTGATCGTGCCCCCCGCCTGCTATCCCGATAGCGGGCTAATGGGTTCGCTGCTTCTGGCAAAGGAGCTGCTGACATGACGCCCATGCCTTCGCCCACCCCCACACCGGTAGACGATACGCTGCAATTGCTGAACGACACCCTCACCTGGGCGCAGCGCTTAGCCCAGCAATTGCCCACCATCCTCACCCGGCTGGCGCTGGCGGCGGGGCTGGTGCTGCTGGGTGTTTTGGTGATACGCCTCGGGCGGCGGGTGATCAACGCGTCCTTCCGCCGCAAGCATGTGGTGGGCAACACCAAAGAGAGCGAGACCATGCGCACGCTGCTGATCAGCGTGTTCAATTATATCATGTATTTTGCCATCCTGCTGACGGCGCTGAGCATGCTGGGCATTGATGTGTCCTCTATCCTCACCGTTGCCGGGGTGGGCGGCATCGCCATCGGCTTTGGCGCACAGACGCTGGTCAAAGACATTATATCCGGCTTTTTCCTGTGGATTGAAGACCGCTTAAAGGTGGGCGATGTGGTCACAGTGGGCGGGCAGACTGGTACGGTGGAGGGCGTGGCGCTGCGCACCACAGTGCTTCGCGGCACCAACGGCAATCTGTTTGTGATCCCCAACGGCGATATTCGCACCGTCATCAATATGTCCCGCGATTACCGCAATGCGTTGGTGGATATCACCATCGCGCACGGCCAGGATTTCAAAAAAACTATGGAGTTTTTGCAGGAGGAAATGGACGCCCTGCATGACCGGCTGGAGATTGGCGACGAGGCGCCGCAGGTGCTGGGCATTATCAGTATAGACGGACGCGCGGCCACGGTGCGCATAGAATGCAAGTGTGATATTTTGCGCTGCCACGCGCTGGAGCGGGAGATTCGCTTGGCCGCGTTATCGCGTATGACTGCTGAAAATGTCAGGCCCTAGTGCTCTGGCACAACTGGTTTTTAGTTTTGGGCTGGTATTTTCCCGCCAGCCAGCGTCGTCCTTCAGTCAACGTAGCTGCCGGCTACGCCCCCTTCCGGTGCCTTGCCTGGTGGAAAAATTGCTTACCCGTAATCGTAAAATCCAATTGTGTCAGAGTACTAGAATAATTTACAACAGGCTGAGAAAAATGTGATATACTATGTTCATTGCCTGAGAGGAGCCTAAAACCGATGTATGAAGGACAGTTGGTGCGCCTGCGTGCGCTGGAGCGGGAGGATGTGATGCCTTCCCACTCGTTTGTCAACGTATATGAAACCATGCGCGGGGTGAGCAGCGGCATGCTTTATCCCTCGTCCATGGAGGACGAGGCGCGCTGGGTGGATAACCAAAGCAGCTACACAAGGGGCGAGTATCAGTTTGCCATTGATATGCTGGAGGGGCAGTTCATCGGCCGCTGCGGGTTTATCCGCGTGGATTGGAAGAACCGCCTGGCCGAGCTGGGCATTTTGATTGGCGCTGCGCCCGCGCGCGGCAAGGGCTATGGCACGGACGCCGTGAATGTGCTGTGCAAGTTTGGGTTTGAAGAATTGAACCTGCACAAAATCAAGGTGTCTGTTTTTGATTTCAACCACGCCGCCATCCGCTGCTATGAAAAATGCGGCTTTGTGCACGAGGGGCTGCTCAAAAACGAGCTGTTCCGTGAGGGCAAGTATCACGATGTGGTGGAGATGGGGCTGTTCACCCCGTTCGCATGAAAAGGTTTTTGCTTTTGCTGCTCCTGCTGTGCGCACTGCCATTGCTGGCACAGGCCGAGGCGCAGGATATCACAGCGCAGTGCACACTGCGGCTGTCGGCGCGCCCTGTGGAGCGCAATTATCTGCTGGATGACGACCGCAGCACCTACTGGCGCGCGGAGCGCAAGGGCTGGGTGGAGGTCACAACCCCTGAGGATGGGCCCTGCTATGGCGTCTACATTACCTGGAGCCAGAAGCGCGTGGACTGGGAGGTGCAGGCGCAGGACGAAACGGGCAAGTGGCAGCGCGTATATCACACCGACGAGTGGTATCACAACCAGTTTGTGCCGCTGGACGGGCTGACATGCTTCCGTATCCAATCGCTGTCCACAGACCCGGAGCTGGATATGTGTCTGGCGCAGCTGCGGCTGTTTGGCGAAGGGGAGCTGCCCAATTGGGTGCAGCTTTGGAAGCCCATGGACGGCAAGGCGGACATCATGGTGCTTGTCGCGCATGGGGACGACGAGCTGCTCTTTATGGGCGGCACCATCCCGTACTACGTGAACGCGCGGGGCAAAAAGGTGATTGTGGTCTATTTGGCCAACATGTTTACCTACCGCACCTACGAGCTGCTCAGCGGCCTGTGGTACTGCGGCGTGCGCTATTATCCGGAGCTTGCCCCCGGCAACTTCAAAGACGTTATGGGTAGCTCTATACAGGAGCTTCTCTCCGTCTGGGGCGAAGACAAGCTGTACGGCCGCATCACCGAGCTGATCCGCAAATACCAGCCCGATGTGATTGTCACCCACGATGTGAAGGGTGAGTATGGCCATGTGGCGCACCGCACGGCGGCGGCGGCGGTCAAAAAATGCATTTTCTATGCCGCGGACGCCGGCAAGTATCCCGCCAGCGCCACCGCATATGGCCTGTGGCAGGTCAAAAAAACCTATCTGCATCTGCTGGCCGACAATCCCATTGTGATGGACTGGCGCGTGCCGCTGCCAGGCTATGACGGGCTGACCGCCTTTGAAGTCACCGAAAAAGCATTTGAGCTGCACGAGACGCAGTTTCGTGGCACGCCCTACCGCGTGGAGGATTTTGGCCCCTATGATAACCGCTTGTTTGGCCTGTTCCACTCCACCGTGGGCGAGGATATACTGAAAAACGATTTCTTAGAGAACATCGAGTAAGTGAGATGATTTACGGATGAAAAAGTTTTTGTGGGTGCTGCTGCTGGTGTGCGCATTGCCGCTTTGCGCGCTGGCACAGGACGGCGAAGCACCCGAAATCACAGCCAAATGCACCCTCAAGCTGTCCATCTGCCGCAATCTCAAAAGCAACCTGACCGATGGCATGATGAGCACCATGTGGTGCGGCGAAAACAAGGGCTGGCTGGAGGTCACCACCCCGGCGGGCACCCCCTGTTATGGCATGTATATCAATTGGGGCAAAGTGCTCACCGAGTGGGAAATCCAGACCCAGGACGATAACGGCAAGTGGCAGCGCTTTTATTATACCGACGAGCGCTACTACAACCAGTACATCCCCCTTGAGGGCGGGCTGACGCATTTTCGCATTCAATCGTTGGCCACCGGCAACGAGCCTGTGATGACCATTGCCGAAATCCGCCTCCTTGGCGAAGGCTTTATACCCGATTGGGTGCAGCTGTGGCAGCCCTTTGAGGGCAAGGCGGACATCATGGTGCTGGTCGCGCATGCGGATGACGAGCTGCTCTTTATGGGTGGCACCATCCCTTATTACACAGCTGAGCGCGGCAAAAAAGTGATTGTAGTCTATCTTGCCTACATGCCCTCCAACCGCAATACCGAGCTTTTGAACGCCCTGTGGTACTGCGGCGTGCGCGGGTATCCGGAGCTTGCGCCCCGCAGCTTCAAAGACGTCTCTCCCTCCACCATGAAAAGCGTGCTCACCACCTGGGGCGAGGACAAGCTTTACGCCCGCATTACCGAGTTGATCCGCAAGTATCAGCCCGATGTGCTGGTCACCCACGATGTGAAGGGCGAGTATGGCCACGCCGCGCACAAGGCGGCATCCTACGCCGTGCAGCGCTGCATCGAGTATGCCGCTATACAGGCGAAGTACCCGCAGTCTGCCGCGTCGTATGGCACCTGGCAGGTCAAAAAGACCTACCTGCACCTCCTGCCCGATAACCCCATCCGTATGGATTGGCGACAGCCCTTGGACGCCTTTGACGGCTTGACTGCCTTTGAGGTGACTGAGAATGCCTTCAAGATGCACCGCAGCCAATACGCCGGCGGCAAATGGAAAGTGCAGGATGATGGCCCCTATGATAACAGCTTGTTTGGTTTGTTCTTCTCCACCGTGGGCGAGGATGTGCTGAGGAATGACTTCTTGGAGCATTTGGAGTAGGGGGATGGGGTTACGCGGTGGGCCGCTCGCCCCCCGAAACCTCTTCCACCTTAATCGTCGCGCTGCTTCGCTGCCGCTTGCATCGCTCGTTTCGGTGTCCGACTTCGAATCGCTTCATCCGCCACTGCCTGCACATCGCATTGCTGTTCCCGGACAAAAGCTGCGTTCCTGGGTCAGTCCCGCCAAGTAGTCCAGGCTGGTGTTGTAAAACTGCGCAAGTAGCACAGTTTGTGCAATGGAGGGGCTCTTTTCGCCCTCCTCCAGGCGGATGTACGCTGTTGGGGTCAGGCCGATGTGGTCTGCAACTTCTGCCGGAGAATAATCGGCTTCCAGGCGCAACTTTTTAATTCGCGGATAGTATTTGATTGCTTTTTCGGAAATTTTTATTTTAGTCACAGCCTTTCTTCACACGTTAGGTGGATATATTCAACTATAACACGTTTTACCTAGTGGGACAAATCCCTCTGCTAAATTTACCTTACCGTTTACAATAGGGTGGGATATATCCTACGCGAAATGAGGGAAAGGCAATGACACTGAAAGAAGCTGTGGCAGTACGTATTAATCAACTATGTGAAGAACACGAAATAACGGTTTATGCGCTGGCAATTCGATCAGGCATTGATAAATCTACCCTCTATAGTATTTTAGGCAATAAAAGCAACAGCCCGGAAATAGCGACGATAAAGAAAATTTGCGATGGATTGGATATAACATTGGGGAATTCTTTAGCACGGCAGAGTTTGATGGGCTTGAACAAGAGTTGAAGTAAGTTCAGTAGCCAATAAGGTTATTAAAAATCCCCTCCTGGTTTGGCTTGTTGCGCACCTCACAAGAGGAAAACAAGCCAACCAAGAGGGGAGTTTCGCATATCTTACGCATTTGCTGCTATGGAAGTGAACCAAATGACATTACCCGGTATCCTGTTCCTCACAGCACCATGCGGTACCACACGAACGATGTGCACGCGGGCAAATCCCAAATGGTCAGCAGGTAGTCGCCGATATAGAAGCCAGCGTAGTCCTTGTTCTGCACGTTTAGCTGCACAGGGGCGTCTTTCATGGGCACGCCAATGATGCTGACGCACACGCCGCCGTTGGTGGTGTTGGCTTTCAGGCCCTTTTCGGCGATATACTGGGTGAAGCGTTCGCCATAGAAGGGGTTTGGCCCGCAGTGAATGACCAACGCATAGTTGAGGTAGGGGGCGAGCTCGGGCACTTCCTCGGCAGTGAAGCCATAATCGGCCAGTGTGCCCATAAAGATCATGATATGGCGGCCCTTGGTTTTGCCCACCAGCAGATCGCCCACACGCAGGTTCTCGGCCAGCTGATCGTAGGGGGGCATTTCCTTGCCCTTGCGGTGGCTATACACATGGTTTTTGCCGTATTGGCCATAGTTGAGGATAAGGTTGCTAAGGGTGTCATGCTCTGGCAGGCCGTTATCGGTGTACACCCAGCGGGTGAAGCCTACGCAGTCGAACCCGCCCACATAGCTGGTGCCCACACGGAAGAAGCCCGTGGGCTCTGCGCCGACCTTCACTTTGTAGAGGTTTTCTACCTTCTGGCCGCCAAAGAAATAGGGGACGCCCAGCTCGTACTTGGCTTCGATATTGGCACCGGTGATCTCGTTATAGCGTTCCAGAAAGATGTTCCCTTGCTCAATCATGCTGAAAGCGGAATCAAGGAAGCCGTTTCTTTCCACCTCGGCTTGTGCGCTTGTGAGGCCAAGCAGAGTCAGAACCACCAAGACCAGGGCAATGCAACGTTTCATAGTGACAGTCCTCTCCTTTAAAAGTATCCTTTGTGGATATAACTAAAATGTGAATGCTAACGCAAACCATCATACTCCTTTTGGGCAGGAAAAGCAAGCTGATCTTTGTTTTACCCATCGATGCTGCACTGGCATTGTTCCAAACTCCGCACTCAAAATCTGTGAAAAACTATATATTGCTTCCTGCCAGAAAGGTGCTATAATATATACTGGGATGATGTGGAGCAATTTTGTAGGGAGGTTATCTCATTATGAGAAGAACCAAGATTGTCTGTACGCTGGGCCCTGCCAGCAATAATGAAGCGACCATTGAGGCGATGCTGAAAAGCGGCATGAACGTTGCACGTCTCAATTTTTCTCATGGCACGCATGAAGGCCACAAGCAAACACTGGAGCTGTTCCGCCAGGTGCGCGACAGGCTGCACTTGCCCGCGGCTGCGCTGCTGGACACCAAGGGCCCGGAAATCCGCACGCTTGATTTCCCGGATGGCCCAGTGGTGCTGGAAGTGGGCGCTGCCTATACGTTGACCACCGAGGAAGTGCCCGGCGACAACCAGCGCTGCGGCATCACCTATCAGCAATTGCCTGCGCAGCTGAAGGCGGGGGACACCGTGCTGGTAGACGATGGCCGTGTCGCCATGACGGTGACGGACACCACCGCCACCGAAATTCATTGCACCGTCACCCAGGGCGGCGCGCTCAACACCCATAAGGGCATCAACATCCCACACGTGTCTTTGGACATGCCCTACATCAGCGCGGCAGACGAGGCCGATCTGCTCTTTGGCATTGAAAACGATGTAGACTTTGTGGCTGCGTCCTTTGTGCGCCGCAAGGAAGACGTGATCACGCTGCGCAAGTTCCTCGATTATCACGGCGGCCGCCAGATCAAGATTATTTCCAAGATCGAGAATGGCGAGGGCATCGCCAACTTTGACGATATCCTCAAGTATTCGGATGGCATCATGGTCGCCCGCGGCGATATGGGCGTGGAAGTGGCGTACGAGAAGCTGCCGGGGCTTCAAAAGCGCTTCATCAAGCGCTGCTATTCCTCGGGCAAGATGGCAATCACCGCCACGCAAATGCTGGAATCAATGGTCAGCAATCCTTCGCCCACGCGTGCGGAGATCACGGACGTTGCCAACGCCGTGTTTGACGGCACTTCTGCGGTGATGCTCTCCGGCGAGAGCGCAGCTGGCAAATACCCCGTGCGCGCCGTGCAGGTGATGGCACGCATTGCAGAGCAGGCCGAGCGCGACGCCTTTGAAATGGACTCCTACAAGGGTATGATCTATGAAAACGACGCCGATGACACCACCAATGCCATCTGCGATGCCGCCTGCACCACCGCGCGCGATGTGCGCGCCAAGGCGATTATTGCCGTCACCAAGTATGGCCAGACGGCACGGCGTATGTCCAAATTCCGCCCGCACGAGCTGATTGTAGCTGCCACGCCCATTGAAAAGGCGTATCACCAGCTGGCGTTGTCCTGGGGCGTATACCCTGTGCTGGCGCTTAACCAGACCAGCATTGACGATTTGTTCCGCCATGCCATTGACTGCGCTTTGCAGCAGGATTACGTGGCCGAGGGCGATCTGGTGGTCATCACCTGCGGCGTGCCGCTGTCTATTTCCGGGCGCACAAACCTGCTGAAGGTGCAGGCCGTCACCCGCAATAACGACACATAATGAGGATTCTTGTCAGTGCCTGCCTGCTGGGTATCTGCTGCCGCTACGACGGCAGAAATTGTGCGCACCCCGGTGTGGTGGCACTGGGGGGGCAACATACGCTGATTCCTGTCTGCCCGGAGCAGCTGGGCGGCCTGCCCACCCCGCGCGCACCCAGCGAAATTGTGGGCGGGCGCGTGATGGGGCGGGACGGGCAGGATTGCACGGCGCAGTTTCGCCGCGGCGCGGAAGATACGGTGCGGATTTATCAGCTGAGCGGGTGCGAAATAGCGATCCTCAAAAGCAAAAGCCCGTCTTGCGGCTGCGGGACGGTGTATGACGGCACGTTTACGGGCGCTTTGGTGCCGGGCGACGGCTGGGCGACCAAAGCGCTGCGGGAAGCGGGCGCACCGGTGTTTACGCAGGATGACTACAAATTGTAGATATAAAAAATCCCCCAAGCGGGGGATTTTTGTTTATATCAGGCTCACACGCAGCTCGTCAATCTGCATTCCACCTTGGGCGAAATACAGCCTTGCATAGCGGGTGGACGGGTCAAACGGGCCGATCTCGCACGCCAAAACATCAGGCTGTCCGTTTGTGCCCACGGCGCTGAAGGTAAAGACCGGCTCGCCGCCAATGAAGACAGTGACGGGGAACTGTGCCAGCACGTGCCCCGGCGCGCGGTAGCGTAGAGTGATGCGGTAGCGCCCGTCGGTATTGACGGCGAGGCCAAAATGATAAGCAGCTCCGGAAGAGGTATCGATGCCCACCACATCCGGCAGCGCATCCATGCCATCGCCCACGGGGTAATACAGCATATCCGGCACGCACTCGTTTTCCTTGTGCATTTGCTGCGCGTCGCGAAGCTCTGTCTCAGTCAACCTGCCAAGGACGCGGGGCATGACGGGCAGGCGCAGGATCACATTGCAGATATTGGCGGCGCAGCGCAGCAGCTCTCCGCGTGTCACCGCGCCGGATTGAAGGCCTTCGGCCAGATTATCGGAATGTGTCAGGCTGTCCCGCACCACCATGTACAGGTCGTTTTGCGCGCGCACCATACCGCTGAGGTTTTTGCCGCTGGGTGCGCCGCCCTCGTCGTTGATCGCTGCCCACCAGTCGGTCATCACCAGGCCGTCAAAGCCCCATTCGCCGCGCAAAATCACGGTGTTCAGGTCGTGGCTTCCGGCTGTCCACAGGCCGTTGAGCGCGCCGTAGGTGGTCATCACAGAGAGTGCTTTGCCCTCCTGCACGGCGATTTGGTAGCCCTTGAGATAAATCTCGCGCAGCGCGCGCTGGGACACAATCGAGTCGATTTTGCTGCGGAACGTCTCCTGATTGTTGCCCGCAAAGTGCTTGATGGTGCCGCTTACGCCCCAGCGCCCCAGGCCCAGCAGCATGGCGGAGGCCATCTTGCCGGTCAGCAGCGGGTCTTCCGAGAAATATTCAAAGTTGCGGCCATTGAGGGGGTTGCGGTGGATGTTCATGCCGGGGCCCAGCAGCAGCTCGATATGGTTGGCGCGCATTTCCTTGCCGGTCATCTCGTACAGCTGCTGCACGAGGGGCAGGTTAAAAGTGCAGGCCAGGCAGGTGCCGCCCGGCAGGCTCATGGCAAAGGCACCACAGTCCATACGAAGGCCGGAAGGGCCGTCTGTGCAGCACGCCACAGGGATGCCGTAGTGCAGCAGTGCGTCCGTCACGCCGCCAAACGCGCCGCCTGTGCCGGGGGTCACCTTGGGCGAACACATGCCCTCGCCCCGCACCAGCTGGCATAGCTCGGTATCGGTCAGTTGGTCGAGGAAAGCGTCCATAGCAATGTTGCCGTCATAGACGTCTTTTAGCAGGTAGCCCTGATCCCCCGTGCAAGGACGGGGCTGCGGGCGCTGTGCACGCACGCGTTCGGCCTGCGAGTAGGTGCGCTGCGGCACATCCTCCAGCGCCATACACAGTGTGCCGTCCCGCTGGACGGGCTTCATGCGTTGAAAAGGTTTAACGGGTGCAAGCGCTTCGGTGAGGCGCTGCACAAGCTGGGTCTGCGGGAGGTCAAAGCTGAACACCGCCGTAGCATCGCGCACGTTTTCGCCCACATAGAGGGTATATGTGCCGCTCTCCAGCACCAGGCAGTTGGGATAGCCCGTCACACCGCTGTCGTCGAAGCTGGCCAGCTCAGAAAGCGGAAGGGTGAAGCTGAGGGTCTGGAGCTGTCCCGAGCGAAGCGACAAGGTTTTTTCAAACCCCACAAGCTTGCGGGCAGGCTGCCCGAGGGCGCCTTGCGGTGCTTCAATATACAACTGCGCCACGGTTTTTCCGCGCTTTGCGCCGGTGTTGGCGGCCTGTACGGCGATATGCAGCACATCGCCGCGCCGCTCTGCCTGCGCCGCGAGCGCGAAGGTGGTGTAGCTGAGGCCAAAGCCAAAGGGGTAGAGCACCTGCCCCTTGGCCACCGTCTCAAAATAGCGGTAGCCTACATAAATATCTTCTGCATAAAAGGACTCTGCGGTGCCAAAGTGCGCGGTGGACGGGTAATCCTGGATGCTGCGGGCGATGGTGTCTGCCAGACGGCCAGAGGGGTTCACCTTGCCGCACAGCACATCGATAAGCGCATTACCGCCCTCTTGCCCGCCCTGCCACACATACAAAACAGCGGTGGGCTGATACTCTTCTACCCAGCGCATGTCCATGAGGTTGCCCACGTTGAGGAGGACGGCCACTTTTTCGAACCGCGCACACACGAGGGTGAGCAGGTGATGCTCATCCTCGGAAAGCAGATAGCTGCCGGGGGTGTTGCTGTTGTCCTTGTCCTCGCCTGCGGTGCGGCCAATCACAATCAGTGCCAGATCGGATACCTTGGCCGCGTTATCCACCAGCTCTTCGCTTACCGGCATTTCGGCCTGCGACCACGGCTCCGCCGCCCAGCCCACGCCCTTGTCGAAGGGGTGCGTCTGCACCCAGGTGGTGTAGGTGTCTAGTAAATCCTGGTTGATTAAAAAATGCCCGGCGCGCTCTGCGGCATCCAGAAGGCCCGTCACATACCGGGTGTTCACCATCCCGCCCGAGCCGGTGCCGCTTTTATAATAATTCAGCTGGCTTCTGCCAAACACCGACACTCGCTGCCCCTTGCGGATGGGCAGGGTGTTTTCTTCGTTTCGTAGCAGCACAATGCCCTCGGCCGCGCTGCTGCGGCACAGGGCAGCGTATTTTTTCCAGTTCACTGTGTATCGTCCCATGATGCGTTCTCCTTTTGCGAAGTCCTTCCAGACTGTACAATACAAGCGCCATACTGTCAAGTAAAAACGTTTTAAATATGCGCTGCGGAGCAGGAGAACCCCTCCTGGGGATAGAACTGTAACCCTGCGATCATATTGAATATTGAATAAAGGAGCTGCCTGCTGTGCAACACAATATCAGAACCGCCCTGGTAGCCTTGCTGCTTGCTTTGACGTTGCTTGCCAGCCCGCTTGACGCGCTGGCCGATCAGACTGCAACGCTTTCCAGCCTGCAAGAGGCGTATGACGCGCTTGAAAAGCAGTATAAACAGCTCGAAACCGAGCTGAGCTGGGCGCAGGCCGCTCGGGCCGCTTTGCAACAGCAATTGGACAACAGCCTGTATTTGCTGCAATCCGCGCAAGGCCTGCTGACGCAAAAGGATGCGCAAATCGCGCAGCTGGAGGCGCAGCTTCAGCCTACGCCTGCTCCCACGGCCACGCCCCGCATCACGCCCATCCCCATGCTCTCTACGCAGGCACCTCGCGCCGCGAATCCCTTGACGATAGATACGGCATACATCGGCAACGCCGCACTGGCCAACTACCAACGTGAAAATGAATACCATGCGCCACTCCCGGATAACTATACATACTTTGAGATTGGCGTGCTCGCCTTCCGGGGCGACAATTTCCGGCGCAATGCAGCCTTTGGCACGGTGGAAGTGGAAGAAGAAAAGCTTTCCGTGCTGTGGCAGACGCCCCTTGGCAGCCTGCGCACTGCGGACAGCGGCACGCTGTATGGCGTGGGCTGGACAGGCCAGCCGGCCATTGTGAAATGGCCTTATGAAACGCGAATGAGTATGAACCTGTATGAGGACAAAAAGAATACGTCCGCCCTTCGTGAGGTGATTTTTGCCGCCCAGGACGGAAAGGTGTATTTTCTGGACCTTGTGGACGGCGCGCCCACCCGGGATACAATCAACGTCGGCTATCCCCTCAAGGGCAGCGTGGCGGTGAATCCGGTGGGCTTTCCCATGATCGGCTTTGGCCAAGGCATTTCGAAATTGAGCAACAAAACGGGAGACATTGGCTTCTATCTTTATAACCTGCTGGACAGCACGCAGCTTCTGTTCATCAATGGCCGCTCGTCCAGCACGCAAAAGCAATATGGCAGCAATGGCGCATTTGACGGCAGTGCGCTGTTCTTATGGCCAAACGATGCCATGATCGTCGCCGGGGAAAATGGCCTGCTGTACACCGTGGATTTGAACACCGTCTTTCAGTACCCCTCAACGGCCTATCCCTTTGCCACTGCCAGGCTCGATATTTACCCGCTGATCACCTACCTGCGCAGCAAGGCCGGCGCTGCTGATGACTCTCAGGTGAGTATTGAAAGCAGCGTGGCGATGTATGATCATTATGCTTATGTTGCGGATCTTTATGGCCAGGTGCGCTGCGTGGATGTGAACACCCTGACCACCGTATGGGCAGTGGATACGGGTGATAATACCGATGCCGCCATCGCGCTGGACTTCGCTACAGACGGCAGCATCGCGCTGTATACCGGCAACACCGCCTTTGCGCGCCTTGGCAACAAAAAAGATGTGACGATCCGCCGCCTGGACGCCATGACGGGCGAAGAAGCGTGGAGCTATCACATCAAATGCGATTATGACAAGAGCGAGTTTTCCGGCTGCAAGGCCAGCCCTGTTGTGGGGGAGAACAGCATCAGCGATCTGGTGATCTTCACTGTCAATAAGGTGACGGGCGGCTATAGCAGCGTGATTGCCCTGAACAAAGACACCGGCAAAGTGATGTGGCGCACAGACCTTTCTGCGTATGCCATTTCCTCGCCCGTGGCGGTGTATAACGAGGCGGACAGTGCATGGATCATTCAGGGCGACCAGGCGGGCGTGCTGTATCTAATGAATGCCCGCACAGGCGAGATCATAAGCAATTTGGCGCTGGGCGGCGAAATCCAGGGATCGCCCGCAGTGTACAGGGATATCCTGGTGATTGGCACCTGCAGCGCGGAAAATGCTTTTATGTATGGCATACAGATTCAGTAAAGGGGCCTTCGAAGGCTGTCTGATTATAACTGTTTCTTTCGGAAAATCAGCAAAGACGAAACAATCATGATGAGCGACAAAAAGGCCGTAAGCAGCGAGGCAGTGCAAAGCGCGGACGGCTGCACGGCATTTGTGAGCAGCGCCATGTTATCCGACGCCAGTGCAAGCGGATTGTACAGGTGCGCAGCCGGCACGATGTCCATCAGCATGAGCAGCACCACGCCTGCGCCGGTGATCAGCAGGCTGCCATAATTGCTCTTTGTCAGTGTGGATGCAAACATCAAAAGTGCCAGCAAAAGCACGCCAAACAGCCACAGGCAAAACACCGAGAACAGGAGATTGGTCGTCTGCCCATCGGGGAAAAGATACACTGTATAGACGAGCGTCAGCCCAAAGCAAAGAAGCAGGCTGGCTGTCCATAGCAGCACCATGCCGGTGAACTTGGCAAGTATCACTGCGTGGCGGGGCAGACCCTTGGTGAGCAGGTTGATCAGCGTGCCCTTGGAAAGCTCGGCCGTCAATATGCCGCTGAACACAATCACCAGCACGATCAGCCCCATCTGGGTGGCGTTTTTGAAAAACTGCGTCCAGGAGTCAAAGGCGGTCGGCTCCGCCAGCGTAATCGAGATGCCGCCGTCTGTTGCCATCAGGCTTTTTAAGATTTCGGGAAGCAGCTTGGCCATCAGGGGATTGAGGATGCCAAAGATCGCAAACACGGTCAGCAGGATGAACAGCTTGTAAGTGCGGGCATATTCCAGTAGTTCTTTTTTAAGGAAGGTAAGATAGTTTTTCATTTCACCACCTCCGCAAACAGGCCTTCGAGGGTCGGCTCCACATCCGCAAACCGCACGGGCACGAGGTGGTTTTGCACCAGCAATTGCAGTAGATGCTGCCCAGCAGAATGGACATCCGGCACGATGAGGGTGAGGGTGTTTTTGTCCCGCGTCAGCGAAAACCCCGGCTGCTTTAATTCCGCAAGCTGCTCAAACACGGATGTGTCTTTTTCGTTTGCAAATTCTATCACATAGCCCGTGTGCCTGTATTGTGCTTTAACCTCTGGCAGTGTGCCGCAAAGCGCCAGCTGGCCGTGATGCAAAACAGCAATATGATCGCAAATTTTCTCTACGTCCGACAGGATGTGGGTGGAAAACAGCACCGTCGTTTTGCCCTTGATAGCGCACAGAATGTCCAGGATTTCTTTGCGGCCAATGGGGTCGAGTGCCGAGGTCGGCTCGTCGCAGATCAGCAGTCTGGGCTCGTTGATCAGCGCCTGCGCGATGCCAAGGCGCTGTTTCATGCCCCGGGAGAACCCGCCGATTCTCTTTTTCTCCTGCGCAAGGCCCACCAGCGAGAGCAGCTCTTCGCTCTTTGCCTTGGTCTGCTGAGGGGAAAGGCCGGTCATGTCCCCGCAGAGCTTCAGGTATTCGATGGGCTTCATATAGCCGTAAAATTCCGGCACATCGGGCAGAAAGCCGATATGGCGGTTGGTTTTGGTTTCGCCATACGCTACTCGCTCGCCGCACACGGCGATACTGCCGCTGTCCGGTTTGAGCAGCCCCAATATCAGCTTCATGGTGGTGGTTTTGCCCGCACCGTTTTGGCCCACAAACCCAAAGATGGCGTGCTCGGGCACATCCATTTTGAGGTTGTTCAGTACTGCGCGGCTGCCAAACTGCTTGGAAAGCCCGTCCATTGCAAGAATGTTCACGCTTCCTCACCCCTGCCAAACACAAAGTAGCAAACAGGCCCGATGATCTGCAAAAACAGCACGATCAGCACCCACATCACCTTGTTGCCAAACTTGTAGTACGGGTGTTTGAGCACATGCAAAAGCGCGGTGATGGCGAGGGAAAATTCTGCAATGATCAGCGGCAGCAGGAAGGGCAGGTATTCTTTGAGCGATTCAAAACCCATAATAAGTCCCCCTAACAATTATTCTTCAGCTTTTCTATTATGCTTCTCAAGCGAGGTTCTTCTGCCAGTGCCGAGAAAGCGGGATTCTTCGCCACGGCGTCAAACATGCTTTGCCGCACCACTTTTTCATCGCGCGGCGCTTCCCTCAGCGCCAGCGTCTGCTCCAGCCATTCGTCGATCATGTCAAAAAAATCATCGCCATGGAGGCGCAAGGGGTAGATATCGGCTGTCACAAGCGCTGTATATTCTTCCAGCAGCCACAGGGCTTCATCAGGGCAGTCAAGGCTTACAAAGCCTTGCGCTGCTGTGATATAGAAGCTCATCAGCATGGACGGATGCAATGTTTTGACCTTAAAAGTGTCGGCCAGGGCAAGCATGCGGTGGCATACCTCCCTATATCGCGCCGCGTCATCGGCGCACAGCATCAGATACAAGGGCAAAATGTTGAGCAGCGCAACGATATGCTGGTAAGCGCCTGCCTGTAAGATTGCCTTGGCATCCTTTACCCGTCCAGTCATCTGGTAGGCAGAGGCCAGCAAGGTATCGATGGAGGTGACCTGTGTACTGACGTTCTCCAGCAGTGCGATGGCCTCGTCAGGCGCACCCAGCATCAGGCAGCAGCCCGCTTCCATATTGCGGGCCTGATGCGATAGCTCCGTGTCATCACTTTCCTTTTTGATTCGTGTAAAAAGCGCTTTTACTTCCCGGACGGTGTCCATCCGCGTTTTAACCGGCTCCAGCGTCATGCAATAGTTCAATATCAACACGCCCATCTGGAACAACAGCGGAAAGCAAGCAAAGTATTCACGGATGATTTCGCGGCAATGCGCCAGCACCTCGTCAAACGGCTTGGAAGCGAAATCGGAGGACAGCGACCGGTAGAGCCTGCGGATATCTTCCATTGTCATCTGCGGCTCGTACCCCATCAGCTCATCCAGGCTGATATTGAAAAATGAAGCCAGCTGTGGCAAAAACGTGATATCCGGATAGCTTTGGCCGGTCTCCCATTTGGAAACGGACGCCTTGGAAACGCCGATATGGCTCGCCAGCGCCTCCTGCGTCCAGCCCTTTTCCCTGCGCTTATTCACAATCGTGCGGGCGATATTGATTTCTCTCATCCGTGTCACCTCGGCATCATTATACAATGATACAGGCTGATGCACAATGGATTTATCGTTGATTTAGGTTAACAAAATCAACTTTTACGATATTTCGGCAACAAAAAAATGGCACGCAAACCAATTTGGGGTTTCGTGCCATTCTGCTTATTGCTTAGCCCAGGTCCACAATGATGGGCAAAATCATGGGATTACGCTTGATCTTTTCGTAGATAAAACGGTGCAGTTCGTCTTTGATGCGGTTCTTGATGCTGGGCCAATCGCTGCCCTCAATACGGCCATAAGAAGTGATGATGTTGCGCACCACCTCGCGCGTGCTCTCGATGATGTCTTCATTTTCGCGCACATACACAAAGCCGCGTGAAATGACATCGGGGCCGGACACCAATACGCCGTTGGTGCGGTCAAAGGCCATGGCCACGATGATCAGGCCGTCCTGGGACAGATGTTTGCGGTCGCGCAGCACCACATTGCCCACGTCGCCAATGCCAAGGCCATCCACCAGCACCTCGCCTACCGGCACAGTGCCCGCGATGGAAAGGGAATCGCGGCTCATTTCAATCACCTGCCCGGCTGTGGGCAGCACGATGTTCTTGCGTTCCATACCAAGGGACTCTGCAAGCTCTGCATGCTGCCACAGCATACGGTATTCGCCGTGTACAGGGATAAAATACTGGGGTTTGACCAACGTGTGGAACAGCTTGATTTCTTCCTGGCAGGCGTGGCCGGATACGTGCACCTCGGCCATGGCGTCATAGATCACCTGCGCACCGCAGCGGTACAGCTGGTTGATCACGCGGGAGACAAATTTCTCGTTGCCAGGGATGGGCGATGCGGAGATGATCACCTTATCGGTGGATTTGATCTGCAGCTTGCGATGCTCGGAAAACGCCATACGCGTCAGGCCGCTCATCGGCTCGCCCTGGCTGCCGGTGGTGAGGATCAGGATTTCGTCGTCGCGGTAGCTATCCAGATCGTCTATGTCCAGCAGCGACTCGTCGGGCAGGATCAGCTCCTCCAGCTGCATGGCGACGCGGCTGACATTGACCATGCTGCGGCCCACAAAGCAAACTTTGCGACCGTGGCGCAGCGCGCAGTCGATCACCTGCTGCAAACGGCTGGTGTTGCTGGCAAACATGGCCACAATCACACGCCCGGTGGCGGTGTGGAACTGCTCTTCAAAGGTTTCGCCCACCTTGCGCTCGCTCATGGTATAGCCGGAACGCTCGATGTTGGTGCTCTCGCACAATAACGCCAGCACGCCCTTATCGCCAAGGGCCGCCAGGGTGCTCAGGTCCGTCACCTCGCCGTCCACGGGGGTGAAGTCGATCTTAAAGTCGCCGGAGTGCACAACCGTGCCCGCGCCGCAGGTGATGGCCAGTGCGCATGCGCCGCTGATGGAGTGGTTCACCTTGATAAACTTGACGGTGAACTCACCCAGGTGGATTTCGTCGCGCGGGACAACGGTGTTGAGCTGGATGTTGTTCACCCGGTGCTCGCGCAGCTTGATGTCCACCAGCGCCAGGGTCAGCCTCGTGCCGTAGATCGGCGCCGGTACCTGGCGAAGGATGTAGGGCGTAGCGCCGATGTGGTCCTCATGCCCGTGGGTGAAAACATAGCCGCGCAGGCGGTCCTTGTTGGCCACCAGGTAGGTGGCATCCGGAATCACCAGATCGATGCCCAACATGTCTTCTTTGGGGAAAATGGAGCCACAATCGACAACAATGATATCGTCCTTGTATTCAAAGGCAGTCATATTCTTGCCAATTTCGTCCACGCCGCCCAGGGGGATGATGCGTAGTTTGGGTGCTTGAGGCATAATTTCCTCCTTTCATATTCAGATACACAGAAAGAAACGCTGTGTATGATATCGCTTGGATTCTATTTATTTACATAAACACGCCATCGCATGCAGGTAATTAAACGACCAATCTTTATATATTATATCACACCGGTGAGGTTTTTACCAGCAGTAAATGCAGACAAATATCAGGCCAAATTCTATGCAATCAATACAAATTTATTTGTTCCCTTTTTCGCCCTTTGTATAGCGCAGGGTGAAGGGCTGACTCTGCGCACTGAACATCTTGCCGCCCACCACAGTGCGCGCCACGATGGTATACTCGCCCTGGGGGGCATAGGTGCCATCGCGCAGCTTGCCGTCCCAATAGAACATGCTGGCGTCCGGAGTCAGCTGCTGGGGGCGGGTGGGCTGCTCATAGCAAATGCGGTGCACCATATTGCCCGCGGCGTCCATTACCTGCACGGTCAGTGCACAGGGGGCGTCGTGCGCCACGGTGATGCTCAACTCGATTTTCATGGAAGGGTCAAGGCTGGCGTCTGTCGCCACCTGCAGGGCGATATCGCCGGAGGCAGGCTCAACGCACAATAAACGTGCGCCTTGCAATACCGGCACGCCGTCTTCCAGTGTGATAAATTGAATCAGCGCATAACCGGAGGAGGCGTCCCCGGGTGTCGACAGCGCCAAATTGCGCATTTTATAGCCCTTGTTCACAAAGCCGCCGCCCGTTTCGTCGTCCGGCACGGTCTCCGCTCTGCCGAACTGCCATGCGCCGTTTGCGAAGTATACGATCTGATAATACAGCTTGACCTCCCTGCGCACTACAAAAGAAAAGGTCACCTGACTTTGCCCGGCGGTCATCAGCGTGCTGTCAAATTGGATATCCGTGACGGATTTTCCGTTGGCTGATACGGCATAGGGGTTGTACGAAAAGAGCACGAAATCGTCATTTTGCGGGTGCACCTGCGGCGTGGCAACGGCGTAGTTGTTGCAGATGTACTGATAGGCTTCGCTGAGGGTGATGTTGCCGTCGCGGTTGATGTCCGCCGCGTAATCGCCTTGCGTGCCCAGCGCGCTGCACAGCACCGTGGCAAAATAGCTGGCCGCCTGCATGCGCGATGTGATGGCCGCGCCCTGCCAGTACCAGCTGGCCTCGCTGCCGCCCGCACTGCACAGCACGCGGTATTCCGGGCTGGAAAACGGTTTGCGCGATGCGCCGCCGCTTAGCCCCTTGCCAATAAACGCGCCGGAATGGCACGCGTCCAGTATCAGCACCTTGGTTCCGGGCACGTTGCGGAAAATCCGCTCCAGCGTGCGCACATCCAGCTGTTCCTCGGTGGTACCGTCGCTCAGCAGCAGCATGGCAGATTCACCGTCTTCACTGAGTATGCCATGGGTGCTGATATAAAATACGGATATATCATCCTCTGTGGCCTGATAAAACGCGCGCTCCACCGCATCCTCCAGCGCCGAGATGGTGGAGATGGTGCCGGCGCTTTGGCGGATCAGCAGGTACCCACGACTGTCGTTCATCAGCGCATCGGCAAGGTTTTGCACATTGTTGGCGGCGGCGGGGTAGGTGTTCTCCTGCGACACAAAAAAATCGCACCCCACCAGCAGCGCGCGCATACGGGGGGAGCTATTCTCCGCCGCCAGCGCGCCGTTTGCAAAAAGCAGGAGCAGGAACAACGCCAACAGCCCGGGCATTGCCAACCGCCTGTGCATGCGCGTCCCCCTCCTTTGATACAATTCCTTAACATTATACAGAAAGTTTTCGTAAAAAGCCACTAAAAAGATGCACTGAATATCGTCATTCGGGGCTGGATTGGCATGATTTACATCTTTTTTAAGAA
>JAVBRU010000007.1:0-31350 GCA_031547595.1 Eubacteriales bacterium
CAAATCCTGGTTATAGCTGCCCTTGCCGATATAGATGTCCTTCACAAGGCCGGGGTGCACCTTATCGGCAATGGCTTTGAGCTGGGTGGCAAACTGCTTGTTGGTGTCGGCGTTCTGGTTGGATTTGCCCACCAGCAGGCGCACCTTGGTCATTTCCTCGCCATTGACATCGCTCTTATACTCGTCGGGATCTTTGATGCCGTCGCGGTGGATATCCAAAATAGCGTCCACGCCCTCGTTCATCAGCTTGGTGGCGGTGGAGCGGCTGCGACGGTACGCGCCCGCGTCGTGGGGATGGTGCGTGTTTTCGCTCAAATACACGGTGACGCCCTTGTCCTCCAGTGCGCTTTTGAGACCCTGCGCCACATCATAGATGCCGCCGCGTTTCTCATCACTGCTGGTGCCGTCGGTGGGGGTATAGCTTTCGTCGCTGTGGGTGCAATACATGGCGACGGCCTTTTTGACGCTGCTGACGGGCTGGCTGTCGTCATCCAGCCAGCTGACATCGGGCATGGCGTATGTGCCCAGGTTTTCTGCGGTCGCCTTTTTCTGGGTATGATCTACCGCTGTGACGCGGAAATGCTTGTTGTCACCGGCGATGTACTCGTCGCCAATATCGGGGATGCCTGCATAATCGGTGATGCGCTGGCCGGAGGCGTCCACGATGGTGTAGACATCGTCCTCGCCCGATTCATCGGCGCTTTCCGCAAAGGCAGCAGGCAGCAGCAGCATCAGCATCAAAAGGAAGCAAAGCAGCTTTTTCATTTCACACGATCCCCCTTGCGGATGGGCGTGTCCACGGCATCCTTGTTTTCGCGCCGGTCGTGCCGCACCATACGCTCTATGATTTCGCCCACCAACTCTGCCAGCAGCACAGCCAGCAGACCGCTGATCACCACCACGTCAAACGCGCCCGCGCCGCCAAGCACCAGTGTCTGCGATATGCCTGATGCCCAGTTGACAATGGCCACGGTGATATCTGCCAAGAGCACGCCCAGCACGCCGCAGATAAACGCCGCCCGGCGTGACCGGCCCAGGATATACGCGATCACGCCGCCCACCAGGCCGTAGATGTAGTTGGGGTCAAAGCCGATCTGTTCCGGCTCGTTGGGCAACAGACGTCCGAGGGCATACACCACCGCGCCGGTCAGCACGCTGCCGATGATGGCGCGCCAGAACTCCTTGCTGGTGTCTGTTTTGATCAGCAAGTAGATACAAACGCCCAGCGGCACCAGCGCACCGCCGATATTGAACTCCACCTGGCCAATCACGATGTTGGGGATCAGGCCGCCAAAGAATATGGCCGCCACGATCACCAGCGCTGCGCGGTCGGACAGCTGCATGCGGTCCAGCACGCGCTGTGCCACGCCAAACAGGATGAGAACAGAAGCTACCGAAAGCAATATCAAGCCAATAGACACATTCAAAACCTCCTGATTCCGTACTAAAGCTTAGCATGCCCCGCGCATTGCCGTTTATGCCGGTGCATGTTTTTTTGAGCGGTTTAACGCTGTACATTTTGCCCAAAACATGTTATATTAGTTGAAGGATATACCAACAGGAGGATGTGCACACTTGAAAAAGGCTGTGATTTTTGATTTAGACGGCGTGCTGGTGACAACGGATGATTGCCACTACCGCGCGTGGAAGCGGATGGCGGACGAGCAGGGGATCTTCTTTGACCGCCAGATCAACGAGCGGCTGCGCGGCGTGAGCCGCATGGAAAGCCTGGAAATCATTCTGGAGCGCGCCGAGCGCACCTATGGCGAGGGCGAGAAGCTGGCGCTGGCCACGCGCAAGAACGACTTGTATGTGGAGATGATCCAAGAGCTGAACGAGCAGAGCATTTTGCCCGGTGCGCTTGCCACAGTGAATGCGCTGAAGGCCGCAGGCATTCAGGTGGCGATTGGCTCTTCCAGCAAGAACACGCCGCTCATTTTGCGGCGGCTCGGCATGTACGAGCTGTTTGACGCCATTGCAGATGGCAACATGATCTCCAACAGCAAGCCTGACCCCGAGGTTTTCCTGCTGGCGGCCAGCAAGCTGGCACTGCTGCCGGGTGACTGCGTGGTGGTGGAAGATGCCGATGCGGGCGTGGAAGCGGCGCTTCGCGGCGGCATGGCGGTATTGGGTGTGGGCGCTGCAGCGCAAAATGCCAGCGCCACGGTGCGCGCGGCCTCGCTGGAGGCCATTGACCTGTGTGATTATATTCTGTGTGAAAAACTATAGCGTTTAGGAAAACCGAAGGTTTATCCGGGTCGCTCCCTCCGAATGGAGTGGGAGCGACAAACGAAAAATAAGGAGGGTACCTATGCTGACCGAACATGTGGCACAGATTGTGCTGGAAGCAGCGCTGTCCACCGGGGGCGATTTCGCCGAAATTTTCATGGAAGACCGTAAAAACAACCGCATCAATATGCGCTCTGGAAAAGTGCAAAGCGTGAACAGCAATCGCCTGCACGGCGCGGGGGTGCGCGTTTTTAACGGCGTGCAGGGCGTGTATGTGTACACCAACGATACTTCGCTGGACGGGTTGGTGGCGTGTGCCAAGCGTGCGGCCTCTGCCATTACAGCGCAGGGAAAGCATGCTGCAGCCCCGCTCATGTGGGCGCAAACGCCCAACATCCATCCGATCAAGGAAGCGCCCTCTGCCGTGAAGGCCGCCCGCAAGATCGAAAAAATGCGCGCCGCGCAGGGTGTGCTGAAAACTTATGCCGAAGTGAAGCAGGGCGATATCAACTATAACGACAGCGAGCAGCGCGTGTGGATTGCCAACAGCGAAGGGCTGTTCACATCCGACGTGCGTGTGTACACACGCATGGCCATTGAAGCGATTGCCAGCAACGGCACGGAAAATCAATCCGGCAACTGCAACCCCGGCGCGATGCAGGGCTTTGAAATTTTTGACCATACGGTAGACCCGGAGGCCGCCGCGCACATCGCCGCCAAACAGGCTGTGACGATGCTGCACGCGCCCGCGTGCCCCGCCGGCATTATGCCGGTAGTGATTGACAACGGCTTTGGCGGCGTGATTTTCCACGAAGCCTGCGGCCACAGCCTGGAAGCCACGGGCGTGGCGGTGGGCAATAGCGAGTTTGCGGGCAAACTGGGGCAGAAAATTGCTGCCGATTGCGTGACCGCCATTGACGACGGCACCATGCCCAATGAATGGGGCAGCGAGAATATCGATGACGAAGGCACGCCCACCACCAACCTCACCTTGATCGAAAACGGCATCCTAAAGAGCTATATGGTGGACAAGCTGAACGGCCGCCGCATGGAAGGCCACCCGATCACAGGCAGCGGCCGCCGCCAGGGCTATATGTTTGCGCCCACCTCGCGCATGCGCAACACCTACATCGCCGCGGGCACGGACAGCGAAGAAGAAATGATCCGCACGATGGGCGATGGCCTGTACGCCAAGAAGATGGGCGGTGGCTCGGTAGAGCCTACGACCGGCAAGTTCAACTTTGCCGTGGGCGAAGGATACCTGGTGAAGGACGGTAAGATCGCCCATCCCGTGCGCGGCGCGTCCTTGATTGGCCGCGGCAGCGAAATACTGCTCAAGATTGACCGCGTGGGCACCGACATGCAGATGAGCCAGGGCATGTGCGGCTCCCTGAGCGGCAGCGTACCCACCAACGTTGGCCAGCCGATGATCCGCGTCAGCTCGCTGACCGTTGGCGGACGCTAAGAAGGAGGAAACAGCCATGACAATTGATGCGTTTATTCAAGCTTTGTTGGATGCTGCAAAAACTGCGGGCATCGAGGCGGCGGAGATTTATCTGGCGTCCGGCGACAGCTTCCGCGCGATGGCGCAAAAGGGCGCTGTGAACAACTATACCGTCAACTCCACGCGCGGCCTGTCCCTTCGCGGCCTGTATGCGGGCAAGATGGGCTATGCCGCCACCGAGGCGTTTGACGACGAGGCCGTTGATATGCTGGTGCAGGGCGTGATCGAAAGCGCGCAGCTGTGCGAGGACGACGCCGTGCAGGAAATCTACGCCGGTGATAAAGAATACCCGGTGGTGGACAATTATTTTGCCGGGCAGGAAAACGTGCCCGAAGCGCAGAAGCTGGAGTTCTTGCTCAGCCTTGAGAAAAAGGCGCTGGAAAAGGACCCGCGCATCGTGCAGCTGGCCTATAATATGGTGAGCACCAACTGTGGCAGCGAGCGTATTGTGAACAGCTATGGCGTGGATGTGTCCCATAAGGACAACATTGCCTTTGCCTACATCAGCGCGGTTGCCAAAGAGGGCGAGCGCGTGGCGACAGGCGGCGGCATTGATCTGAACCGCGATTTTGCCAAGCTGAGCGCTGATAAAATCGTGGACGACGCCGTGGAAGAAGCGCTGTTTATGCTGCATGCGGAGCCGATTGCCAGCGGCACCTACCGCGCCATCATCCACAAAATGTGCATGCCCGATCTGCTGGGCTGCTTCAGCGGCATTTTCTCCGCAGAGAACGCGCAGCAGGGCATGTCTCTCCTGGCCGGGCGCGAGGGCGAAATCATTGCTTCCCCCGTTGTGACGCTGATGGACGATCCGCTGCTCCCCGGCGGCCTTGGCAGCCAGCCCTTTGACGCCGAAGCCGTGGCCACCTACACCAAGGCCGTGATCGAAGATGGCAAGCTGACTACCCTTTTGCACAACCTCAAAACCGCGCGCAAAGCGGGCTGCAAAACCACCGGCAACGCCAGCAAGGGCGGCTATTCCGCGCCTGTGCAGGTCGCGCCCACCAACTTCTTCTTCAAACCCGGCGAAAAGACACTGGAAGCGCTGCAAAAGGACATGGGAGAGGGTCTGGTCATCACCGAGGTCAACGGCCTGCACTCCGGCGCCAATCCCACCAGCGGCGATTTCTCCCTGCTGGCGGCAGGCTATACGGTGAAGGACGGCGTGAAAGACCAGCCGGTAGACCGCATCACCATCGCGGGCAACTTCTATCAGCTGCTCAAGAATATCCGCGCGGTGGGCAGTGATCTGATGTTCCCGGGCAGTTCGATTGGCAGTCCCTCCGTGGATATTGGCGAAATTGCCGTGGCGGGCAAATAATTCTGGCGAGAAAGGCATCTCATGTATTATTACGAACTGCACATGCATACCAGCGAGACCAGCCGCTGCGGCCGCTCCAGCGCGTATGACATGGTGAAGGCCTATAAAGACAAGGGCTTTACAGGCGTTGTGGTCACCGATCATTTTGTCAACGGTTACTCCTACGCCAATATCGACGCGCCCTGGAGCGAGCGGATGGATCTGTACCTGAAAGGGTATAAGAACGCATTGGCCGCAGGCGAAGAGTTGGGCATTGATGTGTACCTGGGCTGGGAGTTCACCAACTCCGGCAACAACGGTGAGGATTATGTGACGATGGGGCTCACCGAGGACGACCTGTACCACAACCTTGTGGACTGCGACAAAATGACCATCGAGCAGTATATTGATGCCGTGCACGCCCTGGGCGGCATTGTGATGCGCGCACACCCGTACCGCGAGGCAGCGTATATGAAGCAGTGCTGCATCGAGCGCCCCGGCCTTAGCATTGATGCCGTGGAAGTGTGCAATGGCGGCAACGTGGAAGACCGCTTTGACGAGCGCGCGCTGGAGTTTGCCAGGCGCGAGAATATCCCCATGGCGGCAGGTTCGGACACCCATCATGTGGATACCACTGCCACTGCCTATATTGGCCTGGACGAAAAGCCGGCCGATTATCAGGCGCTGTGCGATGCCATCAAGGGTGGAAAAGCGCATGTGATCCAAATGCCCAAAGTGTTTATGCCTTGATGAGATAAGCAAAACCCCGTTGCTTTACGCAGCGGGGTTTTTTGCATGGGGCGTTACCATTCCGCAATCGAGCCGTCCTGATGTCGCCAGACTGGGTTTTTCCAGGCATGGGGCCTTTTGTTTTCAGCTTTCACCAGCTCAATGTCGATGTCCATGCCCAACCCCGGTTTTTTGGGCAAGTTGATAAAGCCGTCCACAAAGCGGTAATCCTCCGGGTTCTTCACATAATCCAGCACGGAGCGGCCTTTGTTGTAGTGGATGCCCATGGATTGCTCCTGAATGACGGCGTTGTGGCAGGTGGCATCCACCTGCAGGCAGGCAAACAGCGCAATGGGGCCCAGCGGGCAGTGTGGTGCCAGCGCCACATCGTATGCCTCGGCCATGGACGCGATTTTCTTCACTTCCGTGATGCCGCCCGCGTGGGAAAGATCGGGCTGGATGATATCCACGCAGCCAAGCTGCAGCAGGCGCTTGAAATCCCAGCGGGAGAAAAGCCGCTCGCCCGTGGCGATGGGGATGTTCACCGCGCGGGCGATATCCAGGAAGCTCTCCATATTTTCGCACAGCACGGGTTCTTCAATGAACATCAGGTCGAACGGTTCCAGCTTTTTGGCCAACAGCTTGGCCATGGGCCTGTGCACCCGGCCATGGAAATCCACGGCGATGCCAAAGTATTTGCCTGTCGCGGCGCGTATTTCCGCCACGCGCTCCAGCACGGAGTCGATTTTTCCGTAGCTGTCCAGGTATTGCAGCTCTTCCGTGGCATTCATTTTGATGGCCTGAAAGCCCTCGGCCTGTTTTTCTCTGGCGGCCTGCGCCACATCGGCGGGGCGGTCACCCCCAATCCAGGAGTACACTTTCATCTTGCTGCGGCACGCGCCGCCCATCAATTCATAAACGGGCGCGTTAAAGAATTTTCCCTTGATGTCCCACAGCGCCTGGTCGATCCCGGCAATGGCGCTCATCATCACGGGGCCGCCGCGGTAAAAGCCCGCACGGTACAGCTTGCTCCAGATGTCTTCAATGGCCATGGGGTTTTCATCCAGCAGATAATCCTGCATCTCGGCCACGCAGGCCTGCACCGTGCTGGCCTTGCCCTCAATTACGGCCTCGCCCCAGCCGCTCAGCCCCTCGTCGGTCAGAAGCTCCACAAAGCACCAGCGCGGCCGCACCAGATAGGTGTTGATTGCCCGAATCTTCATACAGCACCTCCGCCTATTGATTTTCTATTTTCTCCGCCAGCTCGTTCAAGTACACCCAGCGGTTCATTTTATCGGCCAGTGCGGCTTCCAGCTGCTCTTTTTCCGCCAGCGCGGGCAAAAGCTTTTCGTAATCGCTGGAAAGCTCCTCGATGTTCTCTTTTGCCTGAGCCAAGGAATCTTCCAGCGCGGCAATATCGGCATCGATGGTGCCAAACTCGCGCTGCTCCGCGAATGTGAATTTGAGCTTGGTGGGCTTGGAAGCAGTGCGCGCGGCAGGGCCTTTTTCGCTGCTTGCCGCGGGCGTGGCATCCTCTGGTTCGGGCTCACGCTTTTCCAGATAATCCGAATAACCGCCGGTATAGCTGCGGATGTCGCCGCCCTCCCGGAACTCAAATATCGTGTCTACGGCCTTGTCCAGGAAGTACCGGTCGTGCGATATGGCGATCACTGCGCCGGAGAAGTCTTCCAAATAGTCTTCCAGCACGGTCAGCGTGTCGGTGTCCAGGTCATTGGTCGGCTCGTCCAATAGCAGGATGTTGGGCGCGCTCATCAGCACGCGCAGCAAAAACAGGCGGCGTTTTTCGCCGCCGGAAAGCTTGCTGACAGGCGTCCACTGCATGCCCGAGGGGAAGAGGAACCGCTCCAGCATCTTGGCGGCGGAGACCATGCCCTCGCTGGTGGCAATCTCGCCCGCTTCTTCTTTGATGTAGTCGATCACGCGCATATCGGCAGGCGGCGCATCGCCCATCTGCGCCAGATAGCCAATCTTCACCGTTTCGCCGTGCAATACGCTGCCGCTGTCTGGTGGCAGCATTTTGGCAATCATCTTGAGCAGCGTGGATTTGCCGCAGCCGTTTCTACCAACGATGCCAATGCGCGCGTCCCGAAGCAGCACATGCGAAAAATCTTTCACCACGCAACGTCCGCCAAAGGTTTTGCTGATATGCTCGATTTCAACGGTCTTTTTGCCAAGGCGCGAGGATACGGAGTCCATCGTGAAGGCTTCGGTGGCGGCGATCACACCGTCAGACAGCGCGTTGAAACGCTCAATGCGCGATTTGCTCTTGGTGCCCCGTGCCCGCGCACCGCGCTGTATCCATTCCAGTTCGCGCTTGTAGAGGCTGCGGTTTTTACGCTGGGTGGCAATCTCCATTTCCTCGCGCTGCGCTTTGAGCGCCAGAAACTGCGTGTAGTTGCCTTCGTAGGTATACAGCGCGCCCTCGTCAATCTCCACAATGCGGTCAGTCACGCGTTCTAAAAAATACCGGTCGTGCGTCACCATTGCGATGGCGCCCCGGTAGCGCTTGAGGTACGTTTCCAGCCACTGCACCATGTGGCTGTCCAAGTGGTTGGTGGGCTCGTCCAAGAGCAGCAGCTCGCACGGGCTCATCAGCGCACGCGCAATGGCCACGCGCTTTTTTTCGCCTTCGGACATGGTGGCGGTGCTCCTATCAAAATCAAAAAAGCCCAGCTTGGTCAATATGATTTTGGCCTCATGCTCGGATTCGCTTTGCGCGTCTGCCTGCTGCAACACGATGGAAAGCAAAGACTGGTCTTTGTCAAACACAGGGTTCTGCTGCAAATAGGCGATACGCGCGCCGGACGCCTTGCTGATTGTGCCGCTGTCCGGTGCTTCCTGCCCCGAAAGCAGGTTAAGCAGCGTTGTTTTGCCCGTGCCGTTTTTGCCGATGATGCCCACCTTGTCGTGATCGCTCAAATACAGCGATGCATCTTCCAGCAGCACTTTTTCAGAAAAGCTTTTGCTGATTTTCTCAGCAGATAATAAAATCAAATTGCACCTCACGCTGTTTGAAAACTCGACCTATTCAGTATAATGCAAATCCGCCTGCCGGGCAAGCGGATTGTTGCTATTTCCCGTCCCACGCCGCGGCGATCACCGCGTCTGCCACGCAGGGGATGTTACCAAGCACGGCGTTTCCGGCGCGTTCCATGGTTTCCTTCAGCACCGCTGCCATGGTGGGGGCCTGGTCAGCCGGAGCCTCTAGCAGGATTTCGTCGTGCACGGTGGCGATGATGCGCGTCTTAGCGCCGTTAAGCTGCTGCGCCAACTCTCCGAGCGCGGCCTTGGCAATATCAGCAGCAGTGCCCTGCACTGGGGTGTTGGCTAGCCCCGACAGTCCGGGATTGCCTCCGAATGTGAACCGCCGCCCCATCAGCGAGCGTTCTTCCGTGGGCGGCGCATCTCGCAGGCGCTTGTGCCAGGCGGCAATGCCGGTGTACGCGCCAAAGAAACGGCTGCGAAATTGCTCGGCCTGCGGCAGCGTCATGTCTACGCCATAGGAAAGCTGCGCATATTGCTGCAGCCCCGCCGCGCCCATGCCGTAGATCAGGCCAAAGTTGACCGCCTTTGCCGCCTGCCGCTGCGCCTTTGTCACAGCGTCCATCGGCACATCCGATACAAGCGAGGCCGTCAGCCGGTGAATGTCCTCCCCGGCGCGGTAAGCCTTCGCCATGCGCTGGTCGCCCGCGATTTGCGCGGCTACGCGTAATTCAATTTGCGAATAATCCGCAATGACCAGCGCGTTTCCCTCCTCCGCCCGGAAGCATTGGCGGAAGGCGGCGCTGCGGGGAATCTGCTGGATGTTGGGGCCGCCGCAGCTCATCCGGCCGCTCCACGCGCCGATCTGCCCATAGCGCGGGTGCAGACGGTGCGTTATGGGGTGCACCATTTCGGGCATCGAATACAGAAACATCGAGAGCGCTTTTTGGTGCTTGCGGTAGTCCGACAGTGCGCGTATCAAGGGATGGCTGCTATAGGGGGCCAGATGCTGCTTAGAGGTGGAAGAAACATCGATGCCGTTGCTTTTCAAAAGCTTCAGCACATAGGCATTGCTCTCGAAGTTTCCGTCGTCCAGCGAGATTTCTTCGCCCCACAACGTGAGCTGGTGGCTGGGGTGGCCGCTGTAAACATACAGCCTTTCCAATGCCTGATCACGCTGGATTTCGGTATCGTGCGTCAGTGCCTGCCAGCGCGGGCCATCCAGGTAAACGCCGTTAAACTCCATCTGCGCGATGGCCAGCACGCAGGAAAATTCAGTTTTCGCGATGGTATCCAGGCCGTTTTGATAAATGATGGGAATCATGGCCTCGCGAAGGCGCAAGAGGATCAGTGCATCCTTGGCGGCATAGGCCAGCTGCGCGGCTGTGAGGGCGGCGCTCCAATCGCTCTTTTGCTCGTTTTTATCTACAGTTTCGTTCAAATAATGTTTGCACACGGCTGCGAGGTTCGCCCGCTCCGGCCCGCCGGAGGAGCGCAGTATTTGCGCAGCCAGCATGGTGTCAAACACATGGGTCACGCGGATGCCCAGTGCCAATAGAAATTGCAGGTCAAACTTCGCATTGTGAAAAACCTTCACGCCATCGCCCGTCAGGGCAGCGCGAAGCAGCTCCAGCCCTTGCGGCAGGAAGGAAAAACAATCGATAACCAGCACCGGCATGCCTGGCACGACCAATTGGATGAGGCGTGCCCGGTGCGAATGCGGATCCAGGCCGGTGGTTTCGATATCCACGGCCATCACCTTCGCGGCAGAAAGCCCCGCCGCCCACTCCTGCATTTCGGCTGCAGAATGAATGACCTGGTATGCCATTCCATCACCCCTTCACGCGACACGATGCGGCATATATTCGCCAATCGAATGGGTGTTTCCTTTATGGCCGCTCTGATGTTCCTGTGAGAATCAAGATTTACACGTTTTTTCTAAAATGTATTGCGCTATGCTGGCCAACCGTATAATATGGCTGTGAGGAAACCGTGCCCATGCTGTGAAAGAAGGACATCGCGCATGAAAGCTGCAACCCAATGGTCATATGCCCCCTATACCCCGCCTCTGTTTGATAGCGGCACCCCCTACATTTGCCGCGTTGTACCGGATAAACGCAGCATTCATATTGAGTGGCTGGCATGCGGGCAAGCAGAAACCTATACGGTGCTTTGCGCACCGCGCGGCGGTGTGCCGGAGCCTGTCGGACAAACGTTGGCATGCGAATATACCATAGAAATGCTTCAGCCGGATACCGATTATTATTTTCAAGTGACGGCGGGGGAGAGCGGCAGCCGGGTTCGCCTGGCGCGCACGGGCATGCCGGTGGGCGTGATTGTCAACTATCTACACCCGGAGGATGATTGTTATCATTTTTCGGGCAGCAGCCTTTGTTCCCCTTCTATGGCGCAACTGCCAGATGGTACTTTGCTGGCCGCAATGGATGTGTATGAAAGCAAAGCGCCGCAAAACCTGTCGCTTATTTTCCGCAGCACGGATGATGGGCAAAGCTGGCACTATGTTTGCGAGCTGATGCCCTGCTTCTGGCCGCGCATTTTTGTGCATCAAGGGGAAGCGTATGTGCTGGCCTGTTCCACAGAATATGGCGATCTTTTGATCAGCCGCTCCAGCGATGGCGGCAATACATTCGCCGTGCCTGTGGCGTTGCTTCGCGGCAGCGGCAAATGCGACCGCCCGGGCGTTCACAAAAACCCGCAGCCCCTTGTGGAGTACGGCGGGCGCATCTGGACCACCCTGGAGTGGGGCGCGTGGGCGACCGGGAAGCATGCGCCGATGGTGATGTCTGCCCCTGTTGACAGCGACTTACTCGACCCGGCCAGCTGGGCCTTTTCCGCGCCTGTGCCGTACGACCCCACCTGGCCCGGCACCGCGAAGGGAGACAGCGCAGGCAACATTGAAGGAACGCTGGCCGTATTCCCGGATGGCAAGCTGTACAATGTGATGCGTTATCATATGCTGGACTGCGTCCCTAATTATGGCCTGGCGCTGGTGTATCAGGTGAACACGGACGAGCCCGAAGCGCCGCTTCGCTATGACCGTGCCATTCCATTCCCCGGCAATCACTCGAAATTTGAAATCCAATATGACGCGCAGACAGGCCGTTATTATGCCATTGTCAGCCGCATACTGTCCGCAGCGTGTGCCCGGCACCGCAACCTGCTTTCTTTGATCGAAAGCAGCGATCTTGCGAATTGGCGTGTCGTGTGCGATCTGATAGATTACCGTGAGGCCGATCCCCAGAAAATCGGTTTTCAATATGTGGATTTCTTTTTTCAGGGGGCGGATTTACTCTATCTGTGCCGCACCGCCATCAATGGTGCGCGCAATTATCACGATTCCAACCAGATCACATTTCACCGCGTTTGCGGCTTCCGAAATTATTGACTCTTAGCGGCCTCTGTGCACAGGATTAAGAACGCGCCTGCGCCGTGCAGATCGTTGGTGCTAGTGGGCCGCGCGCAGTAGTGCGCATAATCGCCAACGCCTGTGCCAATGCAGATGTTGTCGATCAAAATACCATTTTCGTCTTGCTTGATGCGGTTGATGATGCCCTGGTATGCCTTATCCGCCACTGCCAGGTATTCCACGGCCAACAGCCCTTTGCGCACTGCTTTATAGATGGCGGCGGCAAACAGGCACGTGCAGGAGGATTCCAGCCAGTTGCCCGCCTCTTTGCCTTTGTTGATCACCTGATACCAAAGGCCGGTTTCCGCGTCCTGATAGGGTGCAAGCGCCGTCAACAGATCAACGATCATGTTTTCCAAAGCTTTGCGGCCGGGATGGTCGGCCGGGATAAAGTCCAGATCATCCAGCAGTGCCACCGGCACCCAGCCGATGGAGCGGCCCCAGAACTCCGGCGACCGGCCGGTGACGGCATCCGCCCAGGGCATGCATTTTTCGTAGTCCCAGGCATGGTGCCAAAGGCCGGTCTTAGCATCTTCGGTGCGCTCGCGCATGAAGGTTGCCTGTGTCACCACGCTGTCAAAAAACTTCGGTGCGTCAAAGGTTTTGCCATACTCGGCGCAAAAAGGCCCTGCCATATACAGCCCGTCCAGCCACATTTGGTTGCGGTACCACGCCTTGTGCCAAAAGCCGCCGATGGGCGTTTGCGGGAAGTTTGCCATAAAAAAAGCGATGGTGTCCAGCGCCTTTTTGTAGCGCACATCCCCTGTGCGCTGATAGAGCGGGAACAGCAAAATGCCGGGCTGCAGATCGTCCAGCTGGCCAGGGTTAAACTTTGTGATGTTGCCGCGGGCATCAATGATGGAATCTACCCACGCCTTCACATACGCATAATACTTTTCATCCCCGCAAAGCTTGTACGTTTTATATACGCCGGAGAGGAAAACGCCCTGATGGTAGTGGAAAGTGCCAATGGGCGGCAGCGCTTCGGGGGTAAACTTGCGCATCAGGGTGTCACAGGCGGCGATGGCGTAATCCAGGGGCTTTGTGTTTTGCATGGTGGTTCTCCTCTTTTATGGTTTGCATTTTTTGCATGCGGTATATCCGTGAGATTTGGCATACTCCAACGTCACCTTTTTGGGGGCTTTCATATTGGAACAGCTGCTGGATGCGTGATATTTTGTTCCGCCGTTTGTCGGGATCCAAACGTTCCCTGCAGAACCCTTTCTCTCCAGCGCCTTGGCGGTTGCCAGGGCGATTGCTGCGGCTGTTTCTGCATATTTTTCTTCGTCTGTTGGCAACACCTCATCGATCAAATCAGCGCGGATAAAGCCGATATCACCTTCGTAATCCACCTTGTACCATGTAACGCCACTTTCCATCACATCCTCGAGGATGGTGACGGGCGTTCCGGCAATGGGGATCTGCTGAACAGCGTCAGCTTTTGCGCTTGCCTTGCTTCGCATGTTGACGCCTTTGATGTTTGTGATGCCGTACCGCACGGGGACGGGCTCGGTATCGGGCGCTTCGGCTAGTGCAAAGCTGCAGCAAAGAATACAGATAACCATGCATAGCGATAGGTATTTCCTCATGATAAGCACCTCTTTGACCAAGATGATTCTGCTGTGAAGTGATACAATGAGAATACCATACTATTCGCGGCTTGTCAATTAAAACCATGGCTGTGGGTATACTGGTGCGTGCTACGCGATGCCATATACTACATAACCCCTTGCCCTGCATAGGATAAGGGATTTTCGTTTTCTGTCCCTCCTGTGCTTGATACAGTTCAACGATTATATCAGACCCGTGGCATGGCCGGAAAAAGCCCGCGCTTTTTCTTTTGAAACTTATCTGAAATATAGCCGCCGTATACCTTGAGCAAGCTTGCAAGGCTCTCTGTGATGCCCTTGATCAGCCTTACCAGGGCAGGGGTAGCGCAAAAACTCCGGTTAAGTACGGGGGAATAATGGGATAGATCAACTCTGTGCTGATATCCGTAAAAAAGCTAATGAGCCCCAAAAAGATAATGTTATGCATATTGCTATGCCTCCTGTGCATTCATAGGTCGTAAAAATCAACGTTTGCTTTTCATGCGTATCATCCATTTAACACATTCATACCAAAGCACCGACACGGCAGCCCCTAAAACAGACAAAAGCATTTCCGCAGCTGTTAACGGCGCTAGCTTCAGGAATCCCGACAGCGGCGTGTAGAGGATCAGCGCAAGGCCCGCCAGCGTGCAAAAGTTAACGGTCCACATCACCTTATCTTTTTTCAGCCGCCTAATGGAATGCAAAACCGAATCATGGCTTGAACTATTCACCTGCACCAACAGCAGGTTGGAAAGCATCAATATCGCCAGCCCCATAGCTCTGGCAACAGGTGCGCCTTTGATCGGCAGCGCCCAATAATACGCACCAAAGGCAGCGGCAAACACCATTAACCCTTGGATCAGGCTTTTGAGGAGCACCTGCCGGGAGAGGATCTTTCCCTTTGGGTTTCGGGGCGGGCGATCCATGATGTCCTCCTCCGCGGGCTGGCGCTCCAGCACGATGGAGCAGGTGGGGTCAATGATCAGCTCCAGAAGTACCACATGAAGGGGCAATAAAAACAGGTCTGCAGGGCTCATTTTCAGCATCGGCGCCAGAAGGGAGCTAAGCGCAATGGGAATGTGAATGGCGAACACATAGCCGATGGCTTTTCGGATGTTGTCATAGATACGCCTGCCGTCCCTAATGGTTTCCACGATGGTGGAGAAGTTGTCATCCAGCAAGATCAGGTCGGCCGCTTCCCGGCTCACCTCACTGCCACGCTTGCCCATGGCGATGCCAATGTCCGCGTACTTCAGCGCCGGGGCATCGTTCACTCCGTCGCCCGTCATGGCAACGATCTCGCCGTTTTCCTGAAAGGCCTTCACGATCCGCATTTTGTGCTCCGGGATCACACGGCTGAAAATGCTGACGGTTTTAACCTTTTCCCGAAGCTCTTCATCCGTCATTTGCTCCATCTGGTCGCCTGTAATCGTGTTTTCCACCTGCTCCATGCCGATCTTCCGGGCGATAGCGGAGGCGGTCACCCCGTTATCGCCGGTGATCATCACCACGCGCACACCCGCCTTGCGGCAAAGGGCAATATCCTTGGAAACGCTTTCCCTTGGTGGGTCGGCCAACCCAACCAAACCGCACAGGGATAAATAGCAGTCCGTAAGCGTATCAGGAATTTCTGCAGCTACCGTCATTTGTCCTACCGCGATGACCCGCAAGCCCTCCCGGCTCATGCGTTCCATCTCCCGGGTTGTATCGTCATTGGCCTCACACAGCGCAAGCAGCCGCTCCGACGAGCCCTTAGCTGCAATCAGCGTCCGGCCATTCTGTTTCCAAACGTGCCCCATCATTTTCAGCTGGTTAGTAAAAGCGTACTCCGTTACCAGCTCGCCCGAAAAAAGCTGTTCGGTGCTCACCCCCCTATCCTCACAATAGCGTAGCATGGCTTTTTCCATGGGGTCGTAGGCATCTACCTCGCAGGCCATGCCCATAATCTGAATAAGCGTCTGCTCCTCCCCATGGGGCGTCCATATCTCCTGTACAGTCATTTGGTTTTTCGTGATGGTGCCCGTCTTATCCACGCATAAAACGGATACTGCTCCCAGGGTTTCCACAGAGGGAAGCCTTCTGACCAGCGAGTTCTTTTTTGCCAGCCGCCATGCACCCATAGATAAAAACACCGTTAAGATAACGGGGAACTCCTCGGGGATCATGGCCATAGCCAGGGTGATTCCGGCCAGAACGCTTTCCACCAGGCGGTCGCCTAGCTCATGATCTGAGATGTTAAGGTATGTTACCACGCCCACCAGCACAAACAGCACCGCCGCGATCGCAGCGCACAGCTTCACCAGGCTGCCTGTCTGCTTTTGAAGGGGTGTGGGACTTTCCGGGGCCTCCACTACGTTTTGGCCTATCTTGCCGTATTCTGTCCGAGCACCAATGGCCTCCACTTGCACAGTTGCACTGCCCTGAGTGACCAGCGTTCCTGCATAGCAATAATCCTTACGCCAGTAATCGCCCGTGCTGGCTTCGCCATCCGTCTCGTGCTTCCAAACGCCTTCAGCTTCGCCTGTTAACGAGCTTTCATCCACGCACAGGTCGCTGCATTTAACGATCGAGCCGTCCGCCGGGATCTTGACGCCCTCGTACAAAAGCATCAGGTCGCCCGGCACCAGATCGGCGCTTAATATCAGTTTTTCCTCGCCGCCGCGAATCACCTTAACCTGCGGCGCGGATAAGTCCCGCAAGGCGCTTAAGGTC
Organism: Eubacteriales bacterium; assembly: GCA_031547595.1. Taxonomy (GTDB): domain Bacteria; phylum Bacillota; class Clostridia; order Christensenellales; family Aristaeellaceae; genus JAVBRU01. The sequence continues at coordinate 16,497 of JAVBRU010000007.1, forward strand.
TTGTCTGTTTTCCATTCCTGAAACACGTCGATGGAGATAATCCCCATCACGAAAACCAGCATAATCGCCCCATCCCTGGGTTCGCCCAGGATAAAGTAGATCACCGCCGCTGACAGCAAAAGCAGAAACATGGGCTCCGCCACGATGTGGAGCACCTTCATGATGAAGCTCTGCTTTTTCGCCTGTACCAGTTCATTCTTTCCAAATTGCTGCTGTAGCGCTTCGGCCTGTTCGTTTGAAAGGCCATTTTCAGGGGTCCTTGTCATAGATAACACCTCCAAATTGTGTTCCTCTACGGCACTTCCTTCAGCTCTGTTTCGCTTTTTTGATACAAAAAAACGCGGAACAGTTACTGTCCCGCGGATTCACATCTGCAATTCCGCTGCCGCTACACGGCCCGGCCCCACAACCACATCTCAAAGACTGGACATCGCCTGCTCAGTTTGTACTGTTGATCTCGCCCTCTCGAATTGGGAGAGAGGATGGCAGTGCAAAGAGATACTTTATTATATGCGAGCGAAATGAAATATGTCAACTGTTTTTATCTTAGGGCGTGTTTCAAAAGTCCGGGACGTGCAGATTCGCGCGGATAAAGCGTCAGTTTAATACTATTCTCAATCTAAAATACAATCAACGATCCATTAGACTGATTTTGATCTGGTGAATTACGCAAACGCCTATGGCGGCAACGGCTGGCGGCCAATCGGCAACTATGATGCCACCCATTACACGCCAGTGGTGGCACTTCACATTTTCAACGGCACTTTGCTCGACAATTCCCATACCATCCTCCATCTTTCCATGACGCCAACAGGGCAAGCGAATGGCGGTGATATCATAGCAAGCAGTAACGGAAACGAAACCACGTGTATAGTCATCCTGCCCACGGCTGTATAGATTGAAAACCCCATCCATGATATCCTTGCCAGCGTAAAGCCCATGCAATGAGGACACTTGATCAAATGCACCACAACCTTGATGGGGTCAATGTTGGCGGGGAACAAGCCATAATGGATGGATCCGATCAGCACTATCCAATCGATACAAGATTTGATGGTGTTTTTGTTTTATATGAGCAGATTGGTTATTCTGCAATGTCAAGGACTATGCGATTTTATCCGTTGTTGAACTTGTCTTGGAAATAGACGCGCTAAAGAGACTTTGATGTGAATCTATATATCGGCTGCTGCGGCTCTCTCGTCATCCGCCTGCTGCGCTGGCACCGGTATGGCGATGTTCAGGCTGAACAGGTTGTCCTTGGCGGTGATGGACAGATAGCCATGGTATTTTTCGGCCATCAGCTGGATGCTTTTGAGGCCAAAGCCATGAAAGGATTTGTCATCTTTGGTGGTGACGGGCAGCCCGTCCGCAAATTGCAGCACACTCACATACGGGTTCTCGATGTGGAACACAATCAGGCCGCGCGTCTGCTTGATGGAGATGCTGATGTAGCGCTTGTTGAGGTCGCTCACCTTCAGCACCGATTCGATGGCGTTGTCAATGGCGTTGCCAAACAGGGAATACACATCGGCGGTGCTGATGAAGCTGAGGCTGCCGCCGCTGGCCATGCATTCCAGCTGGATATGCGCCTGCTGGCACAGCAGGCTTTTTTCGGCCAGTATGATATCCAGAATTTCGTTGCCGGATTTGACGGACATGTCGTAGATGTTGAGGGTGCTGTACAGCCGCTTCAGCTCCTCCTGGTCGAGGCCGTGCAGGCTGAGCAGGTGCTTTTTCAGGTCGTGGCATTTGATGTTGATCAGCTCGATGTTTTCTTTGGATTCGCGGAATTTCTCCTCCTGCATGTGCAAAATATGCTCCATCAGCCGCTTTTCTTCCTCCAGGCGGTTTGTCCTGAACAAACCGTACTGCATCGACAGGGCGAACAGGCAGCACACGATGTCCAGCGACGAATAGGTGAAGCGCAGCGTGTTGGGGATCTGCTCCATATGCTCGGCAAATATGAACTGCAATATGGAGGTGTAGATGGCGACACCCACGCACAGGAAGATGAATTGGTTCTGGGACAGGAATTTTTCGTCCATCGTCTTGATCCGGCGGGCGTACACCAGAAATTCCAATGCGTAGATGCATACTAGGATGGTCAGGTAGATCACGCTGGTCACGGGGTCATCCAGGCTTTGGGGCAGGAAATGCAGCACCGTTTCGCCCACCTTGAAGGCCATGTGCTGGCAGACATAGGCGCTGATGCTCAAAAACAGGGCGACCGAAAAAGAGATCTGGCAGGACAGTATGCCCGAGAATACCGTCAGGAAGAACCAGATAAAGTATTTGAGGAAGTTGAAGAACACCGAATTGATGGGCACGCTGTTGAGCAGCACGGAGCTGGTAAGCAGCACCAGCGCCGTAAGCAGGATGCGCAGCCAGTAGCCGCGGCGCTTTTCCTGCGAATAGGTGAACAGCACATTGCAGCACAGCAGCTCCAGCACAAAACCGTTGCTTTGAAAGAATGCCAATATGGACGCGATCATGTATTTCCATCCCCCAGCCAGTTCGCTATGTCCAGCATGAACTGTTTCTTTTTCGGGTGGCTGATTTGCAATTGCTCGCCATTGAGCAGCGTGACCACAAAGCCGGTGATGGAAGCGATGTAGCGCGCGTTGACCAGGTAACAGCTGTTGCAGCGGTAAAAATGGTGCGGGCGCAGGTTTTTCTCCACCTCCGAGAGCGAGCCGTAGGCGATGTAGGTCTTGTCCTCGGCATGGTAGAAGAGCTTGTGGCTGTTGATTTCCACATACATCAGCGCCTGTGAGGACAGGCGCACCAGCCCGTTGGCCTGGGGCAGAACGATCTCCGCATCGGAGTTGGCCGAGAGGATGGAGAGCGCCCGCTTCAGCTTGTACGCCGTATTTTGGTAGTTGATGGGCTTGATGATGTAATACAGCGCGTCCACCTCATAGCCGCGCACGGCGTACTGCGCCATGTTGGTCACAAAGATGATAATGATCTGCTTGTCAAACTCGCGCAGCTTGAACGCGGCATCCATGCCGTTGAGGCCGGGCAGCTCGATGTCCATAAACACGATGTCATAGCCTTTTTTATAGTCCGTCAGAAAGCTCACGGCGTCCGCAAAGCGTTTGGTCTGGAAGTTAACGCCGTTTTCGCGCGCGTAGGTATCCAGCGTGGATTGCAGCATGCGGGCGGCCGATGTTTCATCCTCTACAATGGCGATGTGTACCATCAACATGGCCCCTTTCCCCAAACCCCCGCGAGCTCTTTGTTCATGGATGCATCATAGCACATGAACAATTTGGCGTCAATATGACAAGAAAAAGATAAATTGAAGGATGGCTGGGCGATAAGTTTAGGCTGGAAAATGCGAAGGTTACGCACTGGGCCTTGCCGCCTTGCGCGCCGGGCGCTATAGTGTGGGTACACAGCGTTCGGTTTTTTATGTACATAGGCAATGCCATCGATTACGGGAGGTGGTACTCATCAAAAGATTGAATTTCAACAGCGGATGGCGCTTTCACAAATGCTCTGATGATGCGCGCGTGCAGCAAGTTACGCTGCCGCACGACGCCATGCTTATGGAAAAACGCTCCAATACCAGCGCCGGCGGCGCGAACATCAGCTGGTTTGAGGGCGGCGATTATGTGTATGAAAAAAGCTTTGTCTGGCCGGATGTGGCGGGGGAGCAGGAGACGGGCCGCGTACTGGTGGAGTTTGAAGGGGTGTACCACAACGCGGAGGTATTCCTGGACGGCGAAAAGATCGCCGCGCATCCCTACGGCTATACGGGGTTTTATGCGGAGCTGACAGGCAAGCTGAAGACCGGCGAAAACACGCTGCGCGTGGACGTATACAACGCCAAGCAGCCCAACAGCCGCTGGTATACGGGCTCTGGCATCTACCGCCCCGTTCACCTGTGCCTGCTGCCAACGGCGCATATTCTGCCAGACAGCCTTCAGATCAAAACGCTGGATTACCGGCAGCCCACGGTGCAGGTGCGTCTTCAAACCAGCACGGCCGGGCCTGTGACGGTTGACATGCTGGCGGCGGACGGCAACCGGGTGCTCTATCACGCCAAGGGCGAGAGCGACGGCACCTTTGCCCTGGACCTCCCGATGCCGGGGGCGGCGCTGTGGTCGCCCGAATCGCCCGCGCTGTACCGCTGCCGCGTGCAGTTTGCAAACGACTGCGAGGAAACGCTCTTTGGCATCCGGACGGTGGCGTGCGATGCGGCCCAGGGTTTTCGCATCAACGGCAAGCGCGTGATCCTGCGCGGTGCGTGCATTCACCACGACAACGGCGTGCTGGGCGCGCTGGCCGAGCCCTTTGCCGAGGCGCGCAAGGTGCGCCTGCTCAAGGAAGTGGGCTACAACGCGCTGCGCTCGGCGCACAACCCCTGCTCCAAGGCGCTGCTTGCGGCCTGCGACAGGCAGGGCATGCTGCTGATGGACGAATATGTGGACATGTGGTACATGCACAAGACCAAGTATGACTATGCGGACTACTTCGAAGAGTGGTGGCGGCAGGACCTTCAGGACATGGTGAAAAAGGACTACAACCACCCCTGTGTCGTACTGTATTCCATCGGCAACGAGGTGGCCGAAACCGGACAGAAGCGCGGCATCAAGCTGACGGGCGACATGCGCGCGCACATCCGCGCGCTGGACGATACGCGTCCCGTCACCTGCGGCATCAACATCTTCTTCAATTATTTGAGCGCGCTGGGCTTTGGCGTATACAGCGACAAAAAGGCGGAAAAGACCGAGATCAAGCCCGGCAAGCAAAAGAAAGCCGTGGGCAGCGAGTTTTTCAACAACCTGGCCGGATTGATGGGCGCGGGGTTCATGAAGTTTGGCGCAACGCTGCACGGCAGCAATGTCAAGACCCGGGATTCCTTCGCCGCGCTGGATGTGGCGGGCTATAACTACGGGATCAACCGCTACCGGCACGACTTTGGGCAATACCCGAACCGCGTGATTGTGGGCAGCGAAACCTTCTGCGCCGATGCGTACACCTTCTTTGAAATGGCCAAGCACCACCCTGCCCTGATCGGCGATTTTGTGTGGGCGGGCATGGATTATCTGGGCGAGGCCGGCATCGGCGCATGGGAATACAGCGATTACGCGCCGGATTTCGACCATGGCGCAGGCTGGATCACCGCAGGCTCCGGCCGTCTGGACATCACGGGCAAGGGCGGCGGCGAGATGCTGTATACCCGCGTGGCGTTTGAGCTTGCGCCCATCGGCATGGCCGTGGTACCCGTCAGCCCCAAACGCCGTTCGCATTCGCCCTCGGCCTGGAAGCTGACCAACGCGCTTCCCTCCTGGAGCTGGCACGGCATGGACGGCGCGCCGGCCACGGTGGAGGTGTACGCACGGGCAGAGCGGGTGGCGCTGTACCTGAACGAAAAGAAGGTGGGGGAGAAGAGAAGCCCCGGCGACTGCCGCTTCGTGTTCAAAACAGTGTACCACGACGGCGTGCTGGAGGCCAAGGCACTCGATGGCGCGGGCAACGTGATTGCCACGACGTCGCTGCGTACCGCGAAGGACATCACCCGCCTCACCCTTCACCCGGAGGCGGACACGCTGCGTGCGGATGATCTGGCCTATGTGCGCATCCGCTATACCGATGACCGGGGCGAAGGACAGCCGCTGGCGCGCGGCAAGGTGCATGTGAAGGTGGAAAACGGCACGCTGCTGGGGCTGGGCAACGGCTGCGCGTACAACAGCGACGGCTACCTGAACGATTGTACCGATACCTACTACGGCGAAGCGCTGGCGGTGATCCGCCCGGCCGGGCCGGGGACGCTGCGCATCGCGGCGGACAGCCCCCATGGCAGCGCAACCGCCGAAATAACCGTGGACGCCCTATAGGCGCAAGCGCCTTTTGTGTATTGTTGATCGGGCAATGAAAGGGGGAGTTGGCTGTACAATCACGCACAGGGGGAAAGCCGCTGTTGTTGGTGCGTGGATGGAAACGCACACCTGGCAGGAAGGAACCACAAAGACTGAATCAAAATAGGGAGGCAGAGCAATGAATTCTATCTTGAAAAAATCCGTATCTTTTTTCCTGGTGCTGCTCTTGGTATTGTCTGTTGCGCCCGGTCTGGCAGAAGGCGCATTGAGCTATCCGGTGCAGCCCGAGGCGCTGGGCTCCGGCGATAAGCTGTGGACAGAAGTAGACATGCCGGACGGCTGGACGATGATCCTCAACGAGGGCGGCGCTACGCTGGGCTACTCCAAATCTTCCGGCCTGCCCATCCTCCAGGTGGATGGCTATGCCTTCAAAGACCTGAACAAAAACGGCGTGCTGGACATCTATGAAGACTGGCGCGTAGACTATGAAACCCGCGCTGCTGCGCTGGCGGACTCCGGTGAGCTGAGCAACGAATGGATGATGGGCCTCAAAATGAATCCCTTCAGCATCGGCGCGGCCAGCCCCGACTCCATGCTGGACAACACCAAGCTCGCCCTGACCCTGGGCTACCGCCACGTGCGCTTCCCCAACGGCCCCGCCAAGACCGTCGTTGGCTGGAACAACCAGATTCAGGAATACATTGAAGCGCTGGATGGCGTGGTCGTTCCCGCCACATTCATCGCCGACCCGCTGGGCGGCAATGGCGTGTCCAACTGGCCCGGCTATCTGGGCCTGGCGGCCTCCTTTGATCCCGATCTGGCGGCGCAGTACGGCCAGATGCTGAGCAAGGAATGGCGCGCGCTAGGCGTTTCCATGAAGGTTGCGCCCCAGATTGACCTGGCGACCGAACCGCGCTGGAAGCGCGCCGACATGACCTTTGGCGAAGACCCGCAGCTGTCCATGGACATGTCTGTCGCGATGGTCAACGCCTGGCAGTCCACCTATGATGAAGAGGGCAATGACCTGGGCTGGGGCGCGGACAGCGTGAACTGCCAGATCAAGCACCTGATGGGCGAGGGCGCAGCAGAGGGCGGACGCGAGTCCCACTCCTTGGACGGCGCGTACAACGTCTATCCGGGCGGCCAGTTCTATACCACGATCCTGCCTTACTTCGCCTGCCTGAAGCTGCCTGGCCTGACCAAGGAAGCTTCCAGCGCCATGACCAACTTCTCCATCGCTGTGGACGAGTATGGCGAGTCCATCGGCGGCGACCGCGTGGCCACCAGCTACAACAGCTGGAAGATCAACACCCTGTGGAGAGAGCTGAACAACTGGGACGGCTTCATCCTGACCGACTTCAACGTGCATGTGGACAAATGCTTTGGCGCGGAGAACCTGACTGTGCCCGAGCGCCTGCTGCAGATCCTGGCCGCTGGCTGCGACGCGTTTGGCAACCTGGGCGGCGGCTATCAGGCGGACATTGACACCGCGATGGAAGCCTATGCCATCGGCGTGAAGAAATTCGGCCAGGACGGCATGGATAAGATCATGATCGACTCCACCCGCCGCGCGCTCAAGACGCTGTTCAACGTGGGCGTTGTGGACAATCCCTACCTCACCCTGGAAGCGGCCTCCACCATCCCCAACAATGCAGAGCATGCCGCCGCTGCCTTTGATGCACAGGTGAAGTCCATCGTGATGCTCAAAAACAGCGACAACACCCTCAAAGCTGCGACCGAAGAAAAGCTGACCGTGTACATCCCCTGGAAGTACGTTCCCGCCACGGAATCCCGCGGCCGCATCACCCCCGCTTCTCTGGCCTCCTCCTTTGACCTGCAAACGGCCATGAAGTATTTCAACGTGGTGACCGACAAGGCCGGCCAGCCCTCCGGCCCGAACGACGCCGACGGCAAGCCCACCTACGTGGAGGCAGACATCGTGCGTGCGTCTGCGGAAGACATCGCCAAATGTGATTTCGCGCTGGTGCGCATCAAGAGCCCGCAGTGCGGCAACCCCACCACCGGCTATGATGCAGATATGAACGTGCCCGAAACCTACGAATACCTGCCCATCTCCCTGCAGTACCGCCCCTATACCGCGGACAGCATGTATGTGCGCTTTGAGTCCATCGGCGGCCAGATCACTTCCCGCGAAGTGCAGGGCACCTACGGCATGGAAACCGTCTATGAAAAGGAAAACCGCTCCTACTATGGCAAGACCGGCATCATCACCAACGAAGCCGATCTGGACTATGTGCTGTATGCCGCCTCCGTTGCGGACAAGGTCGTTGTGGCTGTGGACGTGAAGAGCGCGATGGTGTTCTCCGAATTCGAGAGCGAAGTGGATGCCATTGTGGTTGCCTGGAGCGGAGACCGCGCCAAGGCCATCGACGACGCCGCGTTCTTTGAAATCATCAGCGGCAAGCGCGAGCCCTCCGGCCTGCTGCCCATGCAGATGCCCCTTGACATGGAGACCGTGGAAGCGCAATATGAAGACGTGCCGCGCGATATGGAATGCTATGTGGACGCGGACGGCAACACCTACGACTTCACCTTTGGTATGAACTGGTCCGGCCAGATCAACGATGAGCGCGTGGCGAAATACAATGTGCCGCCCATCGTTGGCGAGAACCCCCTGCTCAATTAACCTGCTTGGATACCTCCTTGGGAAATGGCTGCCCGGCTTACGCTAGGGCTGGGCAGCCATTTCCCTTCACGCAACCGCTGATTGATTCGGGCATTATGCCTGGCGGCGTCTTTTGCACGTGCGCTGCGTCAGAAAAACTTGAAATAGCGCTGCTATTCCTGTGTTTTCCTTCCTTGCGCACGCACAAAACCCGCTCCCCAGCCATAAACCCTCTTGCAATCATCGGTTACGCATCGGTCGTGTTTCGGGTGTTGCTCCTTCCAGGGGGACACCCGGTGTAGAACTTGGAGAGGAAGATAGAACATGAAGAAAATCAGGCTGCGCACAGGCATGTCTTGCATCATGGCGTTTATGCTGTGCTTTTCAATTTTCGGCACGACCTGCGCAATCAGTTACGACAGCGTGGTAAACGGCGTTTTGGGCATTTCCGTCAGCAAGGTGGTCACCGTGGAGACGGATGAAGACATTGATACGAACTATTATAAAAGCGTTTATGGGGAGCTGAACGCAGCCAACCTCAAACTCCTGAAAACGGACACCTACGACCAAGCGGTGCAGGAACAGGAAGAGGGCACCGTGCTGCTGAAAAACAAAAACAACGCGCTTCCGCTGGCGGCGGATGAAAGACGGGTCACCCTCTTTGGGCACGCGGTGGTGCAGCCGGTGTACAGAAACCAATCCGCGGGCTCCAGGGCGTATGCCAGCCTTGGCGGTGTGGACTTGTTCAAGGCGCTGGGCACGGCGGGCTTCAAGGTCAACTCCAAGCTGTACCAGGCGTACAGGACGAGCACAACAGAGCGTAAAACAGGCACAGGCCACTTTTTTGCAACTGAAAGCAGCGATGTTCCTCAATGGTCGCTCGGTGAGGAAAACATCTCTTTTTATACGGACGACCTTCGCAAAACCTGGGAAACCGATTTTAACGACGTCGCCCTTGTGATGCTGGCCCGCGAGGGCGGCGAGGGCGTGGAGCTGTACATGCAAACGCCCACCGAGGGCATCAGCCAGCTGGCGCTGCACCAGGCCGAAAAAGACCTGCTGCAGATGATCAAGGATTCCGGCAAGTTCAAGAAAGTCATCCTGCTCATCAACAGCGGCAACCCCCTGGAGCTTAACTGGCTGGACGAGTACGGCATCGACGCGGCGCTGTGGATCGGCTGCCCGGGCGAGAAGGGCTTTACGGGCGTCGCCAATATTCTGACGGGCAAGGCCAACCCTTCCGGGCACCTGGTGGAGACCTACGCAGCCAACTCGCTGTCCTCCCCAGCCGCGGTGACTGGCAGCCACAACAACCAGGCGTGGGCCAACCTCAACGAAGCGCTGGCCAAATCTTCCTCCCTGCCCTCTGAAATTTCGTATTACACAGTGCAGTCCGAGGGCATTTACCTGGGGTACAAATACTACGAGACCCGGTATGAGGACGCCATATTGAACCGCTTCAACGCGAATGGCGCTGCGGGCTCCTCCACGGGCGCTGCGTGGAACTATACGGACGAGGTGGTTTTCCCCTTTGGCTATGGCCTGAGCTACACCACCTTTGAGCAGAAGCTGAACAGCGTGACGGTGAACGACAAAAGCCTGACCGTCAGCGTCACGGTCACAAACACCGGCGCTGTCGCGGGCAAGTCCGCCGTGCAGGTGTATGCGCAAACGCCCTATGGCGCGTATGAGCAGCAAAACCTGGTGGAGAAATCCGCCATTCAGCTGCTCGACTTTGGCAAGACCGGCCTGTTGCAGCCGGGCGAATCGGAAACGCTGACCATTGAATGCGACAAGTACCTGCTGGCCAGCTACGATTACACCAAGGCCAAGGGCTACATCCTCAGCGAGGGCGACTATTACATCGCCATCGGCGAGGACGCGCATGACGCGCTCAACAACGTGCTGGCCGCCAAGGGCGCGGCGGGCATGGTGGATGTGCTGGGCGCGCAGACCGCGGGCAATGCTGCAAAGACGTACCATTTCACGGAAAAGTTTGACGACACCACCTACAAGCATTCCCAGGAAACCGGCGTGACCGTCACCAACCAGTTTGACGACTGCGATGTCAATGCCTGGTTTGACAACGCCGTGACCTACCTGTCCAGAAGCGACTGGCAAAAGACATTCCCCGAAAAGGCCGTCAGCGGTCTGAGCCTGACGGACGAGATGATCCGGCTGCTGGACGGCAACCTGTACCAGAAGCCCGCGGGCGCGGCCGCTGTGTCCAGTTTCACACAGGGCAAGAACGAGGGCATCATGCTCATCAGCATGCGCGGTGTGGCGTATGACGACCTTCTGTGGGAGAATTTCCTCAACCAGATGACCATCGATGAAATGGCCTCCCTGATTGCCAACAACTTTGGCACAGACGAGGTGGCCGCCGTGGGCAAGCCCAAGTCCCCCGCGGGCGACGGGCCGGACGGCATCGGCGGCTATTCCGATAACTACGACAGCGCCAAGTACGGCAACAACCTGAAGACCACCTCCTATCCCAACGAGAGCCTGCTCACCGCCACATTCAACAAAGACCTGATGAAGCGCCGCGGCGAGCTATTGGGCGAAGAAGGGCTGTTCCTGGGCGTGGTAGAGGTTTGGGGCCCCGGTGCGAACCTGCACAGAACGCCCTTTGGCGGACGCAATTTCGAGTATTTCTCCGAGGATGCCAATCTGAACTACCTGGCCGCGATCCCCATTGTACAGGGCGTGGAATCCAAGGGCGTGCACTGCGGGCCCAAGCACCTGGCGGGCAACGATCAGGAGAACAACCGCCAGGGCGTGGTCAACTTCTTCAACGAGCAGGCGTTCCGCGAAGGCGCGCTGCGCGGGCTGGAGGGCGCGGTGGCCAAGGGCGAGGCGCACTCGCTGATGCAGGCGTTCAACCGCCTGGGCTTTGTGGGTTGTTCCTTAAGCGAAGCGCTCAACAAGGGCGTTGTGCGCGGCGAATGGGGCTATGAAGGCCACATCGAAACCGATGCCATCGGCGCGTCCTCGCAAGGGTACAAGGCTGCGTTCACCACCATGCTGGCGGCGGGCACGGATTCCTTCTGCCTGGATACGCAGCGCAAGAGCTCCAAGGTGATTGCAGATGCAATCACCACCAACAACGACGGCTACCTGCTCGAGCAGCTGCGCCGCGCGGCCAAGAACATATTATACAACGATGCCAACAGCAACATCATGAACGGCATCGACTCCAACTCCGTCATCATGAGCATCACGCCTTGGTGGCAGCCCGCGCTGTACTGCGCCATTGGTTTGTTCGCGGTGCTGACCCTGCTGAGCCTGACGCTGCTGGCGTCCGCCAAAGTCCAGTACAAGAAAAGCGTGAAAGGGGTTGCGTAAAGGTGAAGCTGTTAATCAAAGACAAGGCCCTGGGTTTCTATCTGCTGCTCGCGGCGGGGATACTGGCTGTGGTGTCGTTCATCTACTATCTCACCTGGTCGCAGGCGCACTATGTGATGAACAACGTGGTGCTTGTGGGGCTGGGGGCGGGCGTTGCCATCAATCTGCTGCTCCTGTTCTTAGACAATGATTTCCTGATCGTGGCGGCAACCGCCGCCTACAGCGTGGCGCTGTGCCAGCTGCTGGTGGACTCTGTGGGCTCCTTTGCGGACGCCTTTCAGGGCATCGTGATGTTCGGTGATCCCACCCAGGTTAGCACCATTGCGTCCATCAGCGTCCTCATGGCGGCTGGCATCGTGGCCACCATCGCTTCCGGCTTCCTGAAAAGAAAGAGAGCCTAATAAGTAGCGGCCTTCTGGCGGTATAACAGACCGCCAAACTGATCGTGGTTTGGCGGTCTTGTTCTTTTTGTACCCTCAACGGCTCAGAACGGAGTGCAGTTATGAAGAAAACGAGCTTTTTCGATCGTCCTTTGCTCAAAACAAGGATCGCATCGGCCAATGTCAAGCCCAGTGAAATGATGCTTGGCTATTTGATCGGCCCACTGGCCGCGCTGATCTCCAACGCGGTGTTCGCCTCCTATTTGAACCGTTATTATTCGGACATCATCGGCTGGACGGACACCGCGCGCTTTGGTATGTTTTCCACGCTGCTGCCGGTGCTGTCTGTGATACTGGTGGTGATTGGTAACCTGTGTGTGGGCCAGTTGATGGAGCGCATGCACACCTCGCAGGGCAAGGCCAGGCCGCTGCTGCTCCTCTCGGCGCCGATTTTGCTCATCGCCATCGTCACGCTGTTCTTTGTACCAAGGGACGCGTCCCCGGCGCTTCAGATGGTGTGGATCGCCGTATCCTATAACCTGTATTACGCCGTCACATATCCCTTCTATTACACGGCGCACAGCTCGCTGGTCAACCTGTCCACACGCAATTCCAAGGCGCGCGGGCTGCTGGCAACGCTGTCCAATGCGTCCAACGTGGCGGCGGTGGGCATCGGTGCCAGCATCCTCATCCCCATGCTGCTCAACGATTTTCTGTTTGTTCCGGCATCTGGCGGCGGCATTGACGCCGCGGCGAGCTACGGCAACTGGCAGATCATGATGGGGGTGCTGTGCGCCATCACCCTGGTTGGCATCCTGGTGGAATACTGCTTCACCCGCGAGCGCATCACGGAAGAAACCCTGCACACCCCGGTGCGGCAAAAAAAGGTGTCCATGCGCGCGCAGGTGAACGCCTGTGTGACTGAAAAATACTGGTGGTTCATCATGGTCTACTTCCTGCTGTTCCAGCTGGGGGGGCTTGTCAAAAACGGCTCCATGACGTATTATTGCACCTGGGTGTTCCAGGGCATGGCACCCGGCACCGCGCAGGGGCTGCTGGGATTGGTTGGCGGCATCCCCACCGCGGTGGGGATGCTCATCGCCTGGCCCATTGCCAGCAAGCTGGGCAAGCAGCGCGCCGTCACCTACGGCCTGATGCTGTCGGTCGCAGGCGGGCTGGTCAGCTTTATCAATGTGTACAGCTTCCCGGTGGTGACGGCAGGCATTGTGCTCAAGGGCATCGGCTCCATCCCCGCCATGTATGTCACCCTGGCGCTTTTGTCGGATGTGCTCGATCACATCGAGGCCAAGCACGGTTTCCGCACCGACGGCTTTACCATGGCGGTGTATGGCATCATCATGGTGGGCATGACGGGGCTGGCCAGCGGCATGATCAATACGCTGCTGTCCTCCGCCGGGTATGACGCGGCGCTGTCCGTGCAGCCCGAGGGCGTCAAGACCGTGCTCGTGGTCTGCTATCTGGGCATTGAGCTTTTGTGTTATGCGGTGCTTGCCGTGATGATGAACTTTTTGAAGGTGGAAAAGCACATCAAGGCCGACCAGGCCGCGATCTTTGAGCGGCAGCGGACAGAGGTTCTGGCCGCCGGCGGCGAATGGGTGGAGCCCGCCGAGCGCATGCGCCGCGAGCAGGCCGAGGCCGAAGCGCTGGCGGAAAGAGCGCGCCAGGAGGAGCTGATGCTGGCGTGCGCCAAAAAGGGCCTGGACTATGATGCGGAAGAAGCGCGCTATCAGCGCAAACAGGCCGAAAAGCGGACGAAGAAGGGAACCCGAACCGGGCTGTTCGGCTAGGTGTACAGCCCCGTCCCGGTTGTAGACCGTACACCCCAAGAATGACCAAAGGATGTGGATGGCATGAAGGTATTGTCCATCGCCGTGCCCAGCTACAACTCGGAGGCTTATCTGCGCCGGTGCGTGGATTCCTTGCTGCTGGGCGGCGACCGGGTGGAAATCCTGATTGTTGATGACGGCTCCACGGATGCCACCGCCGCCATTGCCGACGCGTATGAGCACAAGTATCCCGGCATCGTGCGCGCCATCCACCAGGAGAACGGCGGCCACGGGGCGGCGGTGATGACGGGGCTGCAACACGCCAAGGGCAAGTATTTCAAGGTGGTGGATTCGGACGACCGGGTGGGGGAGGCGGCCTATAGGAAGCTTCTGGACACGCTGGAGAACATTCAGACCGATCTAGTGATCAGCAATTATGTGTATGACAAAGTGGGCGTCAAAAAGAAAAAGGTGATGCAGTACCGCCGGGAACTGCAGGCGGATACGGTGCTCACCTGGGAGGACTGCGGCAGGCTGCGCAAGGGGCATTATATCCTGATGCACTCGGTGGTGTACCGCACGGACATGCTGAAAAGCTGCGGCCTGCAATTGCCCCGGCACACCTTTTACGTGGATAGCCTATATGTGTTTATCCCGCTGCATCATGTGAAAACACTGTATTATCTGGATGTGGATTTCTACTATTATTTTATCGGGCGGGACGATCAATCGGTAAACGAGCAGGTGATGATCAAGCGGATCGACCAGCAGCTGAAGGTCAACCGCATGATGCTGGAGCAGGCGCGGCTGGACGAAGTGGAAAACAAGCGCCAGCGGCAGTATCTGTATAACTATCTGGAGATTGTCACGGTGGTATCCAATGTGCTG
>JAVBRU010000050.1:0-5294 GCA_031547595.1 Eubacteriales bacterium
CAGCACACCAGCGATTGCGCCTGCAATCATGGATAAGCTGACGGGCTGCTTGAGCAGCATGTTGAGGATCAAGAAAACGCCCAGCATCACCAATAAGCAGATGAGCTCCAAACTCAAAATACAACACTCCTTGACAAAAGCGACCAGCCCCAAAGGGCATGGGGCTGGCCGCTAGATGGTGGGGTAACGATCTTAGGTAACCAATGATTTAATGAGGGCTTATGGATGGCGAGGGGATTTTGCCTGTGCATAAGGAAGGAATAGCAGCGCTATTTAGAGCTTTTCTGACGCAGCGCACGGACAAAAGACACCGCCAAGCATAATGCCTGAGTAAATCAGTGGTTACTTTAGGTATTAGTTGAACAGATCCTTGAACACAGCCACGCCATTGACGATGGCATAGATAAAGGTGAGGGGCATTTCTTTTTCGGCGGCATAGTTGCTGAACATATAGTCGAAGTTGGCATCTTCCACAACCAGGCCGAAGCTTGCAACATCCAGCACCATGTTGGTGAACTTATCAGACAGCGCACCGCGGCGGATGGCACCGCCCAAGTGGCACATGATGACCTGCACATCGTTTTCTTTGATGGCAGCGATGATGGCATCCGCGCGCTCGGTTTCGGTGGCTTCGGAGATGCCGGCCGCGCCCAGGCCCTTGGAACTCGCGCCCACAGCAATGATCACGGTCTTATAGTTCGCAATGTCTGCGGCGGTGGCCAGGGGCAGGAAAGCATAATCGGTGATACCGGCACGCTTGATCAGCGCTTCCAGCATGGAGGAGTCGGCGCTCTGGCCAAAGCTGGTGAGCAGGATGGGGGTGCTATACAGCGCTTTGTTGGCCTCGCCAATGTTAAAAACAGGGGTTTCCTGGCTGGTGTTCATCACAAACTCTGTGACGGAGTTAGGGTCATAACCATCGGTGGTGCCGGTAGAGGGCGTGGTGGTCGCCAACGCCATCAAGGGCAGGCAGCAAATCACCAATACAAGCGCAATCAGTTTTTTCATGGGGACAGGTTCCTCCTTCGTTTTTTAAGCATCAAACGGGCTTGAGAATATTCTCCAGACCCATGTTGATCAAAGTGTCATAGTCCGAAAAGCCGCTAAATTCGATGGTGTTTTCCGGATAGTTATCGTTGTAGGCAACCTTGAGAAGGTCGATACAAATCATATGGCGCGCTGTGCGCACCAGCAAGGATATACCGCCTTCCGGCACTTTGTAGTAAATATAGCCGTCCTTATGCGCCTGATAATAATTGGGTTCGTTGCCGTTGATGATCAGGTCATCATCCATTTTTCCGTGCAGCGGGCCCATGGATGGATTGTAGGTTTCCATCAGCGCCATCAGGGAGTTGGTAGTATTGCCAAGCGCGCGGTGGGAGAGGCCATAGGAAGTCTGGCCGGAATACTCAGCCTTCATGTCGAGGCCGATCATGAGCATTTCAAATGCCATATCGGATACGACCTTAAAGTTTTTATCTTTCTCGTGCGCCATGGTTGCATCCAGATACAGGAACTCCGGCGAACCCTCGTGCATGTCCATGGTGATGCTCACTTTTTCGGTGTCAATCAGGTTGCGGATGCCATAGCACACCTGCTCTGTCAACACGCCATTTTCATTGCCAGGGTAGAGGCGATTGACATTGCGGATTTCGGCGGTTTCCGTGCCCACGAGCTTGCGGCCGGAGGTGCCAAGGTAGTAGTTACGGTCCGGCCACTGATCCACGGGGTTGGTCAGGCGGTTGCCCACACGGAACGTGCGCACACTGCCATCCGCCAGCGTAATGGAAAAAAGGTCCTGCATGCCGTCCAGCGGGGAGGTGTGGGTATACCCGCTCTTATTGGTCCAAGGCATGATGATGACACGTCCCTTTTGCACGCTGATGTTTTCAATAATCGCAATGCTGGCCAATAGCCCGGCAGATTCGTTGGGGTGCGTGCCGCCAAGGATCAGCATGGTGCCGCCCTCTACGCCGCTGTCAAACACATATACTTCGGTATCCCCCGCAGTGCCTTTGAGTGCGGGGCAGTATTCGGACAGCATTTTGATTTCTGTCAGCGCATCGTTGGCTGCGATGGCCTCCTGCTCGTGCATGGCAAGAAAATCGCACGCAGCGGGGATAGTAAAAGCCACAGCCAGCGCAAGCAGCAGGAGGTTTTTCCAAAGATAGCTATACTTTTTCATCTTAATAACCTCCTCACTTGATTTGCATTACGCGCAGAACCAGAGGAATCAGCACGATCAGCAGGCTGATGATTTCGGATACCGGACGCTTTTTGAACACGCCCACCAGCAACAGAAGCGCAATGATACCGGTCAAAATATAGTAAATCATAAGCGCCTCCTCCTCACAGCACCAGCGCCGACAGCTGCCCGCCAAAGAGAACCAGCAGCACGCCACACGCCAATACAAGCAGTACAGGCACCAACACTTGCAAAAGTGCCGCGCCATAGGATACATCATCATATTCCAGACTGCTCTTCACATGGCCGATCAGGCCGCCGCGGATGGGCAGCAGGAAGGCAATGCCCAGCGCGCCCGCGCAGCCCGCCACGATCATAGGAGAGGCCAGCCAGCCGATGGGGAAGATGGCATAGGAGGCAATAAACGCAGGCAACGCGGCAGAAGTAGCAAAACCAACGGGCAGCATGAGCGCCATCCCCGCCAGAATGACAGCCGTCGAAGTATAGGGCAGGATGTTCAGGCTATAGATGCCGCGAACGCCGCTCATGGAGGATACTTCAATGAAGGCACCAAGCGCAAATATCATGGCAACGGGCAACACCAAATCCTCGGCACCTTGCTGCAGCGATTTGAGCACCGGCTTGATGCCGCGCTTGATGGCGGGCAGCAGGATGCAAAGCACAGCGCCAATCGCAAATGTGATCGGCTGGCCGCCCAGATACACCTTGGAACCCAGCAGGCCGTCTGCCAGCAGCAGGCAGCCTACCACGATCAGGGGCAGGACGCTGAACTTGGCAGTGAGAGCGGGGTTTTCTTTTTGCGCAGGCTGCTCATACGCATCGGCCTTGGCAAAAATCGTGTTGGCCACAATCAGTGCATACACGATAAATGCGGGCACAGACAGCAGCACCAGCGGCATAAAGAACCCGACATAGGGGGTGGGCAGCACACTGCCTGCGCCATTTGCAGCAATCATGGCGGGGATACAGTTGGGGGGCAGCATCATTCCCAAGAAAGCGCCTGCCACTATAAATCCAACGATCTTCTTGCCAGGAACCTTGCGCGCTTCCAGATATTTTGCAACAAAGGGCGCGTTGATGAGCACGCTGGCTGCTGCGGAGCCGGTCAGCATACCCGGCAGCGCAAGGAAGAACAATATCAGAAAGGATTGCGCGTACGAATTACGCACCTTGGAAAATGCGGTAAAAATCTTTTGCATGCCGCCATTATCCGCAAACATGCGAACAAAAATCATGGCGCAAAGCACCGTCAGCATGCTATCCAGAAAACCAAAGGGCCCCTCTACGATCTCACGAAACCGCACGCCCATCCCCGCCACCAAGCTGCCGGCCAAAGCGGCCAGCAGCAAGATGGGGGCGGTCCACTTGCGGTTGTTTTTCGTCAGAACGGTCATAAGCGCCACGATCCCTACCATGACAAGGGCGATGATCCATTCTTCGCGCATGGAATGAACTCCTTACATTATCAGCAATTAATAGGCAGCAGCCTCATAGAAACGGCGGTAGTCCGCACCGGCATAGAACAGCCCGTCTTCGCCAACCATTACGGCGGCAACGCAGCCCACGTGTGCGCCATAATCGCCGTCCAGCTCCAGATCAAAGCCCAGCGCGGTCAGTGCATCGCGGGTTTCTTGGCTGTAGCGGTTTTCGATGGTCAGGGATTTGCTGTTGCGATCGCGGAATGTGCGGGGCGCGTTGATGGCCTCGGAAACGTTCATGTCAAAGTCAATCACGTTGGAGATGGTGATAGCGACGGCCGGCATCAGCGCCCAGTTGCCAGGAGAACCAACGGCCAGCATGGGCTTGCCTTCGAGGTCGGTCACGATGCTGGGGCAGATGGTGGTGCGAACCCGGATGTAGGGCATCAGCATGTTGACCTTGGCAGAGGTGTTGTTGGTGAGGTTAGCCAGGTGGGCACTGAACACAAAGCCCGTACCGGGCACGGCCACGCCGCTGCCAAAGTTGATGCCGTTGGTGTTGGTGGTGGAAACCACGTTGCCCATGCTGTCCATCACGGAGATATGGGTGGTGCCGCCCTGATCGGCGGTATCGGTGGCGCTCATCTTCTCGCCGGTTTCGGTGAGGGTGACGGTGAGCTTGCCAGCCTTGGCACCCTTGAACAGCTTATCGAGGGTGAAGCTCTGCGCGCGTTCGGCAGCGTATTCTTTGGAGATCATCTCCTCGGTGGGGAGGTTGTAATAGTCCGGGTCGGCCATCCAGCCCACGCCGTCCATGTATGCCAGGGCATAGGCATCATTGATGACCTTGACGGTCTCCATGCTGTCATAGCCAAAGCCCGCAAGGTCATATTTCTCCATCACGTTCAGCATTTCCAGCAGTGCCGTGCCGCCGTTGGAGGGGCCACCCACGGTGTACACCGTATGGCCACGGTAAGTTGTGGAGATGCAATCGCGCTCCACAGCCTTATACTGGGCAAAGTCTTCGCGGGTCAGCACACCACCGACGCTCTGGATGAACTCTACCATGTTGTCGGTGAATTCGCTGTCATAGAACGCTTTTGCACCGTCATTGGCGATCATCTCCAGCGCGTCTGCCAAGTCCTTATTGTAGATAGTCTGGCCGTTTGTATAGAAGAAGCCGTCATCGGTG
Source organism: Eubacteriales bacterium (assembly GCA_031547595.1). Taxonomy (GTDB): domain Bacteria; phylum Bacillota; class Clostridia; order Christensenellales; family Aristaeellaceae; genus JAVBRU01. The sequence continues at coordinate 4,817 of JAVBRU010000050.1, forward strand.
TACAGCTCCAGCGTGTAGGGATAATAGGAAAGGTTGGCATAGCGGCCTTCCACGTTGGTGTTCCAGCGGTCAGGGAGGCGGAAGCCGTTGCGCGCCGCGTCAATCACGGGCGCAAGCACTTCGGCGGCGCTCATGGTGCCATACTTTTCAAGCGCAGTCATGGTGCCCATCACGATGCCGGGGATGGCAATGGATTCGGGGGAGGGAGGATTGGAGGAGGTGTCGGTATCCAGCGCGCCGGGGATGGCAGCGCCGGGGGCCTGGGTCATGTATTCGATCACGAGGTAGCGGTCTTCGGCGGCAAGGTAGATCACCATCTGGCCAGCACCGCCGATGCCAGAGGCCGCAGGCTCAAACAGGCCGACAGCGTAGATCATGGCCACAGCCGCGTCTACGGCGTTGCCGCCTGCTTTCAGGATTTCAATGCCGATGGCAGAGGCCAGGTCGCTGGCGCAGGATACGCCGCCGTTGGCGCCCA
>JAVBRU010000115.1:0-4222 GCA_031547595.1 Eubacteriales bacterium
TGCCCCAGCAGGCGGTAGTACTCCGCTACCAATGTTTTGATGAACGTAATGCCGCCGGTGCCGTCTGTGAGCGCGTGGAAAAACTCCACCGACAGGGTGCTGTTATAATAAATCACGCGCAGCAAATATCCGTTTTCTTCCTTTTCGGAAAAACGGATACAAGGGTGCCCCGTGTCGAGATGGATCACAAAGGGCGCGGTATTCTCTTCTAAATAATACCAGAAAAGGCCTTTGCGCAGGCGCACCTTGAAGGACGGGAAACGCGGCAGCACAATGTCCACCGCCTGCTGCAAAAACGCAGGCTGCACAGGCGCAGACAGGCGCATGGCCATGCGGAAATTGCTGCTCCAGCGGGAGTTTGCCACCGCTGGGTACAGCTTGCCGGCATTATCCAGCTTAAACCACTGTTTTCTGCCCGTTGCCATGGCGCACCTCCCCTTTCTTGATGTGCCAGTATAGCACGTTTTGCCATCCCCTGCAAGCATATCGCTTGACCGACAGGAAGAATTGTTGTATGCTTGCGGTGGCCGGATTTTTCCAGACCGGATGATGGAGGTGCCCATGCCAACACGCAAAAGCCAGTACACATTATCGTTGCTTCGCACGCATCGGCGGCTCACCAAGCCCGGCGGCAGCCAGTTTATTATGGACTTTAATCCCCCCGCCGATGTGGTGGCCAAAATATCCATGCGCGGCACCACCGGCGAAGTGATTGAAGGCCTTGGCATGCCGGTGCTGCGTGTCACACCCAAAGAGCAGATCGACAAAAGCCGTATCATTTTGCACATGCATGGCGGCGCGTATGTGTCGGGGGGCTTATTGCAGTCCCGCGCGGTGATATCGCCCATCTGCGCAGCGTCCGGCACCACGGCAGTCACTTTTTCGTATCGTCTGGCACCCGAAAATCCCTATCCCGCGCAGCTGGAAGATGCGCTCAAGGTGTATCAAAGCCTGCTGGACGAGGGCTTTGAGCCGCGTAACATCGCCTTTGTGGGCGAGAGCGCGGGCGGCAACCTGGCGCTGGTGCTGGCGCTTTATTTGCGCGACCATGGCATGGCAATGCCGGGAGCAATCAGCCTGTTGTCCCCATGGACAGACCTTCTGCAAACCGGCGAAAGCTATCGCACACTGCGCGAGGAAGACGCCACGCTGGATGCCGATCAGGTGCTTCGCAGCGCATTGGATTTTGCAGGCGGCAGCGCGGCAAAGCTCAGCGACCCGATGCTCTCGCCCATCTATGCCGATTTTCATGGTTTCCCGCCCACACAAATCCAATGCGGTACCAAAGAAATCCTGCTCAGCGATGCGGACACGCTGGAAAAATGCATGTCCAGGGACGATGTACCCGTGCAAATCATCCGCTGGGAGGGCATGTGCCACGTGTTTCAAATTTATGGTTTCGAAGAAAGCCGCCTGTCCATTGAGGCCATCGGCTTGTTTATCAAGCGGCACCTGCATGGGATGGAGGCCTTAGCCAGCCCCAAACTCGCCGCAGATGCTCTGCTCTAAATACTGCATCCGTTCCTCCGGCTTGCCCAGCACCCACATGAGCTTTGTTACCGCGGCCTCCGCCGTCATATCGCGCCCGCTGTATACGCTTTTAGACAGCACATTTTTGCCCACCTCATACAACGTGAAATCCGCACGTTCGTACATGCATTGGGTGATCACAAGCGTTGTGATGCCCTGATCACCCAGTGCACACAGCTTGTCCACCAGATTGCGGCGGATATAATGCAGCCCGCCCAAGCCAAAAGCCTCGATCACCAAGCCGCGATAGCCCGCCTGCACGATAAAATCAAACACCTCCGGCGCGGTGCCGGGGATAAGCTTCAATAAAAACACGCGCGGCTCTAATTCGTCGCACAGGGCATTTTCCGTGCGGATATCCGGCGGTGCTTGCACGCGCATATGCACGCCGTCCGCATCCGCAACGCCCGCCAAAGCGGCATTGACGCTGTGAAAGGCATCAAACGCCGTGGTGCGCATTTTGACGGCATGGGTGCCCAGGATCACCTTGTGGTGGAAAGAAATATATACGCCGGGGCACGCCGCGTCAAGCACGGTCACGGCTTCCAAAAAATTAGCCTGCGCGTCCGATAGCGGATGCGCCAAAGGCAGCTGCGACCCGGTGAGCACCACCGGCTTTTGCAGCCCAGCCAGCATATAGGACAGCGCCGCCGCCGTGTAGGCCAGCGTATCGGTGCCGTGGGTGATCACTACGCCGTCGGCTGTTTCCAGCGCCGCCGCCACAGCGCGTGCCAGCACGCACCATTCCTCGGGCTGGATGTTGCTGGAATCCAGCGAAAACACATCATAGCCCGTCATCTTCACATGCACCGGCAAAACGATGCGCTGCAAAATATCTTCTGCATGCAAGGCGGGCCGAAGCCCGTTTTCACTATCCACACTGGCGATGGTGCCGCCCGTTGCCAGCAACACATAACGCTTGTCCATGGCTGCCTCCCCGTTGGTACTCCATTGTCTATTATAGCACATTTGTGCGCAGATAGCCACATTATCGCCACAAAATAGGCGGGCGAAATGGTTGCATTTACAGTGCTTTGGGGGTATAATAAGCAGGTGCTTCCGCAAGGCATTTTTTTCTTATTGGCAAAGGAGAATACACGAATGATCACATTGATTGTCATCCTCTTCATCCTCATGGCCCTCACCGCACTGTACCTGTTCCTGATTGCGCCCAACCTGCGCATGCGGAAAATGCACTTCGACGCTTTAACCGGCTGGGATTATGCCCACCGCGGATTGCACAACGCCGAAAAAACGGTGCCCGAAAACTCCCTGACGGCCTTCGCCCTTGCTGTGCAAAACGGCTTTGGTATCGAGCTTGACATTCGCCTCACCCGCGATAACAAAATCGTGGTCATGCACGACAACTCCCTCAAACGCATCTGCGGCGTGGACGTAAAAGTGTCCGACCTCACTTTGGCAGAACTGGCCGATTTCCGCCTGCTGGACACGCACGAGCACATCCCTACCTTTGACGAAGTGCTGGCCGTTGTAGACGGCAAAACCCCGCTGATTGTGGAACTGAAATCCGAAACCAAAGAAGACACGCTGGCAGTGCTTGCCAACGAGCGCCTTCGCCGCTATAACGGCGCATACTGTATCGAAAGCTTTAATCCCCTGGTGGTGCGCTGGTTCAAGCGCCATGCGCCCAGCGTAGTGCGCGGGCAGCTGAGCATGGATAAAACCAAGCACAAACAGAAGTTCAGCAATATCACAGAGTTTTTGCATGCGTACCTGCTCTCCAACGTCCTGGCCCGCCCGGATTTTATCGCCTACGAATACAAGGCCGATAAAAACCTCTCCGTACGCATCAACCGCACGATGTTCCGCCCCTTGATGGTGGCGTGGACGGTGCGCTCCCCCATCGACTATCAGGCGCTCAAGCAGCGCTATGATATACAGATTTTCGAGATGTTCGACCCCCGCAATCTGACCGAAACCAAATAAAGGAGCATCATCCATGAGTGAACAACACGAACATATGAACAAAACCGTCGTATCGGCAGAGGGTATGAAGAAGCTGGAAGAAAAGCTGCAATACCTGGTATCCGTGCGCCGTGCCGAAGTGGCAGAGCAAATTTCCATCGCCCGCGGGTTTGGCGATTTGAGCGAAAATGCCGAGTATGACGAGGCCAAGAACGAGCAGTCCCGCCTGGAATCCGAAATCGCCGAGCTGGAGCTGACCATCCGCACTGCCACCGTGATCGATGGCGACAACGTCTCCACAGACAGCGTCAACGTGGGCACGCGGGTGCTGGTGCAATACGTGGACGACGGCGAGCAGGAGGAATACTCCATCGTCGGCGCCAGAGAGAGCGACCCGCTGAGCAACATGATCTCCAACGAATCCCCCATCGGCGCAGCGCTGCTGGGCAAACGTAAGGGCGAGATCGCCCTTGCCGAAGTGCCCAATGGCACCCTCAAACTGAAGGTGCTCAAAATCAGCCGCTGAACAACTGATGAAATGAGGATGGTTCCCCATGATGCAAGAAGATAACAACAACACAATTTCTTTTTCCGAGCAAGAGCAGATCCGCCGCGAAAAGCTTTTAAAGCTTCGCGAAATGGGCCAAGACCCCTACACCGTCACCCGCTTTGATGTAACAAGCAACAGCGCAGAAATCATCGCGCAGTATGATCAGCTGGAAGGAAGCGAAGTATCGCTGGCCGGACGCATGATCAGCCGCCGCAT
>JAVBRU010000073.1:0-6265 GCA_031547595.1 Eubacteriales bacterium
CATAATAAGCGCTGATTACAAGGGAAATGCGCTCAAAGATACATTTTGATGCTCCAAAGCCTATTTCCATTTTGCAGTATATCATAAAATCCCCCTGTTCTCAAATTAATTTCTGATGAGAAATGCGCGCTTGACAGAAGGAATTTTTGCCCGTATGATAGCAACACCGGGTTTTAAAAAAAGGGGTGGAGCGGATGCCGATGCCGGGCGTCGTGACGGTGGATTTGCATGGCATGAATGCTTATCAGGCCAGGGTGAAGCTGGATAGCACGCTTCGCCGCGTGGACGGCAGCGTATATCGCCTGCGCGTGGTGCATGGCTTCTGGCACGGCGATGTGCTCAAGAACATGCTGGACGAGTATGCTGCGCATCCCCGTGTGATTAAGCTGGAACGGGGCACGAATCCCGGCCAGACGGATTTGGTATTGCGCAATTTGTAATAGAGGTGAACGTTTTATGATGATCATTGGCTTGACGCCTGCGTGCCAGGCTTCCTCCGGCGATACGCTGATCCCGCGCCTGTATGCCAACCGTGATTACTGGGATGCCGTGCTGCGCGCCGGGGCGCTGCCGGTGCTGCTGCCCTTGACGGCTGATACCGCCGTGCTGGATGCCATGGTGGATGCCGTGGACGGCTTTGTTTTTTGCGGCGGCGCGGATGTATCGCCCAGCGTATATGGCGAGGACAAACTGCCCTGCTGCGGCGAGAACGCGCCGGAACGCGATTTTTTGGAGATTTACCTGCTCAAAAAAGCTATGGAGCATCAAAAACCCTTTTTAGCCATCTGCCGGGGCATGCAGCTTTTCAGCTGCGCACGCGGCGGCACCATGTATCAGGACATCGGCCTGCAGTTTAGCGATCAGCTCTTTCATCCGGATTATGACAGACCGTGGGATTTGGTGCACACTGCGCGTGTTACACCGGGCACGCGGCTGTTTGACGTCGTAGGGCGCGAGGAAATCGGGGTTAACAGCCGCCACCACCAGGGCATCAAAGTGCTGGGAGCGGATCTTGTGCCCAACGCTTATGCGCCGGACGGGTTTTTAGAGGGCATTGAGCTGCCCGGCGAGGTATTCCAGCTGGGCGTACAGTGGCATCCGGAGACGCTGGCCGCCGCTCAGCCGGAGGAGCAGGCGTTGTTTGACGCGCTGGTGGCCGATTGCAGCCGCCGCAAAGGGTGATGCCCATGCAGATTGCGCTGGTGGCGGACCTGCACGGCAATATGCCCGCCGTGGAAGCCTTGGATGCGGATATCAAGCGCCGCGGCATCGATACCATCTGGTGCCTGGGCGATGTGGTGGGCAAGGGCCCGCGCTCTGCCGAGACCTTTGATTGGGCGATGGCCAACTGTCCGCTGATATTGCAGGGCAACTGGGATGAAGGCGTGGGCAAGCGCCAGTTCCCCAGCGATCAGTTCTATTATAACCAGCTGGGCGAGCACCGCATGAAAAAGCTGCTGGAGTTCCCCCTGGAGCATAGCCTCACCCTGAGCGGGCGAAAAATCCGCCTGTTCCACGGGCGGCCAATCATGCGGCAACTGCGCGTTATTCAGGATGATTCCGCACTGCTGGAGGAATACTTCCTGCCCGATTACAACATCGTGGGCTATGGCGACGCGCACCGCCAGGGGCTGCGTATTGTCACCAATAAAGGCCAGATGTTTAACACCGGCAGCGTGGGCAATGGCCTGGGCATGCCGGTGGTGCAGTATGCTATTTTGCAGGGCGAGCCGGGGCCCCGCCCCGCCCCCCTCGATATATTGTTTGCCGCCGTGCCCTATGATAACGAGGCAGCCGCGCGCGATGCCAGGGCGGCATCCGCCCTCCCCCATGCCGACGCGTTTGAGCGCGAGGTGCTGACGGGGATTTACTCCAGATAATCCATCCCGCTTAGGGTGTGTTTCAAAAGGGGAGAAAGTGCAGGAATCAAGAATTTTTCGTCAAATCAAGGAGTAGGAGTGCAGCGTACTGGAGATGCGCTAAGCGGATAACGGCGCAGATTTGGCAGAAAAGGCGTAGATTACTGTATTTTCGGAGTTTTGAAACACGCCCCTAGGCAAAGAACTGCATAAACTGACAAAATGATGGAAAAGTTACTATCTTGATGGTAATCCCGTCATTCTTTTTGCTTTACCCCTTGCATATTACGCAAGAATTATGTAGAATAATGTTACAATGTAATAAGGCTGGTGCGTGATTGTGAAATCATTATTTCAGCGTGTTTGTTCGGTGTTCCGTACTTTCTCCAGAAAAATCGGTAGCAAGCTGAGAACCAAATTAATCTTGATCTTTTTGCTGGCAAAGGTAATCCCCATTCTGCTACTCATGGCGTTGGCACTGCATCAAATGGCTACGCTGGGCAAACTGCTTACAGACATTGCCGTGAATGACTCTTCCACCGCACTCAATGACAGTGCTGTGGAGAATATCGAGCGGCTGACCACCGACACTGCGCTTCGTGTTGCGGATTTTTTATATAGCCGCGATGATGATATTCTTTATTTGTCCAGGCTGACGCCATCCGATGAAGCATACCGTATCTTTGGTGAAAACCAAAAAAGTGAGATATTGCAAAACAGCGAATGGGTGCTGGCGCAAGACGGGCAGACGTGGGTGACTGCAACGCAGGCTCAGCCTGAGCAACAGGTTGTGGTTTCCACAAACAGCGAGAACAACGACATGGATGGCTTCCATTACCGAGAAGCGGAGCAATATGCCTATGTGGACGTTCCTCTATATGACGAAATCACATTCATCGACTTAAATGGCAATGAAGTTTATAAATATGTGGCTCCGGATTCTCCCAAGGTCCACTACCCCTTGAGTGCAGAAAAACGCGATGTATCAAAAAAAGAGAACACCTATGTGAAAGCGGAGACTTATTTTGACAAGCTGGCCGCCCTCCAGCCTGGCGAAATCTATGTGTCGGACGTCATTGGCGCATATGTTGGCAGCAACTATATTGGCATGTATACCCCGGACGTAGTAGCATCTGCCGCAAAAAGCAGAGGGTATGATATCGAGTACGCCCCGCAAGAGCAGGCTTATGCCGGCCAAGAGAACCCTCTGGGCCAGCGCTTTGAGGGGATTGTGCGCTGGGCAACCCCTGTAACGGACGCAGATGGCATCATCGTCGGCTACGTCACCTTCGCGCTCAATCACGACCATATCATGGAGTATGTGGATCATATCACTCCCACCAATGAGCGCTATACCGAGCTGCCCAGCGCTTATGAAGGCAATTATGCCTTCATCTGGGACTATCAATGCCGCAGCATTTGCCATCCACGCCATCACTCCATCGTGGGTTACGATCCGGAAACCGGCGAGGCAGCAGTACCGTGGCTGGAGGAATCCATTTATACGGCATGGCAGCAAAGCGGCATAGACAGCTGGACAAGCTTCGTTGCAAATTATCCGCAATTTGACGCGCAGTCCCGTCTGAAAAAACCGGCGGCGGCGCTGACACAGCAAGGGTTGGTGGGGCTGGATGGGCGTTACCTGAACAACGCACCCCAGTGCACCGGATGGATGGACTTGACGCAAAACGGTGGCTCCGGCTCATTCTACATCCTATGGAGCGGCCTGTATAAGCTGACTACGGCGGGGGCCATCCCCTACTACACCGGGCAATATGCACCATCGGCGGAAAACGGCTATTCCCTCCGTGGCTTTGGCTTTGTGGCCATTGGCGCAGGGATGGAGGATTTCACGCGCCCCGCGCGCGAGACCGAAGCCAAGCTGGACGAAGCCATGGAAAAGGAAATGGCCTCTACCACATGGACAATCGTATCAACTGCAGCGGTGCTGGTGATATTGGTGGTGCTGGTGGCCATCTTGCTGGCATCCTCGCTGAGCACCAGCATCACGGACATCATCAAGGGAATGACACGCTTTAACCGCGGGGAGCGGCAATTTAGGTTCAATACCAAAAAAATTGACGAGTTTGGCACGCTGGCCGATTCCTTTGACGACATGGCCGACGGCATCGTGGGCAGCGTGAGCAGCCCTTTGACAATTACCGATCAAAACCTGAATATTATCTATATGAACGAGTTTGCCCTCTTCTATGTGCACAAAACATTGGATCAGGTGATCGGCAAGCCTTACAGCGAAAACAGTATTTATCCCGCGCATTCACAGTATTGCCCCATCACGGCTCTAAAAGAAGGGCACGAGGCCGAGGCTTATTATCAGCCCACCAGCGGCCATTACTTCAAGGGCATTGCGAATCATTTCACCGATAAGGCGGGCAATCCTATCGGCTACATCATCGCCACACAGGATGTGAGCGAAATTGAAGACGCGCGCAAAAAGGCGGAGCAGGCCAACCGCGCCAAGAGCGATTTCCTGTCCAATATGAGCCACGAAATGCGCACACCGCTCAACGCCATCATCGGCATGACCCTTATTGGCAAGAACGCAGAAGAAATCGTGCGCAAGGACTATGCCTTGGGCAAAATAGGGGATGCGTCCAACCACCTGCTGGGGGTTATCAATGACGTGCTGGACATGTCCAAGATCGAGGCAAATAAATTTGATTTGTCGCTGACAGAGTTTAATTTTGAACGCATGATGCAAAACGTGGTCAATGTGATCACCTTCCGTATTGATGAGCGGCAACAGGAGTTCAATGTGCGCACCGACCAGAATATCCCGATCACCTTGGTTGGTGACGAACAGCGCATCATGCAGGTGGTGCTCAATCTGCTGTCCAACGCCGTCAAGTTTACCCCTGAAAAGGGCGCTATATCGCTGAAAGCGCGGCTCTTGGAGGAAGTGGACGGCCTTTGCACCATTCAAATCGAGGTGGCGGATAATGGCATTGGCATCACCCGCGAACAGCAGGCCAGTCTGTTCAACTCATTCCAGCAGGCCGAAAGCAGCACATCGCGCAAATATGGCGGAACCGGGCTGGGCCTTGCTATCTCCAAGCGTATTGTGGAGATGATGGACGGAAAAATCCGGGTGGAATCAGAGCCGGGGCAAGGCTCGACCTTTACTTTTTATATCAAGGTGCTCCGTGGCAGCACAGCCTCGCGCCTGCCGATGCTTGATAATGTGGACTTTTCCTCCCTGCGTGTGCTGGCGGTGGATGACATGCCGGAAACCACAGAATACATGAAGGAAACCATGGAACGCATGGGTGTGCATTGCGACACTGCGTCTGGCGGCGAGCAGGCGCTGGAGTTGATTCAAACCACGCCCTATGATCTTTACTTTATCGATTGGAAGATGCCTGGGATGGACGGGCTGGAGCTTGCACGGCGCATTCGGCAGCAGCAAACGGATAATCAAATGATTATTATGATGTCTGCGGTAGAATGGGGCGTGATAGAACGCGAAGCCAAATCTGCCGGAGTAAATCAGTTCTTGTCCAAGCCCTTGTTTGCATCCGACATTGCCGATTGCATCAGCGATTGGGCGCTGGACACACTGCCAGAAGAGCAGTCGTCAGAGGCCGAAGTGGATGATTTCTCTGGTCGTTGCCTGTTGCTGGCCGAAGATATTGCCATAAACCGCGAAATTGTCATCAGTCTGCTGGAGGAAACGGGCATCCACATCAACTGCGCCGAAAACGGTGAGGAAGCCTTGGCCGCTATGAAAGCAAACCCTGAAAAGTACGATATCATCTTTATGGATATTCAGATGCCTAAAATGGACGGTTATGAGGCCACGCGACAGATTCGCGCCCTGGAAAACAAACATGCCATGCTCATTCCTATTGTGGCCATGACTGCCAATGTGTTCCGCGAGGACATAGAGCGCTGCCAGGAGGCAGGTATGGATGATCATATCGGGAAGCCTTTGGATGTGAACGAGCTTCTGGGGATAATGAGGAAATACCTGTGCTAAAAGGCACTGTTCAAAGTTTCTTCTTTTTCCCCGGCCTTCTGGGTTTCGGCTTCTGCCTTCACTTCATATCGATCGAAATCGCCTCTCCAGCTTTCACTTCATCTTTGACAAATATCTTCCATCCAATTGTTGCTTTCGTAAGTTATTAGATAAAAATTAGCCGCAATTCCAGCATATGCGTTCTTTATCTATTGTAAAATAAGACAACAGATATCTTTCTAATTGATAAAGTACAATAAGTTTCGCAAAAAGAAAAAAGGTCAAAAATAGACATGGCCTGAAAATCTGGTAGAATGGAATTGCAACACAACATTCGAAAGGAGCGTCAAGCCATGTCCGAAAAGATTGTACAACTGAACGAGTAAGTAAACAAGGGGGAACTGAAAGAATTGGTGCGCACGAGCGTAGA
>JAVBRU010000063.1:0-30291 GCA_031547595.1 Eubacteriales bacterium
GTAGAAGAAGCGGAAGTGCCCGGATTCGCGGCGGAAGCAGACGGCGACGACCTGATCAACACCTTGGCGGTGATTGAAATCACCGTGAACAAGGATTGGAAAAAGGACAAAGGGTTTGAAGAAGACCGACCGGAGCAGCTAGAAATCACGCTGACCTCGGACGATGCGACCTTTACCCCCATCACCGAATACCTGACGGCAGACGATTGGACGTATACCTTCGAGAACCTGCCCAAGTACAAGGCGGGCACCTGGGAATTGGCGAAGTACACCCTCGCCGAGACCCCGGTATCCAACTACGCTGCCACCGAGGAAGAACTGGTGGTTGAGCAGGATGAAGACACCAACAGCTACACCGTCACCTTCGAGAACACCCTGATTGTCACCAGCGTATCTGTGGAAAAGATCTGGGACGACAACGACAACACCTATATCAGCCGTCCCGACAGCATTGAAGTGGTTCTTCTCCAGAATGGAAAAGAGATTGCAAGCGTTACCTTGTCGATTCTCAACGGATGGAAGCACACATTTACTCCGTTGCAGTACCTGGAAAAAGCAACCGGCGAACCGTATGAATACGCTGTGTATGAAGCGGCGGTTAATGGATACGAAAAACCGTCGTATATGCAGACAGAAGACGGCTATGAAATCACCAATGCCTTGAGAACCGTGGATGTATCCGGCGGCAAGACATGGGTGGACAGCGGGAACGCGCACGGCACCCGTCCCTCCAGCATCACCATCCAGCTCCAGTACTCTACCGATGGCGAGAACTGGGCAGACGTACCCGGTGTGGATGCCAAGACGGTTGGCGCACCGTGGACATGGAGCTTCGAGGGCATGCCGGAAACCGACCCGGATGATAACCCCTACACCTACCGCGTGGTAGAGCTGGACGTTGACCCGCGCTATGAGGCGTCTTATCCTGAGGATAAGGATTCCTCCATGGATTTGGTCAACACGCTGATCACCATGGCCCTTCGTATCGTGAAGGAGTGGAACGACGGCGGACGCACCACGTATCGCCCCAGTAGCCTGGCGGTTAACCTGTTCTCTTCCACCATGAACATGTACCCGCGCACTTTGGTAGAGCGCGATGGCATCTGGTATACCGAGTTTGTGAACATGCCCAAGTATGACGAAGACGGCAAACTGGTGGTATACACGGTGGAAGAAACCTATCCCACGGGCTACGAGCTGCAAAGCATCACTGGCTGGAGCCTGCTGGGTGGCCGCGCAGTGGAAACCTACGAGACAACCATCACCAACAGGCTGATCTACACCCAGGTGAACTTCCTGAAGGTATGGACCGGCCGCACCCTCGCCAGCATCAACGTGCGCCTGACGGATGGCACTACCCCGATCAGCGATTATATTGCCGTCAGCGACCCGTGGACGCACACGTTTAGCGAGTTGCCCAAGTACTGGCCGCAAAGCCTGATCGAAATTCCCTACACGGTGGAAGAAGAAGTGCCGGAGAGATATACGGCTGCTAGCGAGCGCTCAGTGGATGCTGCGGGTATCAACGTGACCATCAATAACACGTATATTCCGCCCATTCCGCCCATTGACCCGCCGGAGCCCCCGGATCCTCCGGAACCGCCGGAGCCCCCGACGCCTCCTGTTCCCCCGGTTCCGCCCATTGAGCCCCCTCCCGGCAAGGACATTGATATTATCATCATCATTGATATTCCCTTGGGCGCGGGCATCAATCTCAACCTGGGCGACTGCTTCGACTAACCATACTCAGAAACCATAACCAATGGGGCTGCCGGCAACAGGGACCTTCGGCAGCCCCATCTTGAAAAAGAAAGGGTGAAAGAATTCGTGAAACGCGTAGGGATTTTCCTGATGGTATGGGTGCTGCTGTTCACGGCAGTGTCCGGCTTGGCGGAAGCCTTGGATACTGATCTGGATATCGGTCTGGATGTTGAGCAGACGGAGCCCAGGGTATTCGATGAGTTTATCATTGGTGCGACCACCCGCCTGAACGGTGCGTTCTTCACCAATATGTGGGGCAATAATACCTGCGATATCGACGTGCGCTCCCTCATCCATGGGTACAGCCCGGTGGTGTGGACGCTGCAGTCCCGCTTCGATCTGAACATGGAAGTGGTGCAGGATGTGCAGGCGGCCCTGCTGACCGATGGAAACAAACTGTTTCAGGTGACGCTGTGGGGCGACCTTTGCTATAACGACGGCACGCCCATCACCGCGCGTGATTACGTTTTCTCCCTGATGCTGTTTGCCGATCCTGTGATCAATGCGCTGGGTGGCATCACCACCAACACAAGCTACATCGAGGGCTATGATGAGTACCTCTCTGGCAAAAGCGATGTGTTTGCCGGTGTGCGCCTGGTGGCGGACTACACCTTCACCATTGAAGTAAAGGCCGAATATCTGCCGTTCTTCTTTGAAATTGCCTTCCTGGATTGCATCCCCTATCCCATCTCGGTCATCGCGCCGGGCTGTGAGGTGGCGGATGATGGCAATGGCTGCTATATCCGCAACAGCGATGCCAGCGTCAGCGGGCCGATCTGGAACGCGCAAACCTTGCAAAACACCATCCTTGACCCCGATACGGGCTATCTGTCCCACCCCTATGTCACTTGTGGACCGTATATGCTGACGTCCTTTGATTGGGACACCCGCATCGCCAAGTTTGACCTCAATCCTTACTACAAGGGCTACTATGACGGCCAGAAGCCCACCATTGATCATCTGGTGTTCAAATCCGTACTGCCTGGCACCATGATTGACGAGTACGAGAACGAAGAAGTACATCTGCTCAACAAAGTGGTGGCTGGCGACAACATCCTCAGTGGATTTGGCTTGGTGGGCGAGGGCACTGCAGTGCAGGTGAGCTACCCGCGTATGGGCCTTGGCTTTATCAGCTTTGCTTGCGAGCAGGGCCCCGCACAGTTTGAGTCTGTGCGCAAGGCCATTGCCTACGCTATCGACCGCGATCAGTTCACCGATGACTACACCATGGGTTTTGGTGCCACGGTGGATGGCTACTATGGCATCGGCCAGTGGATGGTGCAGATGATCGGTGGCACTTTGCCTGCCGAAGAGATTGAAAACGATGAAGAGCAGGAAGCCTGGGATGCTCTGATTGAGAATGGACTGGACAGCCTGACGCACTATACCTTGGATTTGGACAAAGCACAGCAGATCCTGATTGACGATGGCTGGGTACTGAATGCCAGCGGCAAGGATTTTGACAAAGCCGTGGACACCGTACGCTATAAGCGCCTGGCAAACGGCTCTTTGATGGCGCTGTCCCTCAAGTGGGGTGTCATGGAGGATAGCTGGGCAGCATCGATGCTGGTGGACATGCTGGTGAAGCCCCTGGCCGGCCTTGGCATGGAGCTGGATCTGACGGTTGTGCCCTTTGTGGATCTCTTGCAGCACTACTACCGCCAGGTGGACCGTACCTATGATATGATGTACCTTGCCACCAACTTCATCAGCATCTTTGACCCGTACTTCGTGTTCAACACGGGCGATGAATACCAAGGCCCCCAGAACACCACGGGCTATCGCGATGAAAAACTGGAAGCGCTGGCACTGGAGCTGCGCCAAACGCCCAGCGGAGCGATGCTGGAATACTGCCAGAAATGGCTGAAGTTCCAAGAGTACTACAACGAAGTCATCCCCATGCTGCCCCTGTATTCCAACATCTACTTCGACTTCCATGTGCCCGAGTTGCAAGACTACAACCCCAATGCCGAGATGAACTGGCCCGTGGCCATCCTGTACGCCACACTGGGCGAGGCTGTGGAGGATGATGTGGAAGCCGCAGACGGCGACGAGATCATTATTTTCTGATCCATAGCGCCATCAAGAATACCGTATGTGCCTTTGCGCCATGCGGTATTTTTTGTGTGTCACATGCCCAAATGCATCCAAATCTCCGGCTCCGGCGGTATTGCACTTTCCTTTTTGCAAGAAATGTGGTATACTACAGTAGAGGATAAAAGCGTGTGCTATTTGCCTGCTCTTGGCGGGGCAAGCGCATGCGGCGAGGTGGAACCATGACATACCGACCGGACGAGGCTGTGCGTCTGATGGACGCGATGCTGGCGTTGCACACGCCGGAAGAGTTTCGTTGTTTTTTTGAAGATTTGTGCACCATTCAGGAGCTAAAGAGCATGGAGCAGCGCTTTCATGTGGCCAGGCTGCTAAGGCAAGGCATGACCTACGCTGCCGTCAGTGAAACCACGGGCGCCAGCACTGCCACCATCAGCCGGGTCAACCGCTCGCTGCTATACGGCGCGGAGGGTTACACCACGGTGCTGAACCGTATGGACGAGATGAAAGAGGAAGAGAAATGAATTTGGCTGATTTGAACCCCATGCAGCGGCTGGCTGCGGAAACGCTGGAAGGGCCTGTGTTGATCCTGGCAGGCGCGGGCAGCGGCAAAACGCGCACCGTGACCTACCGTATCGCCAACCTGCTCAGCCATGGCGTGCCCGCCCACAGCATTCTGGCGCTGACCTTCACCAACAAGGCTGCGCGTGAAATGCGTGAGCGCGTGGAACGTCTGGTGGGCGAGGGTGCGCAGGATATGTGGATTGGCACGTTCCACTCTGTTTGTGTGCGCATTTTGCGGCGCGATATAGAAAAGCTGGGGTATCAGCGTTCCTTTACGATTTATGACGATGACGACCAGCAGCGCGTGATCAAAGAAGTGCTGCGCGTACTCAATATCGACGAAAAAGCCCTACCGGTCAAGGAAATACGCTCTAAGATTTCGGATGCGAAGAATAAGCTGATGACGCATGACGAGTGGTTTCAGAAATCCGCGAAGGACTACCGCAGCCAGCAGATTCACAATGCCTTTGCCATGTACGAGCAGCGCCTCAAGGCCGCCAACGCGCTGGATTTTGATGATCTGCTGATTCGCACACTGCAATTGTTTGTGGATCATCCGCCGGTGCTGGGCTTCTACCGCCGCCGCTTCCAGTATGTGCATGTGGACGAGTATCAGGATACCAACCCCGCGCAGTACGAGCTGGTGAAACTGTTGACCGCCGAGAGCCGGAACCTTTGCGTGGTGGGCGACGACGACCAGTCAATCTACGGCTGGCGCGGCGCGGACATCCGCAATATTCTGGATTTCGAAAAGGATTTTACCGATGCCAAGGTGATCAAGCTGGAGCAGAATTACCGCTCCACCGCCAATATTTTGGATGCCGCGAACCAGGTGATCGCCCACAACCGCGGCCGCAAGGAAAAGGTGCTGTGGACCGACATTGACGCGGGCGACCCCATCCGCCTGTACCATGCGGGGGACGAGCGCGAGGAAGCGGCCTGGATTTGCGAGCGCATTCGCCAATTGCACCGCCAGGATGTGCCCTATGCCGAGACCGCGATTTTGTACCGCATGCACGCGCAGAGCCGTGTGCTGGAAGAAATGTTAATGCGCGCGGGCATTCCCTACCGTGTGTTTGGCGGTACCCGGTTCTACGACCGCAAGGAAGTGCGCGATGCGCTGGCATACCTGCGCGTGATGGCCAACCCTTCGGACGATGTGTCCCTGGCGCGCATCATCAATACGCCCAAGCGCAGCATTGGCGATTCCACTGTCACGCTGCTCACCGATTATGCGCGGCAGGAGGGCTTCCCGCTCTTTAGCGCGCTGTTTGACCCGCCGCAATCGCTGTCGTCCCGCCCGCGCAAGTGCATTGCGGACTTTGCCGAGCTGATGAACAAGCTGACGGCCTTTAAGGATATGCTGCCCCTGGCGGATTTTGTGGATAAGGTGCTGGACGAGACCGGCCTGAAGGCGCAGTTTGAAAACGACGACAGCGAAGACGGACGCACGCGCATGGAAAACTTGATGGAGTTTGCCGGTGCGGCGCGGGAGTTTGCCGAGAAATCCACCGATAAAACCCTCGAAGCGTTCCTGGAGAACGTGGCGCTTGTCACCGATATGGACAGGCAGGAGGACGGGCCACAGTTTGTGACGCTGATGACGCTGCACAGCGCGAAGGGCCTCGAGTATGACGCCGTGTTCCTCGCCGGTATGGAGGAGTATATTTTCCCCACCCGCCGCGCGCTGACCAACGAGGAGAGCCTGGAGGAGGAGCGCCGCCTGTGCTATGTGGGCATCACCCGCGCCAGACAGTACCTGCACCTCAGCTTCACCAAGCGGCGCATGCTGTTCAATCAGGTGGAAAATAACGATCCGTCCCGCTTTATCAAAGAAATCCCGCAGCGCCTGATCAGTGACGAGTGGGAGGACGCCCAGCGCCGCTTCTTTGCGCCCGATAAGCGCAAGGATGCTAGAGAAACTCCCAAACGCGCCGACAAGACTGCAACCGTCAGCTTTGGCACCCCCGGCATGGGCCTCAAAACCCCGCCGCCGCTGGGGATTCCAGGCGTGCAAAAGGGCTTTGTGCCTTCCGCTGCGCGCGCACACAGCGGCGCAGTCGGCCAGCTGTTCAAGTCAGGCGACCGTGTGCTGCACCGCAAGTTTGGCGAGGGTACGGTGGAAGAAGTGCAGGGTGCGGGTGGCGATGCCCGCATTGCGATCTCCTTTACCGCTTATGGCCGAAAGGAATTTGCGCTGTCGATAGCGCCCATTGTGAAAATAGACGAGTGAGAATGCATATGGATTATTTGCAGCATATGACCGATCTGGTCAAGCGGCTGAACGAAACGGCCTATGCCTATTATGTGCTGGGTGAGCCGCTGATTTCTGATGCGCAGTGGGATGCGCTGTATAATGAGCTTTTGGCGCTGGAGAAGGAAACCGGCACAGTGCTGCCCGATTCACCCTCGCACCGTGTGGGCGGCGAGATCCTCAGCGCGTTCCAGCCCCACCGCCATGTGACGCGGCTGTGGAGCATGGACAAGGCGCAGAACCCAGCCGATCTGTACGCCTGGCTGGACCGTGTGGAGAAGCTGCACGCGGGCGATCCGTCCCTGCCGCCGTTGCACTACAGCCTGGAATACAAGTTTGACGGCTTGACCCTCAACCTCACGTACCAGGACGGCGTGCTCGTACAGGCTGCCACCCGTGGCAACGGCGAGGTGGGGGAGGCCGTGCTGCCGCAGGCGCGCACCGTGCAGGGCGTGCCGCTTCGCATCCCGTATCAAGGCTTTTTAGAGGTGCAGGGCGAGTGTATGATGCGCCTGTCCGATCTTGCAAAGTATAACCAGACGGCGAAGGAGCCGCTCAAAAACGCGCGCAATGGCGCGGCAGGCGGGCTTCGCAATCTCGACCCTGCCGTTACCGCTGCGCGCAGGCTGTCTGCCTTTTTTTATAGTGTGGGCACCATGGATAACCCGCCCTTCACTGACAAAACGGGCAAGATTGCCTTCCTGCGCCAGCAGGGCTTTGCCGTCAGCCCGTATTTCTTGGAGGCGAACACCCGGCAAGAGCTGCTCTCCGCTATTGAAGCAGTGGAGGCGGCGCGGGATACCTTGGACTTCCTGATTGACGGCGTGGTTATCAAGGTGCAGGATGAGCGCACCTGTGCGCTGCTGGGCAATACGGATAAGTTCCCGCGCTGGGAGCTGGCCTATAAATTTGCTGCCGAGGAAAACACCACGGTCTTAGAAAAAGTGACGTGGGAGCTGGGGCGCACCGGCAAGCTGACGCCGCTGGCACATGTGACGCCGGTCGATTTTGCGGGCGTCACTGTGCAGCGTGCCACGCTCAACAACATGGGCGATATTCAACGCAAGGGCCTGGCGCTTCACAAGACGGTGTGGATTCGCCGCTCCAATGATGTGATTCCCGAGATCATGGGCTGTGTGGATGACGGCGCAGAGGGGACGCCTATCCTGCCGCCGGAGGTTTGCCCCGCATGCGGCGGCGAGCTTACACTGCGCGGCGCGCACATTTTTTGCCTCAACCGCACCTCCTGCCGCCCGCAGGCCGTGGCACGGCTCAAGCATTTTGCCTCCCGCGATGCCATGGATATCACCGGGTTTTCCGAAAAAACTGCCGACCTTTTATACGACAAGCTGGGCGTGACCGACGCAGCCGATTTATATCACCTCACCGCAGAGCAGCTTCTCACCCTGGACGGTTTCCAGGATAAGCGTGCCCAGAACCTCATTGACGCGCTGGAGGCCAGCAAGCACTGCGCACTGGACGCGTTCCTGCTCGCTATTGGCATCCCGAACATCGGCAAGCGCACCGCGCGCGATCTGGCGCTGCGCTTTGGCAGCCTGGACGCTCTTCGTGCCGCTACCTTCGATCAGCTGATTGCCATCGAAGAAGTGGGCGATATCGTGGCAAACGGCGTGCTGGAGTTCTTTTCTTATCCCGAGAATATTGCGCAGGTGGAGCGTCTGGTGGCCGCAGGCGTTGCGCCCCAGGCGCTGCGGCAATCCAGCGGCACTGCGCTTCAGGGCAAAACAGTGGTCATCACCGGTACCTTGCCCACCTTGCAGCGCGCCGAGGCAGAGCAGCTTGTGCGCGAGCATGGCGGCGTTGCCAGCGGCAGCGTCAGCAAAAAGACATCCTTCGTCCTCTGCGGCGAAAACGCAGGCAGCAAGCTCAGCAAGGCGCAGCAGCTGGGCATCCCTGTGGTAGACGAAGAGGAATTCTTGAAGATGCTGGAGTAGGGGACGCTGGGGCAGGACGACGGGAAAGGAACGCATCTTTTCGTCCCTCACGTCGATTCGTCCACGTATCGGCCATAGTCCCTTCGGCCTAAAGGCCTTGCAGCTAGACTTCGGCACTGCGGCAGCCACTACGGCCGTCCTCGCGCCTCGGTGCGCTAACGCGCACCCTTGCGCGTAGAGCTACTACGCTGCGTTCCCTCATCTTAGCGAGGGGCAAAAATTGATCGCGATCTTATCGTCATTTTAGATTGAGAATAGTATCAATACATAGCAATCGCCTCCTGTACGTCATTGTAGCGGCGATTGCCGGGAACGGTAATTTGTTTTCTGCCCATAGCAGATTATAAATTGAAAAAGCGCTGCGGTTTTACTCACAGCGCTTTGATATATACAATTAACTTACCCATTAATATGCCGCACCCGCACCACTTGCTGCAGTTTTGCAAGCGCGGAGAGAAGCGTATCGTCCGGTGCCTGTGCCAATTCCAGCACAGTGATGGCCAGCGCACCGCGGCTCTTGTTCAGCATGTTCAGGATGTTGATGCCGCGGCCGGAGATCAGTGAGGAAATGCTGGACACGATGCCTGGCACGTTCTGGTGGATCAGCATCACGCGGCTGCCCTCGGGAATGCCCAGTACGATCTCGGGCATGTTGACGCTGTTGCGGATGACGCCGCGCTCCAGATAATCACGCAGCTGCGCGGCGGCCATTTCGGCGCAGCGCTCTTCGCTCTCAGGCGTGGACGCGCCAAGGTGCGGCAGGCAGATCACGCCTTTTTCGCCAAGCAGCTCCTCGGTGGGGAAGTCCGTCACATACGCGGCCAGCTGGCCGTTTGCCAGGGCGGCCTTGACGGCGGCGGCATCCGCCAGCTCCGCACGGGAGAAGTTCATAATGCGCGCGCCCTTCTTCAGGCTGTTCAGCAGCGCCTCGCTGAGCATACCGCGCGTTTCGGCCAGCAGCGGAACATGCAGGGTGATAAAGTCTGCATCCTTGATGGCCTCTTCCAGCGTATCGGCACGGTGAATGGCGCGCGACAGCGCCCAGGCATGCGCCACAGAAATATAAGGGTCATAGCCCGTCACATCCATGCCAAAGCCATTGGCGGCCGCGTTGGCAGCCAGAGCGCCGATGGCGCCAAGGCCGACCACCGCCAGCTTCTTGCCCCGAAGCTCCGGCCCCACAAACTGAGCCTTTCCTTTTTCGACCAGTTTTTCCACATCCGGCTGGCCTTTTAGGCCCTGCGCCCACTGGATGCCGCCCGCGATGTCTCGGCTGCTGAGCAGCATACCGGCCATCACCAGCTCGGCCACGGCATTGGCGTTCGCGCCGGGGGTGTTGAACACCACAATGCCCTGCTCAGAGCATTTTTCGACGGGAATATTGTTGACACCCGCACCGGCGCGCGCAATGGCCAGGAGGGACTGCGCCAGCGGCAGCTCGTGCATGGAAGCGCTTCGCACCAGCACCGCATCGGGCGTGGGCTCTTTGTCGGACACGGTGTAGGTGCCGGCAGACAACGCATCATGGATAATGGGCGAAATCGCGTTAAGCGTTTGAATCTTAAACATCAGAGCGCACCCCTTTCAAACTCCTGCATGGCGTTTACCAGCGCCTGCACGCCCTCGGTGGGCATGGCGTTGTATATGCTGGCGCGCATACCGCCAACAGAGCGGTGTCCCTTCAGGTTCACCAGGCCCTTGCCGGTGGCAAACTTCACAAAAGCATTGTCCTTGGCTTCGTCGCCCGTCACAAAGGTGACGTTCATCAGGCTGCGGTACTCCTTTTGCGCGGTGGTCTTGAACAGCTTGCTGTTGTCGATTGCATCATACAGAAGCGCGGCCTTGGCGCGGTTGATCTGCTCCATCGCGGACACACCGCCAAGGTCCATTAGCCACTGCATGCTGAGCCCCGCCGCATAGATGGCGAAGGTGTTGGGGGTGTTGATCATGCTTTCTTCTTTGATCTGCGCCGCCCAGTCGAGGAGCTTGGGGGTATAGGGCGCGGTGTAGCGAAGCAGATCCTTGCGCACGATCAACACACACATGCCCGCCGGGCCGATGTTCTTTTGCGCACCGGCGTAGATGACGCCAAATTTGTTGACATCATATACCTCGCCCAGGATGTTGCTACTCATATCCGCAACCAGCGGTGCGGGGCCTTCCGGCAGCGTTGTGAAGCGCGTGCCATAGATGGTGTTGTTGGTGGTGATATGCAGGTAATCGGCATCGGCATTCAGCTTGCCCGCTGGGTCCGGCACATAGGTATAGTTATCCTCACGGGAGGAGGCCACGATGTTCACCGTGCCATACTTTTTGGCTTCCATAGCCGCCACGTGGGCAAAATTGCCACTGTCAATATAGTCGGCCTTGCCGGTCTTCATCAAATTCATGGGCACGCTGGCGAACTGCATCGTCGCGCCGCCGTGCATAAACAATACGGCGTATTGCTCCGGGATGCTCATCAGCTTGCGAAGGCGTTCTTCCGCCGCATGGTAAATATCCATATACATGGCGCTGCGATGGCTCATTTCCATCACGCTCATACCCGTCATTTCATAGGCGGGAAGGTCTTTTTTGATCTGCTCCAAAACGGGCAGGGGCATCATCGACGGGCCGGGGGAAAAATTATAAACGCGCTCCATGTTCTGTACTCCTCCTTCGAGCGGGACGTTTTTTGCCCTGCGGGTTAATAACGTACCTATGCATATATCATACGCTCAGACAGCACAAATTGCAAGCGCTGTACAATAAAAATACAATCCCTGCCCCTGTGATACAATGCGTATATTCTATGCATTTTGCCCCGCGCTGCTTTTCACCCACAAAAACCACAAATCACTTGCGTTATTTGTGGTATTTTGGCGCTCGTTTCCATTTATTTTCCCGAATTATTGACAAATCGTTCTGATACGGTATATAATGATTTCGAAAAAGAGAACAATAGTTCTTCGAAATAGAAAGGGGAACGCGCCATGCGAAACATGCTCTACAAGCGCCTGATGGCACAAATGGCTCTTCGCGGCATGACCAACCAAGCCCTGGCCAAGCAGATTGGCATGCTCTACGAAACCCTGTGCCGCAAAATGCGCGGCGAAAGCTGCTTCACTTTGGATGAAGCCATTCTGATCAAAGCCGCCCTTACCTGTACCGAACCCTTGGAAACACTGTTTGAGCGCTCCATACCAAATGATAAGGAGGAATCCGCACATGGCAAGAAAATGCCTGTTGTCCCCCCAGCAGATTGCTGAAGCGCGCCGCAAACTGGCACGCAAACGGATCAGCCGCGCGCGCCGCAGAAGGCGAGTATAACCCCCCCTATTTGTCTGCAAACAGCAGCCCGCTTTTCACCAGCAGCGCAAACCCTGCGGGCATCAGCATAAACTCCTCGGCGATGAACACGCTGTAGCGCCCCATGACCACAAACGTACCAATAATAAACAGAAGAATGCCCGCCGCCATCAGCGTGGCACAGACCACATAAATCTGGTTGCGTCGCAGCTTTTGCGGGGTCGGGCGGGGTACAGAACGGGTGAAGAAAAAGGCAATCCACACAAACATCGCGCCAAACCCTATCAGTGCGCCGATGGAATGCAAAACGTTGGACAACTGCGGCGAAAGCCCCAGCAGTCCAACGTTTTTTTCTGTGATATAGGGACTGTTGCATAGCTGCATGGCAGCCACGGCAAAGCCCAGCGCCATCACGCGGGTCAGCTTCCGCTCGGACGGGCAATAGCCCACATACGCGATGCAATAGGTGAACATGCAACCCAGCGCAAAGGGCAGCAGCATGCCTGCGCGGTTGCCGGTGGTGGCGCTTTCGCTGATGGAGGTGATGGCGGGCAGATGATAGATAAGCACCACATCCAGCATGCACACGATGCCGATGGTCAGTGCCACGACCCCCAGAAACGCCAGCTGCAAGTGCGAGCATTTAGATGACACTTGTCTGTCCATGGTTCCTCCTGCGAAAGAAAGTACATCCATCTATATTCGCAAAAACCAAGGAACAGAAGATAAACAGGTCTATCCACGCAATGTCATCAGTACCTGGCTGGCGGCGAAATCATCAACGGGCGGCGCGAGCAGGTTTTGTGGCTCCAGACATTCGCACACCATGGCGATGATGGCGTTCAGCTCAGCGCCAAACACGCCGCCAAGCTGATCCTGCAAGTGCTTAGGAATGTCTTCCACCATCAGGGCATAGATGCTTTGCACCAATGGCAGGATTTGCCGGGCCAGGGACGCGGCCATTTCCGGCAGCAAGCTGTCCAACTGCATGCGTTGATCGGAAGTGAATACGGGGATGTTCCATGCAAACCCATCCGCAGTCTTTTCAATCACATGCAGCCGGATGCCCTGCGCCAGCAGCTCCGCATCCAATGCGCCCGCCTCATCCAGCCTCGGCACATCCTCCAGCCGGTACAGGTAGTGATTGAGCGCTTCATTGTTATACTTGCTGCTCCAGTAATACGTCAGCTGTGCGGCATCCCGCCAATACCCGTTGCAGCCCGAAAAATAGCGGTGCGCCTCATCCGGCGCTTCGTTGACAAAAATCCAGCCCTTGCCGCCATCCTTGCGCAAGGGGAACGCGCCCCTGGCTGCTTTGCCATGCAGCTGCCGCGCATCCTCGCACGCCCTGCGAAGCAGCATGGGAATCAGCACCCAGCCCAGTCGCTCCATCGGCCAGATGCTTCCGTGAAAGCCAACCTGGCGAAGCGGCGAATCAAACTGCCGCAATATAAGCGCGGTATCCTCCGCCAATGCCTGGCTATGCTGAAGCAGCAGTGTTTCAATGCTCTTTGACAGCGTTTGGGAAAATACAATGATGTTGCCGCGGTATTTTTCGCCCTGCTTTTTCAGGATTTCCCCCTGCAACAGCATGGGCAACTCGTCCTCGATATACAGGCAGGGCAGGCCTGTGGCGAGGGAGAGCTCTTCTACCTCCAAACCCTTCTGATAGCACGCCGTAACGATGGCGCGGGCGATTTGCCGGGCGAGATATTTGTGCGGATCCACATCGCCGTTGCCGCTGATAAACCAGCGCACGCTGCCGTAAATCTTTTGTTGCTCCATATGAATGTGCCACCTTTCTTTCAGTTTTTGCTTGCCGTAAAACAGCCGCGTTTTGACGGTGTTGACGGGCAAGCCGTACTTGCTTGCGATCTGTTCGTAGGGTAGCCGATGGATGTAGCAATCCACCAGAATATCGCGGTGGGATGCCGCAAGGCTATGCACGGCGCGAAATACCGCGGCAATTTGCTCATTCGGCTGCGGCAAGCCCGCCGCTGGCAGGTTTTCCTCCAGCTGCGCAAACACAGGCCGCGGCGCGGCGATAAAGCGCGCATAACGGTTGTGTGCCACTTTCCACACCCAGGCATCAATATTTTGGATGTTCCCCCGCCGCATTCCGACAAAAACCTCCAACAGGATTTCCTGCGTCAGGTCCTTTGCGTCTTCAATATTGCTCAAGCGCTTGATGCAATACCCAAAGACCTTGGGGGCGTAGGCCTCCAGTGTGCGATCGTCCAAGTTGTCACCTTCTTTTGAATGGCCATTCACCTATATAGTGCGGCAAAATACAGAAATGTTCAAGCATTTTGAAAATAAAAACAGCAGGGCGGATTACTCCTTGCCCTGCCGGAAAGACATACATTATGGATAGGGGTGCCGCTGTTTCAGCAGGCCGCGCACGCCGTTTTTCTTGGCCTGGGCACGCCAGCCCTGATGCGCCATGGACTTATACAAAAAGCGCGGGAAGCCGGGCTCCACAAAGCTGTCCTCGGCCGCAACCTGGCGCTGAATACAGTCAGTCAGCGCGGCAAACTCTCTGCCCAGGTTCGCAAACGGCCCCTGCCCTACCGGCGCTGCCATCGCCATGCCGCCTGCGCCAATGCCGATGGCTTTGCCCCAGCGAAGCCCTGCCTTTTCGCACCAAAGCTTCATCATATCCAGCGCCAGCTGCGTCTGCCGCGCCTCGTAGAAGCCCGCATTGCACAGCGCATACACGGGCACATACGCCTTGTGGCGGCCAAGGCGCTGCTCCAGTTCCTCCAAGAATGCCAGCAAATGCGAAGGGATGCCGTCCACATACAAAGGAAAGGCAACCACCAGCGCGTCCATGGCCAAAATCTGCTCTGCCACTGCATTCGGGTCGTCGCCGCGCGCGCTGCGCCAGGTGATGGTGTTCCCGCCCAGCATGCCCTCCAGCGCTTTCAAATAGTATGCCGATGCGCTGTTTTGCGCCTTGGGGCTGCCATCCAGAAGCAGTATATTCATGCCATCACCCCTTCCAGCGCGGATACACCATCGTGGAAACACACTTGCTGCGCCACGGTGCCAAGATTCCTATGGTTGGCTTCCACCAGCCGCGTTGCTAGATCGCGTTCTTTTTCGTCCATGCTGCCATAAAAGTGCACGGTCAGCGTCAAAGCGTTGTCATAGCGCCGGGGGTGATGCATCTCGCCGTGCACGATATGGAAAAACGGCAGGCTGTTGCCAATGGAGCGGTCTATCACAGCCTTGACCTCCGGCGAATAACCGCCATAGACACAGCGGCTGATAAGGATCAGCTCCCGGCACGCGCCCAGGATGGTGGGCGTGTCGGCGCAGCGGTCGGTAATCACACACTTGCCCGGCGTTTTGATCCAGCAGCCAAAGCAGCCCACGCAGTGCTTCACCCGGGGCTTGGCGGGAAAGACGATCACGTCTATCGGCAGGTCATTCAGCAGCACCGCCGCGTCCGCTTCGTCCAGATCATGAATCAATAGGCGATAATCCATAGCCATTCCTCCCTGTCTGTCGTGATCATTATATCAAACCAGCATTTGGGGGAAAAGAGCTTTTGCATTAGAATTGTATGAGAAATATCAGCCGCTCTTGTGCATCTTTTCGATCATCCACAGCAGCAATCCCAACCCTGCCAGCGCCCCACCCACAGCATAAAAAGCTACGGTGTAAACAGAATCTGCGCCCGCGATCTCCAAAATACCCTGAAACAGCATCCCCGCCGTTCCGGTGGCCAAGCCCGCGTTCCAAACATTGCGCACCAGCCGCTGCGGCCGAAGCAGCGCAACAAGCATCCCTCCAGCCAGCGGCACCAGCGCCATCCAGTCCATCGCGCGGGAGCGCACGCCATGCCCAAACAGCGCATAGACTTCTGTAAACAACGCGCACAGCAGCGCCAGCAGCAGGTAGGGCACAAACTTATTGCGTGTAACCGATATAAACAATGTCGCTCACCTTCCTTTCGCTGGCGTTTTTGCCGGAGGTGGTGGGCTGGTTGAGTACCTCGCCCATAAACACCATGGTGGAGGAGCCGCCGCCGTCCATATTGTAGGCCACCTGGCAGCCATACTGCTCAAACACAGCTGCTAATTGGTACAAAGACAAACCGGCCTCCGTTTTTGTGCGTCCATTGGATACAATAAAGATGTAGTGATTCTCCCCCACCTGGCCGATGGCCGTGCGGGGGTTGCTGGCCATGGCCTGGCCGTCGATCTCAGTGTTCTTGGCTACCGCAATCACGCCATCCTGCACAAGCACCGGCCCAAACGCCCACACCTGCCACGCGCCCTGCGCCGCCAGCGCTTCCACTGTCACCTTGCCCTGCGAAATTACCGAGAGATTGCCTTGCGCATCCATCACCAGCGCATCGCCGCTGCCCGTGCCCCGGTAGGCCACGC
Source organism: Eubacteriales bacterium (assembly GCA_031547595.1). Lineage (GTDB taxonomy): Bacteria > Bacillota > Clostridia > Christensenellales > Aristaeellaceae > JAVBRU01. The sequence goes on from JAVBRU010000063.1 coordinate 16,269, forward strand.
CGTTTCGCAGCACATATCCGGTGTTTCGAAAGCCGTAATAATCGCCGTTGATGGCTAAAATCGCATCATGAGCCTCCGCCATATCCGAGGTTGTTTGCGTGATGTTGCGGCCATAGGCATTGCCAGCCAGCGCGGTTTTAAGAAGCGACGGATCGGACAGCGTGATATCCGCCACATACACCGTGGTGCCCTCCACGCGCAAGGTATCGATGGTAATAGAAATCTGATCGTCCCGATAACTGGTGGCCGTGATCACGGCTTCGCCTTTTTCCGGCGTTGTTTCTGCCGCCGCCGGGGGTACAAGATCGGCATAGGTGCGCGGAATCACAAAAGCATCCAGCAATACAAACGCCAAACATACCGCCAATAAGCCGCCATACACCGCCGCAAAGCGGTACGGCTTTCGAAAAAATGAGGTTGCCCCCGAAAATAGTTTCATAACACCCGCGCCTCCTTGAACATGCCCATGATACCGCGGTAATATGGCCGGTTTGTGAAGAAACTTCACAGTTGGTGTAAAAAAGTATCTTTTACCACAGGAAAAAAATGAAATTGTTAAATATTAAGGAAAAGCATTGTAATTTTAATAAATTCGTAATATAATAGACCCATCATCTGGCGAAAGTGAGTGAGAAACAAATGCCAAAACGGAACCGCATTCTTTCCATGATTATCTGCTGCGTGCTGCTGTGGTCAGTAGCGCCGATGGCGTTTGCCGCAGATAGCTATACCGGCACCATCAATACGGATGATGTTTTTTTCCGCAAAAAGGCGTCTACCAGCGCCGATTATTATGACAAACTGAAAAAGGACACCAAAGTCACCATCACAGGCACCAGCGGAGACTTTTATAAAGTAACCTACGATAAAAAAGACGGTTATGTGATGAAGAAGTTTGTCACGGTGTCCTCCAGTACCAAAAAATCGCTGGAAGCCAGCGAAAGCAAAAGCAAGTATGCCAGCATCACCAGCATTTCGAAGCTGGGCGACCCGCCGGATTACACCTCCAAGGGCGATTCGGGCGACAGCGTGGAAAAGCTGCAGCAGGCGCTGAAAATCAAGGGCTATTACACCAGCACGGTGGATGGCAAGTATGGCGACGGCACCGCCACTGCCGTGAAAGCTTATCAAAAGGCCGTGGGCATCAGCCAGACCGGCAAGGCCGATTATAATACCATCCTGAAGCTGTTTGGCAGCGTGCTCAAAACCACCGTAGCCAACGACCCCAAGATGAACGGCATCACCAAGATTTCTGAAATCACCGTGCCCAACACCAGCAAAAAAGGCGACGATGGCAAGCATGTGCTGGCGCTGCAGCAGGCGCTGAAAATTAAGGGCTACTACACCGCGCCCATTGATTCCGATTATGGTGCCAAGACCGAAGCCGCCGTCAAGGCGTTTCAGAAATCCCGCGGTCTTACCCAGGACGGCGTGGCGGGTAACGATACCATCAAGGCGCTGTTTGGCAAAAATGCAGCCAACTATACCTATGTCACCGAGCGTCTGGATTGGTTCAACGGCGGCGCGAACATCATCCCCAAGGGCGCAACCTTCACCGTGAAGGACGTCGCCACGGGCAAGACCTTCACCTGCAAACGCTGGTCCGGCTCCAACCATCTGGACGCCGAGCCCTATAATGCCACCGCTACTGCCACCATGAAATCCATCTATGGCGGCGAATGGAGCTGGGATCGCCGCGCCATCCTGGTGCTGTACAACGGCCATGTGTACGCAGCGTCCATGAACGGCATGCCCCACGGCACCACCACCATATCCGGTAACAACTTTGACGGCCACTTCTGCATCCATTTCTATAAGAGCAAGACGCACGAGACCAACAAGGTGGACGATGACCATCAGAACGCTGTGAACCGTGCGATGAACGCGACGTGGTAAAGTGAATAGGGAGGTTTTCATGCGCTATAAGAAACTGTTCTGCCTGTGCCTGCTGGCACTGTGCGCGGCGTTGCTTACAGGCTGCCAACCTTATGCCGATACCCCCGTTATTTCTCCCCCGGCAGCTACAGACGTGCCCGAAACCGAAGTCACACCCGAGGGCGTTGTGCCCGCCTTCTTCCCTGCCCAGCTGCAAGGGCTGACATCTGCCGAAATGCGCTACACCCCGCTCCCCGCCCAAGGGCTGGAGGGCACCTACATCCAGACGGTGACAGACGCCACGGTGCTCCTGCAAATCGAGCATCTGCTGGCCGCCGCACAGCCAAGCGCCCCCTCCGAGTGTGCCTTTGGCTATGCTACTTTGGTACTGACCACCGATGCGGGTGTCACCATCACCCTGGATATGGCGGCGGATAGCTGCCTGCAGTTCCGGGCGGAGGGCGAATACTACAACTACCGCCCCGCAGGCTCATCTTCTGAGAACAGCATCACCAACGCCATTTTATATGACTTCTTTGCAGATATCCCTTTCTCTCATAAATAGAACACAGGGCTTGAGCACTTCCGCTCAAGCCCTGTTTATTCGGCTTCACCAAGGCAGGTGATGTTTGCTGGCCAGCCGCACGCCAAGGATATAATGCCCGATCCCCTCCTGACGTTTCGTGGCAGGCTGTATGCTCTCCAGCGCTTGCTCGTCGCTGCTTCCCGGGAAAAAGGAGCCCAGTCCAGCATAGGCATAGGCATATGACGAATGCACCTTATAGTCATAGATGATCACCATCGGATCAACGATTACATTGTTGGTGTTCTGAGCGATTTTGGGGTTAAATGTGAAATAGCGCTGATTGTCATTGACATAAATGATGTTTACGTTCAGATCGCTCTCCTGGGTGGCGTTCAGCGGCCGCCCCGCGTCCTCGTTGTATATGTTTCCTACCGTTATTTTTTGAAAGTAGAAATAGCTTTTGTATAAAGCGACAATCCGCTCTTCCTGATCCTTATATTGAACCGGCACGAGAACGTTCAGCGTATTATCATCCTCCGCCAGGCAATCCTCAATCGAAAGTCCGCTGACAGTTTTAATGGGATTGAAATCGAAATATCGTACGGAAACTGTCAGGCACTTCCCGTTAGGGTCAATATTTTCATCAAAATCGATCCCCATGGCTGTGAGGCTGATTTGATTGTGCTCATACTGCTTCTTTCCGTCATACTCGCTGAAATTTGAGCTATCGGCAACAAACAGCTTGTTCGTTTGTGCCAGCTCGGACAAAAGCGCTTCATACTGATCGCTCATTTTTTCCTCTTCGTCAAGGTTCAGCTGGCTGTCCGGCGTTGTAATGTACAGGCGGTAGATGCTTTCGGCTGCTTTCCACTCCGGCGTGCCGGTATTCACACCACTGCACCCGGTTAAGGCAAAGCCCGCTAGGATAACCAAACCCAAAACCAACATTTTTGCAAGCTTACTGTTCATCCATCATGCTCCTGTCCTTGTTTATTCGCCCTTATTCTAGCATGACGAACCGCCACCATCCATCGAAGTACATGACATTTTCCTTACACTTATGTAAGAAAAGAAGGACGTACCTCCTATGCAGGAGATACGTCCTCATTTTGCGCCCGCATTGCAGGCTGAGGGATTACTCTACGACGATGGTGGTTGTCATGCCACCCACGCTGATCACATGCTCGCTGGCTTCCAGCGCCAGCTCGATAGAAATTACGCGGAACTGACCTTCGGCCAGCGCCACGAACTTCTGCGCAATCACGGCATCGCCATCCAGCACATCCACGGTGACATGGCCGCCGCCGCCGTTGTTCTTGGCCACAAAGTTGATTTCAAAGGGCACACCGGCCTTTTGCGGTGCATTGACCACCACTGTGGAGACGCGGACGCGGCCGTTGGTCTCGGTTTCGGTGGTGATGGTGGTCATGGGCACGGTCAGCAGGCTCAGCTCAATGGCTGCGGGGTTGCTATAGCTCATGCCATAGTTGGTGGTGCAGATCACATCACCCAGGTTGTTTGGCATATCGATCGTGGGATTCTCCTTGGCCAGCATCGCCATATACAGGCGGGTGGCATTGTCTACGCCGATGTCATTTTGCAGTTCGCCCCAGGACAGCGCCTTGGCATTGGTTGCATAGCCGATTTCAAACAGCGTGCTGCCTGCGGGTTCCTTCACGCCAAACAGCATATCCGCCGTGATGGACGGCTTCACATAGCGGTAGAAGCTGCCGATAGAGGAGCCATGGTCCGGCGTGTTGCGGTAGTTCTGCATGATGAACGCGCTGCTGGAGAGCAGCTGCTCCACAGTGGGCTCGCCGGAGTTGTTGGTGGCTTCGATGATCAGGATAACAGGCTTGCCCGCTTCCTGCGCGTCCTCGATCATGTAGGTGTAGGCATCGTCAAACGCGGTGATGTGGAATACGCAGGCATCCGCCTCCGCAAAGCTCTCCACAACAGTGGCATACGCGGCCAGCGCGGCCTTGTCCTCGGTCTTGATGCCCTCGTTATTGCTGTCCACATACAGCTTTACGCCCTTTTGCAGCGGCAGGATGCTGTCATTCTTGAGCAGGATGGTGGATTTGACCATCAGCTCTTCTTCCATTTCGGTGATTTCGCTGCGGCGGGCGCGGTTGATATCGTCATTGCTCATCAGCTCGAATTGCTCCGCCTTGTAGGCGTCAGTCGCAATCAGCTCAAGGGCGGCACCCCAGTCGCGGTAGGGGTTCTCAAAGATGCCCAGATCAAACTTATTGCGCAGCACGCGGCCTACATGCACATCCAGCTCCGCCTCGGTGTAGGCGCCGCTTTCAATCTCGGCCACCAGCACATCGGGGAAATAACGGTTGCCCATTTCGGTGTAGGCTTCAACATCAGTGCCGGGCGCGCCGCCATAGCAGCTGAACATATCGACGCCTACGTCCAGGATCAACGTGTAGCGCTGGCCAAGGGTGAGGGTGGATACGTCAATGCCGTCCGAGGTGATGCCCGTGCGGGTCATGAGGCTTGCGGCATCCAGCGGCCAGTCGAGGCATACGATGCCCTTGTAGCCTAGATCGTCCCGCAGGAGGCTGTAGGTATCCTTGTCCATATAGCCCTGCAGGCCGGGGGTGACGCCGATGTTGTTGTTGGTCATGATCCACTGGGTGCCGGCGTCTACAACGGCCTTCCAGCCCACCATCCAGCTGTCGATCAAATTGGCGGGGGATTTGCCAGCGGCATAGGAGTAGCGGCCGCCGCGCGCGATAAAATGCTTGGAGTGGGAGTTGAAGCCGTTGTCATCATAGGCGCGGGTTTCGATGGCAGTCATCTTGGCAATATAATTGACATCATCGCCATAGAAGCTGCCGATTTCGTTGCCATAGCCGTGGAACACCTGATGATAGCCCAGCGCCACAGATTCCTTGGCATACTCGGACACCAGGTTATACAAAAGCTCTTCATCGCGCGCCACGCCAAACGCATAGTGCGCCATATCGATCATGCCGCCCCAGGTGTTGTAGGAGCGGTCGCCGGAGAACACCAGCGGAATGCCCAGCCGTCCGCTTTCGCCCACGCTCTGCAGCTTGTTGAGCAGATCCAGCTGATCCTTGGGCGTGCCCGTCATCGCGGCGATAAAGGTGGTCAGGTACAGCTTGTTCACCTGATAGCTCATGGAAGCATGCTTCACATTGGCTTCGTCCATCACCACCAGCTCTTCGCTGTAGATATAATCATCGTTGTTTTCATCGGCGGGGAGGCAGCCGTTCTTGCCCGCGATGCCGCCAAAGCCCAGCGAACCCGCCTTTTCCTGGAGGGTCATTTGAGAGAGCAGATCGGCCACGCGGGTATCAATGTCGGCTCGCCAATCTTCATACACATCCAGCTTGCCGTTGCCGTTCAGGTCTTTAAAATACAGCCCGTCCACCTCAATAAACTTGTCCGCAGATGCAGCGCTGAGCGCCACCTGCGCACCGTTTGCCTCGATGTAGAAGAAACCGGATTCGCTCTCCTTGATCACAGATTCCTGCGCAAAAGACAGGCCGTTGACAACGCTCAACAGCATCACAAGCGCCAGGAACAGAGAAATCTTCTTCATTAACTTCCTCTCCCTTTCCATCCTATATGCAATTGGTTCACACAACGACAGGATGTTTGCTTCGGCCCGCTCTCACCTCCGCATATACACTTTTGCAAAACACATACAATCGCGCGACTTGCTTAGAGAACATCGTCCGGCTATTCTCTAACCTGCCTAAAGTATATGCAGTAACATGTATTTTTACAATGGAATTTTCAGCACAACCGGCTGGAATATTCAGCACATGAACAAAGGCGGATTATGCCGCCAACAAAGGTCTTTTCCTCTATTGTATGCGTGCGCCGTGCTGGCATGGCGGTTTACCAGCCTTAGCCGGGGAAACAAAAAAGCAGGCGGCTGGCCATGGAATGTTTACATTCCTAAGGTCAGATACCTGCTTTTTCGTACACGTATGCAACGCTTAACAATCATCGAAGGATACAAAAGTGCGGGTCCAGGGGGGATCATCCCCTTGGCGGAGACTGGAGGTAGAGTCCCAGCGTTCCCCCCAACGTAACCCACTCCCGTTACTTCGCGTACTCCGTGCTGCGGGTTTCGCGGATCACGTTCACGCGGATTTGGCCGGGGTATTCCATTTCTTTTTCGATACGTTTGGCGATTTCTTTGGCCAGCACGCGCGTGCCCTCGTCGGTCACATCCTCGGGCTTCACCATGATGCGCACTTCGCGGCCGGACTGGATGGCAAAGCACTTTTCAACGCCGGTGAAGGAGTTGGCAATTTCTTCGAGCTTCTCCAGGCGCTTGATGTAGTTCTCCAGCGATTCGCGGCGTGCGCCGGGGCGCGCAGCGCTGATGGCGTCGGCGGCCTGCACCAGCACGGCTTCCACGGTTTGCGGCTCCACATCGTTGTGGTGCGCCAGGATGGCGTGGATCACATCGGGGCTCTCGTGATACTTGCGGGCCAATTCGCCGCCGAGGGACACGTGCGTGCCTTCCTGTTCGTGGTCAACGGCCTTGCCGATATCGTGCAGCAGGCCCGCGCGCTTGGCCAGCGCCACATCGGCGCCAAGCTCGGCAGCCATCAGGCCCGCCAGGTGAGAGACTTCGATGGAGTGCTTCAGCACGTTCTGGCCATAGCTGGTGCGGTATTTCATGCGGCCCAGCAGCTTGACCAGTTCGGGGTGGATGCCATGCTGGCCGGTTTCGAACACGGCCTGCTCGCCCGCTTCGCGGATCTGGTTGTCCACTTCTTTTTTGGCCTTTTCCACGCATTCTTCGATGCGTGCGGGATGGATGCGGCCATCCATGATCAGTTTTTCGATGGCCAGGCGCGCGATTTCGCGGCGAACCGGGTCAAACGCGGATACGATCACGGCTTCGGGCGTGTCGTCAATGATCAGGTCGACACCAGTCGCCGTTTCCAGCGCGCGGATGTTGCGGCCCTCACGGCCGATGATGCGGCCCTTCATGTCATCATTGGGCAGATTGATCACGGATACCGTGCTCTCTGCCACATGGTCTGCCGCGCATTTCTGGATGGCGAGCGCGATGATGTTGCGCGCTTTCTTTTCGCCCTCTTCCTTGGCACGGGATTCGATATCACGCACCGTGGCGGCGGCATCGTGGAAAGCGTCCTTCTGCACGCGGTCGATCACCAGCTGGCGTGCTTCATCCTGCGTCAATGCGGCAATACGTTCTAATTCTTTGAATTGACGGGCGCGGTATTCCTCGGCCTCGTCCTCCAGGCGCTGCAGGCGGTCCTGCTTTTTGTTGAGTTCTTCCTCGCGCTTTTCGAGGTTGTCCATCTTTTTGTCCAGTGTTTCTTCACGCTGGATGATGCGGCGCTCGGAGCGTTGGATTTCCGCACGGCGGGTGCGGATTTCTTTGTCGAGTTCGTCTTTTTCCTGCAGATTTTTTTCCTTGGCTTCCAGGATCATTTCTTTTTTCTGTTCTTCAGCCCGACGGCTGGCATCCGCCAGCAATTTTTGAGCGTACTCCTCAGTACGGCCGATCTTCTTTTCTGCCACATCCTTGCGATACCGATAGCCGCCATACGCACCCGCGCAGCCGAATATCAATGCCGCCAATACAGCCCATAGCCATTCCAAAGCATGAGTCCCCCTTCCGTCTTGTAGTCTTTCAATCATTTTTGCAATCGAAAAGCCGTCCGAAAAACTTCGCACGGCTAGCTGATCCCCTCGATACTGCACGCAAACAAACCTGCGCGCATCACAACCAACACACATTCCACACCCACTACGGGTGCTTATATGGTAAAGCGGCAAACGCCTACTGCAACAAAAAACAGGAAGGAGTGTATCTGGAAAACAGCATCTTCAAGCGTTTGCGCCCCCTCAAAGCCCTTAAACAGCCGCCGGAGAGGCAAACGACCTTCTTGCCGATCCTGTTCATTGTACCCCACGTTACAGGCGATGTCAATATCAAATGTGACAGAAACAGCAATTGCCATGCAGAAATGCACGTAATTTTCGTCTTGATTCTGCATTGTCACCGTGATATGATACACCCGCCTTTCATATTAATATGCGCAAGGAGTGATCAGCATGAACCCTGCCACCACAACTACCATCGCCCTGGTACTATTCGCGCTCACCTATATTGGCCTGCTCGTCTTTGGCAGGTACCGCGCCTACACCGCGCTGATCTCCGCTGCGCTGTTTGTGGGACTGGGCATTTTACCCATCGGCATGGTGCTTAATGCCGTGGACTGGAACGTTATCCTGATGATTGCGGGCACGATGGGCACTGTCACGCTGTTCATCGAATCGCGCATGCCAGCGCGCCTCGCGGATATGATTATCGAAAAAACGCCGAGCGTGAAGTGGACGATTGTGGCACTTTCGCTGTTTGCGGGCATTATCTCCGCTTTTGTGGATAATGTGGCGACGGTGCTGATGGTCGCGCCTGTGGCGCTGGGCATTGCCAGGAAGCTTAAAGTTTCGCCCGTGCCCAGCATTATTGCCATTGCCATATCGTCCAACCTGCAGGGCGCGGCCACGCTGGTGGGCGATACCACGTCGATATTACTCGGCGGCGTGGCCCATATTGATTTCCTGGGATTTTTCTTCCTGGATGGCAAGATCGGTATGTTCTGGATCGTTGAGGTGGCCGCTATTGCCGCAACCCTCGTGCTCTTGTGGATGCTGCGCAAAGAGAATCAGCCCATCAAGGTCAATAGCCGCGAGGGAGTAGAGGATTATTTCCCCACAGTGCTGCTGGTGGGCACCATTGTGCTGCTGATTGTGGCGTCCTTTATCCCGGAGGGCAGCAAGCCCGGCATCACCAATGGCCTGATCTGCGTGGCGCTGTTTGCCATTGGCCTTCTGCACCGGGTGTTCATCAAAAAAGATGCCGTGTCTGCCGTGCGCGCCCTTAAGGAAATCGACTATTTTACGCTGCTTTTGCTCTCCGGCCTGTTTATCGTGATCGGCGGGATCACGCACGCCGGTGTCGTGGACCAGATCAGCCAGCTGTTTGTCAGCATCAGCAACGACAACGTGTTTTTGATGTATACCCTGATTGTCTGGTCGTCTGTGCTGCTGTCCGCATTCATTGACAACATCCCTTATGTGGCGACTATGCTGCCCGTTGTGGCCAATATCGCACAGATGATGGGCATATCGCCATATCTATTGTACTTTGGTCTGCTCTCCGGTGCTACCCTTGGCGGCAATCTCACGCCTATTGGCGCGTCTGCTAATATCGCCGGGCTCGGTATCCTGCGCAAGGAAGGCTATGAGGTCAGCGCCGGAACCTTTATGAAGATGAGCGTGCCCTTTACGTTGGTGGCGGTCACTGTGGGGTATGTGTTGATCTGGCTGATTTGGCGATAGTAGGTTGCGTTACTTTACTGCATACCCGCAGTTTTTCAGCGCGTCCAGCGCCGCTGCCAGCTTTGCCTCTTTCAGCAGCACATAATCGGTATCGAAGGTGGAAATCGCAAAAATGGACACGCCCGCCTGTGCCAGGCAGGTGGAAATCCCGGCCAGGATGCCAACCAGCGAGAACTCCATACTGCCCTGCACGCGCAGGGCACGCCAGCCGTCCTCTTGCTTGAACGGGACGGAAGGCACCTGCGCAGTAGGGCACACGAGCGACCATTCGGTATCCGTCCGCGCGGTGAAGGTGAAGGGCTGCGCGGTATTGACGGCTGTATCGGGTGCTAGTTGGCAGACGGAAAAGGCCTGGGGCAATAGCTGCAAAATCATCATGGCTGCTCCTTGCGTTCGGATAGTAAATCGCGTGCGCATTGTTTGGCAACGCGCATGGCGGTGGGCAAAGGTAGTGCTTCCATCTCGCCCAGGGTCACCCAGCGGCTGCCGGGCAGAGGTGTGCACGTTTCGGAAATATAATGGTGCAGCGCCATGTTCCAGATGCGGTGGGTGAACACATGGCGCGCTTCGCAAAGGGGCTGCTGATAAGTGGCGGTTATGCCAAGGCGCTTCAGCTCTTTGGCCATGGCGGCGCGAGAGGGCGTTTCTTCTAATAACAGATACACCCACAGGCCGCTGAGCAGCGCTTCCTTGCGCTGGCGCATCAGGATGCGATCCCCGCAGGTGACAAGCAGCACGCTGACCTGCACCGGCCTTGGCGGCTGTGCAGCGGCCTTGATGGGCAGCATATCGGCATCGCCCTTAGCATAAGCATCACAGTGTGCCACAAGCGGGCAGGCAGCGCAGCCCGGGGTGCCGGGGGTGCAGATGGTTGCGCCGATGTCCATCAGGGCCTGATTGAAATCTCCACAGCGGGTGGCCGGCATCATCTGATTGGCATACTCGGACAATTGGCGCTTGACGGAGGGCATGCCCACATCCTCGCGGATGCCGCGCACGCGGCTGATGACGCGGGTGAGGTTGCCATCAATAGCAGGGGCAGGCAGATCAAAGGCGATGCTGGCGATGGCGGCGGCAGTATATGCGCCCACGCCGGGAAGCTGTTGCAATAAAGCCACATCGGCGGGGAAAACACCGTTATACTCTGCCGCCAGGATGTCCGCGGCCTTGTGGAGGTTGCGCGCGCGGCTGTAATACCCCAGCCCCTCCCACATTTTCAGCACGTCCTCCAGGGGCGCGGCGGCAAGGGCAAACACGGTGGGGAAGCGCTGCATAAAGCGCGTAAAATACGCGCCCACGGTTTCGGTGCGCGTTTGCTGCAGCATAATTTCGCTGACCCAGATGCGGTAGGGATCTGTTGTGCCGCGAAAAGGCAAGGTGCGCCTGTGCGCATCGTACCAGGCAAGGAGATCGTTTGCGAGCATGAAAAAACACTTTCTGCACATGGCGGAGGATTTATACGCGTATAGTATACCACGCACGCCTCAAACATGCTATATCAGTTCAAAAATCAATGAAAATCAAAGATAAATTACAAAATCATTCGATTTATTGGCATTATCGGCTGATAGACGCCACTTGAGGTGAAATTTGGCGTTCATCGGCAAAATTGGCGCTTGCAAGTATGCGCGATTTGAGATAAACTAGCCAAGGATGGTTTAGCACTCAACAAGCAAGAGTGCTAACAACCCGAAAGACGTACAATCTATTTTTTAAGGAGGATATACCATGAACGTGAAACCACTCGGTGACCGCGTTGTAATCAAAAACGTAGAGAGCGAAGAGTCCACCAAGAGCGGCATTCTGCTCACCAGCTCTGCCAAGGAAAAGCCCCAGATGGCGCAGGTGCTGGCTGTTGGCCCCGGCGGTATGGTGGATGGCAAAGAGATCACCATGCATGTGGAAGTCGGTCAGAAAGTTATCTATAGCAAGTACGCAGGCACCGAAGTCAAGCTGGACGGCGAAGAAATGATCATCGTGCGCCAGAGTGACATCCTGGCCGTGGTTGAATAAGTAAGGGAGGCAGAAATCATATGGCAAAGCAGATTAAATACGGCGAGGACGCCCGCCGCTCGCTGGAAAACGGCATCAATGCCCTGGCGGATACCGTGAAAATCACCCTCGGCCCCAAGGGCCGCAACGTGGTGCTGGACAAAAAATATGGCGCGCCCCGCATCACCAAGGACGGTGTGACCATTGCCAAAGAGCTCGAGCTGGAAGACGTGTTCGAGAACATGGGCGCGCAGCTGATCAAAGAAGTGGCCACCAAGACCAACGATGTGGCTGGCGACGGCACCACCACCGCCACCCTGCTGGCACAGGCCATCGTGCGCGAAGGCCTGAAGAACCTGGCCGCCGGCGCCAACCCCATGGTGCTCAAGCGCGGCATCGAAGCCGCCGTGGAAGCTGCCGTGGATGGCCTGAAGGAAATCTCCCGCCCCATCACCGGCAAGCAGGCCATTGCGCAGGTTGCCTCCATTTCCGCAGGCGACGAAACCATCGGCCAGCTGATCTCCGACGCCATGGAAAAAGTGGGCAATGATGGCGTGATCACCGTGGAAGAAAGCAAGACCATGAAGACCGAGCTGATCACCGTGGAGGGCATGCAGTTTGACCGTGGCTACGCTTCCGCTTATATGGTCACCGATTCCGACAAAATGGAAGCGGTGCTGGAGAATCCCTATATCCTGATCACCGACAAAAAGATCAGCAACATCCAGGAAATCCTGCCCGTGCTTGAGCAGGTGGTGCAGTCCGGCCGCAAGCTCCTCATTATCGCCGAAGACGTAGAGGGTGAAGCGCTGGCCACATTGGTACTCAACAAACTGCGCGGCACCTTCACCTGCGTTGCTGTGAAAGCACCCGGCTTTGGCGACCGCCGCAAGGAAATGCTGCGCGACATCGCCATCCTCACCGGCGGCCAGGTCATCACCGAAGAACTCGGCCTGGAGCTGAAGGAAACCACCGTTGATATGCTGGGCCAGGCGCACCAGATCAAAGTGGACAAAGAAAACACCACCATCGTGGACGGCGCCGGTGATAAGGACGAAATCAAGGCCCGCGTGCAGCAAATCAAAGCGCAGATCGCCGAAACCACCAGCGATTATGACCGTGAGAAGCTGCAGGAACGCCTGGCGAAGCTGGCTGGCGGCGTGGCCGTTATCCAGGTTGGCGCTGCCACCGAGATCGAAATGAAAGAGCGCAAGCTGCGCATCGAAGACGCCCTGGCCGCTACCCGCGCCGGTGTGGAAGAAGGCATTGTGCCCGGTGGCGGCGTCGCACTGGTCAACGCCAGCACCAAGGTGCAGCAGCTGCTCACCAAGTATGCGGGCGATGCCAAGACCGGCGTCCAGATCATCCTGCGCGCCATGGAAGACCCCATGCGCCAGATCGCGACCAACGCCGGCATCGAAGGCGCTGTGATCATCGAAAACATCCGCCGCAGCCGCAAGCAGGGTTATGGCTTTGATGCCCTCAAGGGTGAATATGTGGATATGATTGAGCGCGGCATCATCGACCCCACCAAGGTTGTGCGCAGCGCCCTGCAAAACGCCGCCTCCGTGGCCGCCATGGTGCTCACCACCGAGTCGCTCGTCACCGATATTCCCGCGCCGGAACCCGCAGCTCCCGCTGGCAACCCCGGCATGGGCGGGATGTATTAATACTAGGGCGTGTTTCAAAAGCTATGCCATGCATCTTCGGAGGCTAGAAGCGCCATTTCTGCGTTGTCAAACCTTGAAATAGCGGTGCTATTCCAGCGGTTTTCCGCCTTGAACTGACGCTTTATCCTCGCGAAGCTGCACGTCCCGGACTTTTGAAACACGCCCTAATCTCAACCTAAAATACCTCAATCTCGCGTATCTTTTCGTCGCTCCATCGGCAATGGCCCGATAGGCCGTTGCCGCCAGGCTTCGGCACTGCGGCGGTGCAAGCGCTGTCCTCATGCCTCGGTGCGCAAGCGCACGCGGTGTCCCTCGCGTCGATTCATCCACGTAGCGCAGCTACGCTACGTTTCCTCATCTTAGCGAGGAACAAAAATCTATCGCGATGTTATCGTCATTTTAGATTGAGAATAGTATAAAAATCCGGAAAAATGAAAATGTTGCAAAAGCAAAACCTGTAGCATAATACCATTTGGTTAGCAAAAGTGGCGGTTTTCAAAGAGTCCCCTTTGGGGAGGAGTGGCGCTTACGCGACACCCCTCCCCAAAGGGGAATTTGCTTGCATATAATGCTTATTGTTTTAACG
>JAVBRU010000076.1:0-25031 GCA_031547595.1 Eubacteriales bacterium
CATCACGCCCGTGCCCGGCGGCGTTGGCAAGATGACCATCTGCATGCTGATGCAAAACACCGTGGACGCGGCGCAGAGGAAGGCAACGTAAATGGCGTGGACGCTGAGCGTGACCGAGCTGAACGAGTATGTGCGAAAGTCCCTCGCGGGTGATCCGATGCTGCGCGATATTAAGCTGCGCGGGGAGCTCAGCGGGTTCAAGCAGTACGCATCGGGGCACTGGTATTTCACGCTCAAAGACAAGGATGCGCGCATCCAGTGCGCGATGTTTCGCCAAAGCGCGTCCCGCGTCAAATTTGTGCCGCGGGACGGCATGCGCGTGGTGCTGACAGGCACAGTCGGTCTGTACACGCAAAGCGGCAGCTATCAGTTTTATACTGATCAGATGGCGCAGGACGGCGTGGGCGAGCTTTTCTTAAAATTGGAAGAACTGAAAGCAAAGCTGCTGGCGGAAGGGCTGTTTGATGCGGCGCGAAAGCGCCCGTTGCCGCTGTTGCCGCGTGCGATTGGCATTGTCACGTCCAAGAGCGGCGCAGTGGTGCACGATATTGAGATGGTCACCAAGCGGCGCAACAAATCCGTGCAGCTCATCCTCCGCCCCGCGCTGGTGCAGGGCGATGGCGCGGCGCAGGATATCGCAGCGGGTATTTGCGAGCTGGCGGCGCTGCCGCAGGTGGATGTGATCATCGTGGGACGCGGCGGCGGCTCCATGGAAGACCTGTGGGCGTTTAATGAAGAAATTGTGGTGCGCACCATCGCCGCGTGCCCGGTGCCGGTGATTTCCGCCGTGGGGCACGAAACCGACACCACCTTGGCGGACTATGCCGCAGACGTGCGTGCGGCCACCCCCTCCAACGCGGCAGAGCTGGCCGTGCCGGAGAAGGACGTGCTGCAAAGCACGGTGTACGAGCTGCAGCGCAAGCTGTTTTTGCTGGGGGATACTGCGATCCTCACGCGGCGCCAGGCGCTGATGCGGCGGGAGAGGCGCTTGCAGGATATGCACCCGCAAAACCGGCTGCTGGATATGCAAAGCACGGCCAGGCTGTTGACGGCGCGGCTGCAGGAGCAGATGCAAAAGCACCTCGCCGCGCTGGAAAAACAGACGCAGCTGGCCTTCGGCAAGCTGAACGCGCTGGGGCCGATGCATCAATTATCGCGCGGCTATGCCGTGGTGATGGCGGGGGACAAGCCCGTCACCTCCGTGCAGGATGTTTCGGAAAAGATGACATTGTTACTACAAGACGGCAGAGTGCAGGTGCAGACCTTGCATGTGGAAGGAGGCAATCCCTTTGCCTAAGAAGGGTGTTTCGTTTGAAGAGAACCTGGCGCAGCTGGAAGCGCTGGTGCAAAAGATGGAGCAGGGCGGCCTGACGCTGCAAGAATCCCTCGCCTCCTACGAGCAGGGGATGGCGCTGGCAGCGGGATTGACCAAGGAGCTGGATGCCGCGCAAAAACGCATGCAGGAGCTGGTGAACGGCAAGCCCGTGCCCATGGAGGACGCGCCATGATCTATCAGGCCCAGATGGAGCGCTATCGGCTGCTGGTGGAAGAAGGGCTGAACGCCCTTTCGTTTGCCGGGGTGCCGGAGGTGCTGCAAAGCGCCATGCGCTATAGCCTGTTGCTGCCGGGCAAGCGGCTTCGCCCGGTGCTGCTATTGGCGGCGTGCGATATGGTGGGCGGCGATATCAAGGCTGCGCTGCCCTTCGCGCTGGCGGTGGAGATGATCCATGCCTACTCACTGGTGCACGATGATCTGCCAGCACTGGACAACGATACGCTGCGCCGCGGCCAGCCCACCAATCACGTGGTGTATGGCGAGGCCATGGCGATCCTGGCGGGCGACGGGCTTTTGAACTTCGCCTATGAGCACATGGCGCGCCAGCGGCATCCGCATGCGCTGAAGGCACTGCGCATCATTGCAGATGCCGCGGGCGTGACGGGCATGATTGCGGGCCAGGTGATGGATGTTACTTTGGAGGGCACCACCCCCAACGCGGACATGGTGCGTTATATCCACGAGAACAAGACCGCACAGATGATCACTGCGCCGGTTGTGGCAGGGCTGGTACTGGCCGGAGCATCGGACGAACAGGTACAAGCGGGCAGGGATTACGGCCAGAAGCTGGGCGTCGCGTTCCAGATCGTGGATGATCTGCTGGACCTGATGGGGGATGAGGGGCTGCTGGGCAAGCATACCGGCAAGGATGTGCAGGCGGGCAAACTGACCTGGCCGGCAGTGGTGGGGGCAGAGCAATCGGAGAAAGATGCCGCTGCCCTGATACAAGGAGCGATAGATGCGATCCAAAGCTTTAATGAGCGCGCAGAATTTTTGAAAACCCTTGCGCTTTTGATGGTTTCTCGCGTACAATAGACAGGCGGATGATATGTGATGGATTTTGTGAGTGAATTGTTTGGCAACCGCGTGCTTACATGCGCCGTGCTCAGCTGGTGCGTGGCGCAGGCCATTAAGGTTTTGATCACCTGGCGCATGGAGCGCAAGCTGGATTGGCGCCGCTGCTTTGGCATGGGCGGCATGCCCAGCGCGCACACGGCCTTTGTGTTTTCGCTGATGCTGATGGTGGGGCTGCACGAGGGATTCAATACCACGCTGTTTGCCTTGGCCTTTGCGTTGATGGCGGTGGTGGTGTATGACGCGATGGGCGTGCGCGCCGAAACGGGCAAGCAGGGCGCAGTGCTCAACCGCATCCTGCGTGAGGTGCTCATTGAAGGGCAGCCCATCACCGAGGAGCGGTTTAAAGAGCTGGTGGGGCATTCGCCGCTGGAGGTCGTGGGCGGTGTGGTGGTAGGCACGATCATGGTGCTGATAATGGCATAAACGGAGGAGATGCACAATGGATCAATTTATGGAAGAAGTCGTCACCAAACAAAAACAAGGCTTTCAGAACGTACTATACGTGTTGGCCAATATTTCCATGGTCATCATGGCACTGATTGCCGTGATGCTGTTCAACGTGATTTTTAGCGCCATTGCACAGGTGGGGTTTGATACATCGGTAATCGTATATATTGTGGCTACCCTGCTGATGGGCGGCGGCGCGGTGCTTTTGTACCTGCGCAAGGATCAGCTGAAAACCGAGTACGAGTATACCTTCACCAACGGCACGCTGGATTTTGCGCAGGTGTACAACAACAAAAAGCGCAAGGGCCTTGGCACCATGAATGTGCGCAATCTCGAAGCGTGCGGCCTGGTGTCCTCCGGCAGCTTCCAGCGCTATATCACCATGCCCGGCATCAAGACCACCAATTGGTTCCTCAACCGCGAGGCCAATCTGGTGTATCTGTATTTTGTTAAAGACGGCAAAAAGCGCATGATTATCATGGAGCCCAGCGATGAAATGCTGACGCTGATCCGCCGCAGCCTGGGTCAGGGCGTATATCCAACCAACTGATGCTTTATCTGGATAACAGCGCCACCACCAAGGTGAGCGCCGCTGCGGCGCGCGCGCTTTGCGCCTGCATGGAGGAGGGGTACTTTAACCCTTCCGCATTATACGCGCCCGCGTTGGCGGCGGAAAAGAAAATGACCGCCTGCCGCGAGGGCGTTTTGCGTGTCGTGGGCGCAAAGAACGCGCGGGTGGTATTCACCTCCGGCGGCACAGAGGCCAATAATCTGGCGATCCTCGGGCAATTGAAGGCGCTGCATGGCGGCGGGCGCGTGCTGTTTTCCGCAGGCGAGCATCCTGCTGTGCGGGAAGCATGCCTGGGTGCTGCCGGGTTTGAGGCGCTGGAAATCCCCTACAACCCCGAGGGGCTGGTGGACTTGGAAGCGCTTCAAGCACTTTTGACCCCCAATGTGCGCATGATTTGCTGTATGCAGGTCAATAACGAGACCGGCGTCATTCAGCCGCTGGCGGACATCGCGGCCTTGCGCGATGCGAAAGCGCCGTGGGCACTCATGCATGTGGATGGGGTGCAGGGGTTCCTGCGCGTGCCCGTGCAGATGGATGCGCTGCATATTGACAGCTACGCGCTATCCGGCCATAAAATTCATGCGGTAAAGGGCATTGGTGCACTGGTGTTATCAAAGCGCTGCCGGGTGCTGCCGCTGCAGCTGGGTGGCGGGCAGGAACAGAATATCCGCTCCGGCACTGAGAACACTCCGGGCATTGCCGCGCTGCATGCCGCTGTCCAAACCTATCCCGCACATGATATGGGCGTTTTGAAAGCGCAGCTGTATCAGGGCATCCTGAACGCTGTGCCAGGTGCGCAGCTCAATGGCCTATCACCGGACGATCTGCGAAGCGCCCCGCATATCCTCAATATTTCACTTCCACCGGTACGCAGCGAAACCATGCTGCATGCCTTGGAGGCAGAAGGCATCTATGTGGGTATCGGCTCCGCCTGCGCATCGCACAAAAGCAAGGGGAGCGTTACGCTTCGCGCTATGGGCTGCGCAGCAAAACGCGTGGAAAGCGCGCTGCGCTTCAGCCTGTGCCCAGATAACACGGCGGAAGAAATCGATCAGGTGATTGCTGCGGTCGCACGGCATTATGCCGTGCTGGCACGCTATCAAAGAAGATAAGGACTGAGCATTCCATGAGAAACTTACTGCTGGTACGCTATGGCGAAATATACTTAAAGGGGCTGAACCGCCCCTATTTTATCCGTGCGCTGGTGGATCACATCAAAAAAGCGGTGCGTGATCTGGGCGGCACCGTCTGGATGAACGACTCCCGTATTTTTGTGAGCGGTGTAGAGGATATGGAGCTGTGCATTGGCCGCGTGACCAAAATCTTCGGCGTGCACTCCGTGTGCCCCGCCGTGGAGATGGACAAGGCCGATTTTGCCGCCATCCAGCAAAAGGCTGTGGAGCTGATGCAGCCGCTGAAGGGCACCTTTAAGGTGGAGGCGCGCCGCTCGGATAAGCAGTATTTCCTCAATTCTCCTGCCATCAACGAGCAGGTGGGCGGTTATGTTTTGGAGCACAGCCCGCAGCTCACCGTCGATGTGCATCATCCCGAACATGTGCTGTCCGTCGAAATTCGCGATCATGCCTACCTCTATGCGCAGGTCATCCCCGCCGTGGGTGGCATGCCCATTGGCACCAATGGCAAGGCTGCGCTGCTGCTCTCCGGCGGCATTGACAGCCCTGTGGCCGGGTATATGATTGCCAAACGCGGCGTGCAGCTGTGCGCCGTGCACTTTTATTCCTTCCCCTACACCAGCGAGCGCGCCAAGGAAAAGGTGCTCGATCTCGCGCGTATTCTGGCGCAGTACTGCGGCGGCATCCGCGTGCATGTGGTGCCCTTCACCCAGATTCAAATGGACATCCACGAAAAATGCCCCGAGGAATATACCACCCTCATCATGCGCCGCTTTATGATGCGCATTGCTGAGATCATTGCCAATAACGAGGGCGCGAAGGCGCTGATCACCGGCGAATCCATCGGCCAGGTCGCCAGCCAGACCATGGAGGCGCTGAATTGCACCAACGCCGTTGTGGATATGCCCGTTTTTCGCCCTGTGGTGGGCTTTGATAAGATTGAGATCATCAATTATGCACAGCGCATTGGCACTTACGAGACTTCTTCTTTGCCCTATGAGGACTGCTGCACCGTCTTCACCCCGCGCCATCCCGCCACGCGCCCGCCCCTTGGTAAGGTGGTTCTTGGCGAAGCGGCCATCACAAACGCTGACGAGCTGATCGCCAAGGCGGTTGAAGAAACCGAGGTTGTGATGGCATACGGGAGGTAGGTAGGGGAGGGGGAACGCTGAGGGCTCCTCGCCCTTAGACGCCCAGGCAGGAGACCAGTCTCCTGCACCTCACTCCTGTATCCTTTGATGATTCTTGTGTGATTGTGCGCGTGTACGAAGAAGGCCGTTTTAGTTGAGTGGAATGCAAGCATTTCCTCGCCTAAAACGGCTTCTTCTGTTCTCCGGCTAAGGCCGGTGAACCGCCGTGCTCGCACGGTGCACGCACACAAGCTAATACTAATTCAAAACAATATTGCGTCGTCGCAGCGGATCTTTAGCCATCCGGCAGTGTCGCGCGCGGTTAGACGTAGCGCTACTACGCTGTCACCGCGGCTCCTTTCCGGCTAGCAAAATCTCTTGCTGCTTTGGACGCAATAATATTTTTCATTAGTATAACAGAATAGGCCAACAGAATAATCCGCCGTATCCGGTGAAAGGGGCTTGACAAATGAGGAAAGCTCAGGTAGAATGAAAACAAGTTTACCGCTAAACTAGTTTCCGAATAAGGGTTTTAGAAAGGGGATTATCATGAAAAAGTACATCCGGCTACTCGCAATGCTCACCGCGCTGTGCATCCTTCTGACGACCTCGATGAGCTTCGCGTACGCGCGGACAGAAGTTGTCGATGCGGATCTTACGTGTACCATCGTGCTTGGCAACTGGCCACCAGACACCGCCCCTGCGGCAGAATTGGCATTGTTTGAAGACTATAAGGCCATCATGAACGCGCAATACCCCAACGTCAAAATCGTTCCCGATTACTTCTCCTACACGCTGGCCAACTACCTGCCCATGGCGCGTGGCGGCACGGCACACACCCTCTTCCAGCCCCCCTTTACCGACCCGCCGCTGCTCATCAGCCAGAACCTCGTGGCCGATGTGACGGACGCTTTAGAGCAGTTTGGCCTGCTGGAGCAATTCAGCCCCAGCTATCTCGCCATGCTGGGCGATGAAAATGGCCGCATTTATGGCTTGCCCCGTGACGGCTATGTGCTGGGCATGCACATCAACATCAACCTGTTTGAAGAAGCCGGCCTTATGACCGAAGACGGGCTGCCCATGGTGCCCACCACCCTTCAGGAAGTGGCGGAATACGGCAAGATCATCAAGGAAAAGACGGGCAAGGCCGGTCTTGTGTTCCCCGCCAGTGAAACCTACGGCGGCTGGCTGTTCACCAACATTGCGTGGAACTTTGGCGCGGTGGGCGAGAACGCCCTCGAATATCAGGACGAAGATGGCCGCTGGATTGCCAACTTCACCTCGGATGCATGCATCGAAGCCATGACCTACATCCGCTCCCTGAAGTGGGAATACGACATCCTCAATGCTGATGCCACCACCACCGACTGGGCGAGCTCTCACTCAGCGCTGGGCACCGGCGCTGCCGCGATGAACTTCGCTGCGGACGACTGCGTTGCCGAGCCCACTGCCGGCCGTGGCCTGGCGGTTGACAAGTTTGCGCTCATTCCCTTCCCCTCTGGCCCCAACGGTTCCTATGCCCTCAGCGGCGGCACCTGCTTCATGTTTGCGCCCAACACCACCACCGATCAGGCGGTTGCCTGCCTGGCGTTCCTCAAAATCATTGGCATGCTGCCCTATGTGACGGAAGATTCTGTGGCCGGTATGCGTGCTGGCGCCATTGCCAAGCGTGAGCGCGGCGCCCCCGTCCTGCCTCCCATCCCCGCCTGGAACGACGAAGAATACATCACCATGCAGCGCGAGATCGCCGAGGAATACTCCAATGTCGATATGCGCCTGTACCAGGATTTTTATGATTCCTTCACCAATGGCTCCATCACGCTTCGCGGCGAAGAGCCGGTATTCGCACAGCAGCTTTACCGCGAGCTCACCTCCGTCATCCAGCGCCTGATCACTCGCGAGAACGCTGACGTGCTCAAGGCACTGCAGCAGGCTCAGGAAAGATTCCAGGAGTATCTGGACGACGAAATCAATTAAATGGCTGATCTCCGGCAGCGTGGGCCGTATAGCCTGCGCTGCCGGAATTATAGGATGACAGGATGTGGAATTGATGGGAAAACGGAAGCAACAGATCATGAGTTGGCTGATTATGCTACCCAGCATCGCGCTATTCGCGTTTTTTTTATGGTCACCTCTACTGCAAAGTGTACGCATGAGCTTGTATAAGACAAAGAATATTGAGCTTGTGAAGTTTGTAGGGTTCGACAATTTCATCAGCATTTTTAAGCGCGACGAATTCCACCAGGCACTGGCAAACACCTTTTCCTACACAATCTGGTCGCTGCTCATCGGATTCATGGTGCCCATCTTTATGGCGCTGCTCATTGGGGAAACGACACGCGGCAAAGGCTTTTTCCGCACCGCCGTCTATATCCCCAACATTCTGCCGGGGCTTGCAGTGGTGCTTTTGTGGTCCGCATTCTTCTCCGCTAACGCCACGGGCGTCATCAACATCCTGCTCAGCAAGCTGGGCATTGGCAACCAAACCTTCCTTACCGAGGCCAATCTGGTCATCCCCATCATAGTGCTGACGGCCACGTGGAAGGGCGCAGGCTCTACCGCGCTGATTTACATGGCCGGGCTTTCCGGCATCAACCCGGAATTATATGAGGCTGCCACCATTGATGGCGCGGGCATTTTGAAGCGCGTGCGGCATATCACCATGCCCGCGATCTTCAACCTGGGCAGCACCATGCTGATTTTGCAGATCATATCGATCTTTCAGATCATGTATGAACCGATGGTACTCACAAAGGGCGGCCCGGACAACGCGTCCCTGTCGCTGATGCTGTTGATGTGGCGCTACGCCTTTGGCGGCACCATGGACTTTGGCCGCGCATCCGCTGTGGCTGTGATTATTACGGCGATTCTGCTGGTGTTCACCGCGCTGTATTCCTTTGTGAACAAGCGCAAAACGCAGTGGGATTAAGGAGGGATAGAGAATGAAAACGAAAAAACCGACGGCTCCCTCCAACCGCACAGGGATCATCCGCGATTTTGACAGCAAATCAACCAGCGTCAGGATCGGGCTTGTGCTGGTGTATGCGGTGTGTATTCTGATGGTGCTCGTCTCATTGTTCCCGGTCTTCTGGGTGCTGATGGCGGGCTTCAAGGACATCAATGAGTATATGAATGTTCCTGCCATCCTGCCCGCAGCATTTGATTTCTCGGTGTATGCCACCACATGGGATCAGCTGAACATCACGCGCAACTATTTGAATTCCATCTACTCCATCGCGGGCAGCGTGGTCTGCGCGCTGGTGTTTAACGGGCTATTGGCCTATGGCCTGGCCATCCTCAAGCCCAAGGGCTACAAAATCATCAGTAATCTGGTGATGTTTTCAATGCTCATTCCGGCCACCATCAGCTTGGTGCCGCTGTATATGAACATCCAAAGCCTGGGGCTTGGCGGGTTCTTTACGCCGCTGTGGCTGGCGGCCGGCGCAAACGCCTTCTATGTTGTCCTTTTTCGTCAGTTTTTCGAGTCGATCCCTTCTTCACTCATTGAAGCAGGACAGATCGATGGCTGCTCGCAGCTTCAAACCTTCTATAAGATCGTGCTGCCCCTCTCTATGCCCATCTGCGTGGTCGTCACCATCTTTGCAGTCAACGGTGCGTGGAGCGATTTCCTGTTGCCGTATCTGGTACTCGGGCAAAGCGAATGGCAGACCGTTATGGTCCGGCTGTTCCTGTATAGCAGCCAACAGGCCGTCAACTATACCAACTTGCTGCGTGCCGTGGTGTTCTCGATGATTCCGCCGATCCTGCTGTTCTTCATTTTCCAAAAACAGTTGACGGACAACGTCGTGAGCACGGGTATCAAGGGTTGATGAATTGCATTACGAAGGGGATTTGACATGTCTAAAGCAGCTAACAAGTATTTTCTGACCGACCCTTGGAAGGTGATTGAGCATGGCTTCGATCCGGCCTTTGCGCGTGTGAGCGAGTCTGTTTTTGCGCTTTCCAACGAAAACCTCGGCGTTCGCGGGTACTTCGACGAGGGCGGCGGCGTGGATAGCCTGCGCGGCGCGTATGTCAATGGCGTGTACGAATTGGAAGACCTGCCAAGGTCGTACCGCGGCATTGTGGACAAGACGCACTTTATGATCCCGGCGGCGGACTGGCTGTATACGAAAATTGCTGTGGACGGCGAAGTGCTGGACCTTGGCAAATCGGCCTTTGACGATTTTACCAGAGAGCTGGACATGCGCGCCGGCACGCTGCAGCGCCGCTTTGTGTGGCACCTAAAATCCGGCAAGGCGTTGCGGCTCACCTTCCTGCGCTTCCTTGATATGGAGCATGGCGAGCGCGCTTACCGCCGCATCATCTTTGAGCCTTTGAACTTCTCCGGCACGGCCGAAGTGGCCCTTGGCGTCACCTTTGATGTGATGCACGAGGGGCGGCGTGCGTGCTTTTGGCACGAGGGCCGCGTTGAGGCGAACGACGCGTTTTGCGCCGTGCAGTGCCGCACATCCGGCTCCGCGCAAGAAGTATTCGCAGCCACACAGGTGAGCTGTCCCGGCACGTCCAAGCAGACCGATAAGGCAGCGTGGGTAGAGGCAACGCTTTCCCTCACGCAAGGAACATCTTGCGCTGTCGATCAGCAATCCGTCATTCTTTTTGACGGCAGCGAGGGCGAAGCGCTCTGGCAATTGGGGTTATCCGCGCTGCGGCAAGTGGTGCCCTTCGATGAGGCCTTAGCAGTGCAAGCGGCCTACTGGGCGGAGCATTGGCGGCTTTGCGATGTGGTGATCGAGCCGTCCGGCGCGCTGGACGCCGATGCCGTGGCCGAAGAGCAGCAGGGCATTCGCTTCTGCAGCTTCCAAATGGCGCAAACGTATAACGGCGGCAGCGTCCGCCACAACATTGGTGCAAAGGGCCTGACGGGCGAAGCCTACAACGGCCATGCCTTCTGGGATACCGAGGCCTGTTGCCTGCCCTATTATCTGTTCACCAATCCCAAGGCGGCCAAGCGGCTGCTGACCTTCCGTTATAACACCTTGCCCCAGGCGATAGAGCGAGCCAAGATGCTGGACTGTAAGGGTGCGTGCTATCCCATTGCCACCCTCAACGGCGATGAGGCGTGCAACCTGTGGCAGCATGCCAGCCTGCAGTTCCAGCCCAGCACCGCCGTGGCCTATGGCATCTGGCATTATGTGCGCGTGACGGGCGACAAAGCATTTCTATGGGACTTTGGCGCGGAGATGCTGCTGCAGATCGCGCGGTTCCTGGTCAGCCGTGTGGGGCAAAACCCGCACACCGGCGAGTACGGCTATTATGGCGTGATGGGGCCGGACGAGTTCCACATGATGGTCAACAACAACGCCTACACCAACTATATGGGCAAGCGTTCCCTGGAATATGCCATCGAAGCATTGGCCGAGCTCAAAGCAGCAAAGCCCGAAATGTATCATACACTGACCCAAATGACGGCATTGACGGACGAGGAAATCCTGCACTGGCAGGAGGTTGCCGCGCATATGGCACTGCCACAAACATCAGAGGGCCTGATCGAGCAGCACGACGGATACTTCGATCTGCCGCATACCGATATTCACGCCATTCCTGTCACCGAGTTCCCCCTGTACAACCATTGGTCGTACGACCGCATCTACCGCTCTGATATGATCAAGCAGCCGGATGTGCTGATGTTCCTGTATTTGTACAACTCGTCCTTCTCAAGCGAGGTCAAGCGCCTCAATTATGAGTTTTACGAGCCGCGCACCATCCACGAGTCCTCGCTCTCCCCAGCCATTCATTCCATCATGGCAGCAGAGCTTGGCCGCATGGAGGAGGCGACCAATTTCTTTGGCTACGCCACCCGGCTGGACCTGGACGACTACAACCGCAACACGCGCGAGGGCCTGCACACCACCTCCATTGCGATGGCGTGGATGAACATCGTGTATGGCTTTGCTGGGCTGCGCAGCGATGGCGATGTGATCTCCTTTGCGCCGCGCCTGCCTGCGCGCTGGAAGAGCCTTTCCTTCACCCTGGCCTGGCAGGGGCGCATGATCGAAGTGAAAATGCTGCGAGATCAAACGCTGCTGCGTTTGCGCGAGGGCGAAGCTATGAAGCTGCGGATTTACCAGAAGGATGCTGTGTTGACGAAGGATGGGCTGATTGTCGCGGTGGAGTAAGGTGGGAGGGAACGCTGGGGCTGCTTGCCCCAGACCCCGGCAGGGGACCAGTCTCCTGCACCTCGGTCTTTGTACCCTTCGATGATAGTTGAGCGATTTTGTGCATGTACAAAGAAGGCTGCTTTAGGCGAATGGAATGCAAGCATTCCTTTGCTAAAGCAGCCTTCTTCTTTTTTCCTGCTCAGGCAGGGAAACCGCCGTGCACACACGGCGCATGCACACAATAATAACGTAAGGAACCCGTGCAACCAATAGGGGGTGTTGTTTGGTACCCAAGGGTAACCCAACTGCACCTCTCCCGTGCATGCTCTCAAGCATCTTGGCGCGATACCTAAATGGGGGTGCAGGGAGTCCTCACTCCCTGCCGAGGGGTTCGGGGGCGAGTAGCCCCCGCGTATCCCTCTTACCCCTGCTTCACTTCATCGATAGACATCACGATCTCTTGTGCATCGCCCAGACTTGCCAGCAGTTTCTCGCTCAATGTCTGCACCACCATTTCGCCGGGGGTGAGGATGATCTTTTTGATACTCGAGACAGGCTTGCCATCCACGCGGACGGTGAGGTAATGGTCGCGGTACACGCGGTCGGGGCGGAACATGACGTCCACGGCGCGAGGGGCATCCTTTAGGCGGATGGTCTGGGGCACAACGCCGCGCACGCCCTTGCCATCGCGCACGGAAAGGGTATGCCCGGTGGCGGGCGCGCCTTTTACGAACTGCGCGGCGGCCTCACCGGCACGGAAGCTTTCGCTACTGACATGGTCGACCAGGTCATGCACATGCAGGACGTTGCCGCAGGCAAATACGCCGGGAATATTGGTTTGGAAAGTATCATCCACCACTGCGCCGCTGGTCACGTTGTCAAGCTTCACGCCCGCGCCCACGCTCAGCTCGTTTTCGGGGATCAGGCCCACGGAGAGCAGCAGCGTGTCGCAGTCAAACTCAATTTCGGAGCCGGGGATGGGGCGGCGGTTGTCGTCCACCTTGGCGACGGTGACGCCGGTGAGGCGTTCCTTGCCGTGGATGTCGATCACGGTGTGGGAGAGGTAGAGCGGGATATCATAGTCCTGCAAGCACTGCACGATATTGCGGTTGAGGCCGCTGGAATAGGGCATCAGCTCTACGCAGGCGAGGACTTTTGCGCCCTGCAGCGTCATGCGGCGCGCCATGATAAGGCCGATATCGCCGCTGCCCAGGATCACTACCTTGCGGCCGGGCATAAAGCCCTCCAGGTTGACAAACTTTTGCGCAGTGCCCGCGCTGTAGATCCCGGCGCAGCGGGTGCCGGGGATGGCGAGTGCGCCGCGCGGGCGCTCGCGGCAGCCCATGGCGAGGATGACCGCCTTGGCGGCAAAGACCTGAATGCCCTGCTCGCGGCTGACTGCGGTGACCAGCTTATCGGGGGAGACGGAGAGCACGGTGACGCCGGTACGCACGTCGATATTCATTTCTTCGGCGGTATCCACATCGCGTTTGGCGTATTCGGGGCCGGTCAGTTCTTCCTTAAAACGGTGCAGGCCAAAGCCGTTATGGATGCACTGGCGCAGGATGCCGCCGGCATACTCCTCGCGCTCGAGGACGATCAGGCTGTCAATGCCCGCCTTCTTGGCAGCGATGGCGGCGGCAAGGCCCGCAGGGCCTGCGCCGATGATCAGGATATCAACAGAAATATGTTGTTCAGACATCGGCCTGTCCCTCCTTGGCAATTTCTGCGATGGTGCCCACAAGTAACATGCTGTTGCCGCCGCATTTGGTGACGGCGGTGGGGGGGATGTGAAGCTCTTCACACAAAATTTCCAGCACGCGGGGGCTGCAGAAGCCGCCCTGGCAGCGCCCCATACCCGCGCGGGTGCGGCGCTTCACTGCGTCCAGGCTGCGGGCGGGGAGGGGACGGCGGATGGCGTCGCGGATCTCAGCCTCTGTCACTTCCTCGCAGCGGCACACGATGCGGCCGTAATGCGGGTCTTGCTGATAGGCGGCGGCACGCTCCGGGGTGCTCATGCCGCTAAAGGGCGGCAATAGCTTGACAGGGGGCGTGATAGAGGGCTTTTGTGCAGCATCGAGGAACGCAGCCACTTGATCACCCAGCTCTTCGCCAATGGCGGGAGCGGCGGACAGGCCGGGGCTTTCGATGCCTGCGGCTTCAAATGCGCCCGCTGCCGCGCCGGGTACAGTGCCGATGATGAAATCATCACCCTTATCGTGCGCACGGATGCCGGAGAAGGTGGTGATCACAGTGCGCGTGGCGGCGGTCGGCCAGGTCAGCTTGCACTTTTCCAAAACAAAATCCAGCCCTTTGCGGGTGGTGGCGGTATCAAAATCGTCTTCGATATCATCCGCGGAAGGGCCCAGCAGCAGGTTGCCGTGCGCGGTGGGGCTGACCAGTACGCCCTTGCCCATCTTGGTAGGCACCTGGAACATGGTGCGGGTAAAGGGCAGCACAGCGCTGTGGTCGAGCAAATAATACTCGCCCCGGCGCGCGATGATGTTCATTTTGTGATCGGAAATCTGGTTGTGGATATCGTCTGCGCCAACGCCCAGGCAGTTGACGATCGCACGCGCGGTATACTCGCCCTGATCGGTGCACACATGCCAGATGCCATTATCGCAGGAAACGTTTTTGACCTCTGTATCCAGCATAAACTGCGCGCCGTTATCGGCGGCGTGATAGGCGAGGGCAAGGGTCATTTCGTAGGGGCTAACCACCGCGCTGGTGGGCGCATACAGGGCAAACATCGCCTGCGGATTGATGTTTGGCTCCATTTGACGAAGCTCGGCCTGCTCTACCATGCGGCAGCCGTCCACGCCGTTCGCTTCGCCCTGCCGCACCAGTTTTTCCAGGGTTTCGCGGTCTTCGGCCTCAAAGCCTACCACCAGCGCGCCGATATTCTTATAGGGAACGCCCAGTTCCTTTGCCAATGCAGGGTACATTTTGGCGCCCTTGACGTTAAAATACGCCTTGCGCGAACCCGGCTTGGCATCAAACCCCGCGTGGACAATGCCACTGTTGGCCTTGCTGGCCCCATCCGCCACGTCATGTGCACGGTCGATCACGGCAACGGAAAGCTGGTAGCGCGATAACTTCTGCGCCACGGCACACCCAATGACGCCCGCACCCATGATGATTACGTCATGCATGGAAGTATCCCCCCTGTAGTTAGTCGCATCATTATAACACAGGTTTTAAATTTTGTGCAATATTTTAAAACAATTTGCAAGATTATTTCGCCTTGACAAGCAGGCATGCGAATGGTATATTTGGCATAGCGTGCACGTGCACGGCAACATGAACGGAGGCCGGACATGACCACCAAAGAGATCGCGCAGCTGGCTGGGGTGTCCCGCGGCACGGTAGACAGGGTACTGCACGGGCGAGGCGGCGTCAACGAAGAGACGCGCAAACGCATTTTGGACATCGCGCGAGATTATACGCCTTCGCGTGCGGGCAAGGCGCTGGTCACCAAAGCGCCCATCCGCATTGGCATAGTGATCAACAACACCGGCAATCCATTTTTTGACGATGTGCTGCGCGGCATGGACGACGCGGTGCGGGATTATGCGGACTTCCCTCTGGAGGTGCTGGTGCGTCCGCTGCGCGGCTATGCGCCGGGGGAGCAATTGAAGGCGCTGGATGGCCTGGAAGAATTGCGCGGCCTGCTGATCACCCCGGTCAATCACCCCATGATTGCACGGCGTATTGATGAAATGACGATGGCAGGCTGTCCGGTGATCGCCGTGAATACCGATGTGGAGCATTGCAAACGCATATTGTATGTGGGCTGCAATGACACCATGGCGGGGCGAACGGCAGGGCAATTGATGGCGCTGATGTGCCAGAGCACCCCCAGGGCGCTGGTGGTGGTAGGCTCGCTGACATTGCTTGGGCATCAGCAACGTGCGGCAGGGTTTGAGGAAGCACTGAAGAATGTCTGGCCAGATGCGCAAATCACGGTGGTAGAGAACAACGACGACGACGCGCAGAGCTTTTCTGTGGTGCAAGCGGCCTTACAGGACAGCGACGATTGCGTATACTTTGCCGCCGCAGGCGCGGTGGCGGGCGTGCAGGCATGCGAGGAGCGCGGTATCAACCCCCGGCGCATCATTACATCGGACGCCACGCCGGATATCAGCGAGCTTGTGCAAGCAGGGCGCGTGGCGGCCACGATCTGCCAGCAGCCCTATCTGCAGGGCTATCAGGCCATGAAAGCGCTGCTGGCGTTGGTGCTGTTTGACACGAACCCCGAAAAAGACAAGTGGTTTACCCAAAGCGAAATCAAGTTACGCTATCATCTACAATAAGGAGGAACACAACCATGGAATTCTACAAGGGCATTGGCAAGGTGAAATTTGAGGGCAAAAAGACAGACAATCCGCTGGCGTTCCGTTTCTATAACCCCGACGAGGTAGTCGCGGGCAAGACCATGCGCGAGCAACTGAAGTTCGCGATGTCCTACTGGCACACCATGTGCGGCGATGGCACGGATATGTTTGGCGTGGGCACGCACGACAAGGTGTATAACGCGGATTGCGTGATGGAAAACGCCAGGCAAAAGGCGTATGCCGCCTTTGAGCTGATGGACAAACTGGACATCGATTATTATTGCTTCCACGACCGCGACATCGCGCCCGAGGGCAGCAGCCTGAAAGAGAGCAACGAGCGCCTTGACGTGATTGCCGATTTGCTTTTGCAGCTGCAGGCGCAGTATGGAAAAAAGCTCCTGTGGGGCACCGCCAACTGCTTTGCCAACCCCCGCTATATGCACGGCGCGGGCACTGCGCCCAATGCCGATGTGTTTGCCTTTGCGGCGGCGCAGATCAAAAAAGCCATTGAGCTGACCGTCAAGCTGGGCGGCAACGGCTATGTGTTCTGGGGCGGGCGCGAGGGCTACGAAACGCTGCTGAACACCGATATGGGCTTCGAATTGGACAACATGGCGCGGCTTTTGACAATGGCGCGCGACTATGCGCGGTCTATTGGATTCAAGGGAGATTTCTATATCGAGCCCAAGCCGAAGGAACCCACCAAGCACCAGTACGATTTCGACGTCGCGACCGTGATGAACTTCCTGCGCAAGTACAACCTGACTGGTGACTTCAAAATGAACATTGAAGCCAACCATGCCACCCTCGCGCAGCACACCTTCCAGCATGAGCTGGCCGTCGCCCGTGCCAACAACGCCTTTGGCAGTATCGATGCCAACCAGGGCGACCTGCTGCTGGGCTGGGATACCGACCAGTTCCCCACCAACATCTATGAGGCTGCGCTGTGCATGCTGGAAGTGCTCAAGGCCGGCGGCTTCACCAACGGCGGGCTTAACTTTGACGCCAAGACGCGCCGCGGCTCCTACGAGAAGGAAGACATCTTCCACGCCTACATCGCGGGCATGGACGGCTTTGCGCTGGGCCTTCGCATTGCGGATAAAATTCAAAAAGATGGCCGCATTGACGGGTTTGTGCAAAAGCGCTATGCGTCCTATCAGGATGGCATCGGCAAAAAGATCGTGAATGGCACCGCCTCCATCCAGGAGCTGGAGCAGTACGCGTTGGGTATGGGCGATGTGAGCACCAACCAGAGCGGCCGCCAGGAGTATTTGGAGAACATCCTCAACGAGATTATGTTTGGATAACGGGGGTTGAAGGCAATGGCTTATTTACTGGGAATTGACATTGGCACCTCCGGCACCAAGACCGTGCTGTTCCGGGAGGACGGCACGGCGGTGGCCAGCTATACCGGCGAGTATGGCATGGCGCAGCCCAAAAACGGCTGGGCGGAGCAAAACCCTGCAGACTGGTGGGATGCCGTGGTGGATGGCATCCGCGCCGTGCTGCAAAAGAGTGGCGCCCACAAGAACGATATCAAGGGCATCGGCCTTTCCGGCCAGATGCACGGCATGACGCTGCTGGATAAGGCCAACAATGTGCTGCGGCCTGCCATCATCTGGTGTGACCAGCGCACTGCTGTGGAATGCGCCGAGATTGAAGAAACCATGGGCGGCCGCAGCCGCGTGATCGATATCACTGCCAACCCGGCGCTGACGGGCTTCACAGCGGGCAAGATCATGTGGGTCAAGAAGCACGAGCCCGAGATTTACGAAAAAGTGCGCCACATCCTGCTGCCCAAGGATTACATCCGCCTGCTGCTCACCGGCGAATACGCCACTGAGGTGTCGGACGCCAGCGGTATGCAGCTGCTGGACGTGCCGGGGCGCAAATGGTCGGACGAAATGCTCGATAAGCTGGGCATTGAAAAATCTTTCCTTGGCAAGGTGTACGAATCCTGCGAGGTGACGGGTACCGTAGACAAAAAAGCTGCCGAAATCACCGGCCTTGCCGAGGGCACCCTTGTGGTGGGCGGCGCGGGCGACAATGCCGCTGCCGCCGTGGGCACGGGCGTGGTCAAAAACGGACGCGCCTTCACCACCATCGGCACCAGCGGCGTGGTGTTTGCGCACAGCGACAACGTGACCATCGACCCGAACGGCCGCGTCCACACCTTCTGCTGCGCCGTGCCCGGCGCGTGGCATGTGATGGGCGTCACCCAGGGCGCGGGGCTGTCGCTCAAATGGTTCCGCGACAATTTCTGCGCAGCCGAAATGCAGGCAGCCGGGCAGATGGGCGTGGACGCATATGATCTGATCAACGCGGAAGTCGCGCAGTCCCCCATCGGCGCGAACAGGCTGTTTTACCTGCCCTACCTGATGGGCGAGCGCACGCCGCACCTGGATGCGGATTGCCGCGGCGCGTTTATCGGCCTGTCCGCCATGCACCAGCGCAGGGATCTCCTGCGCGCTGTGATGGAGGGCGTGTCCTACTCCCTCAAGGATTGCATCTCTGTGTTTGACGAAATGGGTGTGGGCATTGATCACATGGCCGCGTGCGGCGGCGGCTCCAGAAGCCCCTTGTGGCGCGAAATGCTGGCGAATCTGTACGGCTGCGACATCATGACCGTCAAGGGCGAAGGCCCGGCACTGGGCGTGGCGCTGCTGGCAGGCGTGGGCGCAGGGCTGTATAGCAGCGTGCCCGAAGCCTGCGACGCTGCGATTCAATATGGCACCGCGCAGTCCCCGGGTGCAGACGCGGCGCAGTATCTGAAGCAATATGATTTCTACCGCACGCTCTATCCCGCGCTGAAGGGTGCCTATAAGTCACTGGCGGCGCTGTAAAAGCACATCAAACAAGAAAGAACAGGGCTTCATCCCCTGTTCTTTTTTATATGTATAAACATCATGGATGATGCAAGTATTTGTTCATTTTTACCGAACAAATGCAAAGATTATATGGATTAAAGGAATAAATTATAAGAACAAATTCGGGAAAATATGGTTTGTAGTGCCTTGGGAGCACTTGTCTATGCTTGTGCATTTATGCAATATTTTGTCCTAATCGCGCAAAAACGTGGTGTTTTTGCGGCATCACCCTCCAATTGATCACAAGTTTGCGTACTAGTTAGTGACGTGCGATAAAATTCATGAACCGGAGCACTTGACAGGTATGTATCGATATGGTATAATTCATCCCAGAACATCCGAAACGGATTTGTTTAAAACTATGCAAGAGCGGTACGTGCGGGACACAGGCGTTTGAATTTGTGTTTGCCGTTTTGGCTCTGGGTGAAAGGAGAACTGCCTTTGAGCGTAAAGAACATCAGCAAACCTGTCACATTGCGGCCTTTGAAACACCGCAACAAAGTGCTCAATAACATTTGGCGAAACCGTTATATATACATGATGGTATTGCCTGTGGTGGCATACCTCATTCTGGTTA
This sequence comes from Eubacteriales bacterium, assembly GCA_031547595.1. Lineage (GTDB taxonomy): Bacteria > Bacillota > Clostridia > Christensenellales > Aristaeellaceae > JAVBRU01. The sequence continues at coordinate 19,598 of JAVBRU010000076.1, forward strand.
AGTACATGCCCTTGTGGTTTTTACGCACGTCGTTCTACGATTATAAGCTGCGTCTGGGATTTTCGGGTTCCAAGTATGTGGGCTGGGACAACTTTGAACGCCTGTTCACCAATCCGGATTTGATCACCTACATCGTCAACACCCTGACGCTTAACTTCAGCGCGTTGATATTGCTGTTCCCGGCACCGCTGATTTTTGCCGTTCTGCTTAACGAGCTGCGCAGCAAATCCTACAAAAAGATCGTGCAGACGGTGTCTTATCTGCCGCACTTTGTGTCCACCGTCGTGCTGGTGTCCATCATCACCACGCTGATTTCTCCCAGCATTGGCTCCCTATCCAAGCTGATGCGGTCAATGGGGTATACCCCGATAGACTACCTCAGCTCCCCCAAATACTTTGTGGCCATCAACGTTATATCGGGCTTTTGGCAATCTGTGGGCTGGGAGGCGATCATCTATGTGGCGGCGCTGGCCGGGATCGATCATACCTTGTACGAGGCCGCACGCATTGACGGCGCCAGCCGCTGGAAGCAAACGCTGCACGTCACGCTGCCCGGACTGTCCACCACGTTTATTCTGCTGCTAATCATGCAGATTGGCCGCATGCTGAGCGTCAACTTCGAAAAGGTCTTCCTGTTGCAAAACAACCTCAACCTCTCGGTATCCGAGATGTTGCCCACGTTTGTATACAAGACGGCCATGGTCAACGGCAAATACGGCTACGCCTCGGCGGCCGGCCTGTTCAACTCCGTGATCAGCGTGATCCTGGTGGTCACCGCCAACTTTGTCAGCAAGAAGGTTTCTGAAACCTCGCTATTCTAACGAAAGGAGCAGTGAATGATGGCGCAAGCAACAGTGAAGCGCAAGTCCCGCTACGAAGGCGATTTCATTCGCCGTTCCACGGGGGAAAAGATTTTTTCGGTGTTCAACATCGTTCTGATGTTTTTGCTCACCTGTATGTTCCTCTATCCCATCCTCAATATGGTTTCCATTTCGCTGAGTGATCAGTATGCGGTGCTCCGCGCTGAGGTGACGTTCTATCCTGTGGGCTTTACTACCCAGGCGTACAGCCATATCCTCAAATCCAACGATCTGTTCCGTTCCATCGGCAACACTGCGTTTGTGGCGGGCATTGGCTGTGTGTGTGGCCTTCTGCTGATGAGTTTGGCTGCCTACCCCCTGGCCTTCGGTGATTTTTACGGCAAAAAGGTTTTTAATATCCTGATTCTGCTCACGATGTGGTTTTCCGCCGGCATCATTCCGGTGTACCTCAACATGAAGGAGCTGGGGCTGCTCAACTCTTTGTGGTCGCTGATTGTCAACAATATGCTGACGGCATATTACGTGGTCATCCTGCGCAGCAATTTTGAGGCCATCCCGATGTCGATTGTGGAATCCGCCCGCATTGACGGCGCGAATGACTTCCGCATTCTGTTCAAGCTGATCCTGCCCCTCTCCAAGCCTGCCTTGGCCACATTGGCGCTGTGGATTATCGTCAGCCACTGGAACGCGTATCTGGAGCCTTTGATGTTTCTGACCACCCGCACCAGCTACACCCTGCAGATGATTCTCAAGGAAATGGTGCTCAGCGCCGAGGCGTCTATCTACAACGTAGCCGCTGTCAGCGATACCACCACCAGCGGCGCGGTCGCCCTGGGTCAACAGGTGAGAAATGCCGTATTGGTCATATCCATGATCCCGATGGTCATTTTATATCCCTTCATTCAGCGCTACTTCATTAGCGGCGTCATGCTGGGCTCGGTGAAGGGCTAACCAAGTTCCAAACGAGAGTCGTCTCGTTTAAAATTATACTCTAGTAAAGGGAGGAAAATCCATGAAGAAACTGGTCGCTCTGGCACTCGCGCTGGTAATGATGCTTTCCATCACCGCCGCTTTTGCAGAAAAATCCCCCAACCTGTACTTTGACGAAAAGGTCGTCGTCTCTGCGATGGGCATTCACTTCAACAGCTATCCCACCGAGTTTGACGGCTGCTACTACTTCCCCACCATCGAAGAGCGCATCAATGTTCGCTTCGAAATCGACTGGCGTACTGATACTGACTATGCCAATCAGGTTGCTGCCGCGCTGGGCGCAGGCAAACTGCCCGACATCATGGTCGCCGGTGCGTATGGCGTGATGAACCTGGTCAGCGAAGGCGCGATCATCCCCTTGGATGATTACCTCGACCTGATCCCCAACATCGTTGCCGCTGTTGGTGAAGACAGAATGGCTCACTGGCGTCAGGCCGATGGCCACATCTACACCATCCCCACCATCGTTGACGTGCCTGGCTCCCAGAGCGTGATGGTCCGTCAGGACTGGCTGGATGCCCTGGGCCTCGAGCTGCCCACCACGTGGGACGAGTGGCTGGTTGTGTGGCGCGCGATCCGTGACAACGATTGCAACGGCAATGGCGACCCCACAGACGAAATCCCCCTCGCGCTTGAAAAGGGCGCCAACGGCGAGCGCTGCGTTGCCAGCCTGATGAACGCGTTTGGCATCCGTGCTTCCTCCGACACCCAGTTCTGCGTGCTGGATGACGGCACCTATACCGTTGTGTACGAACATCCCCGCTTCCTGGAATTCCTCGAAGCTGTGCAGGGTCTGTACGCTGAAGGCATCCTGGACAAGGAATTTGCCACCCGCTATCAGGCTGAACTGTTTGCTGCGATGGACTCCAACCTGGTCGGCACTGCCATGACCTGGGCGGAGCGTGCGAAGCTGAGCACCTATGCCAACCGCGAAGGCGGCGACGAAGATGCCCTGTGGACCTGCGTGGCCCCCATCACCGGCCCTTATGGCGATCAGATGACCCAGGAACGCGCCGCTGTCACCTCCGTGTGGTGCATCACTGCCGATGCTCTGGAAGCTGGCAAAGTTGAAGCCATTCTGAAGGCGTTTGACTGGAACTTCAGCGAAGAAGGCATCATGCTGTACAACTACGGCCTTGAAGGCGTCACCTATGATATGGTGGATGGCAAGCCCGTGCTCCGTCCCGAGATCGTGGCCAATGGCTTTGTGGATTACCGCAGAACCGGTATGGAATACGAGCCCTTTGGCGGCAAGTGGCTGACCGATGCTTTCACCCAGTGCCTGTTTGGCGGCAAGACCATCGAAGAACTCGATGATGCTGCGGCCTCCTTCTACAGCGGCCTGGCCATCATCAACAACGGCCACTACTATGCAATGCCCCAGACCCTGGCCACCGAAGCGTACACCGATTACCGCGCTGAAGTGCTCACCAACGGCGCTGCCGTGCTGCGCGACCAGTGCATCGCCGGCCAGATCACCGTGGAAGAATTCGCTGCCAAGTACGAAGCGCTCAAGCCGCGCGGCCTGCAGAAGATCATCGATCAGGGCGCTGCTGCTTACGCTGCGATCGTTGGCGAATAATCCTGTGCTAACCGTCTTTTGTTAGACGACAAAAGGGGCATGAATCCCACGGGGTTCATGCCCTTTGCATGAAAACAAGGATTGTGTTATAATTCTGGTACTATCCAATTTTTATGGAGGGCAAGGCTATGCAGGATTATCAGGCGGCAGCCAAACAATTTGTGACGGAAGAAACACAGTTCCATCTGGGCGTTATTCCCACCGAGCAATCCAACCCTTTAACCCGCACCCTCAGTGCCACCATTGCCAAGGATACCGCCGCGGGCGTTAAAATGATTTTGTCGGCGGATAAATACATCCCCAGCGTGTCGCAGACCTGCTTTGAATCCCAGGATTTTGAGGATCTGGTGGCGGATATCGAGCGCGTGATTGATCAGCGCAAAACCGTTTTACTGTCCTCCGTGGGCGCTTCGGGGCGCATGGCGCTGCAGTTGGATGCCACGTGGCGTCTGTTCTGGACAAGCCTCACCCAGCGTATCCCGGACCGCCGCGAGGAGTTCCTGGCGATCGCCAACTGCTGCAACAGCCTTACCACCGGCGGCGACCGTGCGATGGTGCGCTCTGTTGAAAACTTTGAAGATTATATGACCTTTGGCGCAGAGCAGATCAAAGAAGCCGGCGTTGGCGTTGGCGATGTGGTGATCGCGCTGTCCGAGTGCGGCCTGTCTGCCAGCATCAATGGCTCTGCGCTGGAGGCCGACAACCGTGGCTGCCGCACGTATTATATGTTCTGCAACCCCAAGGATGTGCTGTGCAAGTACCTCGACCGCACCCGCGTGGTGTTCGAGCGCGAGAATATCATCCATATGCCGCTGTTTGTGGGCAATATGGCGGTGTCTGGCTCCACCCGCATGCAGGTGACCACTGTGGAACTGCTGGTAGCTGGCGCGGTGCTGGAAATGGGCAGTTGGCGCTGGCTGCAAAAGAACCTCTCCGCGCAGGAACTGGCCGCTGTGGGCGCAACTGCGCTGGAAAAAGAAGAGTATGTGCAGCAGTTTATCGCATTGTCTGCGCAGCTGTCCAGCGGTGCGGCACTGAGGGGTCTGGCGCAGGCTGTGGAGTTGGAGGCCGCCACCTACGAGAGAGGGGGCTTAGTCACCTACGCCACCCACGAATATCTGCAGGATATCATGACTGATACCACCGAGCGTCAGCCCACCTTTACGCTGCCGCCTTTCCGCAAGTTTGCCGATCATGAAAGCCCCATCAGCTGGGCGTACGTGAAGGATCCCTGCTATCCCAGCGATGTGGCGTGGCAGCATGTGTTCCGCCGCCCCATCAAGGGCCTGGAATGGAAGACCGACGATTATATCCGCATGGGTGCGGCGCAGGGCATCATCGACAATCCCCCCAAGGTGGGTGGGGACGAATTATTGCAGTACTGCATCGGTTGGGAAGACGATCCCTCCCGCTACGAGCGTCAGCCCTCCTTGCTGGTGTGTATCGATATTGATGGCTCTGCCAACCGCCAGGTGGTGGACTGGTACAGGAAGAACATCAAAAACTTCAACTCCGGCATCACGCTTCGCCTGGGCAATATCCCGCAGAACACCCTGGAAGAGGGCGAAATCCGCGTGCCCGTCATCGTGCCGCAGACGCTCATGAACGTGCTGCCCCACGTGATGGTGAAGCTGGCGTTCAACGTGCTTTCCACCGCTACCATGGCCAAGATGGGCCGCGTGTGGGGCAACTGGATGATCCAGGTGCTGCCCACCAACAAGAAGCTGATCGACCGCTCCACCCGCATCATTGCCAGCCTCGCCAACATTCCCTACGAGCAGGCGTGCGAAGAATTCTTCAAGAGTTACTACGCCCGTCCCGCTGGCCAGGAATACAAGGAAAGCTATGTGGTGGAGACACTGCGCCGTCTGGGTTTTGACCCGAAAGCGGATTTTTGATGATACTGAGCATGAAATCGTATACCATCCTTGGCAATGCGCCCTTTGCCGCTGCAGAACTTGCGGCGTACTTGCAGCGCATCACTGGCCGCGCCCCCGCCCTCGCGGGGGGCGGCCTTCCTATTATTATTGAGGCGGGGGAG
>JAVBRU010000036.1:0-10139 GCA_031547595.1 Eubacteriales bacterium
TTCCTGCACTTCGGTCTGCGCGCTTTGCACAAAGGGCGACGCCCGCAGGAACGAGAGCACTTCCTCCAGCGGCTGCGCCGTGGTGATTTGAAGCAACAGGCCGGATTTCGATACCTGCTGTGCATAGTCCGGCGCATCTGCGCCCGGTATCTGCGTTACTTGCTGGCACGCGCTTTGCAGGCGGTGCAGCAGCTCAAACACCCGTATTTCCAGCATGGGGCAGGGCTGCTTGAACAGCACGCGCACCGTATACGCCTGCACGGGTTGCTGCAGCTGCTGGAGGTACTTCTCTACGGTGTCTATCAACGGCTGGGCATCTTCCTGCACGCTTGTTTGCAGATAGCGCTTGATAAAATCCACGCACTGCAGCAGCAGATCGCTGGCCTTCACGGCGTCCACCTGAGCTGGCGGCAGGCCGCGAAGATGCGAAAACAACCCCTCCATACTGTGCGCCAGGCTGGAAATACCGCTCAGCCCCATCATCGCCGCAGAGCTTTTGAGGGTGTGCATGATGCGGAAAATCTCCGGCGCGGCGCTCAGCAGCTTTTCGGGGGCATGCTCGCCCTCCAGCAGCAGCGCTTCCAGCGTTTCCAGGAAGGTGTTTGTTTCAAACACAAACACATCCATCATGGCGTTTTGGAATGAATCCATAATCAATATTTACCCCGATTGAAGTCCAGCGAGATTTGCGGCGCGGCGGGCACTTTGGGGCTGGCTGGCGCGGCTTTTGCCTTGGCCTCGGGGGCATCCCCGCGCAGGCGGAAGCTGCTCACCAGATGCTCCATGTTCTGTGCCTGGGTGGCCATTTCTGTGGCAGCCATGGCGCTGCGCTCTGCCGTTTCGCTGTTGAGGTGCACCACCTGCGCCACTTGCTCGATGCCGATGTTGATCTGCTCCACGCCCATGGACTGCTCGGCAGAGGACTTGGCGATGTCGTCCATCAGCCGCGCCACCTGCATGATGCTGTCCACAATGCCTGTGAGCGCCTGGAAGGTCTTGGCCGCGATGCTTGCGCCCAGCTTGGCCTTTTCGAGGGAGTTTTCGATCAGCTGATCGGCGTCGTTGGCGGCTTGGGCGCTCTTGGCAGCCAGTTTACGCACCTCGCCCGCCACCACAGCAAAGCCCTTGCCATGCTGGCCCGCATTCGCGGCCTCTACTGCAGCGTTGATGGAGAGGATGTTTGTTTGGAAAGAGATGTCGTCAATCAGACGGTTGATCTTGCTGATGCCCGCGCTGGCATTGCCGATTTCCTCCACCGCGCGCATCATATCGGACATCAGCTTTGTGCCGTCCTGGGCGCTTGTGCGCATGGTGGTGGCAAGCTCGCTGGCGGAGGCGGCCATCTTGGCGTTTTCCTTGGTGTTGAGGGAGATTTCGTAGATAGAGCTTGAAAGCTGCTCGATGGCGGTGGCCTGCTCGGACGAGCCCTGCGCCAACACATGGCTGTCATCGCTGACCTGCTTGGCGCCCAGGGACACCTGCTCGGCCACGGTGATGATGTTGCGCACCACCTGGTTGAGGTTAGAGGCCATACTTTCCATGGCTTGGCCCAGTACGTCCCGGTCGCTGAGCAGCTGTACCTTGGCAGACAAATCGCCGTCTGAAATGACCGCGAGCTGGTCTGCCTGCGCCTGGATGCCACTTGCCATATTGCGGAATGCTTCGGCCAACTGGCCTACTTCGTCTTTGGACTGGGTCTCAACATTCACATGCAGATCGCCCTCGGCAATGGTGTCTGCCGCAGTCACCATATCGCGCAGCGGCAGTGAGATCATGCGGTTGAGCAGGAAACCGATGCTAATGGCCACCACAACGGACACGCCCATCAGTAGCATCAGCACCAAGCTGTATTGAGAAAACAGGCTGATGTTATCCGCCAGTGTTTTTTCCGCTTCTCTGATGTTTTCGTTACCCCACTTGGACATGCTTGTGGATATCGTTTCTGCCATGTCCAAACCATTGTTGATCGTTAATAAGGCGCTTTCCATATCGCCTTTCTTGACTGCGCTGAGCACATCGTGGCAGAGCGGTTCAAAGGTAAAGGTGTATAAATCGAAGAGTATGTCAAACTCAGCCTTCGCCATATCGTTATCGATTGTGGAGGGGAAAACCTCCAAATATCCCTTAAAATCCGATATCAAAATGGCCATTTCTGCTTCGGAGCTTTTGAATGCCTCGCTATCTGCTTCAAAAAGCAGATAGTTGCGCAGCAGCAAACGCTGTTTTTCAAAGCTTGCGCGCATGTGCCCCAGCAGATCAACGGCAACAACGTTTGCGTCATACATATAATTATCCGCTTGATTGATGCGGTGCATGCCCAGATAGCCAAACACACCCATGGCCAACACCAGGACGACCATGATGGTGAATGCCAGGGTCAGTTTGCCGCGCATTTTCAGGTTCTTCATATGAATCCTCCGCCTTTTATAAGACACTCCTGTATGGGAAAGATTATACTATATAATTCCCCCAAATTCAATACGAAAAGAAGCAGATGCTTGCCGGGGTGCCAGATTCTGCTTGCAAACATCAAAATCATGGGCTATACTGGATGCAACAAATTTATTTCCGGGAGGAATGCTTATGCCGTTATTGGGTGCGCGCGCACATGACTATCACTTGTCCACGCCGGATGACGTGTTTTCTGCTATCAAAAACGATGGTTTTTCCGTGATTCAGCTGGCCACGAAAAAATCTTTTGGCATGCCGTATCCGCTAACAGATGAGCAGATCGCGCTTTTGCAGGGTGCGCTTTCGCGCAGCGGCATTCAGATTGCCGTGCTGGGCTGCTATATCAACCCCGCATTGCCAGACAAGCAGGCGCGCATCCAGGAGGTGGACACCTTCATCAGCGCTCTGCCCGCATGCAAAGCGCTGGGCGCTGGCTGCGTGGGCACCGAGACCACGCGTTTCACCGGCACCGAGGCGCAGCGTGCCGTCGCCTTTGAATGGCTGTTGGAAGGCGTGCAAAGAATGGCTGAGGCCGCCGAAAAACACGGCGTCACCGTGGGGATTGAGCCGGTGGCGGAGCACGTGCTCAACACCCCGGAGCTGGCGGCGGAGCTGCTGCGCCGCGTGGGCAGCTCGCGCGTGAAAATCATTTTTGATGCGGTCAACCTCATCACCGCGCCCTACCGCTTCACCCAGGCCGCGTTTTTCCGCCGCTGCCTGAACGCGTTTGAGCAGCACATCATCGCCATGCATGTGAAGGATACCCTCTTTACCGCCGATGGCGAAAAGGTGTCCGCCCCGCTGTTTGACGGGCAGCTGGATTGGCCGATCCTGCTCAACTGGGCAAAGGATAAGCCGAACCTGCCGCTGCTTCGCGAGGAAGCGATGCCGGAGCGCAGCGTACGCGAAATACAAAAAATGCGCCACTATTTGGAAGAATAGCGCGCAATCAATCGGGCACAATAGCAACGAGGCCCGGACAAAGCAAGCAACTGATGCATATCAAGTATGTATGCTATGTCCAATCAGCCTTGGAGAACATGTCAAAAGTGACATGTTCTCTTTTTTGACTACCTGCGCATCTTTTGGATCTTTGCAATATCATTGCTGCCTAACAATTTCAGCTTGCTTTCGTGGGCAATCAAGTATGCGATCATTTCATCCGCACTGTCAAATTCTGTTTTTCTGCCGTTTGAACACTGATTGGCATCCCACTGCATTGCTGTAACCAGAGGAACTCTCTTTTCGGAAAGGCCCTTTTGCGTTTTTAGGTGGCACGCAAAGATCCCCCGGTCGCTGACAATTTCGGCTTCTAATGCAGAAGGCAAACGGAAAATGATTTGCATGTTGCCAAAAAACTTTTCATCAAGGGTTGCTGCTAAAATTTCAAAGCTCAGTTTTCTAAGCGCATCAAGTATTGCTTCAAAGTCCATATTTCTTTCCTAATCCATCAGCTTTACCCAGATGGCCGGGTTTTCCTCGCTTGCGGACGCAAACACGTTCAGCAGCTTGTCACCATAGCCAGGGAGGTTTTGCCGCAGTGTGGCGCAGTGCGTGACTACAATGCACACGTCGTTCAGGCTGGTCAGCACATCGCTCAGCGCGTCCAGGTTACGCCCATAGTATGCGGGGGCGGAAAGCGCTTTTTGCAGGGCATCGTGGGCGGATTCCTTGGAGAGCCAGCCGCCGGCAGGAAGTACGATCAGGCGGTGCATGCTATTTCACCTCGGTAAAGCTTTCATAGTGGTCGTCGGAGTAGTAGATCAGGCCGTCGTTGGAGTAGACAATGCGGAATGCATTTCGGTAGCCGCCGGTATAGTTGATGTCGCATTCCTTCCAGGTGCGCCCCTTCTGCGCGGGCAGCAGCCCTTCGTTGTTGCCAAAGGTATCGCCGCCGATGCTCTTGCCGGGGGCGACCTCCTGAAGGTTTCCCTTGGCGTTGTCCCAGCCCAGGGCGCGCGCTTCGTTCTTGGTGATGAAGTTCTGCGGCAGCGTACCGTAGGTTTTGAGGTATAGCGCCACGTCATCCTTGCTGGTGTAGCTGCCCTGCTTGTTCAACGGCGCGGCGGTGGGGGCCTGCGTGACGGTCTGCTCGGCAGAGAGCAGTGCTCCAAGGTCAAAATCATCGGTGCAGCCGGTCAGCCCGATAGCAGCCAGAATGAGTGCCAGCAGCAGGGGAATCAGGCGGCAGAAAGTGCGTTTCTTCATATTAGTTATTCTCCTCCAACAGGTGTTGCAAAAGCGCGGCGCAGGTTTCTACAAAACGTGCGCAGGGGCGGGTGGTGTAGTAGCTGGCATCGCGCAGCGCAGGGGTGGGGGAGGGCGAAACGCCATGCAGCGAAAGCAGCTCCCGGCAGATGAGGGAGCCGTGTTCCTGCCCCATGGCGGCGGCAAGCCCTTGGGTTTCGCGGTAGAGCCGCTCTTTGGTGGCCTGATCGGGCGTGTCATAGCCGCGCAGCATGCCCAGCGCCAACGCCATGCCGCTCACAGCGCCGCAGACTTCCCTTAGCCCCCCTACGCCGCCGCCCAGTGCGCTGCTCAGGCGCAGAGCAGTTTTTTCGTCCAGATTCATTTCCTCGGCAAAGGCGGCAAATACCGCCTGGGCGCAGTTGTAGCCCCCATCAAAATAGGCGCGTGCCTTTTGTGCTTTATCAGACAATGGAAATCCTCCTTCAATGGAATGTATTTGCTATCATACCGCAACCCTTGGCCGGATTGCAAGGGGAACCATATAAAAAACGACCAAAGAGGCCGTTTTTTACTACGATTCTTTCGTTTGCACTTCATAGGAGAGAATATCCTCCGGCTTGCACTGCAGGGCATAGCAAATCCGCGCCAGCACATCCAAATCCAGCTTTTCCACCCTGTTCTCATACCAACGGTCAATGACAGAGAAGCGGCAATTGACCAGCGTGGCCAATTGGTTGCGGTTCATCCCCCGTGTGTCCAGCAAGGATTTCAGCCGCACTTCGATCCTGCCATAGTCTTTCAGTGTAAGAATAGAGTTTTCCTGCATCGCTCATCATCACCTGCGTTTCTAAATTGGCATTATATCCATTGTATGGGTGCCCATTGCATATTGACAATTACTCTATAAAAGATTACTATGTGTGTAGTAACACGAAAGAAGGAGGAAAAAGGATGCTTTGCGAAAACCGCTTATGCATTTATTTTGAGGATAATCACTGCACTTTGCCGCAGATCAGTATCAATCAGGCAGGCGCTTGTGACGCCTGCATTCGGATAGATTTTGACGAAGCGGAGCTGATCCCCAAGCGTTTTTATATCCGATCAATTTATGGGCGTAACGAAAGTACCGGGACCCCGGCAGAAAAAAAAGAAGCATAAGAGCGAAGAAAGCGGCGCAAAAAGCGCCGCTTTTAGTATGGAGCATGCACGCAGGAAAATATGTACAGGAAGCGGGAACTGCATAAAGTCAGCCCTAAAGGAAAGTGCGACACGCCCGGATGCGTTGACATTTAAAAATTTTGTAAGGCATGGTTTACCAGCGTTTGCGGCTAAAAAAGATGAAAAAAACATCAAAAAGTAATGATTTAGAGGGCAAAAAACCCTTGCAATTGTCTAACGGCTCGTGTATAATTGGCATGTTGTCTGTTTATGGGATGAAGCGGTAGGTTGCCGTTCCGGCCAAGGACGGGTAATTATCGTGGACCAGCCCAAACGAGATTTGGGTGACGGACTCACCCCAGCCAAAGGCGGGGGAAGGCTCCGGGCCACAGCAGGGCACCGTTGCTGCCTGCGAAGCATAGCGGCCTGCAAAAGGACTCTCACCGGAGACCGCGAGTACGATTAAGGAGGAAAAACCATGGCCAACCAGAAGATCCGCATCAAGCTCAAGGCGTATGAGCACAACCTCATCGACCAATCCGCCGAGCGCATTGTGGAAACCGCCAAGCGCACCGGCGCGCGCGTATCGGGCCCCATTCCGCTTCCTACCGAGAAGGAAATCATCACCATTCTCCGCGCGCCTCACAAATACAAGGACAGCCGCGAGCAGTTTGAACGCCGCACGCACAAGCGTCTGATCGACATCCACAACCCCAACCCCCGCACTGTTGATGCCATGATGAAGCTGGATCTGCCGGCGGGCGTCGAAATCGAAATCAAACTGTAAGGGCAGGAGGACATACCGTAATGAAAAAAGCAATTATCGGCAAAAAACTGGGCATGACCCAGATTTTCCTGCCCGACGGTCGTCTGATTCCCGTCACCGTCATCCAGGCAGGCCCCTGCACCGTGGTGCAGAAGAAGACCCTTGAAAACGACGGCTACGAAGCCGTGCAGTTCGGCTTTGACGCTGTTCCCCAGAACCGCGTGAAGAAGCTGGTCAACAAGCCCGACGCGGGCCACTTCAAGAAAGCTGGCGTTGCGCCCATGCGCCGCCTGCGCGAGTTCCGCCTGGACGACTGCGCCGCTTACGAAATCGGCCAGGTCATCAAGGCCGATGTCTTTGCCGAAGGCGACATCATCGACGTGACCGGCACCACCAAGGGCCGCGGCTTCAACGGCGCGATCTACCGCTGGAACCAGCACACCGGCCCCATGGCGCACGGCTCCAAGTATCACCGCGGCCTGGGTTCCATGAGCGCAAACTCCGATCCCTCCCGCGTGTTCAAAAACAAGCACATGCCCGGCCATTATGGCGTGGAGCGCGTAACGATTCAGAAGCTGACTGTTGCGCGTGTGGATGCAGAACGCAGCCTGCTGTTGGTACACGGCGCTGTGCCCGGCCCCAAGGAAGGGCTGCTGCTGATCCGCAATACGTGCAAGGCTTAATTCTGAAGGAGGAACAGTAAACATGTCAAGCATTCAAGTTGTAGACATGCAGGGCAAAGCCGTTGGCACAATGGAGCTTAGCGACGAAATCTTCGCCGTTGAGGTCAATGCCGCCGCGATGCACCTGGTTGTCCGCTCTTATTTGGCCAATCAGCGCCAGGGCACGCAAAGCGCCCTGACCCGCAGCATGGTGCGCGGTGGTGGCCGCAAGATCTACCGCCAAAAGGGCACCGGCAACGCACGCCATCATGGCAACCGTGCTCCCCAGTTCCGTCACGGCGGCGTGGTGTTCGCGCCCCAGCCCCGCGACTATGTGATCAAGGTGCCCAAGAAGGTTCGCCGCCTGGCGATGAAGAGCGCCCTGACCAGCAAGTTCGCCGCCGGCGAAATCATCGTGGTGGATAACATCCAGCTGGCCGAAGCCAAGACCAAGTTCATGGCCAAGATGCTCAAGGATCTGGGCGTAGAGAAGAAAGCGCTGATGATTGTCCAGCAGGGCAACACCAACGTCATCCGCGCCTCCAAGAACATCCCCACCCTCAAGGACGCTTACGTGAACACCATCAACGTGTATGATCTGCTCAACGCCGATAAAATCATCGTCGCCAAAGCCGCCATGCAAAACCTTCAGGAGGTGTACGCATGAAAAACCCTCATGACATCATCCTGCGTCCCGTCCTGACTGAAAAGGGTTATGACGGCATCGCGGACAAGCGCTATGTGTTCGAAGTAGCCATCAGCGCCAACAAGACCGAGATCAAGCAGGCGCTGGAAGCCGTGTTCCCCATCAAGGTGGCACGCGTCAACACGCTTCGCACGCTGGGCAAGATCAAGCGCCAGGGCAACCACGCTGGCCGCACCCCTGAAATCAAAAAAGCCTACGTCACATTGACCGAAAATTCCAAGCCCATCGAGTTCTTCGAGGGCATGGTGTAAGGGAGGATATAGAGCATGGCTATTCGCGTTTATAAGCCGACTTCGTCCGCCCGCCGCTTCATGTCGGTGCTGACGTTTGAAGAAATCACCAAGAAGGCTCCGGAAAAATCCTTGACCGAAGTGCTCAAGAAGCACGCCGGCCGTAACAAGCAGGGCAAGATCACTGTTCGCCACCAGGGCGGCGGCAACAAGGTCAAGTACCGCATCATCGATTTCAAACGCAACAAGCTGGATGTTCCCGCCAAGGTTGCCGCGATCGAGTACGACCCCAACCGCTCCGCGTTTATCGCGCTGCTCAACTACGCCGATGGCGAAAAGCGCTACATCCTGGCCCCCCAGGACCTCAAAGTGGGCGACAAAGTGATGGCCGGCGCACATGCCGACATCAAGCCCGGCAACGCGCTGCCCATGGCCAATATCCCGGTTGGCACCTTGATCCACAACCTGGAGATCAAGCCCGGCCGCGGCGGCCAGCTGGTCCGCTCCGCCGGCACCTATGCCCAGCTGATGGGCAAGGAAGGCAGCTACGCCCAGGTGCGTATGCCCTCGGGCGAATACCGCAAGATTCCCATGAACGCCATGGCTACCATCGGCACCGTGGGCAACAGCGACCACAGCAACATCCGTCTGGGCAAGGCTGGCCGTGTGCGCCATATGGGCATCCGTCCTTCCGTCCGCGGCGTTGTCATGAACCCCTGTGATCACCCGCACGGCGGCGGCGAAGGCAAATCCCCCGTGGGTATGCCCGCACCTGTCACCCCGTGGGGCAAGCCCGCGCTGGGCCTGAAGACCCGCAAGCACAAGAAGTATTCCAACGACTTGATCGTCAAGCGTGCGAGCAAGAAGTAAGCCCAGAGCATTAGGAAGGAGGTTCACCTCATGAGCCGTTCAGTGAAAAAGGGTCCCTTTGTACAAGAAGCGCTCTATAAGCGCATTGATGCAATGAACAAGACGGGCAGCAAGTCTGTGCTCAAGACTTGGAGCCGCGCCTCCACCATATTCCCCGAGTTCATCGGCCACACCATCGCGGTGCACGACGGCCGCAAGCATGTGCCGGTGTATGTCACCGAAGACATGGTAGGCCACAAATTGGGCGAATTTGCCCCCACCCGCACATTCCGCGGGCACGCGGGCGAAAAAGCCTCTGGCCGCAAATAAGGGAAGGAGAGAAAAGTATGGCAACGAATACCCGTGAAAAGGGAGCCGCCCGCGCCGAAAGCCGCGACAAGCGCCCCCAGGCTCACGCCAAGCATATCCGTCTTTCTTCCCGCAAGGCCAAGATCGTTCTCGATCTGATCCGCGGCAAGAATGTCGATCAGGCGCTCGCCATTTTGCAGTTTACCCCCAAGGCGGCTTCGCCCGTTATCGCCAAGGTGCTCAACAGCGCCATCGCCAACGGCGTGAACAACCAGGACTTGGACCGTTCCACCCTGTACGTTGCGGAATGCTATGCCAACCCCGGTCCCACCCTCAAGCGCTTTGTGGCGCGCAGCCGCGGCAGCGCTTCTCCTATGCTCAAACGCACCTGCCATATCAGCGTGGTGCTCGACCAAAAGAAGTAAGAGGAGGATCATCATGGGCCAGAAAGTTAATCCGCACGGCGCGCGCGTGGGCGTAATCTTCGACTGGAGCACCCGCTGGTACGCCAATAAAAAGGATTTCCCCAAGCAGCTGAAGGAAGACTTCAAACTGCGTGAAATGCTGAAAGAAAAATTCTACTCTACCGGCATCAGCCGCATCGATATCGAGCGCAGCGCCAGCCGCATGACGGTGAACATCTTCACCGGCAAGCCCGGCATGATTATCGGCCGCGGCGGCGCAGGCATCGAAACGCTGAACAAGGAAATCACCGAATGCGTGGGCCATCAGGTGAACGTTAACGTGCTGGAAGTCAAATCCCCGGAAACCGACGCCCAGCTCGTCGCCGAAAACATTGCCCAGCAGTTGGAGAAGCG
>JAVBRU010000055.1:0-4107 GCA_031547595.1 Eubacteriales bacterium
CAAGGCCGGGGCGTACGGCATCATCGCGGCGGGGGTTGCCCTGCTCTTATACGCATTGATCTTTCCTTTTTATAGGGTTTTGCATTATGTGATTGGCGCAGTGGTCGCCATTGTGACGGGCCGCGTGATCTCCATCATGGCGCAGGGGCTGGATACCTCCAAATCCGCGCCTGTGCAGGTGGTTTTTCAGCCCACCGGCAACGCGGATGTGGACAGCCTGATCAAGCGCGGGCAGGAGATGCTCGCCCAGATCCGCGAAGAAAACCGCCTGATCCCCGATGTAGTGCTGAGCGAAAAAATCGACAAGCTGGAGGACATCTCCAACCGCATTTTCCACACCGTGGCGGAGCAGCCACAAAAGGCCCCGCAAATCCGCCGCTTTATGGAGTATTACCTGCCCACCACGCTGAAAATGCTGACGGGCTACCGCAAAATGGACGAGCGCAAGGTGGAGGGCGAAACCGCCAAGGCCACGCGCGAGCAGATCGAGAATGCCATGGACGTGGTGTTAACTGCCTTCAACAAGCAGCTGGCCACCATGTATCAGGACGATATGCTGGACATCTCCACCGACATCGATGTGCTGGAAACCATGCTCAAGCAAGACGGCCTGATCGAAAACGGGCTGCATCAAAAATAATCAGAGTGAGGGATAGAACATGTCTGAACAGAACCACGCCGCCCCCGTATTGACTTTGGCGCCCGAAGGGACCGACAAGCAGACGCTGGAAAAGACGCTGGATATGCTGGAGGAAGTGAAGCAGCCTGCCGCGCCGGACGCCAAATCCGCCGTAGAAGCGCTGACTTCCTCTTTGACAGAGCAGGAAAAGGCGCAGGTTGCCGCCTTCTCCCAGCAGATTGACCTCACCAACCCCGACCATGTGATGCTGTATGGCGCGGATGCGCAAAAGAAGATTTCTTCCTTTGCGGATACGGTGCTGGCCAGCGTCAAAACCGGCGACAACGGCGATGTGGGCGATATGCTGGCCAAACTTGTGACCGAACTGAAGGGCTTTGACGCCGCGGGCGAGAAGCCCAAGGGGCTCAAGGGCATGTTCTATAACGCCAAGCAGCAGATTGCCAGCATCCAGGCCAGATATGAAACGGTGTCTGTGAATGTGGAAAGCATCGCGGGCAACCTCGAGCAGCACCAGGTGCAATTGCTAAAAGACGTGGCGATGTTCAACCGCCTGTATGATATGAACCTCACCTATTTCCACGAGCTGACGCTCTACATCGCGGCTGGCGAACAGCGC
This sequence comes from Eubacteriales bacterium, assembly GCA_031547595.1. Classification (GTDB taxonomy): domain Bacteria; phylum Bacillota; class Clostridia; order Christensenellales; family Aristaeellaceae; genus JAVBRU01. The sequence continues at coordinate 1,257 of JAVBRU010000055.1, forward strand.
CTGCAGCAGGTGCGGGATACCGACCTTGTGGCCGCACGCAAAAAGGCCGAGGAAAGCGGCGATGCCATGGACGCGCAAAAGGCGAACGACCTGAACGCCGCGTGTGACCGGTTTGAGAAGAAATTATACGACCTCAAGCTGACCCGCCAGATTTCCATGCAGATGGCACCGCAAATCCGCCTGCTGCAAAACAACAATAGCCTGCTGGTGGAGCGCATCCAGTCTACCCTGGTCAACACCCTGCCGCTGTGGAAAAACCAGATGGTGCTGGCGCTGGGCCTCCAGCATTCCCAGCAGGCCATGAAGGCGCAGCGCGCCGTGACGGATATGACAAACGACCTGCTCAAAAAGAATGCCGAGACCCTCAAGATGGGCACCATCGAAACCGCCAAGGAATCCGAGCGCGGGATCATCGACCTCGAAACCCTGACTGCCACCAACCAATCACTGATTGACACCATCAACGAAGTGGTGCGCATCCAGCAGGAGGGCCGCCAGAAGCGCATCGAGGCCGAAAAGACATTGGCCACCATGGAAAAAGACCTCAAGAACAAGCTGCTTACCATGTAATACAAAGATAAAATCCGCTCAAGGGAGGGTTGCGCAATGAAAATCCGTACTGTTTTTGCTGTGTTGCTAATGGTTTGTTTGGTGCTATGCGCCGTGGGCTATGGTGCACAGAGCGGATGGTCAAACGAGCGCAGCGCCGTTGAGAATAGCCTGGTGTCGCTGGATGCCATGCTGCACACCCGCATCGAAACTGCCAACAACGTGCTGACCGTGGCATCGCGCCACCTGCCCGAGGGAGACGAAATGCTGGTGGCACTTCGCAAGGACCGCGCCGTGCTGGAAAGCAAAGTGCAGCTGAGCGAAAAGGCAGACGCCAACAACGCCCTTGGCACCCATGCCCGTGCGTTGCTTACCGCCCTTGCCGCGCTTGACAGCGTGAAGAACGACAGCCGCGATCTGATGTATGTGACCAGCCTTCTGCCCCAGATGCTGGAGGAGAGCGAGGAGCGTACCTCTCAGGCTGCCTACAACGAGGTGGCGCGCGATTTTAACGAGCGCCTGTATCAGGACCATTTCAGCGGGTTCATTGCCCGGCTGCTGGGCGTAAAGCCCGCCGAGGAATTTGTGCCCGGCAACTAAAGAAGGGAGGAATTTGCCATGCGGAAAATCATTGCTTTGGTGTTGTTTATCTTGCTGCTGATGCCCGTTTGCTTTGCTGATTCCTACCCGCTGATGCAGGGCACGGTGACCGACCTTGCCAACGTGCTGGGCACCCAGACGGCGACGGACATTGCGGAGCTGAGCACCCGCCTTTCCACCCAGACTGGCAGCAGCCTGTATGTCGTCACCCGCCATTTCCTGGGCGGCGCGGATACCAAGGCCTACGCCAGGGAGCTGTTTGGCCGCTGGGGGCTGACGCAAAATGACGCGCTGCTATTGATGGTGATTGGCGAGGACAGCTACGCGCTGGTGCTGGGCGATGCGCTGCAAAGCATCATGCCGGCCGAGGTGCAAAGCACTACGCTGAGCACCACGTTCCGTACGCCGTACCTCAACCGTCAATATGATCAAGCGGTGGCCGGTCTGTCGCTCAAGCTGGTGGAGCAGATTTCCCGCTCCTATAACACCACCGTCAGCAGCGCCGGGCTGCTGGGCCAAACCGCCCTGCAATCCACCCCTGCGCCGCAGACGTATAACAGCAATAGCTGGAGCTCCTTCTTTGGCAGCGATTTCTGGCAAAGCGGCTCCACCTACAGCTATGAGAGCAGCAACGACATCTATATCCAGCAATACGAGAAATCCAAGAGCAGCAGCGGGATTGGCATCTGGCAGATCATCTTCCTGTTGATTCTGTTCAATGTTGTGCGCAAGAAGGCACGCAAATCCAGCATTCGCAAGGCTGCGCGCGGGCGTGGCTTTGGCGGGCGGAGCCGTTGGTGACGCCATGCGCCTTGTATTCATCACACTAGACGCGGTATTTCAGCATGACGCGGACAGGCTAAACAGCCTGCCCGCGCTTCGTGCTTTGAAGGAGGGGGGCGTTTTTTGCAAAAATGTGCAAACGGTGTACCCCACCCTCACCTATCCCATCCACACCACGCTGCTCACCGGCTGTTATCCCGATACCCATGGCATTGGCCACAACCAGCCGTTTCAGCCGGACACCGCGCCGGAGATGCGCGCCTGGTATTGGGATGCTCGGGACATCCAGGTGCCCACGCTGCACACTGCGGCCAAGGCAAAAGGGCTGGATGTGGCATCGGTGCTGTGGCCGGTATCGGGCAAAAACAAGGCGCTTCGCCGCAATTTCCCCGAAGTGCTGCCGCTGCCGGGCGAAAGCGCAGTGATGAAAATGTTGCGCTATGCCTCGCCGGTGTGGCTGCTGCAAACGGAACTAACCTGCGGCAAGCAGCGCAAAAGCATCCGCCAGCCCGATCTGGACGATTACGCCACCGTGCTGTGCGAGCAGCTGATCGCCTCTCAAAAAGTGCCCGACCTTTTGACCGTGCACCTGGTGGACTGCGACAGCATGCGCCACGATTACGGCGTGGATAGCAAAGAAGCGCAGGACGCCATGACGCGGCTGGACGGGCGGGTGCAGCGCATCCTGAACGCCCTTCAAAAGCGCGGCGTGCTGGACGATACGCTGATTGCCATCGCCAGCGATCACGGCCAGGCGGACACGCCCGAGGCCGTACAGCTGGACAGGCTGCTGCAGGCCGCCTGCGGCGCGCGGGCGCAATCGCCATGGAACGCCATGATGAAGAGCGGCGCGGCAAGGGCTTTGGCCTTGAGTGGATGTTTTCGCACCTGACCCGCTGGGCGAAAGAAGGCAGAAAAT
>JAVBRU010000047.1:0-25615 GCA_031547595.1 Eubacteriales bacterium
TTGTGATTGTCGCTCCCGCTATGCGCGAGCGACCCGGCAAAACCTTCGGTTTGGCCTAAACCCTACGCCAGAAACCTGATATCCTTGCCCCGGAAGGCCAGCGCGGTAGCCCGGCGCTTATCCAGCAGGCGCGACAGCACGCGCTCTGTATACCTGGCCTTCAGCTCCGGCAGCGTCAGGTTGGTGCTGATCACCGTAGACATTCCCTGCATCTGGCGCTCATTAACGAGGTTGAAAATCTGCTCCACCGTGATGTTTTCCATCAGCGGCTCCATGCCCAGGTCGTCAATCAGCAGTAGTTCGGCAGAAAAATATTGATCCGCCTGTTCCCCCGTGCGAGAGAAATAGGCATTTTTAAGGTCTGTCAACAGCTGATACGCCGTGACGCACAGCGCCGGGTGTCCATGATCGCGCACACGCGCGGCAATGCATTGCAAAAGGAAAGTCTTGCCCGTGCCACTGCCCCCGTGCAACAGCAGCGTATGCCCACCGGGCTGCGGATAGCGGTTGGCAAAATCCTCGCACTTAGAGCGGATGACGCGCATCAGCTCCCGCTGGGTCACGTCGGTGTCCGGCAGGGGCACATCCGGGAAGCGCGTTTCGTCGAAGGTTTCGAAGGTCGGGTGATCGGCACGGTCAAACGCATTGACACGCTCGTCATGCGCGCGGCGGATACACCCGCAGTATTGCCTAAGCGGATACCCCGTCAGTCCCGTATCTTGACAAATATCGCAGGCATAAATGGGCGACAGATAATCCTCGGCATAGCCGTGCTGCTTCAAAAGCGCTCGAATCTGCCGGTTGTATTGCTCCATCTGCTTCACAGGATCGCCGCTAAGCGGCTGTGTGAAAGCGCTGCGCGCGCTGCCCAGCACCATTTCGTGGCGCTCGTCCATCAGCTTGGCAATATCCGGGTATCCGTCCCGCATTTCCTGACGGCGGCGTCCCTCCAGAAGCTCGTTTTGCTGGCGGCGCTGGGTGTATTCCTGCAAAAGCAGCGCAATGATCTTGCTATCCACGGGCATTCCTCGCTTCCTGCATCAAATCGTCCGATACGGCCAGCAGCTCCTCCTGCGAGTATTGGCGCTGGGTGTATTGCTGGGCACTGACCATTTTGCCCCCGGCAGCCTTGCGCGGGGCGGGTTTTTGTGCCTTGGCCTGCGAAATATCGGTGATACCAGCCTCATGCCAGGCCGCCAGCACCTTATCGAGATAGGCGATTTTGCTGCCCTGCGCCGCGCGGGCTTGCTCCGCCGCAAAGAGCATCAGCTCCGCACTCATGCCCTGTGCGCACCATTTTTCGTACAGCGTGCGGTCTGCCGCGGTGGGGCGGCCGGTGTGCCCGCAAGCCTCGAACAATTGGAACAATTGACGGTTGGCCGCCAGCATGCGCTGCAAGTGCTCCTGGACGGCGGTCACGTTGGTTAGCCCTTTTTCCTTCCAGGATTCCGCCATGCGCTGCAGGGTATCCACCTTGCCGCCCGCGCGGGCGCAGTCCTCCGCCGCCATCAGCAGCACATCGTGGGGCAAAAGCACCGTCAATTCGCCATACAGGCGCTTGGCGGCCTCCGGCGTCAGGCGCACACCCAGCTTGTCAAACAGCGCATAGACCTGCTTCAGCTCGTCCTTCTCCTGCGCCATCTGCTGCTGCACCTGCGTGGCGCTACGGCTGCCGGGAGTGGCTTTGCGGCTCATCAGGCCCTTTAATATAGCGTCCAGATAGGCAAAGGAAGGGTCGCCCTTGGTGGTTTCGCTGCACGCCTGGATGATGGCGTCCGGCTTGTAGTGCCATTCGTCCACCCACTTTTTATATAAGGCCAGCTCGTCCTCTGTGGCGAGGCGGCGCTTGCCAAACTGCCGCAGCACGGCCTTCACGCCCTCGTGCACCGCCTGGTCATGCCGTAAATACGCGTCGGCCTCGTCAGCGGTTGTGATGCCCTCGTCCTTCATGGTGACGGCAAAGGGCTCGGCCAGCTTAAACGAAAAATTGACGCCGCGGATGGCGATCAGATGGTTGATCAGCATCAACACCACCTCGGCGGGCAGCTGCACATCCTGCACCCACTCGTACGCCAGGGCGATTTCGCTGGGGCGCACCTTGCGCCGGTCGCCAAATGCGGCATACACGCTCTCGGCGAAATCCACATAGCTTTCATCGGCGGCGGAGGTGTGATTCTGCGACAGCGCACGCTGCCACACGGCATAGAAACGGTAAACAGGCGGGTTATCGCTGATACGCGACACCAGCCCCCGCCGCTCCCAATAGCGCAGGGCACCTTCTACCTCGCTTACAGACATGCTCAAATCCTTGGCCATAGCGGGGACACCATAGTCCTCGCTGGCCTGGTGGCTCTGGTACACGCCCCACAGGTAGACCTTCACATAATCGCCCTTCGCGGCAGGCAAATACTCCTGAATAAACAGGTTTTCAACAGCCGTTACGCCAAAGGCGTGTGCCGAGGCATCGCGCTCAAACATGCGCACTCTCCTTTGTGCTTTCCATGCCCGCCATTTGGGACAGTACGACAGCCGCCAGCATCAACGCACAGCCGATGTATCCGGCAACGCCCATGCGCTCGGCCAATATCAGCGCACCGCCAATGGCGCTGAACACCGCCTCCGAGGCGAGGATCAGCGCTGCATGCGTGGGCTTGGCATCCTTCTGGCCAATGGCCTGCAGGGTGTAGGCAATGGCGGTAGAGCCAACGCCCATGTAAATCAGCGGCAGCGCCGCCGCCCGAACTGCTTCCCAGGTGAGATTCTCAAAAATCAAAGCGCAGATCATATTGAGCACGCCAGCCGTCAGGAACTGCATCACGCACAGACGCATCGCAGGCGCTTTTTGCACCGCATGCCCGGTGATCAGGATGTGGGCAGACCAGAATATCGCGCTGATCAACAGCAGAATATCCGTGCTTTGCAGCGAAAACGCCTCGCCCGGCGTGCAACACAAAAGGTACAGCGCGGGCAGCGCCAGCAACAGCGAAATCCACGTCTTAAAGCCCGTGCGGTGCCCCAGGAAAATCCCGATCACCGGCACCAGCACCACGTATAGCGAGGTGACAAAACCCGCCTTGCCCGCGCCAGAAATGGGCAGGCAGATCTGCTGCAAAAAAGAAGCGATAAACAATACCGCGCCAATCAGCGCGCCATAGCCCGCAGCCTTGCCATTACTTTCTTTTGTAGACTGCTGCTTTTTCTCGCTGCGCAGCATCACGGGCAGCAGCACCCCCGCGCCCATCAAAAAGCGCAGCCCATTAAACGAAAATGCGTCCAGTGCGTCCGCGCCTATGCGCTGCACCACAAAGGCCAGGCCCCATATCACCGCCACCACCAACAAAATCAGCAGCGAGCGGAGTTCTCTTTTGTTCATTTTACGGGTGCTTCCTCACTTTCAGCCGGGTCGTCCTTGGGCATTTTGCGGTACCACCAGATGCACAGCAGGCTCACAATGATGGTGATGCCATAGGTGACAACGGCCAACCAGTATTTTTGCGCACCCAGCATGCTGCCAGTCAGCGTGCTGGACACCACCGATGGGATGCGTGCAATGGTGGAAATCCACATAAACGTGCGGATTTTCATCGGCGTGATGCCAATCAGATATACCATCAAATCCTTGGGCGTGCCGGGGATCAGGAACAATATAAACGTGAGCAGGTTCAGCTTTTTGCTGTTCATCATAAACGACAGCGATTTGATTTTGTCTTTGCTGAAAAACAGCTCGACCACCTTGACGCCAAACTTGCCCACCACAAACATGATCAGTGCACTGGCCAGCGCCGCGCCAATCAGGCACAGAAGCGCGCCTTCCCAGGCGCCAAAGGCATAGCCTGCGCCCAGCTCAAACGGCTCGCCCGGGATCACCGCCACCACAACCTGCAGCATCATGATGCCGATCATGGCAAACTTGCCCCACCAGCCGCAGCTTTCAATCCACTCGCGGAAAAGCTGCGGATCGCGCGCAGTTTTAATAAGGGGACGCCCCACAAAATACGCAATCACCAGGCTGAATATAACCACAATTGCAGTAACCGTCAGGCTGACAATGCGCCGATGGCGCAATTCGGGGTCTATCACGGGGGTGGGTTTGTTGATGTTCTTTCCATTGTTCGCCATGGCGCTCACTCCCTACTGCTTCAGATTGCGTTCCATTATAGCATTTTATTCTATGCATTTCAACTGCAGCGAATGGAAATCTGCCGTGGTGCATATGTATAGGCAAACGGGTAAGGAGGTCTTTTATTATGGCACATACAGCGGTCAAGCGTGCGCGGCGCGCATCAACCAGTAAAAACACCTGGCTATTGCGGGGCCTGCTGGTGGCGGTAGGCCTGACGGTGATAGCGGTCATCGTGTTCGCACTCATCATCGGCTTCACCGGCATGGGCGATGGCCCCATCCATATCGTCAATCAGCTGATCAAACTGCTGGCCATCTTCATGGGCGTGCGCGCCGCAGTGCCGCGCGGCAGCGAGGGCGGGGCGCTTCGCGGGGCGCTGGTTGGCCTTTTGTATATGGGCCTTGGTGTGGCGCTTTACGCGCTGCTCAGCGGCCAGCAAATGACGCTGCTCAACTATCTGATGGACGTGTGCATGGGTATTGCTGCAGGCGGCCTCAGCGGTATGCTGCTGTCCAGCCTTTCGCCCAAAGTAGCCAAAAAATAGAACGTTGAGGGCACAAAAAAGTGGCTGTTGCAGAAGCGACAGTCACTTTTTTCTACGTTGTGGGACTGCCGTATGATGCAACAGCCCCTTGGGGTACGAATCAATACTTGCGCTTACGGGCGGCTTCCGCCTTCTTCTTGCGCTTTACGCTGGGCTTTTCGTAATGCTCACGCTTGCGAACCTCTGCGAGCACACCACTGCGGGCACATTGACGCTTGAAACGCTTAAGAGCGCTTTCCAAAGTCTCATTTTCCTTAACACGAACCTCAGACACCTGTTTTCCCTCCCTTCGCTCATCTCGCCAGGGACTAACGCTGTTTGCCACAGCGGATGGCGACCGTGCAATCATTATACAGCGTTCAAACGGCGCAGTCAACAGGTTTTTTGGCCTGTTGTATGTTTTTACACTTTCCTCACATATGCGGAAGAAATGCAACCATTTACGCCATTTTTTCCGTCAACTTCTCTCCGCCCAGGATGTGAAAGTGCAGATGCGGCACGCTTTGCCGCGCATCCGCGCCGCAGTTGGACACCAGGCGGTAGCCGTTTTCAAGCCCCGCAATGCCGGCAACTTTAGAGGCGGCGCGCATCAGCGCGGCCAGCTGCGCGTCGGTCAGAGCCGCAGCCTCGGTGAGGTTCGAAACATGCTGCTTGCTGACCAGCACGATGTGCGCGGCCGCCTGGGGCGCGATGTCATGGAAGGCATAGCAATGCTCGTCCTCATACACTTTCCGGGAGGGGATCTCCCCCGCCACAATGCGGCAAAAGATGCAATCCGTCATGTCAATTCTCCTTTCACGCCCTCGCCTGTGCAGGCGGTGACGGTCACGTTTACAAGGTCGCCCTCTTTGGTATCCGGCACTTGGCAGGGGATGTACTGCGGGGTGTAGCCGGTCTGGTTTTCCTCAATCAGCACGGCCTGACGGGTGCCAATCAGCTGAGCACGGTAGGTAGCGCTGAGGGTTTCACTCAGGGCAATCAACTCATGCGCGCGCTGCTCCCGCACGGCCTTTGGCACCTGGCCGGGCATGGCGGCGGCGGCAGTGCCCTTGCGTGCGCTATAGGGGAACACATGCATCTTCGCGAAACCCAGTTTCTTGCAAAATTCCAGCGTTTCCTGATGCTCCTGGTCGGTCTCGCCGGGGAAGCCCGCGATTACGTCCGTGGTCAGCGCCAAGAGGGGGAAGGCGTGCCGAAGCCTGCTTGCGGCGTTCATGAACTCCTCGGCGCTATAGCGGCGGCGCATGCGCTTTAGCACCGTATCGCTGCCCGATTGCAGCGACAGATGAAACTGCGGGCACACCTTGGGCATCGCGGCGAGTGCTTGCACAAACGCTTCCGTCGCAATCACAGGCTCCAAAGAGCCCAGCCGGATGCGCGCTATCCCCGGCACATCGCAGGCTTTTACGGCATCCAGCAGCGTTTCTCCGCTTAGATCGCGGCCATAGCTTGTGAGGTGGATGCCGGTGAGCACCAGCTCCCGAAACCCTGCCTCCGCCAGGCGCTGCGCCTCCAACCGGATATCCGCAGGCGGCCTTGAACGGATGCCACCGCGCACATAGGGGATGATGCAGTAGGCGCAGTAGCGGTCGCAGCCCTCCTGAATCTTGAGGGTGGCGCGGGTGTGGCCCTCGTGGCGGGTGATATACAGCGGCTCGTAGGGCACACGCAGCACATCGGTGACCGCTGCCATGCGCACGTTTTGCGAAACTGCATCCTCCAGCAGCTGCACCACCTCGCCGCGCCGGGCATTTCCCAGCACCAGCCGTGCACCGCTTTGAAGCAGCGCCTCGCCATCCCGCTGCGCCAGACATCCGGCAATGATCACCTCGGCCAGCGGGTTTTGCTTGTATGCGCGGCGCACCGCCTGCATGCTCTTTTTATCGCCCGTGCCGGTGACTGTGCAGGTGTTGACCACATATACATCGGCGGCTTCGTCGAAATTCTTGATCAGATACCCTGCGCGCTCAAAGGCCTCCAGCATGGCTTGGGAGTCATATTGGGTCACCTTGCAGCCCAGGGTGTGGAAGGCCACTGTTTTCATTCTGTCACTCCATATTGCCCGTCAGCTGCATGATGCTGATCAGCGCGGCCAGCCCCGCCGTTTCGGTGCGGAAGATGCGCGGCCCCAGCGTGACCGGCACGGCATTAAGCCGCTCAATTTCCTCTGCGGCGATGCCGCCCTCCGGGCCGATGACAATGGCAATGTCCGTTTGTTTGTTCAGGCCTTTGCGGATGCTCATGCCTTTTGCTTCTTCCCAGGGCACCAGCGCCAGCTCGTGCGTGGTTATTTTTTCGCATAGCCTGGCAAAAGAAACCGGAGGATGCACCGTGGGCGTCACCGCTCGCCCCGCCTGCTTGGCGGCCTCGGCAGCAATGCGCTGCCAGCGCTCGGTTTTCTTTTGCGCGTCCTGCGCCGTCAATTTGCTGATGCAGCGCTGCATGGCCACCGGCACGATATCGCAAACGCCCGCTTCCGTGCACTTTTGCACAATCCAGTCCATCTTCTCGGCCTTGGGGATGCCTTGATAGAGCGTGATTTTCACACTGGGCTCCGGCGAGGGCAGCTGCGACAGAATCTCTGCCGCGCCGTTTTCCAGCAGCCTTGCGGCAAACAGCGCTTCTTCCAGTATCAGTGTGATCTCGTCGCCCTCTTCCAGCCGCAGCACCTTATATGCGTGGTGCGCTTCGTCCGGCAACAGCTGCGCACTGTTTTCCCCTGTGCGCGCGGCATAAAAGCGCGCCATCAGACGCGCGCCACCATCGCCACCCAATCGCCCTTGTGGATGACGGACAGGAGGGTATAGCCCGCTTCGGCAAGCGCGGCTTTCACCTCCTCCTCGGCGGTATCGATGATGCCGGAGCATACAAACAGCGCGCCGGGTGTCAGATGGTTTTTAAGCGGCGCAGCCAACATGCAGATCACCGGTGCCAGAATATTGGCCACGGCAAAATCAAACACCTGGGACAACCCCTGCAAAAGATCGCCCTGCCGCACGTCGATGGCGTCGGTCAGGCCGTTGTGCGCTACGTTCTCGATGGCCACGCGCACGGCGTCCGGGTCGATATCCACGGCCACAATATCCTTTGCGCCAAGGCGCGCCGCCGCAATGGCCAGTATGCCGCTGCCGGTGCCCACATCCAGCATCGTGCCGCCTGCGTAGTGCTTCTCAATCAGCTCCACACACATGGCTGTGGTTTCGTGCGTGCCGGTGCCAAAGGCCATGCCGGGGTCCAGCTCGATAATCAGGTCGCCGTCCGCAGCGTCCCAATTCTCCCACGTGGGCTTGATCACCAGCCGCTCGCCCGCGCGGAAGGGCTTGTAATACTGCTTCCAGCATTCGGACCAATCGGTCTCCTGCACGTTTTCGGTGGTCAATTTCAGCGTGCCCAGGTCATAGGGGCTTTGCATAGGCAGCATTTCCAGCGCGCCCTTGAGCGCGGAGAGATGCTCGCGCAGCTCCTCGTCCATGGCATACCAGGCTTTCACGCGCACGTCCTCGGGCATGGCGTCAATCACGCTTTGATCCATCAGTTCCCAGTACCCTGTGGGCTTGGCGGGGTCGGGCATATCGGCACGGTCGATGATCTGCGTGCCCTGCGCGCCCTGGTTCAGCAGCAGGTTGCTCACAATATCCGCGCCCTGGGTGGTGGTGGATATGGTCAGTTCGATATATTCCATAATTCCTCGCTTACGAATTGAATAGGTCTTTCACTTTGTCCAAGAAACTCTTGCGATTCTCATATTCTTTGCCGGAGGATGCCTCGTCAAACTGGCGCAGCAGCTCTTTCTGCTTGTCGTTCAGCTTGCGCGGGATCTCCACGCGCATATGCAGCACCAGATCACCACGGTACGCGCTGCGCAGCTGCTGCACGCCCTGGCCTTTGATGTGGAACTCCGCATCGTTTTGCGTGCCCTCTGGCACGTGGTACACCGTGCTCTTGCCGTCCAGCGTGGGCACGTCAATATCCGCGCCAAGGGCGGCCTGGGTGAAGGAAATCGGCACATCCAGATGCAGCGTGGTGCCGTCCCGTTTGAACAGCTTGTGCGCGCGCACGTTGATGTTGATATACAGATCGCCGTTCGGGCCGCCATTCTTGCCCGGCTCGCCCTGCCCGTTCATCACGATGGTCTGGCCGTTATCAATGCCCGCCGGCACCTTCACATTGGCCGTGCGGCGCTTGCGCACGCGCCCCGCGCCGCCGCAGGAAGTGCATTTGTCCGTCACCAGTTTGCCTGTGCCGCCGCACTGGCTGCAGGGGCGCACCGTCACCATGAAGCCGCCGCTCACCCGCACCTGGCCGGTGCCCTTACAGGTGGGGCAGGTCTTGGGCTGTGTGCCGGGCTTCGCGCCGCTGCCATGGCAGGCGTCGCAGTTTTCATTGCGCATAAACTCGAAGGATTTTTCGCAGCCAAAGGCGGCCTCTTCAAAGCTGATCCGAAGATCATACCGCAGATCCGCGCCCTGCTGCGGGCCGTTCCGGCGCTGCTGGCCGCCCATGCCGCCGCCAAAAAGCTGGTCGAAAATATCGCCCATGCCGCCAAACCCGCCAAAGTCGAATCCGCCGGCGCCTGCGCCGCCGCCAAACCCGCCCATATTGGGGCCGTCATGGCCAAAGCGGTCGTACTGCGCGCGCTTTTGATCGTCAGACAGCACCTCGTTGGCCTCGTTCAGCTCTTTGAAGCGCTCCTCTGCGGTCTTGTCGTTGGGGTGCAGGTCGGGATGGCATTCCTTGGCCAGCTTGCGGTACGCTCTTTTAATATCATCAGCCGAGGCGTCCTTGCCTACGCCCAGCACCTCGTAATAATCACGTTTTGTTGCCATTGTTACCTCTATCCTCGCATGCGCACGGCAGTTAAACCGCCGTGCGCATCAAGTGTTTGATTATATAAATTGTTATTGCACGTCGCCGTCGGCATTGTAGCTGCCATCGTCATTCTGCGTGCCGGCCTGGGGACCCATGTCCGGGGCAGCGCCGCCGCCCTGCTGCTGATACAGCTTGCCAAAGATGGCGTAGACCTTCTGGGTGAAGCCTTCCATGGCGTTCTTGATTTCGTCCGCGTTCTTGCCCTCTACAATCTTTTTGAAAGCATCCAGCTCGCTCTGCACGGTGGCTTTGTCTTCCTCAGACAGCTTATCGCCGTTCTCGCGCAGCTGCTTTTCGATCTCGTAGGTCAGGCTGTCGGCATGGTTGAGGGTTTCCACTTCTTCCTTGCGTTTCTTGTCGGCATCAGCAAACTGCTCGGCTTCCTTCACGCGCTGCTTGATTTCTTCTTCGGTCATGTTGGTGGAAGCTGTGATTGTCACCTTCTGCTCGTTGCCGGTGCCAAGGTCCTTGGCAGATACGTTGACGATGCCGTTGCGGTCGATATTGAAGGTAACCTCAATCTGCGGCACGCCGCGGGGCGCGGCAGGGATACCGGTCAGCTGGAAGCGGCCGAGGGTCTTGTTGTCGTACGCCATGGGGCGCTCGCCCTGCAGCACATGGATTTCAACGGTGGTCTGGCCATCGGCAGCGGTGGAGAACACCTGGGATTTGGTGGTGGGGATGGTGGTATTGCGCTCGATGAGGCGGGTGAAGATGTGGCCTTCGGTCTCCAGGCCAAGGGACAGGGGGGTGACGTCCAGCAGTAGCACGTCTTTCACTTCGCCGCCCAGCACACCGGCCTGAATGGCCGCGCCGATGGCAACGCACTCGTCGGGGTTGATGCCCTTGAAGGGATCTTTGCCGGTCACTTTTTTCACGGCGTCCTGCACGGCGGGGATACGGGTGGAGCCGCCCACCAGGATCACCTTATCCACCTGCGCGCTGGTCAGGCCTGCATCCTTCAGCGCGTTCTGCATGGGGATGATGGTCTTTTCCACCAGATCGGCGGTCAGCTCGTTAAACTTGGCACGGGTCATGGTGATGTCAAGGTGCTTGGGGCCAGTGGCATCAGCAGTGATAAAGGGCAGGTTGATGTTGGTGGACATGGCGCCGGACAGCTCGATCTTCGCTTTTTCGGCGGCTTCCTTGAGGCGCTGGAAGGCCATGCGGTCTTTCTTGAGGTCAATGCCGTTTTCCTTACGGAAGGTATCGGCGATAAAGTCGATCACGCGCTCGTCAAAGTCGTCGCCGCCAAGCCGCGTATCGCCATTGGTGGCCAGCACTTCAAACACGCCGTCGCCAATTTCGAGGATGGACACGTCAAACGTGCCGCCGCCAAGGTCGTACACCAGGATTTTGTGGGCTGCGTCTTTGTCCAGGCCATACGCCAGCGATGCGGCAGTGGGCTCGTTGATGATGCGCAGCACTTCGAGGCCGGCGATACGGCCGGCATCCTTGGTGGCCTGACGCTGGGAATCGCTGAAGTATGCGGGTACCGTGATGACCGCCTGGGTGACGGTCTCGCCCAGGTACGCTTCGGCGTCGGTCTTCAATTTCTGCAGCACCATGGCGCTGATTTCCTGCGGGTTGTAGTTCTTGCCGTCAATGCTCACCTTGAAGGACGTGCCCATTTGGCGCTTGATGGACGCGATGGTGCGGTCCGGATTGGTGATGGCCTGACGCTTTGCGATCTGGCCGACCAGACGCTCGCCATCCTTGGTGAATGCTACGACAGAGGGAGTGGTGCGCGCGCCTTCGGCGTTCGCGATCACTACGGGTTCGCCGCCTTCCATCACGGCTACGCAGCTGTTGGTGGTGCCAAGGTCAATACCGATAATCTTACTCATTGTTGTTTCCTCCTGAAATTCTTATATGTTGATTTTTAGGGAATGTCTTTGTTAGCCTGCCACGACCTTGACCATCGCATGCCGCAGCACACAATCGTTTAGCTTGTAGCCCTTTTGGAATACCTCGCACACGCTGCCCGGCTCGCCCTCTTCGTCTGTGCCCTGCAGCACAGCGTTTTCGAGGTTCGGGTCAAAAGGCTCGCCCTTGCGGTCAATCACGGATACGCCGCGTTTTTGCAGCGCTTCCATCAGCCCCCGGTACACCATTTCCACGCCCTGGTGCAAGGCAGGATCGCTGGTTTCGATGGCAAGTGCCCGCTCCAGGTTGTCAATCACGGGCAGCAATTGCTTGATCACTTCTTTTGCGCCGTCTTCGAAGGCTTCGCTGCGCACATTCTGGTTGCGGCGGCGGAAATTATCAAAGTCTGCCTGCACGCGCTGCGCCATGTTCAGGTATTCCTCAGTCAGCTTTTGCGCCGCGTCCAGATGCTTTTGCGTATCCTCCGCCTGCGGCGCTTCCTCCTGCGCGGGCTCGGCGTTCGTGGCGTCCGGCTCCTGCGCTTTTTTCTTTAACTTCATGTCTTCCTCCGCGTCTATATTGGGGATATTTTCTGTATTCATAGGTTCCTCCGTCATTCATTCATCAGCTCTGTCAGCGCTTTGCCCACAGTGGACAGCACCTGCATCACCCGGCCATAGGGCATGCGCGTGGGGCCAATCACCCCGATCGCGCCCTGGTGCCCGCCGCCCATGGCGTAGGAAGTGGTCACCACGCTGCAATCCTGCATTTCGGGCAAGCCCGTCTCCGGGCCGATGCGCACAGTGAAGGTCGCACCGCCGTCCCGGATCAGCTGCATCAGCTTATCCTGCGTTTCCAGCACCGCCAGGAAGGAGCGCGCCTTTTCCACATCCGAATACTCGGGATAGTTCAGGATGTTGTGCGAGCCGCCCACTGTCACCCGGTCTGCACTCGCCTGCTTTTCCATTTGCGCGGCAAGCTCCGATATGCCCTGCATCACCTGCGCGTCCGGGCCGGCCCGGCGGGTGTAGCTCTTGAGCAGCTCCTGCACTTCGCCAAGCGTGTGCCCGGCCATTCGCTCTGTGAGCATGCGGCTGATGGCATACAGCGCGTCGGCGTCCAAGTGCTCGGATACGTGGATCACAGTGTCGCGCAGGATGCCGCTGTCTGTCACAATCACCAGCAGCGCAGCGCCGCGCGGCATGGGCACCAGCTGCACGCAGGAGATGCGAAGCTCTAACTGCTTGGGCATCATCACAACAGCGGTGTAGCGCGTGATTTCCGAAATCGCCTGGGCGGCAGAAGTAATCACATTTTCCATCTGACGCACGCGCTCTGTAAAATATGCGCGCACGGCGGCGTCCTCTTGCCCGGGCTGGTGTTTGCCATGATCCTTCAGCAGCATATCCACATACAAGCGGTAGGCCTTGGTGCTGGGCACGCGCCCGGCAGACACGTGGGGCTGTGCCAGATACCCCAGCTCTTCCAAATCGCTCATTTCGTTGCGGATGGTGGCGCTGGACAAATTGGTTTCGTACTTGCGCGATATGGTGCGGGAGCCAACGGGCATGGCTGTCAGAATATAATCGTCAATAATTGCTTGCAAAATACGGATTTTGCGCTCGTCAATCTGCACTGTTCCCTTGCTCCCTTCTTTGTGTTGTTAGCACTCTCGCTCGTCGAGTGCTAATCGCAGGCTTAGAATAGCACGCTTTGATGCTTTTGTCAATAGGCTGGGCAAATTATTCATATTTTTTGTTGCGGAAGCGCAAAAAAAGAGAGTCTTACCAACTGATAAGGCTCTCTGATGGTCACATATCCAGCACCCACTGCGTAGCTTGTTTTAGGCTCTTCGCCACCGGACAGCCGCAGGCCAGCAAACGTTCCATGCTCTGGTGCCCGCGTGCCACCAGCACGCAGCGGCAGCCAATCGCCGCCGCCACCTCGGCATCATGTGCGGTATCGCCAATCATCACCACGGTGGCAGGGTCAGCCCCGGCGTTTTTCAGCCATTGCTTGCCGTTGTCCACCTTGCTGGTGGCATAGGCAGTATTCAGGCCGATCACGTCCTGCATATAGGGCAAGACGTTCATCTCCTCCACCCTTCTGGTTAAATCTTCTTGAATGTGCGCAGACAACACCACTTGATTGATGTTTTTGCTTTTAAATAGATCAAGCGTCTCCACCGCATCATCGAAAAGCCCGCATTTTATTTCGCCAGCAATATATCCCGTCATCCATGCACTGGCGGCGGCTTCAAACTTATCGCCGCCCAGGCCCACCTTCTCGTAATACGCACTGACAGGGAAACCGAATATCTGCCGGTAATCGTGCACACTCAAATCAGTGGGCAGGTTTTCCCTGCGCAAAATATCGTTCAAAATCTCTACAGAAAAGTCCACATCGTCCAGCAGGGTGCCATTCCAGTCCCACAAAACAGTCTTTATCATGTTTCCTCCACTAAATTTCCTTGATTGACACGCAGCACGCACGCTGCCTTCGCGCCAGAAAAATCGCCGCGGTCCGTGCAGGTCAACAGTGCCTGCGCGGGCGCAATGCGGGTGATCAACCGCTGGCGGCGCAGCGGGTCCAGTTCGCTGAGCACATCGTCCAGCAGTAATAGCGGTGCTTCGCCCTGCGCCTGCTCTAGCAGGTCAAACGCGGCCAGCTTCAGCGACAGCGCGGCGGTGCGCATCTGCCCCTGGGATGCGGCGGCTTTCATCTCGATGCCGCTGAGCAGCAGCAGTATCTCATCCCTGTGCGGGCCAAAGGTGGTGGTGCCGCGGCGGATATCCTCGCGCCGGGCGGCCAGCAGCCCTTTCAGCATATCACCGTATGGATCGTCGCTCTCCGCCAACGCGCCCTGATACCGTAGGGCAAACACCTCGTCCTCCCGCCCGCCGATATAGGCATAGTGCATGCCCGCCAGGCTGTTAAGGCCAGCGCAGGCCTCGCGCCGCAGGCGCGCCACCGGCACGGCGCTTTGCGCCAGCTGCTCGTCCCACACATCCAATTGCCGCACATCGCCGCCCATTTGCAGGCTGTGCAGCAGTGCATTTCGGTGCTTGAGTGCGCTTTGATATGCCTGCAGCGCATAAAAATACGCGCGTTGGCGCTGCGACAACAGCATATCCAAAAACCTCCGGCGCGCCTGCGGCCCGTCCTTCACCAGCTGCAAATCCTCCGGCGAAAACATCACGCAGGTCGCGTGCCCCATCAATTCGCCCATGCGCGAGGCTGTTTTGCCGTTGATGTATAGTAGCTTCCTTCGCCGCTGGTTTTCATACAGGCGCACGCCCACCTCGTGCTGGCCGTCGCTTCGCGCCACGCTGAGCTGCACCGCCGCCGTTTCCTGCCCGTGGCGGATCATTTCGCCATCATTAGAGGTGCGGTGGCTCCGCCCCAGGCAGCACAAATGCACGGCCTCCAGCAGGTTGGTCTTGCCGGCGCCGTTCTCGCCCACCAGCACCGTCAACCCCTTGGGCGGGGTGAACATCACGTGGGTGTAGCTGCGAAAATCATGAAGGCGAAGCGTTAATAGTTGCATGTTGATTCCTTATTTGTGATAGCGTTCCCCGGCATTGATCTTGTGTGCACGGTACACCTGCTCCAGCAGCATCACCCGCGCCAGCTGGTGCGGGAAGGTCATGGCTGAAAAGCTGAGTTTCTCATTTGCCCGGTCTGCTACCTCCGGCGATAAACCCAGCGAGCCGCCAATCACAAACACGTGCCGCTTGCCATCTGCCGCCACCCGCGCGATATCCTGTGCAAACTCCTCGCTGGTGCGGGCTTTGCCCTCAATGCACAGCGCTGTCACGTGGTCCTGCGGCTTAATGTGCTGGAGCAGCGCCGCGCCCTCCCGCGCCACCACCTGCCGCTGCTGCGCCGGGGATGCGCCCATCGGCTCCGGCAGGTCAGGCACTTCGATCACGCTCAGCTTGGTATAGCGGGATAAGCGCTGCACATACTCCTTGGCCGCGGCCTCATAAAACTTCAGGCTCAACTTGCCCACACACAATAATACCATCATGCGTCCAGCAGCGCGGGCACGCCGCGAAGCGACCTCAGCACATGGTCGCAATACTGTGCCAGCGTGTCGTCATAGGGGATCACATCGGGCACCATACACACGCGCATGCCCGCCGCACGGGCCGCTTTCACGCCGTTCACGGAGTCCTCCAGCGCCAGGCAGCTTTCCGGACTCACTTGAAGACGCTGCGCTGCGGCCAGGAAAATATCCGGCGCGGGCTTGGACTTGAGGCCGCTGCCGCCGCACGCAAGTGCCGAAAAATATTGCAAAATGCCGGTGCTGGTCAAATACAACCGCACGGTTTCCTCGGGGCTGGAGGATGCAATGGCGCAGGGAATACCCTTTTGCCGCAGAGTATCCAGTAGTTCGATCGCGCCATCCTTGAGGGGCAGCAGCTTCGCCTCCGCGCGGCTGTGCATATAATCGGTGAAATCCGCCTTCATCTGCGGAAAATCCAGCGTAGGCAACGCTTTCAGATATAATCCGCGTGAGGAATCGGTGGTAATGCCGATGGTTTTGAGCACCAGTTCATACGGCGCGGCCAGCCCCTGCAATTCGCAGGCGTGCATCGCCGCTTCTATCCCCACGTGCTCACTGTCTATCAGCAGCCCGTCCATGTCAAAGATCACCGCGTCAAACATCGCTTTCGTACCCCCTCGCACAAGTATAACCATAATTGCGCCGTTTGGCAATACGAACACTTGACGCCGGGTTTTGAAAAGCGTATGATGAAAATAACAAAATCATTCAAAGGAGATCAACAATGATCATTCGTCAAGCAGCCTTTGGCACGGCCCAGCGTCCGCTGAAGGGCGCATTGCATTGCCACACCACCCGCTCCGACGGTGCGGGCGACCCTGCCGCCGTCATCGCCCTGCACAAGCAGAACGGATATGATTTTATGGCGCTCACCGATCACCGGCTGTATAACTACAAAAACTTTGCGCCGGATGTGGATATCACGCTGCTTGGCGGCATGGAGATGGACCAGACCTTGCCGGGGCCCGGCCGCCACTGTGTGCACATCGTGGCCGTTGGCCCCCTCAAGGAGCAGGGCAACCCCTATGAGCAGGATCAGCGCTTCCCCCGCAGTACTATTGAGCGTGCCGCCGATGCACAGGCGATGATAGACGATCTGCGCGCACATGGGCAGCTCACCATCTTCGCTCACCCCGAGTGGAGCGGCACCGCCGCCCGCGATTTTGATATGCTGCGCGGCAATTTTGCCATGGAAATCTGGAATACCGCCTGTGCACACGAGTTTGATATCAACAAGGACGCCATTTATTGGGACGAATTACTCTTCCAGGGCATCCGCATCTATGGCGTGGCCACCGACGACGGCCACAAAATAAGCCACCACTGCAACGGCTGGGTGCGTGTCAGCTGCGAAAATACCGTGCCCGCTATCCTTGCCGCGCTGGAAAACGGCGCTTTCTATTCCTCCTGCGGCCCCGAAATCTACGATTTTTATGTGGAAGACGGCGCGGCGCATGTGCGCTGCTCCCGCGCCGCGCAGGTCACCTTCCGCCAGTTCCGCTCGCCCCTGCCCACTACAGTGGGCGATGCGCTGACCGGGGCCAGCTGCAGCTTGCGAGGCGACGAAAACTATATTCGCGCTATTGTGACGGACGCACAGGGCAGGAAAGCATGGACAAACCCGATCTGGCTGGGATAGATGGATAAGCGAGGCACAAAAAAAACCGGAGTCCATCGCTGGGTTCCGGTTTTTTATTATCGTCACTTCATATCCAGGAACTCTTTCAGCCGCGCAATCTCCTGCTCTATATCCTCCACCACAGTGACCAGATGGAAGTTGATGCCCTGGGTGCTGCCTGTCAGCGGTACGCGCAGTTCCTCAATCTCCATGGCATCGGCATTGCCAAACACAGACAGCGCGGCGCTGAACAGCTCGCTGGTGGTCACATTGGTATCAATGTAGGGCAGCATGGCAATGATCATATCCTGCATCGCATCAAAGCTTTTCAGATTGGCCATTTTGGTGGCAATGGCGATCAGCACTTCGCGCTGGCGCTGGTTGCGGCGCTCGTCGCTGTCCTGCTCGCGAGAACCCATATAGGCCACCACCTGGGCGCTGTTCAAGGTGTATGTGCCTGCGGTTTTGAATTGCTCCTTGCCGTTCACCTTGATATACAGGTCGTCCTCGTGGATTTCCACCTGCACACCGCCCAGCACGTCCACCAGCTTAGCCATTTCGTTTTTGCCCACCATGGCGTAACGGGTGATGTTGAGGTCCAATGTTTCATTGAGCACCTCCACCTGCAGCTTGGGGCCGCCCATGTAGTTAGCGATACACAGCTTGGCGATGCCCTCGCCCGGCACATCCGCCATCAGGTGGCGGTCAACGCTGACCATGCTCACATGCCCGCTGCCCATCTCCAGGCGAAGCAGCACCAGTGCGTCCGCGCGCCCATAGCCGCGCCCGGCTTTCAGCACAGTGTTGCGGTCGGCATCGTCTTCGCCAATCAGCAACACATCGTAATACTGGGGCTTGGGTGCAGCCAGCGCGTCAAAAAACGGGCACAGCAGGGCGCAGACGCACAAAAAGCAAAAAATCCGTTTCATTCTCTTTCTCTTTTCCGCCAAGGCACTATAACGCCTTTGCCTTGCGTTCAAAAATCACTGTCAAATCGTCTCCACGCTCCAGCGTGATCCACATGTCGATCATTTCCCACTGAATTTTCTTAGGTCTAACAGTGGCAGGATCGCCATAGCGCATCAATAACGAGAAGAACAGCGCCCCGAAAACATCCTTGTTGTTCTTGGCCAGGGCAAACTTGCGCGTCATCAGCACATCATTCACCAGGCCATAGCTCAGCTTGGACACTTCAAACCCATACAGCGTAACATTTTTGGTCACAGTTACCGTGCGCGTCCATGCCGTACCGTTCTCAAGGGCAGCGATCTCCAGCATGTTCAGGTCCCAACCTACGCCGCGGGTCATGTCCGGGTCGTTATACTGTAAATAACGAACAGCGGCCTCCTCCTGTTCCCGCGCCAACGCAGGCGCGGTGAACAGGCAGGCTGCCGCCAGAAAGCACAATAAAAACTGCTTGAAGAAATTCATGGCGCAAATACAATTTACAGAAGCGCGGTGGGCACGATGGGGAACATCGAATACATCATGCGGCACAGCCACCAATCGTTGCTTTCAAAGGCAAAGCCAAGGCGCCAATAGATATCCGGCTGGCCGTCCTGGTGCAAAATCACGGTGAGCACCTTGTAGGGACGCTCCGCGCCCATGTATTGCGTGGCGCCATCGGCGATCTTCCACGCATCTTCTTCGGTGAAGTAGAACTTCTGCAGGTCTTCTTCATCACCGAAATACTCGTCGTGGTCCAGCTCTTCTAGCTTCAAATAGTCGTACCAGCCAAGGGCAACCAGAATGGTGTGGCTGCGTTCTTCGATATCCATGGGCAGACTGAGGATTCTGTCCATCTCTTCCTGACCAACGGCTTCCAAGAGACCCACATACTCGTACTTCACCAGCGGATGGCCTTCGTCATCCACCGCGACATCCATATTGGGCAGCATGATTTCCATGGCACGCACAATGGGCAGACGGCCATCGCCGATCTTGACGCCAAAAACCTCGTCATCCGGGCCTAGAACCTTATACACCACGTCGCCATACTGCACCACTTCGCCCGTGCCGTTGCCAAAGATATAGGACATATCTTCGCCCGTGCGGCTGTCCGTTGCGGCCAGTGCACTGAAGCACAGCAGGGAAAGGGCCATCACGAAACAGAATAATTTCTTCATCTTGATCTCTCCTTTTGGGCAAGCGTTTGCAAAAAAGCAGACATACCTGCCATCATAGGAAGTATACTAAATTCACCAGCGTCTGTCAACCCATATCCTCCCACAATTTACATGCGAGCAGAAAAATCATAAGCCTCGCGCAACCACTCCTGCAACTGTTCATCAGCCTGATAAACGTCCGTCAAAGGCATGTGATGCATGAAACGCCCGGGATAGGGCTGCACTACATGTTGGATGCGCCCGTCTGTCACAGGATATCCCAGGCCAAAGGATATCATGATGGACACACTTTTCTTTGTCTGCGGCTTATGGCCGGGGAACCACACCCACGCAAATCCGCGCTTTGTGGAAAAACCAATTTGCGTCTTTTTGACGCTGATGGAAATGCCGCTTCCACATGCGCAAATTATTTCCCGCACGGCCTCATACAGCGGTAACGCTTCGGGGGAATTACAAAAAAAAGCAGCTTCCTCAAATTCCATTGTATCTCCTTACAATAATGTGGAAAAGTAATCATCCGGTGTTTCGGCGCGGCGGATCAGCTGGTATTCGCTACCGCCCTTGTAAAGCACCTCCGCGCTGCGCAGGCGTCCATTGTATTGATAGCCCATGGCGAAGCTATGCGCGCCTGCATCGTGAATGACCAGCAAGTCGCCCATCTTAATGGGCGGCATCGTGCGGTCAATGGCAAATTTATCGTTATTTTCGCACAGGCTGCCCGTGATGTCGTAGGTCGCTGTGGCCGGGACATCGCGCTTGCCCGTGACGTGGATGTGATGATACGCGCCGTACATCGCGGGGCGGATGAGGTTGGACGCACAAGCGTCCACGCCGATGTAATGCTTATAAATGCGCTTTTCGTGCATCGCGCGGGTGACTAGATAGCCGTGCGGGCCGGTCATGAAGCGTCCAAGCTCCGTCTTGATGCCCACCTCGCGCTTGTCGCCAAATACGCGCCGGTATTCCTTTTGCACGCCCGCGCCAATGACGGCGATGTCGGCTGCTTTTTCATCGGGGCTATAGGGTATGCCTACGCCGCCGGACAGGTTGATAAACGCCAATGGCATATCGCAGACTTCGGCCAGCTTTTTGCCAACGTCAAATAAAATGCCTGCGAGGGTGGGATAATAGTTGTTGTCGGTGCAGTTGCTGGCCAGGAATGCGTGGATGCCAAACTTTTTTGCGCCAAGCAGCTTCAATTTCTTTAGGCCTTCGGGCAGCTGTGCCGTCGTCCAGCCGTATTTGGAATCGCCGGGATCGCCCATGATGGCACTGTTGTCAACCGTGAAGCTGCCGCCGGGATTATAGCGAATGCAAACGACCTCCGGGATGCCGCCGTGCGCGGCCAGGGTATCGATATCTGTGATGTCGTCCAGGTTGATGATGGCGCCCATGGCACGCGCCATGTCAAACTCGCTGGGCGGCATGGCATTGGCGCTGAACATGATGTCTTCGCCCGTCATGCCGATGCGCTGGGCCAGCAAAAGCTCGCACTCGGACGAGCAGTCCAGGCCGCAGCTTTCCTCTTTCAAAATTTCAAGAATGCGGGGGTTGGGAAGTGCCTTGACGGCAAAGTATTCTTTAAAATCCGGTGCCCAGGCAAAGGCCTTGTTCATGGCGCGGGCGGTAGAACGGATGCCCGCCTCGTCGTACAGGTAAAACGGCGTGGGGAACTTCGCGGCAGCTTGCTCAAAAACAGCATCGGGGAGTGTAAAGTTCGGCATAGGGTTCATCCTTTTGTGTAAAATCGCGCATGCGCATTGCAATTATAATGAAAGGAAGCGGGAAGGGCAAGAGAATCTTGAGAAAAGAACAGATTTAGTACTATGCCTGCCGCTGAATATTGGCTCCGAGCGCGTTCAGCTTGCTCTCCAGCGATTCGTAACCGCGGATCAGATGCTCCTGGGTATCGTTTACCTTGGTCTGCCCCTGGGCGCATAGGCCGGCCAACACCAGCGAGGCGGCGGCGCGAAGGTCAGTGGCGCTGACGGTGGCGCCGGTCAGCGGCTTGCCGCCCTGGATAAGCGCCAGCTGCCCTTCCACCCGGATCTGCGCACCCATGCGCGCCAGCTCCACCACATGCATGTAGCGGTTTTCGAAGATGGTTTCGAGGAACACCGACAGCCCGTGCGTCTGGCAGGCCACCACCATCATGGGCGCTTGCATATCGGTGGGAAAGCCGGGATACGAAAGCGTGCGCGCTTCGATCGGATGCCGCGCCTTGCCGCGCAACCGCAGCCCTTTTTCGTCCTCCTGGATGATGAGCCCAGATTCTTGCAATTTGAAAAGCTGCGCACGCATATGATCTGCCCGCGCGCCCAGCAGCAGCACGCTGCCTTCCGTCAGCGCTGCGGCGCAGGCGAGGGTGCCCGCCTCAATGCGGTCTGTGATCGGCGTATAGTGCGTGCCCTGCAGCCGCTCCACGCCCTCCACGGTGATGTTGGCCGTGCCCGCGCCCGTCACGCGCGCGCCCATCTGGCACAGGAAATGCGCGAGGTCCACAATCTCCGGCTCCTTGGCGGCGTTTTCGATGCGCGTCACGCCCTTGGCCAGGCACGCCGCCATCAGAAGGTTTTCTGTCGCGCCTACGCTTGGGAAATCGAGGTACACGTTTTCGCCCTTCAGCTGCCCGGTCACGCTCAGGTAGCCGCTCTCGTTGCTCACCTTCGCGCCCATCTTTTGCATGCCCTTGAGGTGGATGTCAATGGGGCGCTGGCCTATGGCGCAGCCGCCGGGCATGGCCAGCGCCGCCTCGCCCACGCGGGAAAGCAGCGGCCCCAGCACCAGCACAGACGCGCGCATGGAGCGCAGCACCTGCGCATCCCGCGGGCTTTGGGGTGCCAGCGTCCGAAGAATCACCGTATCGCCTTCCTCTTTTACGTCAGTGCCGCAAAGCCGCAAAATCTCCAGCATGTTGCGCACGTCCGATAGCTGCGGCACCGCTTTGATCACCACTTCCTCGTGGGTCAACAGCGATGCCGCTAAAATAGGAAGCACCGCGTTTTTGGATGTGCTGACGCGCACTTCGCCGCTCAGCTTGGGCGTTTGGTTGATGGTATACGTAGACATGGGCGCACCTCCGCAAAAAAATCATTCCACGCGCTCATTGTCCCCCGCGGCGGCGCAAACATCCCGCCGCAAGTTGTCCGCAAACTGCGCTGCCAGCAACAAAAAGCCAGCATAGCCGCTTTGATACCGCCGCATCGCGTTATGCAAAGCCAATATTTTTTTGTTGGCAAAAGCCTGTAAGCGTGATACAATATATACGAACATTTATTCCTTCGAGGTGCGTCATGAATCAATTTGTATTAAAAGCGCCCTATCAGCCCAGCGGAGACCAGCCCCAGGCAATTTCCGCCCTGGCAGAGGGCTTTCAAAGCGGGCTGAAAGAGCAGGTGCTGCTGGGCGTCACAGGCTCCGGCAAGACCTACACCATGGCTTCGGTGATCGAAAAAGTGCAGCGGCCCACACTGGTCATCGCGCACAATAAAACGCTGGCGGCGCAGCTGTGCAGCGAGTTCAAGAGCTTTTTCCCCGACAGCGCAGTGGAATACTTTGTTTCCTATTACGATTATTATCAGCCGGAGGCTTACATCGCCTCCAGCGATACCTACATCGAAAAAGACTCCTCTATCAATGAAGAAATCGACCGCATGCGCCACAGCGCCACCGCCGCGCTTCGGGAGCGGCGGGATGTGATTATTGTGGCCTCGGTCAGCGCCATCTATTCGATGGGTGATCCCAGCGAATATGAGGGCCAGATGATCAGCCTGCGCCCCGGCATGAAAATGAGCCGCGAAGATTTGCTTTATAAGCTGGTGGACATCCAGTACATGCGCAACGATGTGGATTTGTCGCGCGGAAATTTTCGCGTTCGTGGTGACGTGGTGGAGATCATCCCATCTGATCAGCGCGATTATGGCGTTCGGGTGGAGTTCTTTGGCGATGAGATCGACCGGCTGAGCGAGTTTGCGCTCACCACCGGGCATGCGCTGCGCACCACGCAGCACGCGCCCATCTACCCCGCCACCCACTATGCCAACAACCCCGAAAACCGTGAGCAAAATATCCTGCAAATCGAGACCGACCTGCAGGAGCGCATCGCGCAGTTTGAAAGCGAAAACAAGCTGCTGGAGGCGCAGCGCATTGCACAGCGCACCCGTTACGACATCGAAATGCTGCGCGAGATCGGCATGTGCAGCGGCATTGAGAACTACAGCCGCTATTTTGACGGCCGGAAACCCGGCGACGCGCCCTATTGCCTGCTGGATTACTTCCCCAAGGACTATATCGTGATGATTGACGAAAGCCATGTGACCGTGCCGCAGGTGCGCGCCATGTACGCGGGCGACCGCGCGAGGAAGGAATCGCTGGTCGGCTACGGCTTTCGCCTGCCCTCGGCTTTTGACAACCGTCCGCTTCGCTTTGACGAGTTCGCCCAGCGCATCGGCCAGGTTTTATACGTATCCGCCACCCCTGCGCCCTACGAGCGGGAGCGTGCCGAGCAAATCGTAGAGCAAATCATCCGCCCCACCGGGCTTTTAGACCCGCGCATCATCGTGCGCCCCGCCACCGGGCAGGTGGATGACCTGGTGGGCGAAATCAACGCCGTGGTGGAAAAGGGCTACCGCGTATTGGTCACCACCCTCACCAAGAAAATGGCCGAGCGGCTGACCGAATACCTGGAAGAATTGAACATGCGCGTGCGCTATCTGCACAGCGATATTGAGACCATGGAGCGCACCAAGATCATCCGCGAGCTTCGCACCGGCGGCTTTGATATACTGGTGGGTATCAACCTTTTGCGCGAGGGCCTGGATCTGCCGGAGGTGGCGCTGGTCGCCATCCTGGACGCCGATAAAGAAGGCTTTTTGCGCAGCGAAACCAGCCTGATCCAGACCATTGGCCGCGCCGCGCGTAACGTGGATGGCCGCGTGATCATGTATGCCGACACGCCCACCGACAGCATGATGAAAGCCATTTCCGAGACCAACCGCCGCAGGGCATTGCAGGAGGCGTATAACCAGGCGCATGGCATCACGCCGGAAAGCGTGCAAAGCACCGTGCGCGCGCTGATGGAAATGACGGACAAGACCTCCGGAGAATTGTCCAGCAAAATGGACGAGCACGAGCGCGCCGCATGGATCAAGGAATTGGAAGACCAGATGCTCAGTGCCGCCGCCGGACTGGACTTTGAGAAGGCCGCCAAGCTGCGCGACGAACTGTTTGCCGCGCGCGGGGATGCGCCCACCCAAAAGCCCCAACCGTCCAGGAGAAAGCGGCTGAAGCATAAATGAGAAAAGGATAAAGCGAAAAATGATCAGTGAATCCTGTTTTAACACTCTAAAAGAGCAGACCGTTCAGTATCCGTATACCACCTTCCCCTATCTTTCCTACGAAACGTGCTGCCAAGCAAATGTGCTGGTTAGCGACCCTTCGGTCATTTTGTTGCTGGATCAAAGCCAAGCTCCGGCAAAGGTGTATTTTGCAGCGAAGGATTTTAAGCAAGTGATTGCACTCCTTCAGCCCCTTAATTTACCCTTACAGATCAACTTCGTTCCTCATGAATATAAAGAGAATCTTCAAGCCATTGGATTTCAGCCTTGGGCCGAGTATATCGACTTTTTCAATGCCAGCCTTGCAGACACAAAAATTCATTCCACACAGATGAGGGATGTCACCTATTTACACCGCGAGGAATGCGCCCAGGTGTCTGCTGTGTCCAGGCGCTGCGCCCATCAGTCCCGAGGCTTCACTGGCGAAACGGAAGTATGGTTTTCCTGCTGGATAAACGAAAACGATGTAATCATCGCAAGAAAAGATGGCCTGATTGTTGGCTTTTGCTGTGTTTCGATCTACAATCAGGGCAGCACCTTATGGATCCGGGAAATTGCCGTTGACCCTGTTTATCAAAATCAGGGCTACGGCAAAAAGCTAATGGCGCAGGCCATTGGCTATGGCATGCAGAAAGGTGCCCAAAAAGGATTTCTGGCTGCTGATGTATTAAATGACAGAGCCATCGGCCTGTATCAGCAGTATGGCTTTACGGCTAAAGATACCACGGGCGAGCTGCAAATGAGAAAACCATAGGAGGGAGCACAAACAATGCCCGAACTGCCGGATTTAGAGATTTTCAAGAAGAATGTTTTTGCGCAATTGACTTCCAAGCGCCTGGCGGGCCTGCATGTGTACAACTTCAACAAGCTGATCACCCCCGAGGCCTTCCTGCTGCAGGAGCTAAAGGGCAGGGATTTGCTTGCCATCAACCGGATGGGCAAAGAGCTGTTCTTTGATTTCGGGGAGGGCAAGGTGCTCTCGGCGCACTTGATGCTCAGCGGCACGATGTCTATCCTAAGCGACAGCAAGGATGTGGAAAAGATCAAGTATAAAATCTTTGCTT
>JAVBRU010000030.1:0-23568 GCA_031547595.1 Eubacteriales bacterium
GTTGTTGCAGCCATACATGATGGTCACATACGCCTGATGGGGGGAGGTGCGCTGCACAGGCAGGCCCTCAATCACGGTGCTCTGCTCCTCCGGCACGGCGATCACGCGGCGGCGGGTGTCCGCTGCGCGAAGCAAAAGCTCCGGCAGGCGGTGGATGTTGCCCGTGCCAAAGGCGATGTCGATGAAGGGGTACTGGCGCAAAATCCGCTCGGCCATGCCGGGCTCCTGCACCATGCAGCCGCATACGCCAATCAGCAGTGCCGGGCGTTTTTTCTTGATCTCGTTCAGCCAGGTCACATTGCCCAGCGCCTTGCGCTCCGCATTATCGCGGATGCAGCAAGTGTTGAACAACACAAAATCCGCTGTTTTCTCGTCCGCAGCCAGGGTCATGCCCATGTCATGCAGCATGCCCGCCAGCTTTTCAGAGTCATGCGCGTTCATCTGGCAGCCGTAGGTGACGATGAAATAGGTTTCCGGGCGGCCAGGCAGGGCACAAAAATCCTGCATAAACACGCGCTGGGCGTCGATTTCGTGTTGGGGGATGCGAAGAATTGTCTCTCTCATAGGATGTCCTCTTGCAGTGGTTGTAATGCCTGCCCCACGCGTTTCCTCGTCACTTCCATCAAGCCCAGGGCGGTGAAGCCGTGCAGGACGGTTTTGACGGGATCGAACTGGAGTGCGGCTTGCAGTGCTTCCTGCACCGCCTTTCGGTGGGCAGAAGTTTGCATATCGATAAAATCGATGATGATGATGCCGCCAAGGTTCCTCAGCCGCATCAGGCGGGCGATTTCTGTGGCGGCCTCGATGTTGAGGCGGGTGATACTGTCCTCGGCGTCCTTTTTGCCGGTGTTTTTGCCGGAGTTGACGTCAATCACCGTCATGGCCTCGCAGGGGTCGATCACAAGATATCCGCCGCTTGGCAGCCACACCTTGCGGCGCAGTGCCTTTTTCAGCTTTTCGTCCACCCCATATAGCTGCAGGGGGGAGGAGTGTTCGCTCACCGGGCAGGGCAGCGGCGGCAGCGCGTTGGGGATATTTGTGACCGCGCGCTCAAGGGGCTGTCCTTTGATATCCCGCACCAGCGCTTGCAAGGCATCCTCCTGCGCCTGAATCAGGCACGGGGCATGCGCTTTTTGGCGTGCGGCGGTGAGGGCTTCCCAAGTCTCCAGATGCGTTTTCAGCTCGTCCACAATGCTCTGTTCGCCCGCGCCCTCGGCCTCGCTGCGCAGCACCACGCCCATCTGCGGCGGGCAGATGCGCTGCGCCAGCGCCAATAGCTGCTGCTTCACTGCGGTATCCGCAATGCGGGAGGACACGGCCACCTGCCTTGTGCACGGCAGCAAAATGATATACTTGCCCGCCAGCGAAATATCCGCCGTCATGTACGCCGCCTTTTCGCCCACCGGCGGGCGCTTCACCTGCAATAGCAGCGTATCGCCGGATTTGACATCGCGATTTTTTTCAGGCAGCTCGCTGAGCGGCAAAAAGCCTGTGCTTTTGCCCGTCAGGCGCACGAAGGCAGCATCCATGCCCTTCATCACCCGGTCTACTACGGCTAGATACACTTGCTCTGCAGCAATGCCGGCCGCATTGTCTGTATTGTAGGCAAGCAGCGTGCTGCCGTCCATCAGCGCCAATGTGCGGTTTTTTTCGCGCTGCTCTATCAGCAGTGTAAGGCTCATAGCTGCTCCAGCGGCACGCGGGCGCCATTCACTTCGCCATACAGCTGCGTGCGCGTCAGCATCAGGCGCGGGCGCTCCATCCCGGCAAACTCGCACAGGGAGGAGAGCAGCAAATCCGGCTTGCAGGTGGCCTGCTCGCACAGCGCCAGCGTCATGTGCAGTACACCGTCTTGCACGTTCATCTCAAAGATCATGGGGCGGATATCGCAGGGCTTGTTGCCCGTCTTGGTTTTTCGGATGGCGGGGATGGCGGTTTGTGCCATAAAAGCGGGAATAAAGTCGAACAACGCGGTAGGTGCTTCGGGCACGGCGGTGAAGGCTGCCGCGCGCAGCAGTGCCATGGGCGCTGGATGCGTATCCTCCACCAGGAAGGCTTCCTTGCAGGGCAAATCCGGCGGCATGGCCATGCCCGCCTTTTGCAAAAACACCTCCGGCAACACCTCAGCGGCCAGGGGAATCTCCATGATCTCCCGCTGCCCCGCCATGCCCACCGACAGCGGCGCGGCAAAGCTGATCAAAAGATGCGGGTTGAAGCCCTGAGAATACTTGAGGGGCAGATCGGTGCGGCGCAGCGCACGCTGCATGGTGCGCAGCAAATCCAGATGCCCGATGTGGCGAAGGCGCGCGCCTTTTTCAAACACGGCGATCATTTTCATACGAAGCTGCACACCCCTTTCTCCCGCTGCAGGCCGCAGCCATTGCAGCCCTGGCGGCAATCGCGGGTGGTGCCGGCTTGCTTCGCGCGTTCGTTTTCCTTAATGAGGTAATCCTGCGTCACGCCCGCGTCTATAAATGCCCAGGGCAGAAGCTCATCATAGCTGCGCTCGCGGTGGGCATAAAACGCCGTGCTCAGCCCGCAGGCATTAAAAGCGGCCAGCCAGGTTTCATATTTAAAATGCTCGTTCCAGCCGTCAAAACGGCAGCCGTTTTTCCACGCGGTGTAGATCACATCTGCCAAACGCCGGTCGCCGCGCGCAATGCAGGCTTCCAGCATGGACAGCTCCGGCTCGTGCCAGTTGAAGGTGACGCCCTTGATGTGCAGGTAAGTCCGAAGCGCGGTCTGTTTTTCCTTGATCACTTCCAGGCTGTCCTGCGGCGCCCATTGGAAGGGCGTGAAGGGCTTTGGCACAAATACAGACGCGCTGCACGTGACGCGAAGCCCCTTGGCGCGCTGCTCGCGCGGGAGAGAATAATACGCGCCGACCACCTTTTGCGCCAGATCGCCAATGCCGCGAAGGTCTTCGTCTGTCTCTGTGGGCAGGCCGGTCATAAAATACAGTTTTACGCTGCTCCAGCCCGCTTCAAAGGCATCGGTGACGGAGCGGATGAGGTCAGCTTCGGTGACGCCTTTGTTGATCACATCCCGCAGGCGCTGGGTGCCAGCCTCGGGGGCTAAGGTGAGGCCGCTCTTTTTCACCTGCTGGGTTTCCTCCAATGTGGTTTTCACCAGGTTATCGATGCGCATGGAGGGCAGCGAAACGCTGACCCGCTTCTCCTTGAAGCGTGCCATCAATTCGGAAATCAACGCGGGCAGACAGGTATAATCGCCGCTCGACAGCGACGAGAGGGACATTTCCTCATAGCCCGTGGCGGTTTGTAAATTATTGGCGATTTCGAGCAGCTTTTCCATGCTGCGCTCGCGCACCGGGCGGTACAGCATGCCCGCCTGGCAAAACCGGCAGCCGCGTGTGCAGCCGCGCATAATTTCCAACACCATGCGGTCGTGCACGATTTCGGTGTAGGGCACGGGGATGGCGGTGGGGTAGTCGGCGCTTGTCAGATCGGTGACAATGCATTTTTTGACGGTGGCGGGCACGGCAGCGTCGATGGGGTCAAAGCTTCTGAGCGTGCCGTCCTCATTGTAGGATACGGTGTACAGCGAGGGAATGTATACGCCCCGAAGGGTGGCAAGCTCCCGCAGGCAGGCGGCTTTTGAAGTGCCGTTTTGCTTGTGGCGGCGGATGACGTCGATCAGCTGCACCATCACCTCTTCGCCGTCGCCAATCATGAACGCGTCAATGAAGGGTGCAAGCGGCTCCGGATTGAAGGCGCAGGGGCCGCCGGCCACAACGAGGGGCATGTCTTCACCGCGGTCTTTGGCATAGGCCGGGATGTGGCCCAAATCCAGCATTTCCAAAATGCCGGTATAGCTCATCTCGTATTGCAAAGTGAAGCCGACAACTTCAAAATCCCGAAGCGGCGTGCGCGTTTCCAGTGAAAACAGGGGAATCCCCTCCGCGCGCATCGGGTCGGCCAGGTCTACCCAGGGCATGCACACGCGCTCGCACGTGGCGTAGGGCAGTTTGTTGATGATGTGATACAGGATTTTCATGCCCAGGTGGGACATGGCGATTTCGTAGGTGTCGGGGAAGCAGAAAGCAAAGTGCACGTCCGCATCTTCCCAGGGCTTGAGGGCGGTGTTCATCTCGCCGCCAGTATAGCGCGCCGGCTTTTGCACGTTTTCCAAAAGCTCCTCCAGCCGGGCGTTTTGTTCGGTGTTCAAACAGGAATCCTCCTACGGTAGCATTATTCACCACCATATATTCTACCACGAAATGTATGGTTTGTCCATCAAGCAGCGCTGGCAAATTTGGTTCCCGTTGCACCTTGAAGTAAATCCTGCTATAATAGTAGGGCACTCGGGGTAAACTGCGCCCAAGGGGGCGTTGGCATGTTGGACGATCAAATGGAGCGCTTTATTGCCGCGGCGGAGCGTATGCGGCTGGAGGAATATGTGCGCTATGAGAGCGACCGCAAAAGGCGCTTGTTTGACGCATTTATACAGGGCGTGGCCAGGGGCCTTGGCATCATTGTGGGCTTTGCGGTGCTGGGCACGCTGCTGCTCATCATCCTGCAAGACCTGGCCAAGCGCAACCTGCCCGGCATCAGCGATTTTGTGGCGCAGGTGATCACACTGGTCAATATGCGCATGCAGTAAAGGAAATTATGAGGCAAAAATCATTTTGGCTGACGGCGGCATTGCTGCTTGTGGCAGACCGGGCGGTGAAGCTGCTGTGCGAGGGGGAGAGCTTTGTGCTGATCCCCGGCGTGCTCCGCATCCAGTCCACACAGAACACCGGCATGGCGCTGGGGTTGTTTTCCGGCAGCGCGGTGTGGGTGGCGGTGCTGTCGCTTTTGATGCTGGCGGCGTGCATGCTGCTGCTGCGAAAAATGCCCTTTCGCGGCCTTGCCGCATACAGCCTGGGGCTGATGCTGGGCGGCGCGCTGGGCAACCTGATCGACCGTGTGATATACGGCTATGTGCTGGATATGTTTGAAGTATTGTTTATGAACTTTTATATCTTCAATGTGGCGGATATCGGCGTGGTGGTGGGTGCGGTGCTGTGCGCCGTCAGCGTACTGTTTCGCCCGGAGGACTGGAGCAAGGCATGACAAAAGAAGTACAAGCGAACGGCCAGCGTCTGGATGTGCTGCTGACCGATGATGAAATATCCCGTTCCAGAGCGGCGGCGCTGATCAAGGATGGCTGCGTGAGCGTGAACGGAAAAATCGAAACCAAGCCTTCCGCCAAGCCGGAGCAGGGGCTTGTTGTATTAACCATTCCGGATGCAGAAGAACCCGAAAACGCCGCGCAGGATATTCCGCTGCAAATCCTGTATCAGGACGATCATCTGGCGGTGGTGGTCAAGCCTTGCGGCATGGTGGTGCATCCGGCGGCGGGCAATCCCGATGGCACGCTGGTCAATGCGCTGCTGTTCCATCTGGATCATCTGTCCGGCATCGGCGGCGAAAAGCGTCCCGGTATTGTGCACCGGCTGGATAAGGACACCAGCGGCCTGATGCTGGTAGCCAAGGACGATGCCACGCACGCCGCGCTGTCCCGCCAGCTGGCGGAGCGCAAAATGGAAAAGCACTACCGCGCCATTGTGATGGGGCATATGAAGGAGCCTTCGGGCAGTGTGGATTTGCCTATTGGCCGTAGCAAGAACGACCGCAAGCTGATGGCGGTGGATAAGGACGGACGAAGCGCCCTCACCCACTGGCACGTGTTAAAGGAATATCCAGACCGCACGCTGCTGGATGTGCATATTGTGACCGGGCGCACCCACCAAATCCGCGTGCATATGCGCGCACTGGGGCACCCGGTGCTGGGTGATGCATTGTATGGCGTCAAGAACATGCCCAAGGCCAGCCGCCTGATGCTGCACGCATACTCGCTGGCGTTTACGCACCCGGCTACGGGGGAAAAGATGCAGTTCGTGGCGGAGTGTCCGTTTTAGAATCAAGCAAAAAAGGCAGAGCACTCGACCCTGCCTTTTACTTATTATTCTTCTAGCGGCACCAATGTGATGGGGTAAACATCCAGATCGAATGGCTCTGCTGCATTATGAAAGCCGAGTGCTACGATACGGCGGTCGTCATGCTTCATGTAAACTATTTCGTAGGCTCTGGAGTATTCAAACTCCTGCGAAAAGAAAAGGTGACCT
Organism: Eubacteriales bacterium; assembly: GCA_031547595.1. Classification (GTDB taxonomy): domain Bacteria; phylum Bacillota; class Clostridia; order Christensenellales; family Aristaeellaceae; genus JAVBRU01. The sequence continues at coordinate 6,131 of JAVBRU010000030.1, forward strand.
ATGTAAGAATAGGAAGAAAACGTCTCGTTATTTTCGTCCAAAGCGTCCAGCATTCCAAAGCTACGAGCGGAGTTGTCCACATTCTCATCTCTTTTATACCAAATATTCAGATAGTATGCCAGCGGTGTCTCTGTCAGGGTCGCTTCTGTAGCGGAGTAGCCAAGGAAGTCTTCGGGCAGACCGTTAACTTGGTATACCTTCGCTTCCTGCTCTAACGCATTGACGGAAATATCCAGCCTGCCCTTGTCCACGCGTGGGAACATGATGCGCATATCAAAATTATCGAGGTTGTTAACGATATAGAAGCTTCCCTGCTGTTGAAAGTTGGTGTAGATCGCTTCATCGTAGCAGTAGAGCCGCGCACCCATATGGATTTTGAGGGGATGTGCGACCGTGCCATCCTTGGCGCGCACATCCATATCAATCAGCATCACAATTTGGGTGGGCGATTCGTAGCAGTAGCTTTTAATGGCGAAGTCATATTGCTTGGATACGAGAGCGTTTTGAGCAGTATAGAAGCCTACATCCGTAAAGAACAGGAAATGGATGTTTTCGGCATTTTGGACCGTTGTTTTTTCCAGCCCATGGGCGGGGTCTCCCCTCAGCGCTTGCTCCCACATGCCTTCTTGATCTGCCGGCACATAGATCATGACATTATTTTCCGCTTCCTTCAAAGAAAAAGCCACAGTCATGCGCACCCTTGCGCCGTCGTAAATCGCTTCACGGACGGTGACATCCACCTTGTCCATGCTGCCATCAATCGTAAACTCGCTGGCGATGGGCAGCGTAATCTGCTCTGGCTCCATGCCTAAAAATTCCATTAATTGGCTTTTTGTGACGATGGCGGCGGCCACGCCCACCATCAAAACCACCAGAGCAGCTGCCAGAGCCGTCACGCGGCGGCGAGGGAACGGCCGACTCTGCGGAAGGGTGTCCAGCGCATCGACAACCGTGTCGTGAAAGGCGTTCGGGGTTTCTTCAAAGGTTTTTTCAAAGTCTATCATGGTTGCACCTCCTGGTTCAAGATGTTGCTAAGGAGTGTCCGGCCTGTGTGCAGGCGGGATTTGACTGTGCCTTGGGGAATGGACAGCGCTTTGGCGATCTCAGCGTGGTCCATACCCTCGATGTAGTAGAGTACAATGGCGATGCGCTGCTTGTCCGGCAATTGCATAATGGCGTCGTGAAGGCCTTCGTCCCTTGTGGGCGCGGCATTGTCGGGGAAGGTGTCGGTCAGTATCAGGGGCTTTGCCTTTTTCAGCACCTTATAGCATTCTCTGATCAGGATTTGGCTGATCCAGGGCTTGAAGCGCTGCGCCTCCCGCAGGCTGAAACGGTGCTGCCAGGCAAGCAAAATCGCGCTTTGCACAGCGTCCTGCCTGTCCTGAAACCGGGGCAGCAGGGTGGAGGCAATGCGGTATAGCGTCCGCTCATGCATCAGCATCAAATCCGAAAAAGCTTCTTGTGTCATCCCAGCCTCCTGTGTACGATCGTATACCCTTAAGAGCATAAAAAATCAAAAAAGGTTCATTCCGATTAAAAAGAAAAAGCCGCAGTCATGCAGCTTATACCCGGTCATTCCTATGCCAGGTCGTATGTAGAATACCCACAAGCAATGATCTTCTTTTGCAAATCATGAAAGCGCTGCGGTGCAGTGCTCCTGGAGAAAAACTCACGATTCTTTCCTTCCGAATAAAAGACGATGCGCGTAGCATAGGGCATGGTATAGAACTCGAGGTAGGGATCAGAAGCCAGTATATTGCTTTCGCCTACGCAGCAGCCGTCACCGCCATGTTCGTTGTAAAAAAAGTAGGCGCAATCTCGATAATCGATAAAACTACGATCAAAGTGAATGCCGTCTGCACTGATGTCGATGATATATTCATCGCTGGTGTTGCAATATCGGTTGTGATTCACGGTGGGTTTCACAGCACAGTCTGGCGTTGCGGAGGCGATTTTTTCTTTCAAATGCGCCCATTCCCGCCAGAAGGCGATATAGCCGCTCTTGCCAGGCTCCTCATCAGGCACGCTGCGCTGCGGGCTGGCAGTGTACACCTGCTCCACCTGCGCGGCAAAGGCAATGGCGGCATCCCGGTATTCATCAAACGGAACGGTGCATCCGCTCCCGTCTGCCAGCCAGAGCAGGATGTTTTCGCCCTCATGCTGCACATTGAAATCCGTGCCATTTGGGCACCCGGAAATGCACACGGTCTGCATGTCCTCGCCTTCGGCCAGCATGAAATGCCCGCAGCAGGGCAGCATTTGATATTCCTCGCTGCGAAAATGGTCGCAAAGCACAGTGCGCATGAGTTGCATTGCTGCGGCGCTGACACAGTAATAATCGTCGCCGATAACAGTATCATCCACCTTGAACAGCACATGCCCATGCAGGCATAGATCGCGCTGCTGTTCTTCTTCTGTATCGCCCAGCCAGTATGGTTTGGATAAGGTCAGTGTGATCATAATAACCTCTCCTTTGCAAAAACCTCACAAGGCAAAAGCATTTGCGGGGCTGACAGCAACAACCTCTTGGTTTCTTTCAGGGGATGCATGAAGGGGCCGCGGCCCCTTCATGTGTAATCCACAGGGGTGGCTTTGCCACCCCGAGGAGCGGCTGGAATGCCGTTTCCTATATCATTTTCCGGCCGTGCGCTGAAGGCGCACAGGAAAATGATGCACCCCCGAAGAAATGAAGAATTCATTTCTTCGGAGCCGTTAGGAAAACTGCGCGTCGTACAGCTCGCGGTAGAAACCATTCTGACTCATCAGCTGCTTGTGCGTGCCGCGCTCCACCACGTTGCCATCCCGTACTACCAGAATGAGATCGGCATTCTTGATGGTGGACAGGCGGTGGGCAACCACAAAGCAAGTTTTGTCCCGCATCAGGCGGCGCATGGCCTGCTGGATTTGCACCTCGGTGCGGGTGTCCACGTTGGAGGTGGCCTCATCCAGTATCAGCATACGCGCATCCACCAGCATGGCGCGGGCGATGGTCAATAGCTGCTTTTGTCCCTTGGAGATATTCGCGCCGTCGTCGGTCAGCACGGTGTCGTAGCCCTCGGGCAAGCTCATGATATAGTTGTGGATCTTGGCGGCCTTGGCCACGTCCTCCACTTCTTCGCGCGTGGCGCCGGGCTTGGCGTAGGCAATGTTGTCGTAAATGGTGCCGGAGAACAGCCATGTATCCTGCAACACCATGGAATACGCGTGGCGGAGGCTCGCCCTTGTGATGCCGGAAATGTCGTGCTCATCCACGGTAATACGCCCGCTGTCGATGTCATAAAAGCGCATCAGCAGGTTGATCAATGTGGTTTTGCCCGCGCCCGTTGGGCCAACGATGGCAATCAGGTTGCCGCTGCGGGCGTGGAAACTCAAATCCTTCAGAACGGGCTTGTCTTTGGTGTAGCTGAAGCACACCTTTTGCATTTCCACATCACCGCTGACGTTGGTAAGAGGATAGGCGTCCGGCGCGTCGGCAGGCTCCAGCGGCTCATCCAGCAGGGTGAACACACGGTCTGCCGCGGCCATGGCGGATTGCAATTCGCCAAAGATATTGGCAATCTCGTTGATGGGACCGGAAAAGCGGCGGCTGTACTGCACGAAGGACGAGATATTGCCGATGCTCATGCTGCCCTGCATGTACATCAGCGCGCCAAACACGCTGATCAGTGAGAGGGACAGGTTGTTGATAAAGTTGACGGACGGGCCCATTACGCTGGAGTAATATTCGCTCTTATAATAGGATTGCACCACTTCTTCGTTGAGGGCATCCAGGGAGGCCAGCATGTTGTTTTCCTGATGATAGGCCTTGATGGTCTTCATGCCGCTGATCATTTCTTCGGAGAAATCATTCAGCTCGCCCATCTTGCGGGAGCGCAGCTTGAACAGCGGGCGCGTGTGACGGGTGATGAAGGTGGTGATGGCCAGTGACAGGGGGATGGTGACGGCAAAGATCAGCACCAGCGGCGGGGAAATACTGAGCATCATGGCCAGAGACCCCACAATGGCGATGATGCTGGCAAACACCTGAATAACATCCGATGACAGAGAGGTGTTGATGGTATCGGTATCGTAGAAAATACGGCTGATCATATCGCCAATGGGGTGCGTATCCATAAAGCCCACGGGCATATCGCACAGGCGTTCAAACAAATCCTTGCGCATGCGCAGCGTGACCTTGCGGCTGATGCGCACCATCAGGATGGCCAGTGCATAGCCGAGGGTCGCGGAGCCGAGGTAGAACAGCAGCATCAGCACCACATAGTGCCCCACAGTAGCAAAATCCACCTGGCCGGGGCCAATGATGGCATCGATGGCCTTGCCGGAAAGATTGGGGCCGATCAATGCAAAGGAGTTGGACGCGATGGTGAGCACCAGCGCGATCAGCAGCATCCACCAGAATTGCAGCATGTATTTCCCCAGGCGCAGCAGCGTGCGCTTGGTGTTGACGGGCTTTGAAGGCCTGCGTTCAGACATCAGTCCTCACCTCCGATCTGCAGGGTAGCAATCTCGCGGTACAATTCGCAGCTTTGCAAAAGCTGTTCATGGGTGCCGATGCCGTGAATTTTGCCTTCTTCCAGCACAATCACCAGGTCGCAGTGCATCACGGCGCTGATGCGCTGGGCAATGGTGATGCAGGTGGTATCTTGATAGTGATTGCGCAGCGCGGCGCGCAGGTTGGATTCTGTTTTGAAATCCAGCGCGCTGGCGGCGTCGTCCAGAATCAGGATATCCGGCGTGCCCGCCATGGCGCGCGCCAGCAGCAGCCTCTGCTGTTGCCCGCCGGAGAAGTTTTGCCCGCGCGAGGCCACAGCGGCTTGCAGGCCCCCCTTTTCCTCTACAAACATGGCCGCCTGCGCATCCTGAAGCGCGGCATTGATTTCGTCCAGCGATACCTCGCGCCCCAGGCGCACGTTGTCCTCCACATTGCCGCGGAAGATGGCGTCATTTTGGAATACCACGCCAAACATCCGGCGTAGCTCGCCCAGCGGCAGGTTCCGGACATCCTGCCCATTGATGCGGATCACGCCCGTGTCCACATCATATAGCCTGAGCAGCAGCTTGATCAGCGTGGATTTGCCCGCGCCTGTCGCGCCCAGGATGCCCAGGTGCTGGCCGTGCTGCAGGGTGAAGGTGATGTCCTCCACGTTGGGCACTTTTTTATTATACGAGAAGGTCACATGGTCAAATACGATGTGCGCTGCACCGGGCTGCGCCTTGGCATCATCGGTAGACAAAGGCAGCGATTGCTCCACCTCACCCTCCAGCACCTCGTCAATACGGCGGGAGGAGGCCAGCGCCTTGGAGTACATCGTCAAAATGCGCGTGATGGTCAGCATAGCGTTAAGAATGATGGTGAAGTATTGCAAAAAGGAAATCAGATCGGCGGATGCGGCCAGATCGGCGTCGACGCGCCGTGCGCCCACCAGCACCACCAGCACGAGACCGGCGTTGAGCAGCAGCTGCATCAGCGGGCCGTTGATGGCCATGATGGAAGCAGCCTTGGTTTCAGAGCGGGCTACTTCTTCGTTGACGGCGTTATATCGGCGCTTTTCATCCTCTGTCTTAGACAGCGCCTTGATGATGCGGATGCCGCTCAAATTCTCGCGCACAATGCGTGTCAGGCTGTCCACATTCTCTTGCAGCTTGGTATACAGCGGAACGCCTTTTTTGGAGATGTACCACACAATCAGTGCCATAAACGGCAGGATGGCAAGCAGCAAGCTGGCCAGTACGGTATCCTGCAGCATGGTAAAAAGGATGCCGCCAATCAGCAGGATGGGCGCGCGGATGCCGATGCGCTGGATCATGCCGATCATGCGGTACACATAATAGGTGTCGGTGGTCATGCGCGAGATCAGCGAAGGGATGGTGAAGCGGTCAATCTCCCGGCTGGTCAGGTGCGTGATCTGGCCAAACAGGTCGTGCCGCAGCGATCGCGTGGCATCGCGTGCCACCGAGGCCGCCACGCGGTTGGCATACACGTTGCCAACCAACGCCAGGACGGAAGCAAGCAACATAATACCGCCCCACAAGTAGACTGCGCCTACGTTGTTGAGCGGCACGATGTTTTTGAGTACATGGGTCAATAACCAAGGCAGCAGCAGGTCCATAATAGTGCCCAGGAACTTACAGATCATTCCCCCCACAACGGTGCGCATGTAGGGGCGAACATAGCGCATAATGAGTTGCAAAGTAAACTAACCTCGTCTTTCCACACATTTCTTCCTTATAATTCACACTTAATAATCATACGCTCTTTTGCGCATTTTTTCAAGCAAAAAAGGCCTCTTTCTAAAAATTAAATGATTTGCCTGTGATTTTTGTCCGCCTTGGTGTATAATAGAGATGTAGCAAAAGCGTCAACCCTTCGTGAGCTTTCATTCGGGCGAGAACGCGGCTATCAATCAATCAGTTGCCCTCAAGGGGAGGATTCGTCCGAACCAAGAGTGAAAGGAGGCGGCGCAATATGCGTATTTGGATGGAAGCCCCGTAGCCTTTGGCATCGGCGCTTATTTTATTGCAGTGAGGGGTATCATACCATGGACGAGCGCATTGGGTTTATCGGCATCGTGATGGAGGACTTGACCAGGACCGCGCAGGTAAATGCCATCGTGGCACATTATCAGGATATGGTGCTGGGGCGCATCGGCGTGCCCGACCATCAGGCCGGGCTGGCGGTGATTGGGCTGCTCATCCGCGGTGAACCGGGGCGCGTGGGCGCGTTTACGGGCAAGCTGGGCAATGTGTCCGGCGTGTCTGTCAAAAGCGCGATGACCAGCAAAAGTGTAGAGAAAAGAGGAAACGATCATGAAAAAAATAATCAAGATATTGTCCGTAGTGGTGATGATTGTGGCGCTGATTGCGGTGGTGGCAACGGCTGAGACGGCAGTGCCCGTGCGCGTAGCCACCATCAAGGGCCCCACCGGTATGAGCATGGCGCACATGATGGCGGAGAATAACGGCGCATATGATTTTACTCTGGTAGGCGCGCCGGAAGAAATCCTGGGCATGATGGTCAATGGCTCGGTGGATATCGCGGCGGTGCCCATCAACCTCGGGCCGGTATTGTATAACAAAACAGGCGGCGGCGTGCGCCAGCTGGGGCTGATCACCCGCGCCATGCTGTATGTGATGGAGAAGGGCGACAGCATCCAATCGATTGATGATCTGGCGGGCAAGACCATCGTGATGGCCGGCCAGGGTGCGACGCCGGAGTTTGTGCTCAGTTACTTGCTCAAGGTGAACGGCGTGGAAAACGTGACCATCGATTACCGCAGCGAACATACGGAGGTTATCACCATGGCTGCCAGCGGCATGGCGGATATCATCCTGGTGCCGGAGCCGAACGTGACGTCGCTGCTGATGAAGGACAGCGCCTTCCGTATTGCGCTGGATCTGAACGAAGAGTTTGAGGCCGCGGTGCAAAAGGATGGGCGCGAAGGTGCGGTATTATCTATGAGCGCTGTCATCGTGCGTACTGAATACCTGGAAAAGCACCCGGACGAAGTGGCGGCATTCATGCGCGATCTTGAGGCTTCCATCCTGTTCACCGAAGAGGATGTTGAGAAAGCTGCGCAGGAGGTGGCCGCCGCGGGCATCCTGCCCAGCGCCGCCATTGCACAGCAGGCACTGCCCCGCTGCCACCTAACCTATGTGACAGGCGAGGATGCGCAAACTGAGGTGCAGCTGTTGTACCAAATCCTGCTGGAGGCAAACCCAGCGTCCATTGGCGGCAAGCTGCCGGATGATGCGTTTTATGTGAAATGATTGATAGAATATAGAGGGCGTGGAGCGTATAGGCACCACGCCCTCTTTTATTTGGGTTGAAATGAAACTTTGTTATATGGAATTTTAATTTAATAAATAAAGAATAATGGGAATTATTTTGGAAATAGTATTGACAATATGGAAAAGTGTGTTATCCTATATATGGATGTATAGTTGTTCTATGGATAATTACTTATGGCTTAAATCACTTGTGAAATGCATGTTCACTCAAAAAGCTTGTATCATTATGTGAAGGAGGGTGGAAATTAGCAAATGGGCTGATTTGCTATGCAGAAAGAATGTGAAAAGCATTATTTCACAAGCGGTTTTCTAGGACCGATTACCAAAGCAACAGATTATGAGAGGGGAAAATTCAGATGAAAAGAAAACTGGTAGTTGTGCTGATTGTATTTACTCTGCTTGTCAGTGTGGTGCCTGCGTTGGCGGATAGTATGTCTCAAGAATTTAAGGCGCAGCATATCGAGACCTCTTACGATGGACAATTTATTTATTATAATACTTCGGTTGCTATTGTAAACTTCAACTACGCAGTTCAGGAGACTCCTACCGAGTATCTTGGAGCAGTTAAGGTTTCCATGTCTTCGAGTGGTGGTACATATACCGTAAGGATAAATATATCTACCATTCCTGATTTTAATGCCCCTATCACAAACAACGGGAAAAAGCTAACTGTAACATATAGTGGAGGGAGTATAGCGATTTATCATCACAACCTTACATATATTGATGAAAATGGAGTACGTGAGACTAAACCTGATGTCGCATGCTGGAATACTCAATTCAATGTATCAAGGGTATATAACAAGTAAGAGTAACCAGTCTTCTGGGGCGAGCATTAAGGCGTTGCTTGCCCCAGTCTTCAATTGAGAGGAGGACAGTAAAGTGAAAAAAGCGTATGTATCTGGGGTTGCATTTCTCCTTTTGGCGGCACTTCTTTTTGGCTGCGCAAATGCGCAGGAAGCAGATTCCCCCTGGGAACTTTTCAAAAGCCAGACCGAAGTGATATCCTATGAGGCTGTGGAGCTGCACATCGGTGTGATTCAAGAAAATTTGGCAAGCAACTTTGCACTGGAAATGGCATTTTTGGTACAATACCCAAATGCCACAATCGTATATCATAATTTGACTTCAGATCAATTTTCTGCTTATTTATTAAGCAAAGAATCGAAGCTGGATTTGCTGATTTTGACCAATAAAATCAGAGACGATTATTCCAAGCATGGCATTCTGGTGGATTTGTATGAAACCTCTTTGCTGGATGCATGGCCGGAGGGCTTCATTGATATTCGCCAACAGGCTGAAACGGATGGCAAATTGTTTGGATTCCCCAAAAGGCTTTATAACTTTTCTTTTACTTGGTTTGATGCTCTGGCAGAACGCGTGGATGCGCAAAAACCATCCCAGCCGTGGTCGTGGGAGGAGTTTGCTGCGATGGCCATCCAATTGCCGTATGACCTTAATTTGGATGGAAAAAAGGAATACGGGCTCATGCATGGCAATGCTCACATCAATGGCATGGTTGGCTTCATAGATGACCATTTGGAGCAATATGCTTACCAATATGCCCTGAATGGCGGATCGTTTCAAACGCCGGAGTTTGCAAGGCTTATGGAATTGTTTATGGAGACTTACGCCTCAGGGGCGTTGAACGCCAAAGGAGTACCGCTTTTTAAAGACGAACCGGCGATGCTTCTTTCCCGAATATTGACGGTGGACGATTACGTGGGGATGCATAATAGCTGTTCCTTTGTGCTGCCTCCGACAATCGACGTAGAGCAGCCCGGATACGTAGGATGGTACTACACCTTTTCGCTCCTAAGCAATGCCCCCCATACAGAGGCAGCACTTGATTTTTTGCGCAACGGCCTGGACGAACGGATACAAAGTATGTATAATGAACTGGATGAAGTTTTTACAAAGGAAATACCGCAATACTATGTGAATAACGATGCCGTTCATATGCTCACGGCGTTTGCGCCCGATCAAAATGGCGAACTTACCTATACGGTGTCCAACACAGAGAGCTATACTGTGACGGAACTTTCGGAAGAAACCCGCAAAACCGTGCAAGAGGTTTATGAAAGCTTCGTGTTCATGCGGGAGCACTTTTTGCCCAATACAGGGGAGTGGTATCGGCTCTCCATCTTATGGTTCGAGTTGCTGCCGCAATACATGAACAACACCCTGTCGCTGGAAGAAATGACACGGGCAATGGATCAACGTATGGCTATCATGCAAGGCGAATAGCGTCTATGGCCTGATTTGCTTTGTTATCCCAAGGGCTGCGGGCGTTTTGTGCGCTGCGGCCTTCTTTTTTGCGATAAGGCTTTTCACCACTTGTAAATTGTGCTATAATACATAGGTTATAAGGGAGGTGTTTTTTGCTTGCGCAGCATGACAGGGTATGGACGGCGGCAGCTGGTGGCCGATGGCCGGGAGATGACCTTGGAAATCAAAACGGTGAACCACCGCTTTTTGGATATCGCCTGCCGTTTGCCGCGTTCGCTGGCCTTTTTGGAGGATTCCTTGCGCAAACAAATCGGAAGCGTCCTCAAGCGCGGGCATGTGGATGTGTCCGTCACCTACACCAATACCCGCAGCGATGCACGCATTGTGCGGGTGGACGGCGCGCTGGCGCAGAAGTATCAGGACGCCTTGAACGAGCTGGCGGCGCAGACAGGCGCGGTCAACGATGTGGGCTTGACGCAGTACGCCGCGCTGCCGGAGGTTTTGATCATCACCGTGGCACAGGACGATCAGGAAGCATTGCTTTCGCTGGCATCCGTCCTCACAGAAGAAGTGCTTAGCGATGTGTGCCGCATGCGGGATATCGAGGGCGAGGCGTTGCGCAGTGATTTGACGCTGCATCTGGACACGCTGAAGCAATTGACGGCGGAAATTGCCGTCCAGGCCCCCAAGGTGCCGCAGCTTTATCGGGAGCGCTTGATGACGCGCCTGCAGGAGCTGGGTGCGGATGGGGTGGACGAGCAGCGCCTTGCCCAGGAAGTGGCGCTGATGGCCGACCGCTGCGCGATTGACGAAGAATTATCCCGTCTGCAATCCCACGACGCGCAGATGCGCGATCTGATGGCAGAGGCGGGCGAGGTGGGCCGCAAGCTGGACTTTTTGACGCAGGAGCTGAACCGCGAGGTCAACACCATTGGCTCCAAGGCCTCGGATATTCAAATCACCCGCTGCGTGGTAGCGGCCAAGAGCGAGATCGAAAAACTGCGCGAGCAAGTGCAGAATGTGGAGTAAACGGCAATGAAACTACTCAACATTGGGTTTGGCAACATGGTGGCCGCGCCGCGGATTGTGGCGGTGATTGCACCGGACTCCGCGCCGGTGAAGCGCATGGTGCAGGAGGCGCGGGACGCGTCCCATCTGGTGGATGCCACGGCAGGGCGGCGCACCCGCGCGGTATTGATGATGGACAGCGGGCATATCATATTGTCTGCCATTCAGCCGGAAACCATCGCGGGGCGGCTGCAAAATGATTCCGAGGAGGCAAAGGCGAAATGATCGAAACACGCAAGGGGATGTTGATTGTCATTTCCGGCCCATCTGGCACCGGCAAGGGAACCTTGTGCGAAAAGCTGCTGCGGGATGACCCCTCTCTCACGTTTTCTGTGAGCGTCACAACGCGCGGCATGCGCGAGGGCGAGATCGAGGGCGTGCATTATTATTTCATCGACAACGCAAAATATGATGCGCTGCTGGCCGACAACGCGTTTCTCGAGCACGCCACCGTGCACAACAACCGCTATGGCACCCTGAAAAGCGAGGTGCAAAGCCAGCTGGATCGGGGCATGAATGTGGTGCTGGATGTTGATCCGCAGGGGGCGCGTGCCGTGATGAAGGAGCGGCCGAACTGCGTATCCATATTCATCCTGCCGCCCAGCTTCGAGGCGCTGCGCGTCCGGCTGCACACCCGCAATACCGACGACCCGGTGGAGATCAACCGCCGCCTTGGCAACGCCAAAGGCGAGATTGACCAGATGCATCTGTATCAATATGCCGTGGTCAATGATGATCTGGAGCTGGCCTTCCATCAACTGTCTGCCATCATCACAGCTGAAAAACAGCGTACCACGCGATTTTTTCCTGTAGTAGAATAATAGAAACGAGGAGGAACCCTTATGCCTATCAACAAACCTTCCATCGGCGAACTGTGCGAGAAAGTGGACTGCCGCTACACTTTGGTGGTGGAAACCTCCAAACGCGCGCGCGAAATCGTATCCGGCGCGCAGCCGCTGATCGATCCCAAGGATCGCAAGCCTGTGGGCATTGCAGTGGAAGAAATCAACCGCGGCCTGCTCACCTATCATCGCAATTTAGAGGATGAGGAAGCATGAGCAGTCCCTTAACGGGAAAAACCGTCGTGCTGGGCGTGACGGGGGGCATTGCCGCCTATAAGGCCTGTGAGCTGACCTCGCGACTTCGCAAGGCCGGGGCGCAGGTCTATGTGGTGATGACAAAAAACGCGTGCCAGTTTGTTGCGCCGCTCACGTTCGAAACACTGAGCAATCACCCGGTGGTGACAGACACCTTTGAGCGGCCTGGCACCTGGGAGGTAGAGCATGTGGCGCTTGCCAAGCGTGCGGATTTGTTTGTGATTGCCCCCGCTACGGCCAATATCCTGGCCAAGCTTGCGCACGGCATTGCGGATGATATGCTGTCCACCACGGTGCTCGCTACCCGCGCGCCGCTGCTGGTGGCCCCGGCCATGAATACCGGCATGTGGGATAACGTGGCCACGCAGGAGAACATCAAAACCCTGAAGCAGCGCGGCGTGCATATGATCGGCCCGGCCGGGGGCCTGCTTGCCTGCGGCGACAGCGGCATAGGGCGCATGAGCGAGCCGGAGGAAATCTACCGCGCATGCGAGGCGCTTTTGGTTCCTCAGCAGGATTTTGCGGGCCTGAAAGTGCTGGTCACAGCCGGGCCGACCCGCGAAATGCTGGACCCTGTGCGCTATATCACCAACCGCTCCAGCGGCAAGATGGGCTATGCCCTGGCGGCCGCAGCGAAGGCGCGCGGCGCGCGGGTAGTGCTCGTCACCGGCCCCACGCAGCTGACAGCGCCGGAGGGGGTAGCGGTAGTGCCTGTCACTTCCACGCAGGATTTGTATGACGCCATGATGCAAAACGCACAGCAGCAGGATGTGATCATCCAGGCAGCTGCCCCGGCGGATTTTACGACGCAGCAGGTGGCGCAGCAGAAAATCAAGAAACAGGGCGATGGCAGCCTGGTGCTGACATTGACCCAGACGCCCGATGTGGCGGCTGCAGTGGGCAAACAAAAGACCGAGAAACAGACCTTGGTTGGTTTTGCGGCAGAAACAGAGGATGTCCTCTCGCACGCCGCGCAAAAGCTGCAAAAGAAAAGCCTGGATATGATCGTGGCCAATGATGTATCTGCCGCCGGTGCGGGCTTTGATGTAGACACCAATATTGTGACGCTGATCACAAAGGACGGTGCGCAGGCGTTGCCTCTGCAAAGCAAAACAGATGTGGCTCATGCGATTTTAGACAAGATTCTGTTTTTACGTAAGGTTTAGGAGACTGCCGTGTACGCCGAGATTATTGTGGATATTGCCAGCGAACAGGTTGATCAGGTGTACACCTACGCTATCCCGGAGGGTATGGAATTGGTTCCTGGCATGCGGGTATCCGTGCCCTTTGGCCCCAAGACCAAAGAAGGCTATGTGATCCGCTTGACGGAGCATACCACGCTGGAACAAAAAAGAATCAAGTATGTTTCGGCCCCCCTGGAGGACTACCCTGCGCTGCTCCCGCAGTTGATGACGCTGGCGGAGCAGATCAAGGAAAAGTTCCGCTGCCCGCTGTGCGAAGCGCTGCGCCTGATGCTTCCGGCGGAAATGCGCGGCAGCCGCATTAAGGTGAAGACCCAGACCTTTGTGCAGCTGACCATACCAAAGTCTGAAATCCAGGAGGCAATTGAAAAGCAAAAGAATGCCTCCCGCCGCAAACTGTTGCTCACTGTTCTATCAGACGGGCAGCCCCATACCATGGAGGAACTTCGCAGCGTGGTGGGCAATGCATCGGAGGCCGTCAAGTATTTTGCGGATCGGGAATGGGTGCGCACCTTTGAGCAGGACGTGCTGCGCTCGCCCTTTTATACCCATGTGAAGCGCGACCCTGATCCCGAGCTGACGGATGAGCAATTGGAGGCGCTGGAAGAATTGTACGCGGCGCTTCAGCGGCCGGGCAAGCCGTTTTTGTTGCACGGTGTCACAGGCTCCGGCAAAACAGAGGTGTTTATCCACCTCATCCGCCGCGCGCTGGAAATGGGTAAAGGCGCGATCATCTTGGTGCCGGAAATCGTGCTAACGCCGCAAATGACCCACTGGTTCAGAGGCCGGTTCGGGGACAGCGCTGCGGTGCTGCACTCCCGCCTGACACCGGGGGAGCGCTTTGACGAGTGGCGGCGGATACGCTTTGGCGATGCGCGGATTGTGATCGGCGCACGCTCCGCCATTTTTGCGCCGGTTGAAAACCTGGGCGTAGTGATTGTGGATGAGGAGCACGAGCAGACCTATCAATCCGAGCATTTTCCCCAGTATGATGCGCGGGATATGGCGGCGATGCGTGCCCAAAACGAAGGCGCGGTGCTGCTATTGGCCAGCGCCACGCCCAGCATACTATCCTATGCCATGGCCAGACGCGGTGATTATGTGCTGCTGGAGATGCCGCACCGCGTGCATGGCCGCCCGCTGCCGCTAATTCACATCGTGGATATGCGAAAAGAGCTGGCGATGGGCAACCATGGCATGTTCTCCGGCCTGATGTTGGAAAGGCTTGGCGATTGCATCCAAAAAGGGCAGCAGGCGATGCTATTTATCAACCGTCGTGGCTATGCGCCCTTTGTGAACTGCCGCAAATGCGGCCATGTGGTGGAATGCGCACAGTGCGATGTGCCCATGACCTACCACCGCGCAGACGAGCGCATGCATTGTCATTATTGCGGCGCGCAGTCGCCCGTGCCCGCAAGGTGCCCCGCGTGCGGCAGCCAGCACATCCGCGTGTGCGGCGTGGGCACCCAGCGGGTGGAGGAAGAGGTGAAGCGCCTGTTCCCCGGCGTCAGCACGCTGCGCATGGATATTGACACCACCACCGGTGCGCACGGGCACGAGAAAATACTGGATCGCTTTCGTGCAGGGCAAGCACAGGTGCTGGTGGGCACGCAGATGATCGCCAAGGGACTGGATTTTCCGCAGGTGACGCTGGTTGGCGCCGCGCTGGCAGATTTGACCCTCAATTTGCCCGATTACCGTGCCCCGGAGCGCACGTTTCAGCTGCTGGTGCAGGTTGCGGGGCGCGCGGGGCGCGGTAAGCTGCCCGGCGAAGTGGTGATCCAAAGCTACAAACCCGAACATTATGCTATCACGGCGGCTGCCACACAGGATTACCGTGCGTTTTTTCAGGAGGAGTTTGAGCGGCGCAAGCGCGATTTGTATCCGCCCTTCACCATGATGGCGCGCTTCCTGTGCGAGGCGGACGACCTGGAAGTGGCGCGTGCAGCCGCAGATAAGCTGAAGGACACCGTGCAGGCGTATTTGCAGGACACGCCGCGCATTGCAAGGCGCCTGTTGTACATCCGCTCGGGCGAAGCGCCGCTGGCGAAACTTCGGGGAAAGTACCGCGCGCATGTGCTGATGAAGCTTCTGGTGCACCCGGATACGGATGTGCTGCTGGAATACTTGCAGCGCTTGACGCAGACACCGCTGGGCGTGAAACTGGTACTCGAGATCAATCCGGCATCTTTGGCCTGATGGTTATGTTATATGGAGGAAATTCAATGGTACGCAAAATTCTGAAACTCGGAGATGAAACCCTGCGCAAAGAGAGCAAACCCATGCAGAAGTTTGATCTGCGCCTGTGGCTGCTGCTGCGGGATATGGCAGATACCATGTATAAAGCGGACGGCGCGGGGCTGGCCGCGCCCCAGGTGGGCATCCTGCGCCGCGTGGTGGTGATCGATGTGGGGGATGACCGGGGACTGGTAGAGCTAATCAATCCTGAAATACTATCTGTAGAAGGCGAAAACGGCGGCAGCGAAGGGTGTCTTAGCGTGCCCGGCAGGCGTGCCTTTGTGGTGCGGCCCGAAAAGGTGACTGTGCGCGCGCAGGATCGTCATGGTAAGCCCTTTGAGATCACCGGCGAGGGCATGATGGCACGCGCCCTGTGCCACGAAATTGATCACCTGGACGGGGTGATTTATCTAGACAAGATGGATCACGAGCTTTTTGACGGCGAGGAGGAATAAGCCTTGCGCATCGTGTTTATGGGCACGCCGGAATATGGCGTGCCGTCCCTGAAGGCGATTCTTTCTGCCGGGCATGAGGTGATCGGCGTTTTCACCCAGCCGGACAAGCCCAAGGGGCGCGGCAATAAGGTGGAGTTCAGCCCGGTCAAACAATGCGCGGTGGAGCATGGCATCCCTGTGTTCCAGCCAAAGAGAATCCGTGTGGATGGCGTGGAGGATTTGCGGGCATTGGCACCCGATCTGTGCGTCACAGCGGCCTTTGGGCAGATATTATCCGAAGAAGTGCTGGGCATCCCGCGCTTTGGCACCGTCAATGTGCACGCCTCGTTACTTCCCAAATACCGGGGAAGCTCGCCCATCAACTGGTGTATTATGCAGGGTGAAAAGGTGACCGGCGTCACCACCATGATGACGGATAAGGGCATAGACACGGGCGATATCCTGATGTCTCGCGCGGTGGATATTTTGCCGGAGGAAACCGCCGGAGAGCTGACCGTGCGCATGGCAGATGTGGGCGCAGAGTTGCTTGCGGAAACGCTGGCAAAGCTGGAAAAAGGCACTTGCCCCCGCGTCCCGCAGGATCATACGCAGATGAGCTATTTCCCCATGCTGAAGAAAGAGCTGGGCGCGCTGAACTGGCAAAAAAGCGCCGAAGCGCTGGCCAACTGCGTGCGGGGTTTATCTCCCTGGCCGGGGGCATACTTCACATTGCAGGGAGAAATCATCAAGGTATGGAGCGTAGCTGCCGTGGCAGGCGATGCGGACAAGACGCCTGGCACAGTGCTGTGTGCCGGCCCCAAGGAAGGCTTTGTGGTGCAGTGTGCTGAGGGCACGCTGTGCATAAAGGAAATACAGGCACCCGGTGGCAAGCGAATGGATGCGCGCGATTACCTGCGCGGACACCCTTTGACAACAAAAGAATTAGAAAGCGCGGGGAACATCAATGGATAATCGTTCAAACGGCAAGGACAATCAACGCGGCGGGCAGCGTTCTGGCACCAAGGGCGGCTACGGCAAGCCGTCCGGCAACAACAATCGCTCTTATGACAAGAAGCCCTCCGCCCCGCGCGCGGGTGGTTATGGCCGCCCGTCTGGGGACAATCGCTCGTTTGAGAAAAAGCCCTATACGCCCCGCGAAGGCGGTTCTGGCCGCCCCGCTGGGGACAATCGCTCGTTTGAGAAAAAGCCCTATACGCCCCGCGAGGGTGGTTATGGCCGTCCGGCTGGGGACAATCGTTCCTTCGAGAAGAAGCCTTTCACGCCCCGCGAAGGTGGCTATGGCCGTCCGTCTGGGGACAATCGCTCCTTTGAAAAGAAGCCCTATACGCCCCGCGAAGGCGGTTCTGGCCGCCCCGCTGGGG
>JAVBRU010000011.1:0-26807 GCA_031547595.1 Eubacteriales bacterium
TACTGTTTCCCCGTCTTCCTCTATCCGCTTGCATACCTCTGCTTTATACGCTTTATCGTATACTTTTCCCATTTCTTAAACACACCCCTTTTTCTCTATTTTCCGTGTGTTTGCTCTGTCTGTCAAGACGGGGTTGGGTCAACCTTCTTTGGGACGGGCGATAGCTGGGGTCAAAACGCCATACTCCTTGATGCTTTCCACGGTATCCCGCATCCGTTCATCGTCCTGAACCTTAAAAGGATGATCTTTGAACGGAATCAATTCCCCTAATGCTATTTCCATGATTCTTTCTCGCCCTGCATCCACACGGCTTTCTTCCGTAGAAAACAGTTCATCTACCGATGCCAGCTTTATTTTTGAAACCTTACTTGTCATTTTTGAACACTTCCTTTATTGATCATTTTCCAACAAAAAAACGCCTACGAGAACTCGCAAACGTATCATCATTGACAAAATGCCATGCTTTTTTTATTATAGGATTTCCCTTAATTGTAACGTTGACACCGTGGAGGTCACTGGTTCGAGCCCAGTTAGTCCCACCATTCCCGTAAGCCTTGTGTAGACAGGGTTTGCGGGTTTTTTGACGTGTGTTGTTCGGCAGGTGTTTTTGTCTGTTTACACAGTAGTCATCGGTAGGCGCTGCGTTCGTTGACGGATTTGACCCCAACGTGCCGCCAAAGAAAAGCTGTATGCTCATTTCGCCCTCCGCTTCATGAGCACAAACTGACCGCATTTCGTGCCTATGCCAGCCTTACGGAACTACCAGAGTTCGACGTCTGCTTGACCATGCTGAGAAACTGGGAGCCCTATATCCTCAACGCTTTTGAATGTCCCTATTCTAACACTTTTGCTGAAGGCTGTAACAACAAAATTAAAGTCATCAAACGGGTTGCCTTCGGCTATCGTAGCTTTCACAACTTCCCACGCCGTATCCTTTTGGCTCCTTAACATCAAAGGAGCCAACCGCTCCCTGCATTTGGCCCCTTTGGCACTCGTGTCTACTTGACTTTTTGACTTCTACCCCAACTATTGACGTAGAGCCCTTTTTGATTCAATAATGATACAAAAGCCCCTTGCATTTCACTGCAAAAGGCTTTTTGGGCTGATGGCACTGCCAGCTATATGCTTCTGACACTTTCGCGCTCCACCAGGCCAATGGGCAGGATGATCTGACGCTTGCGTATCGGCTTGCCAGTCAGCAGCGCAATCATCATTTCGGTGGCCATTTCGCCCTTCATCTCCACGCTTTGGTGGATGGTGGTCAGGCGCGGATGCGTGATTTTGCATAAGTAGTTGTCGTCAAACCCGATGATCGATTTATCATCCGGCACATGCAGGCCCTTTTCGCGAAGGCCGGCCATGATTCCGGCGGCCAGAATATCCGCCGAGGCAAAAATGCCTGTAATCTTTTCGATCTCGCCCAGGCGGCGGCCAAGCTTTACGCCCTCGCCCACCGATATTTCCTGCTCGAACACGAGGGATGGATCAAAGGGCACATCAAACTCAGCCAGCGCCTGCTTATATCCGTTGAGGCGCTTTTCGACCACGCCCTCTTTGCGGATGGTGGGGGAGGCAAACGCCACTGTGCGGTGCCCGCGCTCCAGCAAATATTTTGTTGCCATGTATCCTCCCTTATGATCCTCCAGCCCCACATTGCAGGCCTCCGGCAGGTCAATATAGCTGTCGATCAACACATAGGGGATATCCATGTGGCGCACGGTTTCGAAAAATTCATCATTGAACATACCGGTAAGGATGATGCCCGCAAGATTCCAGTTGCGGCAGATGGTCTCCAAGCCGAGGGAATCCTCCACCGTGCGCACCATCACAAAGTAGCCCTTCTTGCGGGTGCAATCCTCAATGCTGCCGATGAACAGATTGTGGAACGGGTCGGCCATGAAACCGCCGTTGCGCTGGGAAACAGCATGGTTGATCACCCCAATGATGGGCGAGTGGCTGTTGGCCAAGGTTCGCGCCGTCATGCTGGGCACATAGTTTTCGCGGCGGATGATCTCCTGGATCTTGACCACCAGCTCCGGCGAAACCCGATTGGGCTTATTGTGGATGACGTTGGAAACCGTGGTGATGCTAACGTCAGCCTCTCTTGCGATGTCTTTTAATGTGATCATGCTTTGCCCTCTGTATCAACAAATGAGGGCGGACTATTCATCCGCCCTCACTGTTATCATATCACAATTGTTCAGTTATTGCAATGCCGCAACATAATCCGCGATGGGCAGATCAGCGGGATTGCCGATGGCTTCAACGGTGATGCCTTCGAGAGGATCAGCACCCACCAGAGCAATGGGCTCGGAGAAGTACAGTTCGTCGATGGAGATGATGCACTTGGCAAACGCGCGGATGTGCAGACGGTTGGTCATGCCCGGGAAGCCGGAGGCTTCGAGGTCGATCACGATGTCTTGCATTTCGCCGGTGAAGGCAACGAACTCGCCGTCTTTGGTCACGAGCTCAGAGAAGAGCTTCACGAAGGAGGGGCCATCGTTGGGAACAAAGTGCAGCAGCAGCTTGTTCTCGTCGCCAGCTTCACCGCTCATGCGGATGGTGAAATACTTGCAGTAGGAGATGCCTTCCATGGCCCACATGTCAACGGCTTCGCCCCAGTTGCCCATCCAATCGGCAGCCATGGCGTAGTACTGAGCTTCGTCGTCATAATCTTCGGCGTCAAAAGCCTTGGGGCGGAAATCGATGGTGATGATGCCATCTTCGGCGCTGGCGCGCAGGTTGGCCCAGTTGTCCCACCACAGGTTCATGCCGTTGGGGGCGGTTGCGGGCTTGTTCTGGGGATCACGGCCGGTGAAATCGTCAAACGGGAATACGTCGCTGGCAAAAGCAGTGGCAGCCAGAGCGAGAGTCATGATACCAACGAGGATCAGGCATACGATCTTTTTCATGTGTTTATACCCCTTTCGATTGTCGCAGTTAAGCGCTTAACTTGAGGATATCAGAAATCATCACAGGTGTCAAGTGGTTTTGCAAAAATAATTTTCCAGGTAACCATGCGCGCATTTTTTATTTTTTTGTTTCTATCAAAACCCCTTGCAACTCCCCACTCAACACTGTATAATGGAACCAGTTTAACGTTCAACTTTATGGAACAACCCACCACATTATCTGAGGAGGTACCTGATATGGCTACAAAAAAAGCCGTCTCTCTGCCCATGATCTGCCTTTTGATGGCGGCGATTCTGTGCATGACATTCGCCGGTTTCCTATGCACAGCCAGCGCAGAGCAAGCATCCCCCGCCGAGACCACCCTCATCCTGTACGAAGGGCCCAAAACCATGACTACATCCAAGTATGCTTCCATCAAGGCCAACGGCAGCGAGCTGTTTGTCTATGATGTGATGGTCAATCACGCCCACATTTGGAATGCCAACACCATCCCCAGCGATACGCCCATGGCGTATTTTGATTTTGAAGGGGCTGTCACCCTCGAGATCGAAATGCCGGGGCTGGGTAAAGACATCGAGAGCGCTGTGGTGCTGCCCACTTCATACGGCATTGTACCCGTTGTCAGCGGCAACCGCGTCACCTTCACCGTCACAGAGCCGGGCTTCTACACCGTTGTGTACAACGGCAGCGTCAACAAGGCCACCCACATCTTCGCCAATCCCCTGGAAACCGACATCCCCGATAAGGACGACCCGAACGTCATCTTCATCGAGCCCGGGCATTGGACGATCGATGCCATTTCGCTCAAGAGCGATCAGACGCTCTACATCTCCGGCGGCGCGGTGCTGGACACCATGATCGTGGTGGACAACGCCGTCAACGCCACCATCCGCGGCCGCGGCATCATTGATGGCACCAGCTATCCCGCGCACAACCAGTCCGGCTCCTTCGCGCGCGTGCCCCTGGATGTGCGTAACAGCAAGAATTTCAAGGCAGAAGGCTTCATCATTGCTAACTCCAACTGCTGGAACTTCAATATTTATAACACCGACACCGCCAACATCAGCAATGTGAAGATCATTTCCGGCCGCCAGAACGGCGACGGCTTCACCTACCAATCCTGCAAAAACATCGTCACCACCGATTGCTTTGTACGCTCTTGGGACGACAGCCTGGTCATCAAGAACTACTCCGGCTCGTCCAAGAACATCACCTTCGAACGAATCCAGATCTGGACGGACCTGGCGCAGTCGATGGAAATCGGCTATGAGACCAACAAGGGTCTCACCATCCGTCCCGAAATTTCCAATGTGCTGTTCAAGGATATTACCGTGCTGTACAACCACCACAAGCCGGTCATCAGCATCCACAACAGCGACGATGCGACTGTGCACGACATCACCTATCAAAACATCATCGTTGAAAACGCCTTCATGCAGGGCGATAACGGCAACAACAACGAGCTGATCGAAATGAACATGAGCAAGAGCGGCTGGTCCACCGTGAAAGACGAATGGGGCAGCATCAAGAACATCCTGATTGACGGCTTGACCGTTGTGAACACGCTGGATGGCAAGGTGCCCGCCTCCCGTATCCTGGGCTTTGGCAAAGATAATCTGATCGATAAC
The DNA here is from genome assembly GCA_031547595.1 of Eubacteriales bacterium. Taxonomy (GTDB): domain Bacteria; phylum Bacillota; class Clostridia; order Christensenellales; family Aristaeellaceae; genus JAVBRU01. Next base: position 4,542 of record JAVBRU010000011.1, read on the forward strand.
GTAACCATCCGCAACGTCAACATCCTTGGCAACGACATCACCGACCTGAAGGCGATGAAACTGACCGTGAACGAGTATGTAACCAACATCACCATTGAAAGCGCCGCGGGCGAAGCGCCTTCCGCTTTGGCTGCCGTCATTGCCCCGGTGCTGGATGCCAACGAAATTGCTACCAACCTCACCATTATTGAAACCCCCGCCCAGACCGAAGCCGAGCGCCCCGCCGCGTTCCCTGTGCTCATCAACAACTGGATTCAGACTCCGGATACCGAAAATCTTGCCCTGAACAAGAATGTCGTTTCGGGCGCGGTCACGGATGTGTATAAGTTCAAGAACGTCGTGGATGGCGATGCCACTTCCTATTGGGAAAGCAAGGGCTGGCCAGCTGAAATCACCATTGATCTGGCAGCTCCCTACGCCATTAAAACCGTGGTGGTGCGCCTGAACCCCTCCCCCATCTGGGAGCCGCGCATCCAGGCCATCGAAGTGTTGGCAAGCGTTGATGGCGAAAGCTTCACCAGCATTGTTCCTAACACGCGCTATCAGTTCGATTCCGACCTTGGCAACCTGATCCGCATCGATTTTGAAGCGACCGACGCGCAGTATGTGAAGCTGATCTTCACCGAGAACACTGCCGGCCGCACAGGCGGCGCACAGGCTGCGGAAATCGAAGTGTACGAATAATCTCTCAAGCAGGGGGCTGTCACGCTTGCGCGGACAGCCCCCTTTGTATGCCATGATCCTCAAAATTGTCGAGCAGGCAACACAGGAGGTATGCTATACTGGCGCTGTCAATCAGCTATGAAGGAGTGGACAGGCATGGATACCTATTTGACGCCTATTTCGACAATTGTGTATATCGAAAGCCATATTCGGGAAGAAATTGATTGCGCCAAACTGGCACGGCAGGTGGGCTTTTCCCTGGCGCATTTGCGGGAGGTGTTTGCAAACACCATGGGGATGCCGCTGCAGCGCTATATTCTGTCCCGCAGGATAGCGAACGCCGCTGCGGCACTGATTCACACAAGGAACAGCATTGCCGATATTGCCGTCACATTCGGCTTCTCCTCGCATGACGCGTTTGCCCGTGCATTCCGCCGCGTGGCGGGCGTGACGCCTTCCGCCTTTCGGGAAGCGGGGGTGCCTGTGGCGCGCGTCAAGCTGTGCGCGGGGGTGTATGGACCCGGTCTGCCAAGGGAAGCGGAGGTTTCTTCGCCCGCTCTATACGAAAGTCATGAGGAGGGCAGCACGTTGCTCTATGGCGTGCCGCGCGTGGGCTATGGCACGTATGATGGCTGCACGCCCTATCCCATTTGCCTGAAGGCCTGCGCCAATTACCTGGGCGATACGTTAAGCTATGAGGAAATCATGACGACCTCTGCCATCGGTTTTCGGCTGACCTGGGACACCACCTGCTGGAATCCCGGCAATGTGGACAATTGCTTCACCTTTGACGACGGGAAGCGAAGCTACACCACGGGGCTTCAAGCACTGGGGCGAGAATATGAGGTGCTGTGGCGCGGTCCAGAAACGAAAAAAGAGGAATTCGTTGCATTCATTGTGCAGCAAATCAGCGCCGGCTATCCCGTCATCGCCCGGGGGATCATCGGGCCGCCGGAGGCCTGCATCATCACAGGCTACCGTGACAACGGCCAGACGCTGCTGGGCTGGAACTTCTTTCAGGATAACCCGGAGTTTCGCGGCCATGTGGCGATTGATCCTTCCGGCTATTTTGTGACCAGCGAGTGGTGGGAGCGTGCGGACAGCTGGGCACTTTTCTGCGTGCGTGGAGTATCAAGAGACGGCAAGCTGCCGCTTGAAACCGTTATGAAAAACGCCAAAGAGGTGCTGACCGGCCGCATGTGTGGCAACTACGCCAAGGGGGTCTTGGCATATGATGCCTGGAAAAAGGCACTTGCAGACCCGGCCGCCTTCCCGCCCACCGCCATTTTGCCGCTTCTGGCCGAGCGGATGATGTGCTACGGCGATGCCATGGATTGCCTGACAGATGGGCGGCACAATGTGTGGAAATACCTGAACGGGCTGGGAAAATCAAAACATCCGCGCGCGGCGGAATGTGCGCAGCTGGCAGCGTGCTTGTTCGAGGGTGTGCGGCTCTATCAGCCCATGCTGGAGCTGGTGGGAGGCTGGCAGCGCGGCGAGGAGCAAATGCGTAAGCTTGCAGGCCCGCAGGTGCGTGTTCAGCTTTGCGGGTATATTGATCGCCTCAAGGCTGTGGATGAAAAGTTTTTAGATTTGATTGAGAAGATGATATAAGGGCTTCAACCGGATTTTAGATGCGCTATATCCTGAAACAGCCCTTCGAAGCGATGGAGGGCTGTTTATTGAGTTCTTTCTGCCATGTATCGATCATGATAGCGGACATTTTATCCGTACCCGTAATTCCCGATAAAACAAATAACCTGTAAAGCTCGCAATCGGGCAACAGAATATAGTTTCGCAAATACATCCCTATGGCAGTGGATATGCTCAAAGCCTTTTGCATAGCGATCACGCTAAAGGATTAGCGTATTTAGTTTTCTGCTCTTCACCCCACTGCCGGTTAGTACCTTTCCAAGGCTTAAAGCAACACCGCACAAAGGTAGAAACATCAAGAGAAAAGTGTTAAAATAGGAACATGAATAAGCCATTAAGCCTGTCCGGCCTAACGGATGAATTAGCGCAGGTGCACACAAGCAAGAAAAGGTTTCTGAAGCAAATGGATCGAATCATCCCGTGGGGAAAATGGCTGGGGATGATCAAGCCGAGCTACTACAAAGGAGAGCGAGGCAACAAGCCCTTTGCGTTGTAAACGATGCTGCGAATCTATGCGGTGCAAAACTTGTATGAGCTATCGGATATGAGTATAAAAATAGAGGCCATTGACAGCCGAGCCTTTTCGAAATTATGCAGGATGGACTCCATCAATCAAGTGCCAGATGGGGATACCATCGGGCATTTTCGGACGCTGTTGGAAAAGCACGGCTTGCAGGAGAAGCTGTTTGCGCAGATGGTATCCATGCTGCAAGAGCGAGGCCTGATGCAGAAAAAAGGAACGATCGTGGATTTGGCGCTAATTTCAGCGCCGTCCTCTACGAAAAACAGAGAACATAAGCGCGATCCGGAGGCTTATCAAACGGCCCTGTTCAATATACAAATTTATGCATCATTTATACATCCTGAATAAATGTTTTTGCAAAACAACGACTTTTTCAGTGCTATCGAACCGTCTCTTGTATGTACATTGTCCATCCTCACAAGGGGAGCTGCGAGCCAAGAGAGGAACTTCCAAATAACCTCACCAGTCCGCCTTCACCAAATAATCTTCCTGGAATACCCGTTTTCCACAAGCACCTGATTGATCACGTCAAATGTGGCCTCGTCCATGCCCTCAAATGCGCGCACCTCGCGCCCGCTGAAACGCAGAAAATCCGCCAGCGACTGGAATCCGCGCGCCGCAATCACCTGCTGCGCATCCGTTGGCAGGCGGCAAAGCAGCAAAGCAATGGGCGGCATTTCGAAGGGCTCTTTTGGCGGGAACTGCGCGTCAAACGCCAACGCATCCACTGAATTAATTTCAAAGGCCGGGTCTTCATAGTATATACCCGTGATGCCATGCAGAGCGTCTTCATATAGCGGCAGTGCCATGTGCGCGTCAAAGGCTGCGCCGTTTGCGGTGGTGATGCCAAACTGCGCCGCCGGGCGGAAGCCAAAGCGCGGGTAATAATCCGGGTGTCCAAAGATCACGATGGCCTTATAGCCCATGCGCCGGGCTTCTGCAATCGTATGGTGCACCAGCTGCGCGCCGATACCCTTGCCTTTGAAGGCTGGCAATACGCTCAAGGGGCCAAAGGTGAGCACCTCATGCGCCGTACCGTCCTCGCCCACCACCTTGGCCAGCGTAAAAGTCACTTGCCCGACCAGCTGGCCGTCAACCTCTGCCACATAGTTGAGCTGCGGCACCAAGGCGGGGCTGCTTCGGATGATGTGCACCAGATAATGCTCGTCACAACGGGGGCCTATAGAACCCCAGAATGCCTCGCGCACCAGTTCTTCCACGGCGCGGGCATCCTGTGGGGTTTCCAGGCGGAGCGTCGCTTGCATAAGTTTACTTCCTTATAATTCTGTATAATGGGGAATGGACTGCGCCGCACCGGGGCGGGTGACGGTGATGGCGGCGGCACGGGTGGCGTTATGAAGCGCCTGCTCGGGCGAAATGCCCGCCGCAATGCCGCACAGGAAATACCCGGTGAAAGTATCACCCGCCGCAGTGGTATCCACGGCCTTCACGCGAAGGGCGTCGCGCTGAATACGCAATTGCCCTTCGGCGTACACCGCGCCCTTGCTGCCCAGCGTGAGCACCACCTGGCAGCCGGGGTATTTCTGCTGCAGGCCCAGAATAATACGCTCCGGCTCGGTTTCGTCGGTCATTTCCTGTCCCTCGATCTCGTTGAGCACCAAAATATCCACAAGCTCCAGCGGCAGCGCCAGCAGCGCCGGAGAAATGGGCGAAGGATTGAGCGCGATGCGCAGCCCCTTCCCATGCGCTGCGCGCAAAATCGTTTCCATGCAGTTGATTTCGTTTTGCAAAAGCAGGATATCGCCGGGCACAAACCCTGCCAGCACTTCGTCCACAAACGCGGGGGTGACGCACTGGTTGGCGCCGCCATACAGCAATATACAGTTGCGCCCCGCCGTATCCACCTGAATGATGGCGTGGCCGGTGGGCGTTTCAATCGCCTTCACAAACGCCGTGTCCACGCCGTTCTGCTTCAAATAGTCCGCCAGAAACGCGCCGTCCTGCCCGATGCAGCCCGCGTGGTACACCTGCGCACCCGCGCGCGCCAGGGCAATGGACTGGTTGAGCCCCTTGCCGCCCACATGGCGGGCATATGCGGTGGAACCCAGGGTTTCCCCCTCGCGCACAAAATGGGGCACCTGGTATACATGATCGATGTTCAGCGAGCCAAAGTTGAGAATCTTCATGGCCTAAAAATACTCCTTTATGCAACCTTTATGCCATCATACAACACCAAATTGCGCTTTGCAAGCATACTTTTTTATTTTTTATTCATATGTGAAACAATTTTGTCATATAATTCGTCTAATAAGCAGGTAATCCGCCCCCAGGGCAAAATTGGGATGCACAAAGGAGGGGAACCCGTCTTGAGAAATAAAAAGTTATTTCTGGTATTGCTTATTTTTGCGTTATTGCCGTTATGCGCACACGCCGCGTCCACACTGTCGATGGACGTGACCATGGGGTATAACGACACCATCACTTATGGCAAGGCCATCCCTGTCACCATCACGGTGCGAAACACCGGCAAAGATGTGTCGGGCACGCTGGTGCTGGATGTGTATGCCAGCAAGCAAGCCTATAACCGCTACGAAATCCCCATCATGCTGGCGGAAGGTGCGGAAAAGCGCGTCACCATGCCCGTCAATCTGGCGCTGGTGCAAAACAGCTTTACCGTCAAGTTGATGAGCGGGGATACGGTGCTGTGCACCGTTGAAAAGACGGGCCTTAAAACAGCATCTCCGAGCGCCATGCTGGTGGGCGTGCTTTCCAGCGTGCCGCAGAATTTGAGCTACCTGACCATCGACCGCGACACGGACGAGCTCCTTCGCGGCGAATACTGGCAGGCAATATCACTCACCGCCGATAATTTCCCCGATAACATCCAATTGATGCGCAGCTTTGGCATGCTGGTGGTGGACGATTTTGACGTCCGCCTGCTCAGTGATGCACAAAAAGCCACCCTCGACGCCTGGCTGAAGGCGGGCGGGCTGGTGATTGTGGGCGGCGGCACGCAGGCCAGCATCACCTATCCGTTCTTTGCGGAATACACCGGCCTGACAGCTGGCAGCGTGGCCCAGCACGAGGATATCACGGCCACGCTGATGAGCTACCTCGCCTGGGCGGGCAGCGATCTCAATCAGCCCTTGATGCTGAACGCGGCCACGGGCGGCACACCGCTGCTTTCTGCCGCAGACGATGCGCCGCTGATCTACATGCAATCGGCGGGCAGCGGCGCGGTGATTAGCGCCACGTTTGAGCTGGGTGCCAAGCCCCTCACCACCTGGACAGGCATCCACAGCCTGTGGCAGCGCGTGCTCATCCAGGCCGCACCCAATAGTTATCAGCGCGCGCTTAGCCCCTATTGGTCGGAAACCGTGGGCAGCTATCTGGCCGATCAAATGCTCATTGAAAATGACAGCAACCTCGGCCTCACCATCACGATCCTTGTGCTATACCTGATCTTTGGCGGCGTGGGCAGCTATTTTATTCTCAAACGCCTGGACAAGCGGGAGTGGATGTGGGCAACGCTGCCCGCACTGGCCTGCCTGTGCGCGGTAACGCTGTATTTTGTGGGCGGGCAATCCACCATGAACCAGCCCCTGGCCGCCACTGTCAGCATGTATAGCGTGGGCAAGGGCGGCAAAGCCACCTATTCCAGCGTAACGGGCATCACCGCGCCAAACCTCGAAGGCTCGCTGATCACTGCCGAGGGCGACGGCCTCAGCTTGATGAGCAGCAACTATTATGATTCGTATTACGACAGCGAGACCGTCACCCCGCCGATATCCCAGCTTCAGCTGAACTACCGCTACCAGATGGGGGAGCAAAAGGGCGTGATACTGCCCCACATGACGCCCTGGAGCGTGGTGTACATGCGCCCCTATGCCACAGAAACGCTGCAAGGCGCGATTACCGGCGAAATCTGGATGGAAGAGGACGGCCTGCACGCGCACATTGTCAACGAAACGGCCTATACCCTCAAAGACGCATACCTGATCACCTCCCGCGGGTATGTGACACTGCCCACCCTCGCCCCCGGCGAGGCGACGGACGCCGCGATTTTACAGCCCGAAACGCCAGAATGGGTGCAGCCCAAGGGCTATTCTGCGCCCGTCATGGCCATTCGGGACGGCGTGCTGATAGAAAAAGAAACCCGCTATTATGAGGTTGTCAACGCCATTGTGTACCCCGAGCAGTTTGAGGATTCCAACTATTATCAAAAGCTGTCTACAGAAGAATCCCGGCAGCGGGATCTGCGCAGCAGCCTGATGAGCGCGGGCGCGGAAAGCATGGGAAGCGCCGAAAGCAGCATGTTCTATGTGGCGGGTTTCCTGGACGGAGCCAAAACCCCTGCCGTGCTGTTCAACGGCAAAGCCGTCACCCGCACCGCCACGATGACTGGCATCAGCTGCCACCTGACGCTGCTGTCCAAGGGCAAAACCGGCCTATTGTATTACCCCAGCGGCACTTTGCCCGCCTATAATGTATACATGGCAAACAACGTGCCCAAGCGTACCGAAGTAACAGCCGAAACCTCTTATTTTGAAGCCGTCAAGAGCCCCACCTTTGCCTTTGCCCTGCCCACTGATGTGCGCATCGAGGGCATTAACATCAGCAATCCCTACACCTACGGCACCTTTGAAACGCTGCTATACAACTGGAAAACCCACGGCTGGGACCGCATAACCAGCGTTACCATCACCCTCACCAAGGAGCAAGCCGCGCCGTACCTGAACGAAAACAGCGAAATCTTTGTGCAATACAGCGCCGCCGCCAACGGATACAGCGAGGTATATACCCCTGTGATCACCGTGCAAGGGAGGAACGACTAACATGCTGAGAACCGAGAATTTAACCCGCAAATACGGCAACTTTACAGCGCTGGACGGGCTGACCCTGAACATGGCGGATGGCGAGCTGCACGGCTTTGTGGGCCCCAACGGCGCAGGCAAGACCACCACCATGCGCATCCTTTCTACGCTGCTGCCTGCCACCTCCGGCAAGGCTTGGATCGACGATGTGGAGGTGAGCAAGTATCCCCGCAAGGTGCGCGCCATGGTGGGCTATATGCCGGACTTCTTTGGCGTGTATGACAACCTCAAATCCGCCGAATACCTGGATTTCTACGCCCGCTGCTATGGCATCAATGCCGCCGACAGGCAGAAGATGACGGGGCAATTGCTCTCGCTGGTAGGGCTGACGGACAAAAAGGACGCGTATGTGAACGCGCTGTCCCGCGGGATGAAGCAGCGGCTGTGCCTGGCACGGGCGCTGATACACGACCCGAAGCTGTTGATATTGGACGAGCCTGCCTCCGGCATGGACCCGCGCGCCCGTGCGGAAATGAAAGACATCCTGCGCGCGCTCAAGGACATGGGCAAAACGGTGCTCATCTCTTCTCACATCCTGTCCGAACTGTCCGAGCTATGCGACAAACTGTCCATCCTCGATCATGGCAAGCTGGTAGTCTCCGGCACGATGGAGGAGCTGGGCGACAAAATGCAGGGTAACGCGCCGGTGTTTGTGCGCATGGGAAGCGAAGAAGCGATGGATGATACGGTGACCCTGCTCAAGCAGTTCCCCGGCGTCAGCGGCATCACGCTGGCCGAAAACCGCTTGCTGCAGGTGACGCTGGCAGGAGGCGAGGACACGGCGGGTGCGCTGTTGAAAGCGCTGATGACGCAGCAGCTTCCCGTCACCGATTTCCACCGCGCCCCGGTCAACCTGGAAAAAGTGTTTATGGAGGTGACGCAGGCATGATGAACCCCATTATCGCATCCTCTGGCAAGCGGCGCATGCGCTCGCTGCGCACTCCGCTCATTATCACGGCGTATGGGCTGATGATCTTTGGCATTCTGATGGCGCTGATTGGCTCGCTGGCCAGCGGCAGCCTGCGCCTTGGCAGCATGCGCGGCACGCTGGATGCGTACATCGTGCTGATCGCGGTGCAATTTCTGCTGATCGTGCTGGTATCCCCGGCCATGACGGCGGGCAGCATCGCGGGAGAGCGGGAGCGCGAAACGCTGGAGCTATTGCTTGTCACCAACACAGGCTCCTTCAGCATCGCGTTTGGCAAATTGCTGGAGAGCTTTGCCTTCCTGGCGCTGCTGGTGTTTTCCACCTTGCCCATGATGTGCGTGATGCTGGTCACGGGCGGCGTCAGTGCGGCGCAGATTTTGACGGCGCAGCTGTACATCATCGTATCCTCCTTTGCGGCGCTCAGCATCGGGCTGTTCACCTCCGCACTGCTCAAAAAGACAGTGACGGCCACCATCGTTTCCTACATTATTTTGCTGGTGATTGGCGTGGGCACGCTGGTGCTGCCCCTGATTTCGCCATTGCCTGCCTCCTTGCAGGACATTTACAGCAACGAAGCCGCCATCAACCAGCTGACCCTGCGCCAAACGGTGGATGCGATGCCCAAGCTCCTCTTTATCAGCCCCGGCATGGGGCTGTTGGGGCTATTGTCCGAGCAAACCTCGCTGCTCGAATCCACCCTCTCCTACACTTTGCCCCGGGGTTATCAATACTACAACCTCATCAAGCACTTCGGCTTCGAACGGCTGATGTGGGTCAACATGGCCAGCATGACGGTGCTGGCGCTGATATTCACCGGGCTGTCCGCGCTGTTTGTACGCCCGCGGGTGCGCCGCATCGGCCGGCGCAAGAAAGCGTGAACGCGCTGCATAAGGCGCTTCGGCCTACGAAGCGCCGCCTGCGCCTGCTGCGCGCCATGGACGGCCTCCAGTGGGGGCTGTTGCTTGGCGCGGCATGCTGTGTGCTGGTGATGATCATTTCTTTCTTTGTGCCGCTGATGCACCGCACGTATTACCTGCTGTGCACGCTGGTGCTGCCCGTAGTGGGCACGCTGATTGGCGCGGCGCTGCATCTTGGCAGCTATCGCGCCGCCTGCGCCGCCGACAAGGCCGGGCTGAAGGAGCGCGCGCAGACGGCACTCACCCTGCAAAACGGCAGCGCCATGACGGAGTGCCTGATGGAGGACGCCATCCGCAATCTGGAAGCGCTGGAGATCAAGGCTGCCTTCCCCTTTGCGGCGGATAAAAAGCGCATGCTGGCGCTGCTTTGCACCTGCGCGCTGTGCGGCGCGCTGTTTTTGATCAAAAACCCGCAGGATCAGGTGCTCAAAACCCAGGCGCAGTTCCAGCAGGAGGCACAAAAGCTGGCGCAGGAAGCGCAAAAAGCGCTGGACAAGGCCGCCGAAGCGCTGACGCCGGAGGAGCTTACGGAGCTTCGAAAGCTAATGGGCGATCTGGCGCGGGAGCTGGCGCAATCGCGGGATTCCCGCGATGCACTGATGGCGCTGGATCAGGCCGAAAAGGCGCTGGAGCGCCTCACAAACGCACAGCAAGCGCTGCAAAGCGCCGCCGAAGCACTGCAAAATGCCGGCATGGACGCAGCCGCGCAGGCCATGGAGGCCGGGGACGCGCAGCAGCTGAGCGAAGCATTATCCAACGAAAGCGCCGCGCAAGCGGCAGCCGAAGCGCTGGACGCGGCGGCGAGCGCTACCTCCGGCCAGGCATCACAGGCGCTATCCGCCGCGGCATCCATGCTGCGGGCAGGCAATGCGTCCGGCGCGGTCAGCACGCTGCAAAATGCCGCATCCCTTGGCAATATGCAAGCGCTGCTCAGCAGCATGCGCAGCGCCCTTGGCAGCGGCCAGGGGCTGGGGCAGGGCCTTGGCAGCGGCCAGGGCAAAGGCAGCGGAAACGGTCAGGGCCAAGGCATCGGCCAAAGCGAGGGCGACGGCGGTGGTGGCGGCGCGGGAAAGGGAACTACCTCCCAGGATGCCGGCTACACCCCCGGCAGCGACCGCCAGCGCCAGAGCGGCACCGGCCAGGCCGAATACCGCGAGGTGCCCTACGAATCCATATACGACCCCACGTGGCTTTCCGCCGGGGGCGAAATGGTCAATGAAACCGGCGCTGTGGGCGAAGGGGAATCCACCCGCATCAACCTCGCGCCCGGCCTTGGCGATGCCACCAACACCGTGCCATACAACGAAGTGATTGCACAGTATGCGCAGACGGCGGCCAAGGCGGCGCAAAACCCCGATCTGCCCGCCTATAAACAGCAGTGGATCAACGACTATTTTGCCGCGCTGACGTCCCAAAACGATTAAGGAGCAACAGTATGCAAGCGATTGAGAAACACGACATCGAGAAATTTTCGTCCCTGCTGGACAGCATCCGTAAAGAGATCGCCCGTGAAATGGTAGGGCAGCAGGAGGTGATCGACCACCTGCTGATGGCCGTCATCGCCGGGGGCAATGTGCTCTTGGAGGGCGTGCCCGGCCTTGGCAAGACCCGGCTGGTGCGAACGCTGTCCCACGTCTTGGATCTGCCGTTTTCCCGCATTCAGTTCACGCCGGATTTGATGCCTGCCGACATCACCGGCACCAACATCATCGTGAAAACAGACACGGGCAACGCATTTTCCTTCCAGCCGGGGCCGCTGTTTTCGTCCATTGTGCTGGCGGATGAGATCAACCGCGCCACGCCCAAGACGCAATCCGCGCTGCTGGAAGCCATGCAGGAGCACAGCGTCACCGTGGCGGGGCAGACCCGCGTCCTGCCGGAGCCGTATTTTGTGCTGGCTACCCAAAACCCCGTGGAGCAGGAGGGCACCTATCCCCTGCCCGAGGCACAGCTCGACCGCTTTCTGTTCAAAGTGATGGTCGGATACCCAAGCCTTTCAGAGCTGCACGGCATTGTGAACATGACCGTCAAATCCGCCGACAACCCCGCGAAAACCGTGGCCAGCGGCGCAGATATACTGTTGATGCGGCAGGTGGCGCAGGAGGTGCCCATTGCCCAAGCGGTGCAGGATTATGCCCTGCGCCTGGTGCTGGCCACCCAGGGCGGCGACGACGCGCCCGCTGAGGCAAAGAAATATCTTCGCTTTGGCGCCAGCCCCCGCGCCGCGCAGGCCATTTTGGCCACCGCCCGCGTGCGCGCGCTGATGCAGGGGCGCTTCAATGTGGCCTTTGAGGACATCCGCTTTGTGGCGCCCGCGTGCCTCCGCCACCGTCTGGCGCTCAATTTTGAGGCGCTGTCCGAGGGCCGCACCACGGACGAGCTGATCGCGCACCTGATGGACGCCATCGGCAAGGGAGCGTAACACATGCTGGACGATGGGTTTTTGCACAAGCTGGATGCCCTGCGCATCGCACTGAAAGACTACGCGCGGGGCGGGGCGGGCGGGGCGCGGCGCTCCCGTGCGCTGGGCAGCTCGGCAGAGTTTTCGGATTTTCGCGAGTACGCGCCGGGGGACGATATCCGGCGCATTGACTGGAACGCCTTCGCCCGCTTTGACAGGCTATTTTTGAAGCTGTTTATGGAGGAGCAGGAGTGCCGGGTGACGCTGTTGATCGACGACAGCGGCTCCATGAAAGCCAAATGGCAAACGGCCGTGCAGCTGACAGAAACGCTGTGTTATCTGGCGCTTGGCGGCGGCGACCGGGTGCGCATTGCGGCGCTTAGCGGGCTTGTCAGCCCCTGGATGGCCGGGCGCAAGGATTATTTGAAGGCCGCGGATTTTCTCTCTTCCCTCTCCCCAGGCGGCGAAACGGCGCTGTGCCAGGCGGTGCAGCGCACCCCTTACCCCGCCGGGCGCGGGTTCACCGTGCTGGTCAGCGATTTATTTTCTTTGGACGGATACAAGCAGGCGCTACAGCTGTTGCAATACCGCAAGCAGGAAACCAATGTGATCCACGTGCTGGCCCCGGAAGAGTTTGACCCGCAGCTGGAGGGCGCGCTGCGCCTTACCGACGAGGAAAACAGCAAGCCCCTTGAAATCGTCATGACCGCCGATGTGCTGCGCCAGTACCACGCCGCACTGACGGCGTTTTTAGAAACCGCGCGCGCGGACTGCCATCTGCGCGGTATTCCGTATGTGCTGTGCGACGCAGGCGTGGACGCACAGCAACTGGTACTCAAAAATCTGATGCAGGCAGGGCTGATTGCATGATTCAATTTTTAAGCCCCGCAGGGCTGTGGGCGGTATCGGGCGCACTGGCCATTCTGGTGTTTTATTTGATGCGCCGCCGCTATACCCCGCACACCGTGCCCAGCACGTACCTGTGGAAAAAGGCGGTGGCGGAGCATACGGCCTCCCGCCCTATCCAGAAGCTGAAAAAGAACTTATTGATGTTTTTGCAATTATTGATCGCGCTGATGCTGATGCTGTCCCTGATGCGCCCGACGCTGCCTGGCGGCGTGAGCGGCGAAACTGTGATGATTTTTGACGTATCCGCCAGCATGCAGGCGCAAAGCGGCAACACCTCCCGCCTGGATGAGGCGGTGCAGGTGGCATCCCGCATGATCAGCGGCATGCAGGCGGGCGACCGCGTGACGCTGCTGGCGGCTGGCACCACTACCCGCCAGCTTATCACCCGCACAGACGACCACACCGCCGCCCAGCGCGCACTTAGCTCGCTGACAGCAGAAAACGGCACCGGCGACTTGAACGCCGCGCTGTCGCTGGCCGAGGCCATGCAAAAGGAAATCAGTGATCTGAACATCGTGGTTTTTTCGGATACCTACCGCTCGAACGACCCTGCTGTCACCGTGATTAACGCATCCGATGGCGCAGACAACCGCGCCATCCTCAGCTTCTCCGTGCAGCAAAGCACGGGACGCGCGCTGGCGCGGGTGGCCAACTACGGCGCGGATGCCGAGGTCACCGTGGAATGCTATGCCGACGGCATGCTGGCGGATATCCGCAGTATTCAGCTGGCAGCGGGCGAAGTGGGCAGCGTCAGCTTTGAGCTGCCGGAGGGCGTGGAAAAAGCGCAGGCCTTGCTCGTCACCCCGGACGCAATTGCCGCCGATAATGAGTATTACTGGCTGCGCCCCGTGGAGCAGACGCACACGGTGATCCTTCGCGGGGACAATGTGTTTTTGGAAAAGGCGCTGCTGCTGCGCAGTGATATACAATTGATCAAAACCACGATGGACGATCCTGCCGTGGTAGAAAACGCAGCGCTGATTATCACCCAGGGCGATACGCTGGCCTTTGCTGTGCCGGGCATGGATGTGACGATTGCCGCCGAAGCCCTGATAGACAAGCCCGCCGCGCTTTCCGCCGCGCAAAACACCACCGCGAAAGAGCTGCTCAGCGACGTAACCTTAGATAACATGGCAGTGCTCAAATACCATCCCCTCACCGGCGGCACCGCGCTAATGACAGCGGAGGGCGGCACCGTGATGGCAGTACAAAACGGTGCGGTGGTGCTGGGCTTTGACGTGCACAACAGCAACCTGCCGCTGGGCTATGGCTTCCCGGTGCTGGTGCAAAACATCCTCAGCTACTTGTTGCCCGAAGCCGTGACCGGCGTGGAAAATGCCGACTGCGGCCAGCGTATCCAATTACAATTAAATGCGCGTACGCAAAACGCCGTTGTCGTCACGCCCTCCGGCCGCCATGTGGCGGCGCAAAGCGGCGCATTTGCCGATACGCTGGAGCGCGGCGTGTATACCCTGATTGAAGATAACGAGCGCCAGACCGCCTTTGCCCTGCACATGGCACGCAGCGAAAGCGATGTGCGGCAGGTGGCCCCCGGTGCTGCCGGGGCGCTGCAAGAGGGCACGGCGCGTTACGGGCTGGAATTGACAAAATATCTGCTGGCGGCGGTGCTTTTGCTGCTGGCTGTGGAATGGTGGGTGAGCCGCCGTGGGCATTGATTTCAGACAGCCAATTTTCCTCGCCGCCTTTGCGCTGCTGGCGGCAGGGATGGTTTGGATTTACATCCGCACACCGGGGCATACGCTGAAGGGCAAGGTGTCGCTTGCGCTGCGCCTTGCGGTGACGCTGCTGTTGACACTGGCTCTTGCGGGCACGCAGGTGCTGGGCGCGGCGTCGCGTCAGGTGAAATGGATCCTGGTGGACGCCTCCGCATCCGCCGCCGCGCAGCGCACGGGGATCGATGCCGCCGTGAAGGAAGCGCTTCAAAACGCGCCTGCAGACACACAGATCGGCATCATCGCCTTTGGGCAAAACGCCATGGTGGAGCGGCCGCTGGGCACAGCGTCCGGCTATGCCGGGGTCACCACCCGCATTGACGCGCATGCCACCAACCTCACAGACGCCCTCACCCTCGCCGCCGCATTGACCCCGCAGGACGCCTCCGGCGGCGTGGCCGTCATCACAGACGGCAAGGTGGAGGAAGTCTCCGCGCAGGGGCTGCTGGCCCGCGGCATGGCGGCCGACGTGCTGATCCTGCCCGCGGCCAATGTGCCCGATGCCCAGGTCAGCGCCATCAACGCGCCCAGGAACGTCTATCAGGAGCAGAGCTTCACCGTCACGGTAGACATCACCTCCAATATGGAAACCAGCGCCACGCTGGTGCTGCTGGCCAACCGCGAGGCCGTGGCCACGCGGGAGATCACCCTGCGCGCGGGCGAAAACACCTTCGCATTCCAGGATGTCGCCGCCGCTACGGGCGTTGTGGCCTATGAGGCGCAGCTGATCGCCGCCAGCGACGCGGTATCCGTAAACAACCGCCTGGGCGCGTATATCACCGTGGAGGGTGCGCCCTCGGTGCTGCTGGTGGAGGGCACAACCGGCGATGCGCGCGAGTGGCAAAAGCTGTTGCAAGCCGCCGGCATGCAGGTGACGGTGCTGCCGCCCGAGGGCATGCCATCCGATACCAGCGCCCTTACCGCCTATCATGCCATTGTGCTGTGCAATGTGGATATCGACCGCGTGACGGACAGCCAGCTTGCCGCGCTGGAGAGCGCCGTGCGCTTGTTTGGGCGCGGATTGATCGTCAGCGGCGGGGACAGCAGCTACGCGCTGGGCGGCTACCGCGGCAGCGCGCTGGAGCAGCTTTTGCCCGTCACCATCGATGTGAAAAACCAAATGGACATGCCCACGCTGGCGCTGGTGCTGGCGCTGGACAAATCCGGCTCCATGACGGACGGACAATACGGCATCACGCGCCTGGAGGTGGCCAAATCCGCCGCTGTCAGCGCCACGGACATCCTCACCCCGCGCGATCAGGTGGGCGTGATTGCCTTTGACGACGCCGCGCAGTGGGTGGTGCAGCTGCAATTGGTCAGCGATCTTGCCGCCATTCAATCCGCCATTGGCACCATCCGCCCCGGCGGCGGCACGGCGTTCTATTCGCCCCTGCAGGCGGCGTATAACGCGCTCAAGGATGCCGACGCGCAGCTCAAGCACGTGATTTTCCTCACCGATGGCGAGCCGGGAGACAGCGGCTACGACCTGATTGTGCGGCAGATGGCAGACGCCGGTATCACGCTGACCACCGTGGCGGTGGGCGACGGCGCGAATGTGCAGCTTTTGCATCAGCTGGCCACGCTGGGCAATGGCCGGGCCTATGCCGCCGGTCAGTTTGACAACGTGCCCAAGATTTTTACCAAGGAAACCATGCTGGTGGCGGGCAGCTATGTGCAAAACCGCGTGTTCACCCCCATCATTTACGAAGAAAGCGCGCTTACGGCCTTTGAAGGCTTCCCGCAGTTGACGGGCTACCTTGCCACCAAGGAAAAGCCCCTGGCGCATGTCACCCTGATGAGTGACCGCGAGGAACCCGTCCTCGCCTGGTGGCAATACGGCGCAGGGCGCGTCCTTGCCTGGACGAGCGATGCCAAGGGCGGCTGGACGAGTTCTTTCCTCGCCTGGCAGGAAGCCAGCACTTTCTTTTCCGGCATGGTGTCCTTTGCGCTGCCCAATCAGGAGCACAAGGGCGAGGTGGCGCTGCTGGACGGCAAGGTGCGCTACACCGCGCCCGAGGGCAGCGGCAGCGCTGCCACCTCCTTGACCGCCATTCTCCCCGGCGGCGAAGAAGTGAACCTCCCCATGGCCGAGGTTTCCCCCGATGTGTACGAAGCGGCCCTTGACACCTCCGCCCAGGGTGCATATGCTTTGCGTGTTTTGCAAACCCATGCCGATGGAACTGCCACCACGCAGGACGGCGGCGGCGTGGTGCGCTACAGCGCAGAGTATGACCTTCGCGCCGCAAAATCTGACGAAGCGCTGCAGCTGCTGACCGCCACCACCGGCGGGCGCATGGTGGATACAGCGCAAGAGCTTCTCTCCTCCCGCTCTCAAGCCCACCGCGCCAAGTATGATCTGACAACGCCTTTGCTCATTGCCGCGCTGGTTCTTTTTGTGCTGGATGTGGCCGTGCGCCGCTTTGCGTGGGAGGATGCCGTCAAAAAAGCGCGGCAGCAGCGCACCGAAAAAGCGCCCGTTGCCCGCGCTGCCAAGCCCCGCAAGGCTTCTCCTGCAAAGCCCGCCGAGGCCTCCCCCACCCAAACCTCTGATAAACTGACGGAAGCCATGAACAAGAAAAAGCTCCTGTGATCCATCGCTGCGGAAGAAGAAAAGGAGGCAATCCGCCATGAAAAAGCTGCTTACACCGTTCTTTCTCGCTGTCATCCTCTTGCTTTCTCTCATATCCCCTGCCCTCACGCTGGAGGAGCAGGACGGTTTCCTGCAGGGCACGCTGCTTTCCCGGGACGGCATCCAGATCAAAGTGATCATGCCGGTACCTCAGGCGCCGCCTGAAATCGTTAACCAGACCAAGTTACAGCAGCTGAAGCTTGGCCGCGTTCGGACACTGGAGCTGATTGAGCAATACGGGCAAAGCGGAATGAAGGCTACGGGCAACGAAAAATGGCGCATTGACGTTGACAAGGCCGATTCGGAATTTGCTATAAGCTATCAGGAGGAAAACGCCAAATATGGCTATGCGTATACCGATTTTACCGATACACACTGGCCGCTTGATACCGCCAATGCTGCTTTTGTGCAGGCTGATGCCACTGTGAAATCGTTTTTAGACGGGCTGGGGCTGGCCTACGAATACCCTTTCCATGCTGTTTTATACGACTATCAAAAGACTATAGGCTCCTCCCGGCTGCCGATATCACAGGAGGACTATTTGGCCAGCCGCTACGAGGGCAGGGAAGAAAAACTGCTGGCCAGATGGGCCGTTACTGATGGGCCGCCTATTATCGTAATTGTACGCTTTACGCTGGATGGCATTCCCTTTGGCACAAACATTTCGTGGACCAAGGGCAGCAATACCGCAGGCAACGGCAATGCGACGCCCAGCGCGTTCTTCACCGTGCTTGCAAACGGCAAGATTGGCGCAGTGGTGATTCGAAACCCCTTTGAGGTAGCCAAATCCCAGCCCGACAAGCAGGCGATCCTTAGCTGGGAAACGGTGCTGAACAATGCCATTGATTATATCGCGGAGATATACTGTACAGGCAATAAGCTGGGCGATTCCTTGATACTGACCCACGCAGAGTTTCAGTTGTACACCGATGCCAACAACATCGCCTTCCCCGCGTGGTCGTTTTTCTTTGAAAGAACGTTTGCCGACAGCGGTCAGATGCATGTGCTTTGCTTGTCCTATGACGCGCATACCGGCGCGCCCATCTGGTGACGCCGATGAAAGACATATACCGGCAAATGGGCCGCGCGTTCAAAAACACAAACACCTACATCGCCCTGTATCTGGTGTTTTACGCGCTGTATTTTGCACATACCGATACCCCGGTGTTTTATCAGCAGCCCATCGTATTTTTCAAGAGCACCAATTTCTACTATTTTTTCATCATTGCCTTTTATATGGGTGTCACCCGGTTCCTGGTGCCCATTGCAGCGGTGCTGCCCCTGGGTTTCTTCTTATGCGACGATACCGACAGCGGGTATTTGAATCTGGCGCTGTACCGCGGCAGCGGCCTTGGCTATGGCTTCAAACGGCTGGCTGCGGTCATCCTCAGCGCCGTGATCACGGTGCTGGCGGCCTGCATACTGATGACGGTGCTTTTGCTGCTTCTTAGCACCCTGGAGGGCGGCGAAACAGAGAGCTGGCTACTGTACAGCAAGGGCACTGCTTTTGAAAGCATAATGAAGCCGGGCTCATTTTGGAAATATGTGCTCATCCAGCATGGCCATCAAGCTTTGTCGGCGGCCATCTGGGCCAGTGTTGCCGTGGGTTTGTCTGCCCTGTGGCCCAACAAAGCCTTTGTATTTGTGGCCACCTTTGGGCTTAGCCTGTTTATGGATGCCTGGGTGGGCAAAGTCATGGGGGATGAGTATACCCTCGGCTGGCTGCAAAACCCTGAAGTACACACTCATGTGCCGATCTACCTCCATTTTGTGCGGCAAGGGATGTATTTGCTGGCGGCGCTGATCTTTTCCGGCGGCGCACTGCTGTTTCGCTTTTCCACTGCCATGCGCCGCGTAAAACAGCCCATTCAGCTATGGCTGAAGCGCCATATCGCCTATGACCGCAGCAGCAGTCAGTGGCATCTGCCGGGAAGATGGCAGGGCACCGCGATGGGCAGAATCCTGACGGACGCCCGCTCCTTTTGCACATTCAAAACCCTAGTGCCTGCCGCCATTGTGCCACTGCTGGTGATGTATTTGGGCAACACCCTCCAGTCTACCGTTTACAGCATTGGCGATCTGTGGCTGGAGGTGTTCAGCGGCTTTGGCTGGTTTGATCCCGTAATCAATTTTCATCCCATTGGCAAATGGACGCTGATGCTGTTGCCGCCCATGATGGGCATCGCACTCAACTTGGACAGGGAGCTTCGGCTGCGCCTGCCCGTCACATTACACCGGTTTAACTCAAAACAAGCCTGGTGGGTCAGCAAGTGTGTATCCTGCATGTTGTATGCCTTGGTCTGCATCCTGGTGATGTTTGCATCCGTTGCGGTGTTTGGCTTCCTCAGCGGCGCGCGGGGGCTGGCGGTTTACATGCCCGATGCCGATGGGTTTATGGTAGAAAACTATATGATTTTGCTACAGCTGTTTGCACTGCTGTTTGCTCAAATCCTGATGTTGACCCAGTTACAGGCATTGGTGCATCTTGTCAGTGGCCGAATGCAGATCGGCATCCTGGCCTACGCCTTGCCCTTGATCGTATGCCTCATCTCCTATTCCATTTTCGACCGACCCATCAACAAACACATCCCCTATAATTGGGGCATGCTGATGCGAACGACGATATTCAGCCCCAGTGATATGCCGGTGGAAGAGGGCGGGTTTATCGAACTATGCGCCATCCCCTATCATCTGGCGCTTATCAAGCAGCTGATCGTTCTTCTTGTGCTGTCCCCCCTCAACATGCTTGTGATCCGGGCCATCAACATTGCGCAAAGAGAGGTAAAAGCATGAGCGATTGCATCGTGATCAACCGTGTGTATAAAAGCTATGGAAAGCAGCAGGTGCTGCAAGATGTTTGCGTGCGCTTTGAGGCAGGCAAAATCCATGGGTTGATTGGCCGGAATGGATCGGGCAAAACCCAGCTAATGAAAGTGATCTGCGGCTATGTGCTGCCGGATTCCGGCGAGGTGCTGGTTTTTGACAAACAGATAGGCAAGCAAATCGATCATCCCGAAAGCATGGGATTGCTGATCGAAAGCCCGGGCTTTTTGCCCGGCTACAGCGGGCTGTTCAATTTGCAGATGCTGGCCGCCATGAACACCAAACTAAAAAAAGAAGACTTGATGGCCGTGCTGAAGCAGGTGGGTTTGGACGGCGCGGAGAAGAAGAAGGTGAATCATTACTCGCTGGGCATGCGCCAGCGCCTGGGCATCGCGCAGGCGATTATGGCGAACCCCGATGTGCTGCTGCTGGACGAGCCGATGAACGGGCTGGACAACAGCGGCGTGCAAAACATGCGCCAGCTGCTGCTAGACCTGAAAGCGCAGGGTAAAACCATTTTGCTGGCCAGCCATTTTGCGCAGGACATCCATGCGCTGTGCGATACGGTGCACGAAATGGAGGCGGGCGTGATCCGTAGAATGGAGGGGTGACGGGTGGAGCCTCAAAGCACTGCGGCCTGTATCAACCGCTTGGGGCAGTTTTGCGGCATGCGGGATGTGCCCGCGCTGACCTGCGCAGCGCTTGAAAAAAATTACGGCATCGCGAAGGCCGATTGGATGGTGCTCTTTGGCGGCAGCATCCTGGCCGGCGGCGATGCACTGGCCGATGCCGTGCGGCAGGGCATCGCAAAAGAATACATGCTGGTGGGCGGCGAAGGGCACACCACTGCCGCCCTGCGCGCGCAGATACGGGCAGAGCTTCCGCATTTTAATCCCGATGGCCTCAGCGAAGCGGAGTGCTATCAAGGCTATTTGCAGCACCGTTATGGCATCGTGATCCATCATCTGGAGACCCAGTCCACCAACTGCGGCAACAACGTGACCTTCTGCTTAGATCGAATCAGGCAGCTGGGCATGCCTGCACAGCACATCATCCTGACGCAGGATGCCACCATGCAACGCCGGATGGACGCGGGGTTTCGAAAATACGCACAGGATATAACGCTGATCAACTTCGCCGCCTACGCCGTGGAGGTAGTATACTGGGACGGGCACTACCAATATGACGCAATACCCCACGGCATGTGGCCGGTGGAGCGCTATGTTTCCCTGTTGATGGGCGAAATCCCGCGCCTCACAGATGATCAAAACGGCTATGGCCCCCGGGGAAAGGGCTATATTGCGCCCGTGCACATCCCGAAAACCGTGAAAAACGCGTTTAACCGCCTGGCGGAGGTGTTCCCCGATCTGGCACGCACGGCAGATGCGCGTTTTGCAACCAAATAATTATTTTCAAAACGCTTGACATTCCCTTTTAACATATGTTATCATTAACCTATGTTAAGGGAGGTTTGTCTTTATGTCGATCCATTATGCGTTGCTGGGTATTCTAAGCGTCCGCCCCCTCACCGGCTATGACATCAAAAAGCTACTGCAGGATTCCGCCTTCATGCACTGGTCGGGCAACAACAACCAGGTGTACAAAGCACTGGTGGAGCTGCATGGTGCAGGGCAGGTGGCCCTGGAAGTCGTCCAGCAGGAGGGTGCACCCGCCAAGAAGGTGTATTCTATTACGGACGCCGGCCTGGCGGAGCTTAAAAACAGCGGGCTGGCTGCGCCGGACGTGCCGGAAACGAGAAAGCCGTTCCTGGTGCAGCTGGCCTTTGCAGGGCAACTGAGCACCGCGCAGCTTTTAGACCTGCTTTGCCGTTATGAGCGCGACATGGCCGGGCAGCTGATGCAGGCACAAAAGAGCGCAGCGTCTTTCCTGCCGCCCCGCACGGAGCGGGAGGCCGCACTCTGGCAGCTGATCCACGACAATGTGACGGACGAATACCAGGCAGAGCTGCAATGGATTGCGAAGGTGCAAAAAGCGCTGGCGGGCTTCCCTGACGAACCGCAGGAACCGGAGCAGATGCAGCACACGCTGATCGAAAAAGACGGCGCTGCATACCTGTATCTTGGCGCAGACGGCGCGAAAATCAATACCGAGCAGGACGGCATCGACCTGATGGGCCTGTGCATGCAATACGGCGTCAACCGCATCCTGATCCACCAAAACAGGCTGTCAGAAGATTTTTATCGCCTGCGTACGGGCCTGGCGGGGGCTCTCCTGCAAAAATTCTCAAACTA
>JAVBRU010000081.1:0-10556 GCA_031547595.1 Eubacteriales bacterium
ATTACGCCACGTTGCAGGTACCCAATGGGGCAACAAGAAGTATATGAATATGAATCACCTGGCCATTTCGCTGGATATCTCTCAAGCACTTTGACTTCAGCCTACCAGAGTCCTTTTTGCGAAAGATTCTTGACAGTACCTTCATAAATAATATCCTTTAAAATATAATCGTAACTGTATTTTAACATATGAAGAGAAAGAAGTCGACCGTTTTACAACAATCGACTTCTTTCGACAAATTATTTGGCAGGGGCAGAAGGACTCGAACCCTCAACAAAGGTTTTGGAGACCCACGTGTTACCATTACACCATGCCCCTAAGCTCAACGAAAGAGATTATACCCGATGGCGCGAGGATTGTCAACTGAAATCTGAAAAAAGGAAGATTAGTAGTTCGCCATTAATCCTGCGAGTGTGTGATGGAGGCGTTCTCATTGGCCAGATCGGGGTTTTTCTCCAGATAATCCTGGATGGCCTGGCGCGCCATGGCGTCGCAGCGGTTGTTATACGGGTGGTCGGAATGGCCCTTCACCTTATGGTATGTCATCACATGCTGATGGCGCTTGATGGTGAGCAGCAGCAGCGTCCACAAATCCTGATTTTCCACCGGCTTTCCCTCGCTGTTTTTCCAGCCGTTGCGCTGCCAGTTGGTGATCCAGTTCTGGTTAAACGCGTTGATCAAGTACGCCGAATCCGAATACACATGCACATCGCAGCGTGTTTTCAGCTTGCCAAGCCCGCTGATGACGGCAAATACCTCCATGCGGTTGTTGGTTGTATGCGGCATACTGCCGCTGAGTTCCAGCTCATGCGCGCCATAGCGCAAGATTGCCGCCCAGCCCCCCGGCCCAGGATTGCCCGAGCACGCGCCGTCAGTGTAAATTTCCACGGTTTTCAAGGCCGGTTCGCTCATGCCGTTCTTCATCCACCTGTTCTTCAAATTCGCCCTACTATACCATATATTGTGTCTGCGCGCAAGCATCTATCCCGATAAACCCTTGCAATGCAGGGCAAAAACGGGTATAATTAATCCGTAAATGTTTATATCAGAAAGGAATTGCCATTATGCCGAAAGTTCTTGTCGAAACCTCCGCCCGCCATGTTCACCTGTCCCAACAGGATTTAGACACACTGTTTGGCGCGGGTTACGCGCTTACCATCAAAAAAATGTTGTCCCAGCCCGGCCAGTACGCGTGCGAAGAACGCGTGGACGTCGTTGGTGCCAAGAAATCCATTCCCGGCGTCAGCATCTTGGGCCCTGTGCGGAATGCCACCCAGGTCGAGCTGTCCCTCACCGATGCCCGCTCTATCGGCGTCAACGCGCCCATCCGCGAGTCTGGCGATATCGCCGGCAGCGGCAGCTGCAAACTGGTTGGCCCCAAGGGCGAAGTAACCCTCTCCGAGGGCGTCATCGCCGCCAAGCGCCACATCCATATGACCACCGCCGATGCCAAGGAATTTGACCTTAAAGACAAAGATGTCGTCAACGTGAAGGTGGACGGCGATGGCCGCAGCCTGATCTTTGGCGATGTGGTCGTGCGTGTGAACGATACCTACGGTTTGGCCATGCATATTGATACCGACGAATCCAACGCGGGCGGCATTGCCCCCGGCGCGATGGGTGAAGTGGTGAAGTGACATAGGATGGGTCACGCTGGTGGCTACTCTCCCCCAGACCCCCAGGCAAGAGACCAGTCTCCTGCCGGGGGGCGAGGGCGAGTAGCCACCGCGTTTTTCCCCCTCAGCGTTCCCCCCTGCCCTTCACATAATTGCGGTACTGCTTAGACAACGCCTTCTGTTGCTTTTTTTCGGCGCTGACACGCGCGGCATGGGCAGCGCCCGCAGCCTCACTCTTCAGCAGCCGATACTGCTCCCAACGCTTGGGGCTGAGCGCCCCCGCCCGCAAAGCCTGCTGCACAGCGCAGCCCGGTTCTTTATCGTGTCTGCAATCGCGGAATCTGCATTGCCCGGTAAGCGCGGCAACATCCGCAAAGGTTTCCTGCACCCCCTCGTCCGCCGTCCACATACCCAGTTCGCGCATACCGGGGGTATCAATAATCACTGCGCCGTTGTCCATGGTGAGCAGCTGGCGGTAGGTAGTGGTATGGCGGCCTTTATCGTCATCCTCGCGGATACCGCCCACATCCATCAGCTCCTTGCCCAGCAGCGCGTTGACCAGGGAAGACTTGCCCACGCCGGAGGAGCCGAGAAACACGGCAGTCTGGCCGGGGGCGAGATAGCGCTGCAGCTGCACGAGACCATCGCCTGTGCGTGCACTGACGGCATAGACCGCACTGTCCCCGGCCGTCTTTTGCGCTTCAAGAATAAAAGGCTCAGGATCGGCGCATAGGTCCAGCTTGGTGAGGAGCACGACAGGCGTCGCGCCGCTTTGGCGCACCACGGAAAGATAGCGCTGCAGGCGCTTGACGTTAAAATCCTGATTGAGTGAGGACAGGATAAACACCGTGTCCACATTGGCGGCAATGGCCTGGCCACGCCCCTTGGCCGCAGGATCAGGATTGGCGCGCTCGATACAGGTGCGCCGGGGCAGCGTGGCGATGATCTGGCTGTCGCCAAAGGGGTTGAACGCAATTTCCACTTCGTCGCCCACGGTGGGGAAATCTACCAGCGCATTATAGTAATACACCGCGCTTTTCAGCTTGCCAAAGATCCGCTGGCCGTCTAAGAGAAGCTCGAACCGTTCTTTATGTACAGCGCTGACCCGCGCCGTTTGATTTTGTTGCAAATTATAATCTCCTTACTATTCGTCTTGATATACTGCCACCTCCTGGAGCCGCGCCGCATCTACTACGATTTTGCGCGCTTTCACATCCACAGTGGGCACCACAAACTTGAGCGCCGGCAGCAGCATTTCGCCGCGGTCGGTATTGATCACATACACGTCATTGGCTGTGCGCTGCAATACGTCCGTCACCTCGCCAAGCTTCTCGCCGTCCAGGGTTTCCACCGTACAACCGATCAGGTCGCAAATGAAATCCTCATCCGGGGCAAGCTTGGCGGCATGTTCGCGGTCGATATACAACAGCCAATCGCGCTGCGCTTCCGCTTCCTCGCGGGACTGCGCGTTTTGAAGGCGCAGATACGCAAATTGCTCGCGCACCCAGGCGCCGCTGACAGAAACCTTCTGGTACTGCCCGGGCGTGGGCTGGATATACGCATAATCCAAATCCATAAACCTGCCCGGATCATCGGTGTCGGGGCGCACCTTCACTTCCCCTTTCACGCCCTGCGGGCGCAGCACCTGACCAATCAACAAATACTCTGATAACATCATGCTCATTCCTCCTTCATCGGGGGTACATATTTATCCATGAAAAAACGACATCCCAATAGCCAGCGCGTGGATGTCGCTAAAACAGTCGTTTTCAGTTGAACAGGAAAAACGTGTTATTGAATTTCAACAAACACAGGCTTGCTGTTCTTGGCGGTCGCCGCCTTGACAACGGTGCGAATGGCTTTGGCGATACGGCCTTGCTTGCCAATCACCTTGCCCATATCCTCAGGTGCGACGTTCAGCTCCAAAATGATGGCTTCGGGGCCTTGAGTCTCAGTCACCTGCACTTTGTCCGGCTGGTCGACCAATGATTGCGCAAGGAATAAAACCAGCTCTTTCATTGGGCTTCCTTTCTGGCGTCAGAAGGGCTTAGCCTTCAATCGCTCCGGACTTTTTGAGCAATACACGCACGGTTTCGGTGGGCTGGGCGCCGTCTTTCATCCACTGAACGGCCTTCTCGTTATCCACTTTGATTTCCGCGGGCTGTTTCATGGGGTCATAATAGCCGATTTCTTCGATGAAGCGGCCATCGCGCGGGCTGCGCACGTCGGCAACAACGATGCGGTAGAAAGGCTTTTTCTTCATACCCATTCTCTTGAGACGGATTTTCACAGACATAATACATATCCTCCTACAGTTGTGATCTATGGCAATCATACGGTGATGATAACCTGCGTTTTTAGGGGTTACTTGAAGGGCATTGTGTTTTTCAGCTGGCGCATCATGCCTTTTTTGTTGCCCATCATTTGCTTGAGCATCTGGCGCATCTGCTCGAACTGGCGCATCAGCGCGTTCACATCCTGCACAGTGACGCCCGCGCCTGCGGCAATGCGCTTTCTGCGGGAAGCGTTCAGGATTTCGGGGTTCCGGCGCTCGCGCATCGTCATGCTGCGGATGATGGCTTCGGGCTTCTTCAGCGCCTTTTCGTCTACCTCAACGTCCTTCAGCTTGTTGCCAACGCCGGGCAGCATGCCCAGCACGTTTTGCAGCGGGCCCATTTTCTTCATCTGCTGCAATTGCTCCAGGAAGTCGTTCAGGTCCAAATCGGTGGGCGCTTTTTTCTTGGAAGCGGCTTCCTTTTGCGCAGCCTGCAAGTCCGCAGCTTCGCTGGCTTTTTCAATCAGCGTGAGGATGTCGCCCATACCGAGAATGCGGGACGCCATACGTTCTGGATGGAAAGGCTCGATATCGTCCAGCTTTTCGCCGGTGCCCGCAAACTTGATGGGCTTGCCCGTCACCGCTCGCACAGACAATGCAGCGCCGCCGCGCGTGTCACTGTCCAGTTTTGTGATGATCACGCCGTCGATGGTCAGCTTTTCGTTGAACACCTTGGCCACGTTCACGGCGTCCTGACCGGTCATGGCGTCCACCACCAGCAGGATTTCCTGCGGGCGCACAGCTGCCTTCACCCGTGCCAGTTCGTCCATCAGCGCCTCGTCCACATGCAAACGGCCGGCAGTGTCGATGATCAGCACATCCTGACCATAATAGCGCGCATACTCCACGGCTTCCTTGGCGGTCTTCACAGGGTCCTGCGTGCCTTTTTCGAACACCGGCACGCCCACCTTTTCACCCACTACCTGCAGCTGCTTGATGGCAGCAGGGCGGTAGATATCACAGGCGGCCAGCAGCGGCTTTTTGCCTTGCTTGGTAAGATATTTTGCGAGCTTGGCCGCCATGGTGGTTTTGCCCGCGCCCTGCAGGCCGCACAGCATATAGATGGTGGGCACCGCGGGCGACCAAGTGAGCTTGGCATTGCTGCCGCCCATCAGCTTGGTCAGCTCTTCGTTGACAATCTTGATGACCTGTTGGCCGGCATTCAGGTTGGCCAGGATTTCAGTGCCCACGCAGCGGTCGGTCACTGTTTTGATGAAATCTTTGACCACCAGGTAGTTGACGTCAGCCTCCAGCAGCGCCATGCGCACTTCGCGCATCGCGTCTTTAATGTTCTGCTCGCTCAGCTTGCCTTTGCCGGTCAGCTTCTTAAATACATTTTGAAGTTTATCGGACAGTCCTTCAAACGCCACGCTACATTCCCTCCTCCTCCAGCAGCGCATGGAGAATCTCCCTCGCATCTGCCAGATCGTTTCCTGTATCCTGCCCGGGCTGCACCCTGCTTAATAAATCGGCACAGGCCCGGAGCGATTCCTGCATTTTTTGAAAACGTGCGCACAGGCCCAGCTTGCTTTCATAAGCCTCCAGCTGCTGCGCCGTGCGCTGCACGGTGTCGTGCACGCTTTGGCGGCTGACGGACAGCTGCTGTGCGATCTCAGCCAGGGTGAAATCTTCCTCCAGGTACAGGCGCGCAACATCGCGCTGGTTGCCAGTGAGAAGCTCTCCGTAAAAGTCCAGCAGCCATGCAAGGGACACCTTTTTTTCCATGCCGTCCTGCGCACGCTCCACTCTACTTTCCCCCTTGTCAAGTATGCTTCGCAAAAATGAAAGAATTCATTTTTGCGAACACATCATTTTCTTGTGATGCCAGGCATCACGGGCAGAAAATGATATAGGAAGCGGCATTCCAGCCGCTCCTCGAGGCGGCAGAGCCACCCCTGCGGATTACACATGAAGGGGTGCGACCCCTTCATACATCCCCAAGAAAGCCCCGCTGTCAAGCGCAATTCCTTGACGCCTTGCTTATTATACATAAAAAAGAAGCCCTGTCAAGGGGTTTTGCTTGACAGGGAAAAGTTTTAATAAATTTTGTAGTTGCCAGACAGCATCAACAGGCAGAAGAAGTACAGGCAGTTGTCATAGTAGCGGCGCTCGCCCTTGCGAAGCTTCGTGTTCCAGAAATCGCGCAGCCATTGATCGGCAGACGGCGCATCGGACGCGATGCCCGCCGCGGCGTTGGTGGCGATGATGGCGGTAGGATGCATGGCTGCTTCGTCAAAAGGCGTGCCATCCAGATGATAAGCGTAATAATCGCCCAGAACGGTTTTTTCGGTAAAGAAATTCTGCAAATTGGTGGCGATCCGGGCCAATCCCTCGTCTTTGCCAAACCACAGCGTGTCCAGGGCTATGTTCATCGCCACGCGGTAGGCATCGGAATAGTATTCAAACACCTTGCCAAACAGCAGCATCATCGTGCCGTCATATGCCGCATACTCGGGCGACAGGCCGGTGACAGGATGCGCCGCGAGGGGCAGATACGCACGGGACGCTGCCGCTGCCTTTTTCCAAAAAGCACGGTCGCATTCGTCTGCCTTCAGGGCAAACAGCTCGTAAAAATGTGGCAGGTGATAGCTGGGATCGGTGAAGGGCGTGGAGGGCACAAACTTGATGTAATAATTGTCCAAATCCCACATCGTCTGCCCGTCCTGCACCATCTCGTGCTGATGCAGGCAATGGCGCAGAATGGTGCGTGCCTGCGCGGTATAGTTGTAGATGCCCTGGCCGTTTCCCCAGCGCGCGGCGGCCATAAAGAGCGCCAGCGCATAGTATTCCTCGCCGTCAGACGCAGGGCCTTCGGCGTTATGCTTGCCCTCCAAAGAGACCGACCAGGCGAAATACCCTTCGCACTTGCCGCCCGGCTGGCACATATAGCGCTTGGAGAAGCACCACAGCTTGTCAAACAACGCCCGGTTGTCCATCTGCACGCACATCATCATGCCATAGCTCATGCCCTCGGTGCGGGCATCGTTGTTGCCGGTATCCACCATGCAGCCGCTGTCCTCATCCACATCCAGATAAAACTTTTCGGTCTCGTCAAAAAAGATCGTTTGGAAGCAATCGGCCACACGCTTGTCGGCCTCGGCCCTGCTGATACCGATGCGCTCAAAGAAATTAGGGTATTCACCTGTATAAAAAGCGCCCTTACTCATAGTTTTCCTCCATTACATATGATAGATAAACTGGCTGAAATCAGCGCGCCCGCCGATACGCTGCGTTGCATAGTTAAACAGCCCAAAGCGGTTGCCCGTGAAATGTTCCAGCCGGAAATACATTTTGTGCGCACCGCCAAGCTGTTGCCACGCATCATCCTTCCAATACCAGAAGGTGCAAAGATCAACCTGATCTTCAAACTCCGCCTCGATCTTTAGCGTTGCAGTGGCATCCTGCCATGGAATGCACGCGCGTTCCACCGCTTCTTCGTCCCCCATTTCCCGCGTGATCAGGGACAAATACCGCTGGCCGCCTTGCATTTTAAGCGCAATCTGCCCAAAGTACATCTGCAGCATGCACAGCCCCGCAAAATCCCCGTCCAGAAGCCCGCTGCCGTCTACAGATACCTCCGCGGCACAGCGCGGATACATCGTGCGCTGGGTGAGGGTGTTGACGGCCTGCAAAAGCCCGCCGCACAGCTTGCCGGTGGTGATGTTCAATTTACCCTTTCCCGAAGCCCATAGCACGGGATCGGGGATATGGTTGAACTCCCAAACGTTCTTGAGCGGCAGCGCAGAAAAATCATCGCTGGCGTACAAGGGCTGATAGGTATAGCCGGGGCGGTTGTTGATCACCGTCAGCGTTCTAGGCACCTTGCCGTCCACGCCCAGCACCGGGAAGCCCTCCTTCCATGCAAGCGGCATCAGCAGGGGGATGCGCCCCACCGCCTCCCTGTCCTGGAACAACACTGCATACCAATCGCCCTGCGGCGTATCCACGATACCGCCCTGCGCAATGCCCTGGTTGTGATAGCCCATATCGTCGTTCAGCACGTCGCAGCCCACAAACGCGCCGGTCAGGCTGTCCGAAGCAAAGCAGGCCTCCACGCGCTTCCAGTGCGTGGGCACAGAGTGAATAGCAAACAGATAATACCTGCCTGCAAACTTATACAGATGTACGCCCTCATAGCCAAGGCCGGGGTTGCCGTCGTCGCTGACCAGCACCCGGTGCAAGCCGCCTTCCCTCAGGCCGGTCAGATCGGCGTTCAGCTCATCCAGCTTGATGATGCGGTGGCCGTGCGCGATATACACCCGGCCGTCATCGTCAAACAATATGGAGTTGTCATAATAAAAGCCGTCCAGCGTGTTTTGGGCCCAGGGGCCTTCTATCGAGGGGGCACGGTAAATATACGTCTTGCCCGTGTCGTTGGCGATGAACACCACATAGAACATCCCCTGATGATAACGGATAGACGCCGCCCACATGCCGCTGCCATAGGCGTTCAGATCGCCCTCCAGGCGTTGTTTGGGGGTATCGTCCAGCACATCATAGATGTGCGCGGCAATTTCCCAGTTCAGCAGGTCATAGGAGCGCAAAATCACGCCGCCGGGCATGAAATACATGGTGGTTGAGACCATATAATATGCATCGTCCACGCGGATGACATCCACATCGGGGTAATCGGCGCAGGTGAGCGGGTTAGCGCCCGTCACCGTGGGCAATTGCAACGGGTTGGGCGCGGCATAATGAATATCACGCATAACAAAAATCTCCGTTTTCGTAAGATAGATGGCAGCCAGATTGTACCATCAAATGCGCCGGATGTAAAGTTCTGATAGACTTTGCACCGACATTTTGGTATAATTCGCAAAGAAACACAGGAGGGAGGCATATATGAGCCGCAAGGATGAGATTATTGAACTGCAAAACCAGATATTGACCGAAATGACGCGCCAGAACTTGAGCCTGCTGGGCAGCGATTTGTGGGGCAGCCCGACGGCCTTGCCGGAAAAGGCCGCGCCCGCTGCAAAAGGTGAAGCAAAAGCGGAGGAACAGCCAAAGACAGAGGAGCAGCCCGCCGAAAGCCTGGACGACCTTAAAAAAGAGCTGGATTCCTACATCGGCCTTGACACCATTAAAAAGGAAGTAGACAGCCTGATCCATTGGATCGAGATTTGCAAGCAGCGCAAGGAGTTTGGCCTGCCCACGCCCGATCTGGCGCTGCACATGGTGTTTTCGGGCAACCCCGGCACAGGCAAAACGATGATTGCGCGGCTGATGTCCCGCATTTACCACAGCCTTGGCATCCTCAGCAAAGGGCACTTGATCGAGGTAGACCGAAGCGGCCTGGTGGCGGGCTATGTGGGGCAAACCGCCATCAAAACCCAGGAAGTGATCGAAGAAGCCAAGGGCGGCGTGCTGTTTATCGACGAAGCTTACGCCCTCACCACCCGCGGCGGCAACGACTATGGCCAGGAGGCCGTGGACACGCTGCTCAAGGCCATGGAGGATAACCGCGATAATCTGGTGGTGATCGTGGCAGGTTATATCGAGCTGATGCAGCAGTTTGTGCACAGCAACCCCGGCCTGGAATCGCGCTTCAACCGCTTTATGGACTTTCCGGACTATACGCTGGACGAAATGACCGCAATTTTCGACATGCGCTGCAAGCAAAGCGGCTATACCCTGGCCGAAGATGCCGAGGAAGCACTGCGGGAACTGATCGCGCGGGAGAGCCGGGACATCATTGGCTTTGGCAATGCGCGCGGGGTGCGCAACCTCTTTGAGCGCGCCATCGCCGCCCAGGCCAACCGCCTTGCCACATCGGACGTACTGCTGACGCGCGACCTGCTGATGACCTTGGAAAAAGCAGACCTGCAACAATAAACTGCAACAAAAAAAGCGGTGAAGCATTGTGCCTCACCGCTCTTCTTAATTCTTAGTACTGGGGACGGTTCTTCGCGAAGCAGTCGCGGCAGAACACGGGACGGTCGCCACGGGGCTGGAAGGGAACCTGGGTGGTGCAGCCGCAACCATCGCAGATCACTTCGTACATCTGGCGCTCGCCATTATTGGAGCGGCTGTTGCCATTGCTGCGGCGGTTGGCGCGGCAAGCGGGGCAGCGGCCAGGCTCGTTCTGGAAGCCTTTTTCGGCGTAGAAAGCTTGTTCGGAAGAGGTGAAGGTGAATTCTTGGCCACACTCGCGGCAGGTGAGGGTTTTGTCCTGATACATGGTTGGGTTTCCTCCTGAAAATGTTTAATCGCCAAACCGCGTGATACATCCGGGTCGTTTCCGTGGTCTCTGCGCATCTGTCGATTGACGATGAAAAAAACCAGAAGGAACTCCTTGATACCTAGGCTTGGTCTGCGGGAGCATTATAACACAACGTTTTGCAAATGTACACCCCTTTTCAAATTTTTCTTGACATATGTGAAATTTTCAATATTGCACGCATCCGGCTGTTTATCACTTGACATAATTCGACAAAGAGTATATAAAATACATATGACCAATAACTCACCAAGGAGCGCTAAAATATGATAGACTACAAGGCTCTGGGCAAAAGGCTCAAAAAACATCGCAATGAAAAGAAATACACGCAGGAAGAGTTTGCCCAGCTCATCAATATTTCCACTTCTTTTTATGGAAACATAGA
>JAVBRU010000048.1:0-59798 GCA_031547595.1 Eubacteriales bacterium
CGGGTATAATTCTTTTGTGATACCGCTGATCAGGTCCGGCTTGGCAATGACCAGCTTGATGGCCTCGCGCAGGAATTGATAACCCTTGATATGCGCCGGAATGCCCAGCGTTAAAAACAGGTTGGAGAGCTTATCATCCAAGGAGGTACCGGGGGCGTTGATATAGGCCGGCTCGTCCACGCGACCGGCGGGGCGGCGGCTTTGACGCATCACATCATGGATGCGCTCAATGAGGGTGGACAGCTCTACCGGCTTGATCATGTAGTAGCCGACGCCCAGCTCCACCGCGCGGCGGATAAAATCGTCCCTCCCCAGTGCCGTCACCGCAATGACCTGTGGGCGCTTTTCCGCGGCCATATGCTGCAATTGCATCAGAACGCCAAAACCGTCCACATTGGGCATGATCATATCCAGCAACATCACGTCTACGGCGGTGGTGCCAAGGATGCGCAGCGCCTCTGCGCCATCACGCGCCTGGGCCACCACTGTCATGCCGTTTTGCCGCTGCAGGCTCTCTGCCAGTACCCCACGCAGCTCATCATTGTCGTCCACTACCAGGATGCGAATGTTCTCCATAAATACCAACCCTTCATCAAAAATTCTGTGAATGCCCTCTGCTCCTGCATTTCACGACCCGATCTCTTAAATCTCGCTTATTATAACATATCTAAATAGTGGAAAAAGAAATCCGCTATAAAAGAAGCAATAATGATAAAGGTTGTAACGAAGTGCTAAATAGTGACAAACAAAAGGACAGAAAATGTCAATTATCGCGCATATATTGGGCGATTTTTACGCATCTACATGCGTATTTGTTGTTCAATATGCCCCTTTTGAAAGCCGCTGTGCGACAGCATTATTGTTTTTCTTCTGGATTTTTAGCATTATTCGGTTACAAAAAAGCCGCCCCGAAGGGCGGCGAGGGGAATTTGGTAATTATTCAAAGCTGATGGTGTGCGTGAATGTTTTGGATTCGTGGGCAAGCAGGCGCGTCATGCCAGGCTTATGGGTCAACTGATGATCGCTGTCCACGAACTCCGGCGGGTTGGTCCACGGCTCAATGCAAATATACTTGGCGTTCGGCTTTGTCCACACCAGCAGATAATCATGGCCGGGGAAATCCACCCGCACCGTGCGGGGGTGCAGATCGCTTTTGAGTATCACCCCGCGGGACTGCACACCCAGGAATACCAGCGCATCAATGGCAAAATACTCTTGCTTGAGGGGCAGCTCGCGGCTGTTTTCGAGGACGGTGACGGCATCGTAGGCGATTTGAGAGCCGATGAGGGCACTGGTGCGCAGCGTCTCGATTTCGTCAAACACCAGGCGGTAGGCTTCAATCCCCTCAGGGCAGGCATAGGCTTCAT
Organism: Eubacteriales bacterium; assembly: GCA_031547595.1. Taxonomy (GTDB): domain Bacteria; phylum Bacillota; class Clostridia; order Christensenellales; family Aristaeellaceae; genus JAVBRU01. The sequence goes on from JAVBRU010000048.1 coordinate 1,368, forward strand.
GTGCGCCCACGCCAAAATACAATTCACCATCGCCGGTGTTTTCTGTGATGTAGTCTACCTTCAATGCGCTTCCCTCCAGCGTGAAACGCACGCGAAAAGCATAATCGAAGGGATAAACGGGCATTTTTTCGTCCAGCAGGAGGGTCGCCTGCGTGGCGGAGCTTTCCTCCACCACAAACTCCTTCAGCCGGGCAAAGCCGTGCTTGGGCATCTCATAGCGTTTGCCCTCATACAGGCAATAGTCGTCCTTCAGGCCGCCTGCAAAGGGAAACAGCACTGGTGCGCGGCCGCCCCACACGGCAGAGTCGCCCTCCCAGAGGCGCTCTATGCCATTCGCGTCTGTGATAGACTGGATTTCCGCGCCCAACGTGCTGATTGTCACTGTGAGCTGATCGTTTTTGAGGGTCAATATCGGCATAATCATTTCCTCTTTCGTTCAAAATTAACGTTGCTTCTATTGTAGCCGTGATGGCGGCCGAGGTCAAGCACAAAAACGGGAAGGCCTGTTGCCCTCCCGCAGAGTTGAGCGCGATCCGCTAGTTGACCGCTCTGTGCGCATACTTCATGCGCTTTTTGGGCGGCAAGGCCGTAAACAAGGGCTTCTGCTCGCGCTTGGCTTGTTTGGGTTGATCCACACGCTCCACCTCCACCCATAGCATGCGCAAAATGCCGCACGCTATGCGCCTTGCAGTTTATGCCAAACGATTGCATTTTTTGTGGAGCTATGCTACAATATAATACAGATATACACACGCTGGCATTTGCCGGGGTGGAGCGTCACCGGATCGCCTGCATGGCGAGGTGGCTTTTGCGGAGGATGAGTCGATGCTGAGCAGACATATTTTTCTTGTGGGCATGGCCGGGGCGGGGAAAACCAGCCTGGGCAAGCGCCTTGCACAGAATTTGAATGTACGCTTTATCGATACCGATCAGCGCGTCAGCGAAGTGATGGGCATGTCGGTGAACGAAATCTTCGCCCAGTTTGGCGAGGAGTTTTTCCGCAATGCCGAAACCGCCGCACTGGTGGAGACACTGGACGTGCCGCCCTGTATTGTGTCCACCGGCGGCGGGCTATGCACCATTGCCGAAAACGTGGCCATCATGCGCAATCATGGCGTCATTATCCATATCGACCGCCCGCTGGATCAGATTTTATCCGATATTAAGGTGGACCGCCGCCCGCTGCTGGCCGGGGGCACGCACGAGGACGTGATCAACCAGTATAACCGCCGCATTGGTCATTACCGCGCCGCGGCGGACTACCGCTTTGACAACAGCAAGGGCTTTGTGCTGGGGCTGCGCAATATTACGGAGCTGGTGGAGAGCATTGAGTAAACATAGGTAAGCTATTTAAAAGGGGCTGTGCGTGAGGCGACAGACCCTTGTGTTTTATAGAAGCATGTTGTTCTCTGGCAGGAGGGAGGGGAAGCTTTGCAGGGCGTTCAGCCCTTTCTGTGCGGCATCATGCTTCGATGCTTCAGCCTTAATAGCATCTTTCAGGGTGGATTGCTTGGCACCGTTTTCTGCAAGTTCCTCGCTGAGGGCTACCTTTGCATAATGCAGATACAGCGCTATAAAGCCACATATTAATAAAACCAGCCCAAGAAAGATGCAAAGCGGTGGCCATAGGTATCCCATTTCTTCTCTGTTATCAAAGCAAATAACTGCGATATACAGAGTCACACAAATGCCCAATATCCAGGTCATGCTTTGCGATGATTTCTTAGAGCGGATTTTCACTTCCAGCTGCTCCGCTTCTGCTGCCAGCGCAAGCTGATCGCTTTCCATCTTATCTAAGCACTTGTTGTTCCCAAAGGATGAGACTTGTGCGTTCAGCCTGTCATACTCATAGACCTTTGTTTCATACGCCTGGCCAAGGGCTTTCATGGCCTCTTTAAACGCAGCGGGGCAAAACTCATACGCATAGCGCAGCCATTCCAGAACACCGACAGGAGTTGCCAGGGAATCATCAACCGTCATGCAGGTAAAGCCTGCCGTAGCGGCCAGCGCCATGCCATAATAGCCACGGTAATCTTGGGGGCAGTGCTCAGCCAGCAGCCGGTAGGCCTTGAGCGCCTGGGCATAAGATCTCATTTTAATATGTGTCATGCCGCTCACGGCATAGCGGTCGCTTTCGTCCAGCACATCAAAAGTCAGCTTCTTGCGCATTCCGCAGTATATGCACGCGCTCAGCATGTCGCCCAGATCCACATTCAGCGGTGCGCCGCAGGCTTCACATTTATACGAGGACATGGCAAATCGCCTCCTGATTATTCTACCTTGATTCTACTGGCCGTGGCGAAATTTGTCAAGCCTGCAATTTCAACTGTCCAATTGCTTCGGTTTGCGCTATAATGCAGGGTATATTAGAATTTGGTACTGCTTAACATATACAGGAGGAAAAAAGATGAAAAAAATGCTGCTTTCCATTCTGCTTCTGCTGGCATTGCCCTTGTGTGCGCAGGCAATGGGCTTTGAAATCATCGATCACCACTGGATTGCCGTGGGTACCGATGGCATGCGGTATGGGCTCAAAAATACCGCTGATTGGATATTTGTGACGGCGGAAAATGTAGAGGAATACATGGAGCTTTGCACCGCTGGTGGCGACAGCGAGGAGGCGGTGCGCATGCGCTTTGCCACCGGGCATGTGGTGTTTGAGGCGCATCACCCCAAATACCCGGATCTGCGTTTCCGCGTGGAAGCTTATGAGGATGATTTTACGCGCGATGTGTGGAACCTGAAATCGCGCAAGGACTCCCAAAACAGTGAAGCCTCGGAATATATAAAAACAGAGTGGCTGCGGGATCATTATTTGTTTCAGCATGCGATCGCCGAAACAATCACTGTTCGCACCAATTGCACAACCCGGGTGCGTTTTATTTCGCTGCCGCCTTATGACTACGAGTCAGGCAATGGCGAGCTGTACTTCTACAATGGGGTCTGCTATTTCTTCATTTTTTCAAGCCCGAACTGTATTTGGGAAACCTATGTGGGTAAAAGCTATTATACCGGATTTACTAACATGGGGTATTATGGCTCGGCTGAGAATCTGGAGTATTTTATAGGCGAGCTTCGCACCCCTGTCACAGACCTTAGCGATGCCTATGATTACACCATCTTCAACGCGCATTCCGGGGCGTTTTCCTATGGCGGAAAATCCGAAAAAGGCGCTGTAGTGGATGTGACGGCAGATGGCAACACCGCCCGCGCCACAACGGATGCCGATGGCGTGTTCACCTACACAGTGGATATTGAGAGCAACGGCATGGTGCGCGTGGATTATGCCGCGTCCAAGGAGGGCCTTGTAGACAGGGCCTTTACCACTTATGTGCCTGTTAACGACACCATAGCTGCGCTGATGCTCAAGGAATATCCCCTTGACAAAGTAGAAGCCAAGGAAATCAAAATCACAGGCAAGGCCAATCCCGGGGCGCAGGTGACCGTGCAAATCGACGAGGAAACGCCGCTCATTCTGGAAGCAAAGGCAGACGGCGTTTTCACCTACAAATTCACCACCGCACCCTACCAAAACCACACCATGACACTGACGGTGTCCGAAGAGGGACTGGAAGACTGCACAGTCAAAACCCCGTTCTGGCCGGAGTATCAGGAGGACATCAACCGCGCGATTTCGGCGTATAAAAAGACGCTGGAACCGACCATTTCTTTGAAGAAAATTCAGGCCGACCCGGCGGCCTGGGTGGGCAAGCGCATCCAGCTGGAAACCAAGCTGGAGGGACGCCAATTTTACGAAGGCGGCAACACCTTCACCCTTCGCGAGCGGGACGGCACGCCCTATCTGATGCTCGTGCTGGATGGCTATATCGATGATAAGCAGGGAAATGCCAACCTGACCATTCTGGGCGAAGTGCTGGAGCCCACCAAGACCGATCCTGCCATCCCCCGCATCCGCATTGACGTGATGTTTACATACGTTTCCCGCTAGGATGGGCTTGACAGAAAGCTGAACCAGGTTTATAATTATACACGATTTTGTATTTCATGCAGAAAGAAGGCTAATTCACCGTGGACAAGAAAAACATCAAGAAGGTTGTGCTGGCGTATTCTGGCGGCCTGGACACCTCTATCATTATCTCCTGGCTGAAGGAAAACTACAACAATTGCGAGGTCATATGCGTGTCGGGCGACGTGGGCCAAGGCACTGAGCTGGAGGGGTTGGAAGAGAAGGCGCTCAAGACCGGCGCGTCCAAGTTGTATATTGAAGACCTCAAAAAAGAGTTTATTGAAGACTACATCTACCCCACCATGAAGGCGGGCGCTGTCTATGAGGGCGATTATCTGCTGGGCACCTCCTTTGCTCGCCCCATCATTGCCAAGCGCATTGTGGAAATCGCCCTGCAGGAAGGCGCGGACGCCATCTGCCACGGCTGCACCGGCAAGGGCAACGATCAGGTGCGTTTTGAGCTGACTATCAAGGCCTTTGCCCCGCACATGGCCATTATTGCACCCTGGCGCGAGTGGGATATCAAATCCCGCGAGGAAGAAATCGATTACGCCGAGGCGCGTAACATCCCCCTCAAAATCAACCGCGAAACCAACTATTCCAAGGACAAGAACCTCTGGCACCTCTCCCACGAGGGCCTGGACCTGGAAGACCCCGCCAACGAGCCACAGTATAACGAGCCCGGCTTCCTCGAAATGGGTGTCTCGCCCGAACAGGCACCCGATGTGCCCACCTATGTCACCCTGTCCTTCGAGCAGGGCATTCCTGTCGCCGTGGACGGCGTCAAGCTGGACGCCATCGCACTGATTGAAAAGCTGAATGAGCTGGGCGGCCAGAATGGCATCGGCCTGATCGACCTGGTGGAAAACCGCCTCGTGGGCATGAAATCCCGCGGCGTGTATGAAACCCCCGGCGGCACCATCCTCTACCGCGCACACCACGCCCTTGAAACCCTCTGCCTGGACCGCGATACCATGCACTATAAGCAGCTCGTCGCCCAGCGCTATGCCGAGCTTGTGTACTTTGGCCAGTGGTTTACCCCGCTTCGCGAAGCACTTACCGCTTTTGTGGATAAGACGCAGGAAACCGTCACCGGCGATGTCAAACTCAAGCTCTACAAGGGCAATATCATCAATGCCGGCACCACCTCGCCCTATTCCCTCTACGACCCCGAAATTGCGACCTTTGACGAGGACAACGTCTATAACCAGGCCGAGGCTGAGGGCTTTATCAACCTCTTTGGCCTGCCCATCCGCGTGAAGGCGATGATTGAGCAGAAGCGAAAGGGGTAGGTTACGCTGGGGCTGCTCGCCCCAGACCCCAGGCAGGAGACCAGTCTCCTGCACCTCACTTGGGTATCGAGCCAAGATGCTTATAAGCATGTGCGGGTACGAAAAAATGCTGTGGATGACCTTTGGAATGCAAGCATTCCACGGCCACCACAGCGTTTTTTCTGCCATCCGTTGCACGGCTGACCAGTGGCTTTACGCCACTGCCCGCACACATAATTGCAGTTGGTTCCCGTGGAAATCCAACACCGTACCTATCGGTTGCACGGGTTCCTTTGTTTTGTTTGCGTGCGTGCGTCGTGCTGGCACGGCTATTTTCCTGTCGCAACAGGAAATTAGAAGAAGGCCGTTTTAGCGAGGGAATGCTTGCATCCCATTCGCCTAAAACGGCCTTCTTCGTACACGCACACAATCACGCAAGCATCATCAAAGGATACAGAAGGGTGGGTGCAGGGAAAACATTTCCCTGCCTGGGGTCTGGGGCGAGTAGCCCCAGCGTTTCCCCATCGTCGTTTCCTACTTCGTCGTTCCCTTTTTCTTCTGCACATCCTCAATCAGCCGCAGCACGGCGCGCGTGCCATCGGCGGGCGGTGCGTTTTCCAGCGCGGCGATCATCACATCGCGCTGCTCCATCAGGGTCTTGATGGCGGTGACCAAGGTGGCGGGCGTCAAATCCTCCTGGGCGAGCACATGCGCAAGGCCGCGCTGGCGGAAGCTTTCGGCGTTGAGGATCTGGTCTCCCCTACTGGCGCCCTTTGGATAGGGTACGAGCAGCATGGGTTTGCACAGCGCCTGAAACTCGCACAGGGCATTGCTGCCTGCGCGGGAAAGCACATAATCGGCACAGGCAAGGGCATCGGGCAGCTCTGCGCTGAGGAACTCAAATTGCTTATAGCCGGGCAGGCTGTCAAGCTGGGGGTCGAGGTTGCCCTTGCCCGCGATATGGAGCACATCCATGAAGGGGAGCAGCTGGGGAAGGGACTTTCGCAGCACCTGATTGACGGACTGCGCGCCGAGGCTGCCGCCCATCATGAGCAGCACAGGCTTGCCACCGGCAAAGCCCGCCAATTTGAGGCCCTTGGCGCGGGAGCCGGCAAACAGCTCCGGCCGCAGGGGCGTCCCCGTCATCACGGCCTTTTTGCCCAGCGCTTCGGCGCACTCGGGGAAGGTGGTGGCAATCTGCTTGGCAAAGCGCGCGCAGATGCGGTTGGCGAGGCCGGGGGTGAGATCGCTCTCGTGGCAGAGGGTGGGCACGCGGCGCAGCCATGCGCCAAACACCACGGGCACGGACACAAAGCCGCCCTTGGAGAAGCAGACATCGGGTTTCAGTGATTTCATCAGCGAAACGGACTGAAACGCGCCATGAATGACGCGAAAGGGATCGGTGAAGTTCTTCCAATCGAAATAACGGCGCAGCTTGCCGCTGTTGACCACATGATAGGTGACGCCGGGCAAAGTCATCAGCTTATGCTCAATGCCCTGCTCAGTGCCGATATAGTGCACATCATATCCCGCGCGCAGCAAATGCGGCAAAATGGCCAGGTGCGGCGTCACATGCCCGGCGGTTCCGCCGCCTGTGAGCACAATTCGTTTCAAAAAAAGCATCCCCTTTGCGTGTTCTTCCTTTCCATTATATCACATGCCCGGGTGGATATTCAATGGATCAATAAAATACGCGGGAAAGGGCTAAAATACCTGCAGATTTATTGCAAAATGTGCCCTTGCGGCATATGTTGATATTGATTGACAGAACAAAGAAAAATCGCTAAAATATAATGGTGATTTTTGAGGGGGACACTGAACATGATTGTTGCAAAATTTGGGGGTAGCTCGCTGGCCGATGCGGCGCAGTTTCGAAAAGTAAAGGATCTTGTGGCATCCAATCCCGAAAGGCAGTACATCGTACCCAGCGCGCCGGGCAAGCGCGGCGCGGGCGATGACAAAATTACCGATCTATTATACCAGTGCCAGGCGTTGGCGCACGAGGGCAAGGCCTTCCGGCACGTGTTTGAGCGCATTGCCGCGCGTTATATTGAAATCGCGGCAGAGCTTGGCCTCACCTTGAACCTGCAGGAAGAGCTGGGAATTATTGAGCAGACCATCGCGGGCGGCGCATCCAAGGATTATGCCGCCAGCCGCGGCGAGTACCTGAACGGCCTTTTGCTGGCCAAATATCTGGAAATGCCCTTTGTGGACGCGGCAGACGTGGTGCGCTTTAGTGCGCAGCGCAAATTATTAGAAGAAGAGACCAACACGTTGATGGGCGACACGCTGCATAAGCTTCGTTGCGCGGTGATCCCCGGCTTTTATGGCGCGGACGCGGAAGGCCATGTGATCACGTTCTCGCGCGGCGGCTCGGACGTATCGGGCGCGCTGGTGGCACGGGCAGTAAACGCCGATGTATATGAAAACTGGACAGACGTGACGGGTTTTCGGATGACCGACCCACGCATCGTGCCAGACGCGCAATATATCGAAACCATCACTTACCGCGAGCTTCGGGAGCTGTCTTATATGGGCGCGACAGTGCTGCATGAGGACGCGGTGTTCCCCGTGCGCAAGGCGGGCATCCCCACCAACATCCGCAACACCAACGACCCCAAGCACCCCGGCACCATGATCCGCTATAACGCCGGGCGCGATGACACCTCCCACACCATCACGGGCATTGCGGGCACCAAGGGCTTCTCAATCATATCGATCGAAAAGGACATGATGAACGCCGAGCTCGGCTTTGGTCGGCGCGTGCTGCAGGCGGTGGAGGAGTTTGGCATCAGCTTCGAGCACCTGCCCACCGGTATTGACACCATGTGCGTTGTGGTGCACGAGAAAGAGCTGAAGCCGCACCGCGAAGCGCTGGTGCGCCGTATTCAGGAGCTTGTGCAGCCCGATCAGGTGACCATCCACGACCATCTGGCGTTGATTGCGACAGTGGGCCGCGGCATGGTGCGCGCATTTGGTACGGCGGCGCGGCTGTTCACGGCGATTTCCTCGCAGGGCATCTCCATACGCACCATCGATCAGGGCAGCAGCGAGCTTTCCATCATTGTGGGCGTAGACGAGAGCGACTTTGAAAACGCGGTCAAGGCCATTTACGATACCTTCGTTCGGATGTAAAGAAAGAGGCCGTATATGGGCAGTGTGTTTTCCGTGGATCTCTGGCAGGTGGAGGAGCAGGCGTTTTGCCCCGAAACCATGCGTCATGCCGAAAGCCTGATGTCCCTTGGCAATGGGTATATGGGGCTTCGTGGCAATTTTGAAGAGGATTATTCCGGCGATACGCTGCCCGGCACGTACCTTGGCGGGGTGTGGTACCCCGATAAAACCCGCGTGGGCTGGTGGAAAAACGGCTATCCGCCCTATTATGGCAAGGCGCTCAATGCGCCGAATTTGATTGGCCTTCATATTGAGGTGGCGGGAAAGACGCTGGATGCTGCCCGTTTTTCCCCCACCGCTTATCGCCGCGTGCTTGATATGCACAGCGGCGTTTTGCTGCGCCAGATGACGCTGCAATTGCCGGAGGGCACGGTGACGCTGAATTTTGAGCGTTTTGTGTCGATGGATATGCAAGAATGCCTGGCACTGCGAGTGGAGGTTTGCGCCGATTTTGATGCCAAAATTAGCATTACGGCCTACCTGGACAGCGATGTGCGCAATGAAGACAGCAACTACGATGAATCGTTTTGGGAGCTGCTGCCCGGCAGTGAAGGGCATATACTAACCCGCACGCGGGCGAACCCCTTTGGCACGCCGCGTTTTACCGTGGCTGCCGGGATGCGCTGCGCCTGCACACTGCCGTCGGCAGGTGGCTGGCACCGTGCAGGATACTGCGAGGCCCGTTTTGCGGGCTTTGTGCAATCCCGGCAAGCCGTAACGCTGGACAAACTCCTGTATGTAGTTACCGACCGTGATATGGATGCAGCGCTGCTGCCGCAGGCCGCGCAGGACGGCGCCGACATGCTGATGCAAACAGGCTATGACGCGCTGCGCCACGCGCACGCAAACGCCTGGCATGCGCTGTGGATGCAGGCGGACGCGCAAATCATCGGCGATGATGCCGCGCAGCAGGGCATCCGGTTCAACCTCTTCCACCTGTTTTGCACCTACACGGGCAAGGACAAACGCCTGAATATCGGCCCCAAGGGCTTCACGGGCGAAAAATACGGCGGCGCGACATACTGGGACACGGAAGCATTCTGTTTTACCCCCGTCATGGCGCTGATGGGCGAGGATGCGGCAAAGAATCTTCTGCTGTACCGCCACGAACAGCTGCCCGCTGCGTGCGAAAACGCCAAACGGCTGGGGCTTCGCGGTGCGCTGTTCCCCATGGTCACATTCAATGGCGAGGAATGCCACAATGAATGGGAGATTACCTTTGAAGAGATTCACCGCAATGCCGCCATTGTGCATGCCATATACCGCTACTATGCCTACACGATAGACCATATGTTTCTGCGCAATGAAGGGCTGGACATCATCTACGCCGTGGCCCAGTTTTATGCCTCCCGCGCGCATTTCAACCAGCGCACCGGCAAGTACATGCTCCACGGCGTGACCGGCCCCAACGAGTATGAGAACAACGTGAACAACAACTGGTATACCAACCGCATGGCAGTATTCTGCCTCAATTTTTGCGTGCAGCTGATGGGCGCTATCCCGGAAAAAAAGAAAAAAGAGCTGGGCGTCACGCGCGAAGAGCTGGCGCGCTTTACCGATATCCAGCGCAATATGTATTTGCCAACCGATGAAGAACGCGGTATTTTTGTGCAGCACGATACCTTCCTGGACAAGGACTTGCAGCCCGTCAGCGCACTAAGTGATGAAGAGCGCCCATTGAACCAGCACTGGCCGTGGGATAAAATATTGCGCTCCGGCTATATCAAGCAAGCCGATGTGTTGCAGGGGCTCTACTTTTTGCATTATCACTACGATAAAGACACCCTTCGCCGTAATTTTGATTTTTACGAGCCGTTGACCGTGCACGAGAGCAGCCTGTCGCCCTGTGTGCACGGTATTTTGGCTTGCGAGCTGGGCTATTTGGACAAGGCCAAGGAGTTTTTCCACCGCACCACGCGCCTGGATTTGGACGATATCAACCGCGACACGCGTGACGGCCTGCATGTGACCAGCATGGCCGGGGGGTGGCTGATGCTGGCGGAGGGCTTTGCGGGCATGCGCATCGTGCCGCGGTTGAGCTTCGCGCCTACGCTGCCGGAGGGCTGGAAAAGCTATTCGCTGCGCCTCACCCATCGCGGGCGCGTGATCACATTGCAGGTGCATCCGCGGTATTTGACCTTCAAAATGGAGTCGGGTGCGCCGCTCACCTTCAAATTATACGGCAACGATATCGAGCTGATAGACGAATTGACGGTGCTGCGCACATAATTCGAACTAATTCGAAGAGATTGCCAATTTTTCCTTGACGAACAGCGGTGGTTTCTATTATAATGTATTTTGAAAAGATATGTGAACTTTTTGTTTATATCGAAAGGGGTTATTTTATGGACTTATTGGGACAAGTTATTTTGGTGTACTTGGAAGAGGATAATACCCAGCGCGCATTTTTTAGAATCCGGCTGCTGCTGACAGCCTACGGCGCACTGTCTGCCGAGGAGATCGCAGCTTATCCCGATGACGGCTATCTGCGCATCGTGCCCGACAAAAACGAACAGCACACCTTCAAAGAACGCATGCGTGCCATGGGCGGCATTTGCGCGCTCAATCTGCGCGATGTGGCCCCCGAAGCCAACAAAATCCGCACCAACAAAAACTATGCCCCCGCACGCGGCGAAACCAACCAGTTTATTGTATATTCGGACGCCGTGCAGCCCTTGCCCAAGGATCTACTGTATGAAGTGGTAGCAGAAAACGCGCTTGGCATGGCCATGACTCCCTTGGTATACGCCCGCAGCGGCGGCAATATTTATGGCCCGCTGGACAAAGAGACCGGCCTGCCGGTTGGCGAGCAGCAAAAGTTGCTGCCCGACAGCCCGCAGCTGCACGCCGTCACCCTGCCGGATGGACGCGAGCTATTGATCTATTGGGCAAAGCCCGCGCAAGCGCCCGCACCCGAAGTTAAAATCGAAGCGCCGGTTGCGGAAGCGCCCGCACCTGCACCTGTTGCCGTGCTGAACGCCATTGAAACGATCCAGGCGCTGGACGCGCCGCTCAACGAAAAGGCCAACCGCCTCAATGCCCCTGCCAAGCGCATTCAGCCCATGGAATCGCCCAAGCGCCTGGCCGGTACGCCCCTGTTTGTGACGCCCAAGCCCGCCACACCGCCCCTGCGCGTGCGCAATTCCCTCATCGAAACCGTAGATCAGCAGCGCTATGCCGCAAAGTATGAAGCACCGGGCGCCGTGCTGGCCGCCGATGCGCATTTAAGAGACGTACAAAACCCCGTAGAGCAGTTCAAACGCGCGTTGCAAAGCGTGTGGCAAGCGCCCCAGGCGCAGCGTCAGGTGGTGAGCGCCGTGATGGAAATGCCCGGCATGCGCCCCATGCTGGCCAAATCCATGGGCGAAAACACCAGCGATTTCACCATCGCCGCCATGCATGCCCAGCTGCAGGAGCTGGAGGCGGACAGGCTGATGACCCTCATGCAGCTTGACAAAGCCAAGGCTGATATGGCCACGCTGCGGGAAGATGCCCTGGCACAGGTCAACCGGGAGCAGAAGGCTGCCCAGGCCAAGCTGCAAAGCGAAACTGAGCGCTTGACCGCAGCACTGAAAGTTTTAGAAGATCAGGTTCATTTGCTGAACGCCGAAAGCGCCGCGCTGCAGGAAAATGCTGATTTATTGACCGGCGCGCCCTGCCTGCGGCGTCCGGCAGGGGTGAGTGCACCCCGCAAAGAGCTGATTATGCGGGTGCAGGCTTGCCTGAAAGCGCAGGGCTTCCGCTGCGATGCCGATGACGCACAGGCGCTGCTTATGGGCCTGGCGCTGAATGAAGGCCAGCTTTCCCTACTGAGTGACACCGCTGCGGACGCGCTGCTGGCTGTGAAAGCGCTGGCGGCGGCACTCGGCGCGGCATACAGCAGCACAGCCCAGAAATCCGCCCCCGGCGGCGACGGGCTGGCCTTTGCCGTTGATGCCGTGCTGCCCAGCATCCCCACCGTATATTTGCAAAACAATGCCCCCGCAAAGGCATATGAATACGCACCCTTCGCGCGGCTGTATTGCCAGGCATCGGATGCGCTGCCCGGTGCGCTGCCCATTTACCCCGCCATCGCAGAAAGCTGCCTTCAGCAAGAGCTGCTGGGTGCGGGCAGCGAATTATCCGCCGACGCACAGCAGGTGATCGCAAACCTCCGGCAAAAAATGAAAGAGCTGGGCGCGCCCCTGCCGCTTGGCCTTTGCGGCCAATGGACGCGCTTTGTGTGCTGCGCACAAAACACGATGCAGGGAGGGGTATCCGCCGCGCTGGATTATGGCGTGCGAAGCTACGTGCTGCCCTATGCGCAGAGCAAGAATCTGAGCACGGACGTGCTCAATTCCCTGCTGGCCGCCTTCCCCCGCACATTGACGGCGCTTCATGCATGAAAACGATCCTGACCCTCACCAGCACCCAAAACCCGCAAATCAAAGCGTGGCGCGAGCTTGGCAAAAGCCGCGGCGCGCGTTTTGCGCAGCAGGCCTTTATTGCCGAGGGCGAGCATATGGCGCAGGAAGCCCTGAAGGAACACTGCGCCGCCGCGCTGCTGGTAGACTTAGATGCGCAGGAAAAATTTGCCTCGCTGATAGAGGCCGCAGCTTGCCCGGTGTATCTTTTATCCGCGCACGCCATGGCGGCAGTATGCGATGCCAAGACGCCCCAGGGCGTGGCGGCAGTATGCGATATGAAGGCGCTGCCACGGCTGAAAAAGCAAGAATTGCAGGTGGCGCTCAACGCCGTGCAGGACCCTGGCAACGTGGGGTCTATTTTGCGCACGCTGGACGCGGCGGGGTTTGATTGCCTGATCATCGACAGTGAAACGGCAGACCCCTATGCCCCGAAGGCACTGCGCGCATCGATGGGCGCGGTGTTTCGCATCCCCATCTTATTGGCTGCCAATTTGCCGGAGCATTTAAAGGCTTTGAGCAATCACAATACAGAAATTCTGGCGGGCGATCTGCACGGTCAGCCGTTTTTTGAGCGCCCTGCTTCCCCTCGCGCGGCCTGCCTGATCATTGGCAACGAAGGTGCGGGCATTGCCCCAGAGGTGATGGCCGCAGCCACCCTTCGCGTCAAGCTGCCGATGGTGGGCGGCGCGGAATCGCTCAACGCATCCGTGGCGGCGGGCATTATGATTTACGACCTGCTGCGAGAAAAACGTTTTCATTAAGTATTATACAAATAGCACAAATTTCGCTCCGTTTCATGTGTGATGGTTGACAAAATCGCGGTGTGTTGATATACTGTTGTTAGAAAAAGTATATGCACCACACTTGCATGCTGAAGGAGCGCTTATGAACCCGCAAGCACTGCGCCACCTCCCCCGGGATCTGGACTGTTTTCCCGTAGACGCACACACCTTTGTGGTACGCCTGCGCACCGCGCGGGGGGATTTTGATAAAGTATGCATTGAATATTCCCTCAACAAATACGCCTGGTGGCAGGAGCGGCAGCACGAGGAAATGACGCTGTGGCTGCGCAGCACCCTGTACGACTATTACACCATCACCCTTCGCGGCAGCGACACACGGCTGGCGTATTTATTTGAGCTGACTGCGGGCGACACCACGCATTTTTATTCCGAGGAAGGCTTGGCCGAAACCTACGACCATCGTTTCTCGTATTTCTCGCATTTTCAGTACCCCTTTATCCATCCGTGCGATGTGCACACGGTGGTGCCGTGGGCGGATACAGCGGTGATGTATCAGATTTTTCCGGAGCGCTTTGCCAATGGCGGCGTCGAAAAGAACTACATCAACGCCGAGTGGGATGATAAGCCCAAGCCCAAGAGCTTTTATGGCGGCGATTTGCCCGGCATCACGCAGCATTTGGACTATATCACGGATATGGGCTTCAACTGCGTGTACATGACGCCGGTGTTTCCCGCTATCAGCAACCACAAATACGATATCATGGATTATTTTGATGTGGACGCTGGGTTTGGCGGTAAAGAAGCACTGAAGGAACTGATCGACGCCGCCCATCAGCGCGGCATCCGCGTGATGCTGGACGGGGTGTTCAACCACTGCTCCAACCAGAACCCGCTGTTTATCGATGTGGTGAAGCAGGGCAAAGCATCGCCTTACTTCGATTGGTTTTTCATCGATGGCGATACGGTGGACGAAGAAAAAATCAACTACCAGACCTTCGCCAGCGTGCCTTACATGCCAAAGCTGAACACCGGGCACCCGGCAGTGATCGACTATTGCTGCGACGTGGCGCGGCACTGGGTGGAGGCCTACGGCATTGACGGCTGGCGGCTGGACGTGATGGACGAACTCTCCATAGCGTTTTTGCGCCGTTTCCGGGCGGCCGTCAAAGCGGCCAACCCCGATGCGCTGGTGATTGGCGAGTTGTGGCACGACCCCGGTGTGTATCTTCGCGGCGATCAATTGGATGGCATGATGAACTATGGGCTGACCAAGGCGCTGATGGATTATCTGGCCTTTGGCACCCGCGACGCTGTGGGCGCGGCGGACGATCTGATCCGCACCCTGACGCGCGTCACCCAGCCCGCCAGCCGCATGATGATGAACCTGATTGGCTGCCACGATACGGACCGCTTTTTGACCTGGCTGAAGGGTGATACCGACAAATTGAAGCTGGCCTTTGCCATCCTGTTCTTCTTCCCCGGCATCCCCTGCGTATATTATGGCGACGAGATTGGCATGGAGGGCGGCTATGATCCCGACTGCCGCCGCGCCTTCCCCTGGGATAAGGCGCGCTGGAGCACAGACATACAGGACACTGTGAAGCAACTGACAAAGCTGAAAACCAGCGGCACAATCAGCGGCGAAGCACGCATTTATGCAGAAGGCGATGTGCTGGTGATCGAGCGGGATGCGCTGCGCCTGAGTGTCAATGCCACTGCCGCGCCGCAAACAATCATCCTTTCGGGCGAAGGCATCGCCCTTAAGCCCCTTGAGTACCGCATAGACGCCATATAAGAAAGGAAGTATCGTGTTATGAAAAAACTGCTGGCATTGACCCTCTCCCTGCTGATTATGCTCTCCTGCCTGCCCGCGCTGGCCGAGGGCGGCCCCGTGTATACACAGGTGACCGCGCGCTTCACAGGCGAGCTTGAAAAAGGCGCCGTGATTGACGTATTGGAAAACAACACCGCCATTGAGCTGGGCTATGTGCAGCAGCTGATTGACGCGTTCAATGCCGCCTATGCGGACAAGGGCATTTCCGCCCGCATCATGGATATCGACCAGTATTCCGACCTCGCCACTGACGGCCCCTATGGCTACGGCCCCGATGTGTGGTACCAGGCCAACGATATTCTGATGAAATACGCCACCAAGCAGCACCTTTTGCCCTTGCCTATTTACAGCATGGAATGCTATGCGCAAATCCCGCAAAACGCGTGGGATGCCTACGCGGTGAATGCCGGCGGCGAAACGCTGTACTGCGGCGTTCCCGTCAACGTGCAGGCTGGTATGATGTATTATATCGAATCCATGCTGCCGGACGGCTGGCAGGAGAATTGGGACATCAACCAAAACGGCACGCCGGACTTTTTTGAAAGCTATACCGCGCTGTATGCCCTGAGCGCCGATATCCAGGCAAACGGCGGCAAAACCAAGTATGGCTACCTGGACGACCTCGTAGACACCTATTTCTCCGCCGGATACCTTTTCACCTACGGCGGCTATGTGTTTGGCAACAAGAATACCGATAAAGCGGACATCGGCTTTGCCGCCGGCGATGCCGCCAAGGGCGCAAACATGCTGCGCCAGTGGGCCGCGCTGATGAACAACACCGAAGTGCTGGACAAATCCTTTGCCTCCGCCGCATATGCGTATATGGCCAATGGCACCATGCTGTGCACCGTCACCACCCCAGACGTGCGCCAGATGTTTATCCGCGCCATGGTGAACACCGGCAATTGGACAAAGGAAGAAGCCGAAGCCGACCTGAAGATGATCAACGTACCCAACCTCCCCGCCAGCGCGGATTTGACAGCCGACAACTGGCAGGACACCATCAACGAAATGCATACCCTGACGCTCAAGACCAAGATGATGGGCGGCATCAACGGCTATGGTATCTCCAGCTACACCAAGTATCCCAACGCATCCCTTGCGTTTGTGGAGTTTGCCGCCAGCTACGAACAGGTGATGGCACGCAATGCCATGCTGGGCATCAGCCCCGCCCGCGCCGATGCCGCAGCCACCATTGGCGAAAACGACCCCACCGTACAGATGATATTCAATAACCTGGACGATGGCTTTATTGACATCATGCCCGCCATCAACGAAGTGGCGCAGATCTGGTCGCCCAGCGAATCCTTCCTGATCGACCTTGCCACCGACGCCTTCCGCAAGGACCGCGGCGAGCCGGAGCTGTACGACACCATCCAGAAGATTCAGGATGGCCTGACCCGCATGGTCAACCAGATTCTGGACGCAATCTTCACCCTCGCGTAACGTGCTGATCCGTTAATATTGTTGAGGGAGGGATTGCTTTGGTGCAACAAACCGTTCCCCAAAAGCAAAATAAGGTGGCGAATGGCGTGCGCGGCGTGTTCGATTTCCTGCGCACCGCGCCGCCCAAGGTATGGGCGTCCATATGCGTGATGGGGCTGGGGCAGCTGCTGTACGGGCAGATCATCAAAGGGCTTTTGTATCTGGGCACGCTGGCCGGGCTGATCTACTATTTTGTGACGGCCGGCTTCCAGGCGTTAGCGGGGTTCTTTACACTGGGTACCGTGGAAGAAAACCTGTGGCTGGGCATGAAGGGCGATAACTCCATGAACATGCTGATCCTGGGCATCTTCGCGTGGATTATCCTGTTTTTCTTCATTGTGCTGTGGATCACCAACATCAAAGACGCTGCTGCCACCGCCAAGGATGTGGCCAAGGGCAAAAAGCCCAAGAATTTTGGGCAATCCATCGCCTCCATGCTGGACGAGAAATTCCACATAACAGCGCTGAGCGTGCCGCTGGTGGGCGTCAGTGTGTTCAGTATTTTGCCGATCCTGTTCATGATTCTCATCGCCTTCACCAACCTCGGCGGCGACATCGTGTACCCGAAGCTGGCCGACTGGTCGTTTGCCGCGTGGCAAAAGCTGTTCAGCATTGGCAAGCTGGGCAGCACCTTTGGCAAAATCCTCACCTGGAACATCCTGTGGGCGGTCACAACCACTTTGGTCAACTTCCTGGGCGGGCTGTCGCTGGCGCTGCTGCTGAACAAAAAAAATGTGCGCGGCAATAAGTTCTGGCGCGCCTTCCCCATCCTGGCCTATGCCATCCCAGGCTTTATCTCCATGCTGGGGTTCAAGTTCATGTTCTCGCAAAGCGGCCCCATCAACTCCATGCTGGTGGACAGCGGCAAGAACGCCATCTTCTTTCTGACCAACGATAAATCCGCCATGTGGTGGGCGCGCGGCATCGGCCTGTTCGTCAATGCGTGGATTTCCATCCCCTCCATCATGCTGATGACAACGGGCGTGCTCTCCAACATCAACCACGACCTGTACGAGGCGTCTTCGCTGGACGGCGCAACGGCATTCCAGCAGTTTCGAAAGATCACGCTGCCGTTTGTGATTTTCTCCATCACGCCGGTGCTGATCAGCGGCTTTGTGGGCAACTTCAACAACTTTGGCATCTTCTTCTTCCTGCGCAGCGGCGTGATATCGCTGTATGGCGATTACTTCCTCGCCAGCGATACAGACCTGCTGATCAATTGGCTCTACAACCTGTCGGTAGATAACAACTACTACTCCATTGGCGCGGCCATCAGCCTGGTCATATTCGTGATCACCGCCAGCCTGTCGCTGATGGTATACGTCCGCTCCGCAGCCTATAAGCAGGAGGACACGTATCAATGAGTACACAAACTGCAAAACTCAGCAAAAAAAAGCGGTTGCGCGTGCGCCGCGCGGTGGATAACACCCTCACGTATACCGCGCTGATAGTGGTATCGGCGATCTTCCTATTTCCCTGCCTGTGGCTGATACTGGCGTCGCTCAGCAAATCCGGCAGCCTGTACGACATCCGCGGCTTCTTCCCCAGCTCGTACAGCCTGCAGACCTTCGTTGACCTTTTTACAGACGATGTGAATGGCCTGTATCCCTACGGCAAGTGGTTTATGAATACGCTGTATGTGGCAAGCATGAGTTGCCTGATTGGCACGGTGCTGGTGATCCTGACGGGCTATGTGATGAGCCGCTTCCGCTTCAAGGGGCGCGATGCCGTAAAGCGCACCACGCTGGTGCTGGGCATGTTTCCCGGCTTCATGGGGCTGACCGCCATCTACATCATCATGAATCAGTTTGGCCTGCTCAACCGCCTGGAGGCGCTGATCTTCCTGTATGCAGGCACAGCGCCCATGGGCTACCTTGTGCAAAAGGGATACTTTGACACCATCCCCTTTACCATCACCGAGGCGGCGCGTATTGACGGGGCGACCAACCTGCAAATCTTCACCAAGATCACACTGCCCCTGTCCAAGCCCATGCTGGTGTATACCGCACTGACGCAGTTTGCCTGGCCGTGGAGCGACTGCCTGCTGCCCAAGCTTCTCCTCAAAAACCGCCAGCAATGGACGGTGGCCGTCGGGCTGTTCAGCATGCCGGAGACGCATTTCTCCAGGTTTGCCGCTGGCAGCGTGTTCATCGCCGTGCCCATTGTGATCCTGTACTTCTGCCTGGTCAAGCACATCGTGAACGGCCTGACCTCCGGGGCAGTGAAAGGATAAATTGATGAAAAAGGCAGTATCTCTCCTGTTGATTGTGCTTCTGCTGTGCAGCGCCCTTCCCGTCCTTGCCAAAACCACCAACGAGAACATGGTGGATAACTGGTACGAAATCTTTGTCTATTCTTTTTACGACAGCGATGGCGACCGCATTGGCGATTTCAACGGCCTTACCCAGAAGCTGGATTATGTGAAGGACATGGGCTTTGGCGGCATCTGGCTGATGCCCATCCACCCCTCCCCGTCCTACCACAAGTATGACGTGACCGACTATTACGCCATCGACCCCGCCTATGGCACGCTGGAAGACTTCCAAGCCATGCTGGCGCGCGCGAAAGAGCTGAACATCAAGATCATCCTCGATCTGGTGGTCAACCACACCTCCAACCTGCATCCCTGGTTCCAAAGCGCCAAGGCGGATGTGGATTCCCCCTACCGCGACTACTACAACTTCTCCCTCACCCCGCAGGCAGGGTATAACGCGCTGCCCAGCGGCTGGTACTACGAAAGCCGCTTTGTCACCTCCATGCCCGACCTCAACCTCGACAACCCCGCCGTGCGGGACGAAATCGAGGCCATCATGCGCTACTGGCTGGACATGGGCGTGGACGGCTTCCGCCTGGACGCCGTGACCAGCTACTACACCGGCAACCGCTTCAAGAATGTCGAGTTCCTCAGCTGGCTGCAAGAAACTGCCGATGCCATCAAGCCCGATTGCTTCATCGTGGGCGAGGCGTGGGAAGATCTGTACACCATCGCCGAATACTACAAAAGCGGCATGGACAGCTTCTTCCTCTTTCCCACCTCGCAGGGCGGTGGCTATATCGCCAAAATCCTGGGCGCGGACGTCAACGAAAAAGGCACCAGCTTTGGCAATGTGGTCAGCCTGCTGGAGCGGAACTTCCCCGATGTGCTGATGACGCCGTTCCTTGGCAATCACGACACGCAGCGCATTGCCAGCGCGCTTGGCTACAACACCGCCACCAACATCAAAATGGCGGCAGGGCTGCTCAGCATGCTGAAGGGCAGCATCTTCGTGTACTATGGCGATGAAATTGGCATGACGGGCACCGGCAACGACCCGAACAAGCGCATTGGTATCTTCTGGGACAAGAAGATGACCATCACCGCCTGCCCGCCTGGCACCACCACTGCCGATTATCCCTTCCCGTCTGTAGAAAAGCAGCAGGCCGACGCCCTGTCTATCCTGAGCTACTACAAGCAGGCCATGGCGCTGCGCAATCAGCACCCCGAAATCGCCCGCGGCGTTGCCACCGTGCTGGAGAGCGGTGATAAAGACGTGTGCATCCTGCAAAAGGACTATGACGGCAGCAGCATACTGCTAGCCATCAACCTGTCCATTGATGATGTCACCCTCGTAAATGCCGCCTTTAACGGCCGCCAGCTGGTGGGCGAGCTTGAGATTTGGGGAAATGCCGCGTTTGTGGATGACACACTCACCGTGCCCGCCTACGGCATCGCCGTGCTCCGGTAACTCACACTCGGATACAGTTCCCCATGGGGAATTGATCATATTTTTGAATGGAGGTTTCACCATGAAGAAAACCCTATTGTCCCTGCTGATGGTTCTGGCGCTGCTCGTTTCCTGCGCAGCGCTGGCGGATGATGCCAAGGTTACTGTTACTGTGTATGACAGTGATGGCGTGACAGTCATTAACGAAATCGAACTGGATAAGGGCGCTGTGCTGGAAGACCTGGGCGTCACCAAAGAAGGCTATGTGATCGCCGGTATCTATGTGACCCCCGCGCTGCTGCGCACCTATGACATGAGCAAGGCTGTGGACGCCGACATGTCGCTGTTTGTGGCCTGGCAGTCTGCCAAGGTGGACGAGCGCCCCTGGATGCTGGCCGGCAGCTTTAAGTGCTATCCCGACAATGCCTGGGGCAAGGTTTGGCCGCAGGACGGCTATCTGCTGCAGCCCGTGGAAGGCGAGTTCAACACCTTCGCCATCGAAGTCAGCCTGTATAAAGACGACCAGTTCAAAATCGCTGTGATCGGCGAAGGCTATGTGTGGGATGATACCAGCAGCATGGACAGCCGCAACGTGATCAAATCGGAATACCTCTCCGGCGGCGAAGATGCGTTTGATACCGGCGCGAACATCAAAGTGCTGCAGGACGGCCTCTATCGCCTGATCATTAAGACCGATGCCGAAACCCTCGCCCTGTGTAAGCTGGACGCCGAGCGCCTGGGCGATGCCGCCCCTGCCCCCGTTGCGGAGTATAAGTTTGACCTGCAGATCCATGCTTCCTTCCTGGGCTGGGACGTGGCGCAGAATGTGGTGCTGACCCGCAATGGCGAAGATTATCTGTGGTATGGCGAGTTTGACGTGGCCGAAGACGGCGAATTTGGCGTGAAGAACTATGGCAGCGATGCGTGGTTTGCTGCGCCCGATGGCAATATCAAGATCACAGCCGGCCACTACATGCTGTTCATCAAGCTCAATGAGGACAACACCCTGGCCGAGCCCATCGCTGTGGGCGCGCCCGCATACTACGTCGTAGGCACCTGCGGCAATGGCGGCTGGGCCGGCGATGCCAATGCCGACAACGTTGCCTTCATGCTGGAAGCCCAGGAAGATGGCACCTTCGCTAAGGAAGTAACCTTCACCGATGCCGAGACCGCCGAATGGGCTGGCAACAAGGTGGCCTTCAAGGTCGTGTACGGCGCTTGCGGCAAGGTTGCCAACGAGTTCTGGTTTAGCAACGAGGCCGGCGACAACATCACCGCTGATCCCGGCACCTACACCATCAGCTTTGACCCCGCCACCAAGGTTGTGGAAGTCAAATAAGCTAGTTTTGATGGGGACGCTGGGGCTGCTCGCCCCAGACCCCAGGCAGGGGCATCATGCCCCTGCACCTCACTTAGGCAAATAGGAAAGACTTGCAGCTGCGAAGTTGCAAGTCTTTTTATATGAACAGCAGATTATACATTGTCATCAGTCAAATTTGAAGCAAATGCCCTGGCATCTTTCAGGTTGGGGCACTCCACAATGGTCACTATGCGCTCTCCCGTACACTCAAAGTACACCCAGCGTTCGTTGTTCGTAAATTCTTGGATAGGTACCACAAATGGTTTGCGGGGCAGCTTGGCATAGGGAAGAATCTCAACAGTCAGCTTTTCATCAGGGCTGCGTTCACTCATCACATAGTGTTTTCGTCCCTGCGCAGGGGCGCAATGCTCTAATATAGCCCTTTGCAACGCTTCTGCGTCCTCTAAACTGCTGGGCGAAAGGTTTTCCATAAGCGAAGCCATGCCCTCATAATCCCTATAATCTGGAGGCACCCCTGTTTCACCCTTGCATGCGCGTTGATACAGCGCGTCCAACCGCCGTGCCCTGTTGATTCTGTCCGCGCCAAACATGTTGGTGATGCGTTGAATGTCTTCTTCGGTAAAAAGGGAGCGCTTTTCTTGTTTACTCATACGATATCAACTCCAAAAGGTATATTACACAAACATTATAGTTCGTTGAATTAATATTGTCAATAGAAGAAAATAATGTTTACAGATGCAACTCAATATGATATTATTAGAACAATTTAAGGGGGATACTAGCGATGATTGGCGATAGAATAAAAGAGATTCGTAAAGAACTGCATTTATCACAAGCGGCATTTGGAGATCGATTAGGCGTTGGTAAATCAACAATCTCTCATGTCGAAAAGAGAGAGGGTACCGTAACAGATCAACTGTTTAAGGCGATTTGCACTGTTTATAATGTCAATCCCGCATGGCTACGTGATGGAGAAGAACCGATGTTTTTTTCTCCGGATCCGGATATGCTAAAAGCGGTGGAGCGATTGCTGGCAAGTGATAACGAGCCCGCAAAAGTGCTGATGGGCGCGATGACAAAAATGACGCCCGAACAGTGGCAGAAGATGGGCGAAGTGCTGCAAATACTGAACGCGGAGCAGCAAGCATTATCCAGCACCGGTAAGCAAAAACCTGCGGAATAATGCATTAAATCAAGGGTGGTCAACAGGCATTGCGTATTGTCCGCATGTAACAATACTGCGAACCATGTGTTTCCGCGCAAGCATCATCCTTGAATATAGAAGTGGGGGTGCAGGGATCACTGATCCCTGCCGAGCGACGGAGATGAGCGCCGCCAGTGGCGGATGAAGCGAATCGGAGTCGGACACCGAAACGAGCGGTGGCACGCCGCAGCGTGGCAGCGCGACGATTGAGGTGGAAGAGGTTAGTCTGGGGCGAGTAGCCCCAGCGTTCCCTGTCCCTCCGTCCCTCGGCAGATTTTGCCGATAATTCCCCGCATGTATACAGCCCCTTTTTCGCATGATATGAAGGACGTGCGAAAAGGGGGTTTTAACATGAGCTGGGTTTTGCTGTTCATACAGCTGGCGGTGATGGTGATCACCGGGGTATTCTTTTACACGCAGCTGCGCAAGGAGCGGCGCGCACAGCCGCAGGTAAAGCGAGAAGGCGCAAGAGAGATGGAGAACCTGCGCAAGATGCGTGCCATATCGTTGAGCGAGCCGCTGGCAGAGCATGTGCGCCCGCAAAAATTCAAAGACATCATTGGCCAAGAGGACGGCATTAAATCGCTGATGGCGATACTTTGCGGCGCGAACCCGCAGCACGTGATCATTTACGGCCCCCCTGGCATTGGCAAGACCTGCGCGGCGCGGCTGGTTTTAGAGGCCGCCAAACGGAGCGGGAACACGCCGTTCAAGTCGTCTGCGCCCTTTATTGAGATGGATGCAACCTGTGTGCGCTTTGACGAGCGCGCGATTGCCGACCCATTGATTGGCAGCGTGCACGACCCGAGTTATCAGGGCGCAGGTCAGCTGGGCGTGCAGGGAATACCGCAGCCCAAGCCCGGCGCGGTCAGCCGTGCGCACGGCGGTGTGCTGTTTCTGGACGAGATTGGCGAGCTCCACCCCATCCAGATGAACAAGCTGCTGAAGGTGCTGGAGGACCGTAAAGTGCAGTTTGAATCCGCGTATTATAACCCGGACGACAGCAGCGTGCCACGCTATATTCATGATATTTTTAAGCAGGGCATGCCGGCGGACTTTCGGCTGGTGGGCGCGACCACGCGCAGCCCGGAAGAAATTTCGCCGGCGCTTCGTTCCCGATGCATGGAGATTTATTTCCGTCCGCTGGATCATAAAGAGATTGCGCAAATTGCGCAGCAGGCGGCGGAACGCGCAGGCTATGCCATGGCGCGGGACACGGCGCGCATGGTGGGGCGGTTTGCCGCCTGCGGGCGCGACGCGGTGAACATGGTGCAGATGGCGGCAGGCGTGGCGCAATTGGAGGATCGGCGGGACATCACGTCTGCTGATATGGAGTGGGTGATTCAATCAGGGCATTACCCCGAACGGCCGGAGCAGGTGGCCCCGCAGGAGAACCGCGTGGGCGCAATCCACGCGCTGGCGGTGTCCGGCGCGCACGAGGGCGCTGTAATGGAGATTGAGGCAGTGGCGCGGCGCGGCAGCGGACGCGTGCGCATCACGGGCATTGTGGAAGAGGAAGAACTGGGCGGCGGCAGCCACACCATGCGTAGAAAATCCACCGCGCATGCCTCGGCAGAAAATGTGTTGACGCTGCTGCGTAATTTGGGGTATGCTGAGAATGACACTGACCTGCACATCAATTTCCCCGGCGGCGCACCGGTGGACGGGCCGTCTGCGGGCGTGGCGATGACAGTGGTGGCGATCAGCGCATTGACGGGGCGGCCGGTGGACGGCAGCTGCGCGGTGACGGGCGAGATCAGCGTGCATGGGCTGGTGAAGCCGGTGGGCGGCGTGGCGGCCAAGGTGGACGCTGCGCGCAAGGCTGGCCTGACCCGCGTGCTGGTGCCGCGCGAGAATTATCTGGAGCGCTTTGACGGCATGGATATTGACGTGACGCCCATCGACAGCCTGCAACAGGCGCTGGACGCGCTGCTATTGCCTGTGGCGCTTCGCGAAGAACAGGCCGAATCCCCGGCGCTGGGTGTAACAGCATTGGTTGCCGCAGGCAAATAGAGTTGCAAATTATCCGCAAATCGTCTATAATGAAGCATTATTTCTGTAGGAGGCTGCTATGCCGAGGCGTAAACCCACGAAACAAGTTGTTAGACTGCCCCTCATCCCGCTGCGCGGGCTGATGGTATTTCCACATATGGTGCTGCATTTTGACGTTGGCCGCGCAAAGTCTGTGAGCGCGCTGGAAAAGGCGATGCTGGAGGATCAGCGCGTGTTCCTGGTGGCGCAGCGCGATGCCGAAGTGGACGAGCCGGGGATGGACGACCTATGCCAGGCGGGCACGGTGGCGATGGTCAAGCAGGTGCTCAACCTGCCGGGCGACAGCATCCGCGTGCTGGTGGAAGGCCAGCAGCGTGCCACTTTGCATGCCATCACCGAGGAAGACCCCTGCTGGATCGCCGATGTGGTGGTGCAGCCGGAGGAATTTGAGGACAGCCCTGCACTTCATGCACTGGTGCGCACCACGCATGATTTCTTCGAGGAATTTGCACGCTCCAGCATGCGGGTGTCCAACGAAACACTGCGTTCTGTAGGCGATGTGGAGCGGGCCGATCAGCTGGCCGACATCATTGCCGCCAATGTGCTCACCCGCGTGGAAGACCGTCAGGCCATACTGGAAGAGATGGACATTGAAGCGCGGCTGGAGAAGCTGTGCGGTATTTTGATCCGCGAAACCGAGCTTGCCTCCATCGAAAAACAGGTGCAATCGCGCCTCAAAAAACAGATTGATAAAAATCAAAAGGACTATTACCTGCGCGAGCAGATCAAGGCCATCCAGGAAGAGCTGGGCGACAAGGAATCCACCGATGTGGAGGATTTGCGGGAGAAACTGCGCAGCACCCCCGTCAACGACGAAGCGCGGGAAAAGGTGTCGCGGGAGCTGGATCGTATATCGCGCATGGCGCCCGGCACGCCAGAGATTGGCGTCAGCCGCACGTATGTGGAGTGGATTTTGGATTTGCCCTGGGGCAAGTATACCACCGATAACCTCGACCTCAAGCGCGCGCGCCGCGTGCTGGACGAGGATCACTACGCCATGGACAAGGTGAAAGAGCGCGTGGTGGAATACCTGGCCGTGCGCCGCATGAAGGAACTGACCACGAATAACGGCCTCATGAAGGGACCCATCCTTTGCTTTGTGGGCCCTCCCGGCGTGGGCAAAACCTCCATCGTGCGCGCTATTTCCCGCGCGGTGGGAAGGAAGTTTGTGCAAATGTCGCTGGGCGGCGTGCGCGATGAGGCCGAGATCCGTGGCCACCGTCGCACCTATATCGGCGCGATCCCCGGCCGCATCATTGCGGGCATCAAGCAGGCGGGCACCATGAACCCTGTGTTCCTATTTGACGAGATCGACAAAATGAGCAATGATTTTAGAGGCGACCCTGCCAGTGCCATGCTGGAGGTGCTGGACGCGGAGCAGAACAACGCCTTCCGCGACCATTATCTGGAGCTGCCCTTTGACCTGTCGCGCGTGATGTTTATCACCACCGCCAACAGCAAAGAGACCATCCCCGCGCCGCTGCTGGACCGCATGGAGATCATTGATGTGCCCAGCTACACCGAGGAAGAGAAGCTGCACATCGCCAAGAAGCATCTGCTTGGCAAGCAGATTGCGGAGCATGGCCTGCCGCCGCGCTCTGTGCGCATCGGCGATGCCACGCTGAAGATGATCATCGAGGGCTACACCCGCGAGGCGGGCGTGCGTGTGTTGTCCCGCACACTGGCCAAGGTGGTGCGAAAAGCCGCCGTAGAAATGCTGGAGAACGACGAAAAGCAGATCACCGTCAACCAAGCCGTGGCCGAGAAATACCTAGGCGCGGTCAAATATCTGCGCGATGAGCCATACAAGGCGCCGCAGGTGGGCGTGGTGAATGGCTTGGCGTATACCACAGTGGGCGGCGAAATGCTGGCGGTGGAATGCGCCGTGATGCAGGGCACCGGTGCGCTACAGCTCACCGGGCAGCTGGGCGATGTGATGAAGGAAAGCGCGCGTGCCGCGCTAAGCTGGGTGCGCGCGCATGCCGATGCCTACGGCATTGACGGCGAATTCTATAAGAATCAGGACATCCACATCCACGTGCCCGAGGGCGCTGTGCCCAAGGATGGCCCCTCCGCCGGCGTCACGATGACCACTGCGCTGGTGTCCGCGCTGTGCAAACGCGCGGCGCGCCAGGATGTGGCCATGACCGGCGAAATCACGCTGCGTGGCCGCGTGCTGCCCATTGGCGGCGTGAAGGAAAAGGTGTTGGCCGCGTACCGCGCAGGCATGAAGGTGCTGATTTTGCCCGCCGAAAACAAGAAAGACCTAGAGGATGTGCCGGACAACGTGCTGGGCAAGTTCTCCATCCTGTATGTGCACAACGTGGAAGAGGTCATTGAGCATACATTGCTCTCATAATGCGGAGGAAGCATGGAGATACAAACGGCTGAGTTTATCACCAGCATGAATCAATACGGTGCGTTCCAGGGTGCGGGGTTGCCGCAGATTGTGGTAGTCGGGCGCAGCAATGTGGGCAAAAGCTCGCTGATCAACAGCCTGTGCCGCCGCAAAGCCCTGGCACGCACCAGCTCCACCCCCGGCAAAACACGGCTCATCAACGTGTTTTTACTCAACGGCAATTTTCATCTGGTCGACCTTCCGGGCTACGGCTTTGCGAAGGTGGATAAGCAGGAAAAGCTGCGCTGGGGCGATATGATGAACGGCTATTTTTTAAAAACGCAGGAGCTGCGCCTCGCGCTGCATCTGGTGGATATCCGGCACGAGCCGACCGCCGATGACATGCAGATGACGCAGTATTTGCGCGCGTCCGGCATTCCCTTCATCGTGGTGGCCACCAAAGCGGATAAGATCAGCCGCGGCGCGCGCATGAAGCACCTCGCGCCCATTTACCGCGGCCTGGCCGTGCAGCCCTGGCAGGTGATCTGCTATTCGTCCGAGAACGGCGATGGCCGCGAGCACTTGTTGAACACCATCGGCGAAGCACTTTTGCCGCCTGCCGAGGAATAGTTGTTGTTATTTGGTAAGCAAAATGCTATAATACACACAAAAGCCACCACAAAGGGGGAACCCGCATGATTCGTGTTGAAATTTTGCAGCCCACC
Organism: Eubacteriales bacterium; assembly: GCA_031547595.1. Classification (GTDB taxonomy): domain Bacteria; phylum Bacillota; class Clostridia; order Christensenellales; family Aristaeellaceae; genus JAVBRU01. The sequence goes on from JAVBRU010000048.1 coordinate 29,592, forward strand.
CGCGCCGCGCTGAGGCCCTTTGTCCGCCTGCCGTTTGCGATCTATAAGAACGACCCCAACTGGGTTCCGCCGCTTAAGACCGACCAGTTGAACACGCTGGTGGCCATGGATCAGGCCGACCTGCGTTTTTTCCTTGTCTATCATGACGACAAGCCAGTGGCGCGTGTGATGGCGGGCATAGACCGCCGCCTCAATGAGCGTATCGAGAAAAAGTACGGCTTTCTCTCTATGTTTGAAAGCGAGAATAACATCGATTATGCCAAGGCCGCGCTCGATGCCGCCGCGGCCTACCTCAAGCAAGAGGGCATGGACACCCTGATGGGCCCGTATTCGCCCACCGTGGATGACTTTAGCAAAGGCCTGCTGGTGGAGGGCTTTGATGGCCCGCCCGTGCTTTTCAACCCCTACAACCCGCCCTATTATGCCGAATTCTTTGAGAAATGCGGCTTTGTCAAGCACCGCGATCATTTTGCATATCTGCTCAAAATGGAGGAGTTTGACACCGCACGCGTATCAGAGATCATTCCCCGCGCCAAGAAGCGCTTCGGCTTCCGCGTGGAGCATATCAACATCACCAAAGAAAACGAAAAACGCGTGATCGCCAATATAGCGCGCGTACTGGGCGAAGCTTTCCCCACCGAGTGGGAGCTTAACGTGCCCACCTACGACGATATTGCGCGCGAGTTTGAATTTATCAAGCGCTTCTACCGCCCCGAAATGGCCGTGATGGCCTTTGCGGGCAACCGCCCCATTGGCCTTGTCATTGCGTTTCCCGATTATAATCAGCTGCTGCGCAAGCTGCGCGGGCGCGAGTTCCCCTTTGGCTGGCCGATCTACTATATGCGGCGCAATAAGATCGACGGCGTGCGTTGCAATATGCAGTTCGTGGTGCCGGAATACCAGAACATGGCCGTCAATACCGCCATGCTGTACGAGGCGTACCTCGGTGCGCAAAAGCTTGGAATCAAGTGGGTGGAAGGCTCCACCGTGGACGAAACCAACGCCGCATCTATCAATAACACCGAAAAACTGGGCGGGAAAAAGTATCGCACGTACCGACAGTATCATAAGGTGCTGTGACGGGGAGGGACCGCGGGACAGCACGGCACGCACACACAATGCTCTATTCGAGGTTCTTGTACTGCTTGATATACCCCGTCATACCTTCGCAGCGGATATGCCACCAGCCATCGGCAAAGCCCATCACCTCAAAGGTTTCGCCGCCGGGGAAAGTGTGCTTCACAAAGGATGTAGTGTGTGCATTGCTGTATAGCTTCCACCGCTCGTTTCTGGCCGTGAACACCGGCATCGCGGATTCCACCTTGCCGGCATCGCTGCCAAAGGCGAGGTACATTGTCATCATATAGCCGGTGGTGGTGTCGTCAAGACGCACCTCAGTCCATTGACTGTTGGTCTGGCTGATCACCTCTACCACCGTGCCGTTATAATACTTGCCAAGATGCGAAGCGCTGGTCTTGGGCTGGGTGCGCAGGTTGAGGCGCGTCTTTGGGTCTGGATTATTCACAACGGCGTACTGCGCATTGGGGTCCTTTTGCCCCAGCTTTTGCGCACAGTCGCTGTCGGCGGCTTCTTTGCCAAGCTGGGTATACAGATCGAGGGGGAAAGCTTCGATATCAAAGGTATCTAAAGTGATTTGGTCATGTGCGATATATTCCTTGGGCAGCTCGGTGGCGATAAATGTGCCGCCTCCGGGCTGCTCAACTTTTTTGTCCGGCATTATGCCAAAAGCGTCTGCGATATACCACGTGCGCACCAGATACCCATTTTCCCACGTGTAATACGCCACGCGCAGTGCATCGTAAGTGTCCTCCAGCATGTAGTTATACAGGGCGGCGCTTTGGAATACCCAGCGGTTGCCTTCGCGCGTAAACGTATAGTTTTGAAAGCAAAGGTCGCTGATGAGATGCCTTATGCACAGATCCAAGCTGTCGCTTCCCTCTACCATCAAGGCAGACACATATGTGGTGGTACGCTGCGATTGACACACGGCATCAGGATAGATAGATACCAGGTGCCAGGCGTTTCCGCTGTATTCAAACTCTGCCAGTATGCGCTGGTTGGCATGGGTCAATATCGCGGCAGCGCGCCGGTCGGTATCTAAATAGACACCCCAAACGTGATCGCAGTTTTCCCACTCTGTGCCCTTCAATGCCTTGCTGATGCCCTCATCAATAAAAGGGTCCCTTTCATCACCCGCCTGCGCACACAGGGGCAGTAGCAGGATACACAGCAGCAGTGCAAAAAATTTCTTCATCGGTAACCCTCCGTTATATCCTTCCATACCATTATAACGCAAAAAGCATGGAACATCTTCCCTGTAAATAAATTTTCGTCCACATAGTTTTTTATGGATGGAACATACTACAAACGAGGTGAAGACATGCTGTATGTAGAGCTGAATGGCCGCACAGAAATTTTGCCCCGCCAGCAACTAAAAATCAGCGACGTGGCCAAGGTGTGTGGCGAGGATGCGCCAGGCGTGATCAACCTGCCCGTGCCCTGCCCGCAGGACGAGGGCGTGTGGAAGCTGAGCGCTATGATGATCCTAAATGTGATTTATCCCAAATGCAGCGATGTGAGCATGATGGGTGCAGAGGCGTGCTTTGTGCACGTCGTGCCCGAAAACAAGCGCAACAAAACGCATATGTTGCGCGCGGTCTTTGCCTTTTTGCTGCTCATGCTTGGCAGTGCACTGGCCATCACCTGGTTTCATGCGGATGTGAACATGCTGGATGCACAGCAGGATTTTTTCAAGATGATCACCGGGCACAAGGCCGAGAATACCTGGCTGATCACCATCCCCTACGCCCTTGGCGTGGGCGGCGGCGTGGGGCTGTATTATGCGCTGATTGGGCGAAGGCAGGCTGTGTCTCCGCTGGATATTCAGCTGGATGAGTACCGCGAATCGGCAGAGCAGGTGGCGGGGAAAGAGCCATGATCGAAGTATTGTTTGGCCTGCTGGCCGGGGGTACCATGGGGCTGTGTGTTGCGCCCATCTGGCTGGTTTTGAAAATCCCCATGAAAACCCAGGATATGCTGAATGCGGGCACCATGCGGCAATATGCCGTTGCCCTTACCCTGGGTGCGACCTTCGGCGCTTTGGCGCCTGTCCTCGGGCTGCCGATGCTGCTGGGCATCCTGGCCATGGTGTTTGGCGGGCTGTTTGTGGGCATGCTGACCGCCGCGCTGGTGGAGGTCATCCAAGTGGTGCCTGCGCTGTTTGACCGCCTGAGCATCACCACCGATATGCGCTGGGCCGCCATTGCACTGGTGATTGGCAAAGTGGGCGGCGTCATCCTCGCCGGCTTTTTGGAGGTGTAAATCATGCCCAAACCTCAGTTTCCCCACCCCCTGGATTTTCTGCCCCGGGCGGGCAACCGGGAGATCCGCTCCCGTCCCCTGCCAGTCCTTCCCATAGCACGAAGAAGCAAACGAAAGGATGATGTACATGGATAAGGAAAAGACCTCCGCAAGGCAGGCCGCGCTGGACAATTACGCCGCGCTGGTGGCGCGCTTCACGCCCAAATCAAAGCTTCTGCAAGGGTGCCTTCGCGCATTCTGGGTGGGCGGGGCGATCTGCATGCTCGGCCAGGCGTTCCTCGATATCGCCATGGCATGGTTTGATATGACAGCTGCCGCTGCCGCCACCATGGCCAGCGTTGCGCTGGTGTTCCTCACGGCGCTGTTCACCGGCATCGGCATTTTTGACAAGCTGGGCAAATATGCCGGGGCGGGCACGGTGGTGCCCATCACGGGGTTTGCCAACGCCATGGTGTCCCCCGCCATGGAGTACAAGCCCGAGGGCTGGGTGCTGGGCACCGGTGCCAAATTGTTCACCATTGCGGGGCCGGTGCTGGTGTACGGCATTTCTACCTCTGTGGTGGTGGGGCTATTGTACTACTTTATTCGCTGGTGAGGGGGAAACAGAATATGCCACAACGCCGTATCGGGAAACAGACCGTCCAATATGCCAATCCACCCCGCATCATTGCCTCCGCCTGTGTGGTAGGCCCCAAGGAAGGGCAAGGCCCCCTCAAAGACCAGTTCGACATCGTGCTGGATGATCCTCTCTATGGGCTGGACAGCTACGAGCAGGCCGAGTGCGCCGTCTATCAAGAGGCGTGCAAGCGCTGTATGGAAAAGGGGCATATCACTTCAGAAGGCGTGCAGGCACTGCTGGGCGGGGATTTGCTCAACCAGATCATGGCCGCGTCCCTCGCCGCCAGGGAGCTGAGCATTCCCTTCCTCGGTCTATACGGCGCTTGCTCCACCATGAGCGAGAGCCTGCTGATCGGCTCTATGCTGGTGGACGGAGGTTATGCCTCGCCCGTTTTATGCGCGGCGGGCAGCCACTACGCCACGGCAGAGCGTCAATACCGCTATCCCCTGGAGTATGCCAACCAGCGCACCCCTGCCGCGCAGTGGACGGTGACGGGCGTGGGTGCATGCCTGCTCAGCGAAAAAGGCGATGCCCTCGCGCGCATCCCCATGGCCACCATCGGCCGCGTGGTGGATATGGGCATATCCGATGCCAACAATATGGGTGCTGCCATGGCTCCTGCGGCACTGGATACTTTGGTGTGCCATTTCAAAGACACCGGGCGCACACCCATGGATTACGACAAGATTATTACAGGCGATTTGGGGCGCATCGGCACCGACATTTTGCACGAGCTGATGAAAAACAATAACCTTCCGCTGGAGGAAAACAAGCATATGGATTGCGGCCTGACGATCTTTGGCGAGGATCAGGATGTGCATGCGGGAGGCAGCGGCTGCGGCTGCTCAGCGTCCGTGCTCAGTGCGCATATTCTGCCGAGGCTGAAGGATGGCACCTGGAAGCGCGTGCTCTTTATGGCGACCGGCGCATTGCTCAGCCCCACCACCAACCAACAGGGTGAAACCATACCCGGCGTGGCACACGCCATCGTTTTAGAGGGGGGCAAATAATATGCTGTGGATGTATGTCAAGGTGTTCCTCTTTGGCGGCTTGCTGTGCGCCATTGGTGAAATCCTGATTTTGAAAACAAAAATCACCCCTGCCCGCATTCTGGTGGTATATATCACGGCGGGCGTAGTAATCAGTGCGCTGGGTTTGTATACGCCGCTGGTCCGCTTTGCGGGCGCGGGTGCCACAGTGCCGCTGACCGGGTTTGGCCATGCACTGGCGCAGGGTGCAATCATGGCGGTGCAGGAGGAGGGCTTTATAGGCGCTTTTACGGGCGGCCTCAGCGCCACAGCGGGGGGAATAGCGGCAGCCATTGTGTTTGGCTTCCTGGCCGCAGTGGTGTTTAAGCCAAAGCCGAAGGAATAGAAAGCGAGGGACGCATTTGCGCCCCTCTTTTATACCCTTTAGAACTCGGTGGTCATTTATTTCTTGCCGTCAAATGCGAGGTTATACGCATAGAAGTTCTTGCTGTCCAGGCGATCCTGCACCAAACGCAATAGCTCGCCAAATCGCTGATAGTGCACGATTTCGCGCTGGCGAAGGAACTTGATAATATCATTCACGTCGGGGTCGTCGCTCAGGCGCAGAATGTTTTCATAGGTCGTTCTCGCCTTTTGCTCCGCCGCCATGTTTTCGTGCAGGTCGGTCACGGGGTCGCCCTTGACGGCAAACATGCTGGTCATAAAGGGCGTACCGTTGGAGGACAGGGGGAACACGCCAGCGGTATGGTTGACAAAATAGTCTTCAAACCCCGCGGCCTTGATCTGGGCAACGCTCATGCGGCAGGTCAGCTGACGCACGATGGCGCCCACGATCTCCAGATGCGCCAGCTCCTCGGTGCCAATGTCGGTCAGCAGTGCCTTGCCCTCGGCAAAGGGCATGGTGTAGCGCTGGCTCAAATAGCGCATGGAGGCAGCAAGCTCGCTATCGGCGCTGCCAAACTGGGTGATAATCACTTTGGCCAGGCGCGGATTGGTGTTTGTCAAACGGACGGGGTATTGCAGGTGTTTTTTATAAATCCACATATGCTTGCCTCCTTAGCCCGCGCAGGTGGTGTTACCACACACGCCATCCCACGGCCACGCGTCGTCCAGCCATTCCCAGCGGATGGCGCAGCAGCTGTCATTGCAATCGCCCAGCTCATCTGCGCAGCCACAGCTGGCCAACATGTCGTCAATGTTGGTGGTGCAGTTGCACGCGGCGTTGTCGATCATCTCCAGCGCGTTGTCCTGCATGCCCAGATAGTTGCAGGGGCGGTCCAGGTGGATGGAAGCATAGTTGCCATAGGGACACTGGCGGATCAGATGATAATACAGGCGAAGCGCCCGGCGGTCGGTGGGATGGGTGTTGAGATACAGGCGAAGCTCCCATGCGGCGAAGGGAATGGCATACTGGTTGCGGAGCACGCTGTTGCGATTGTCAGACATTGAAGCCGCCCCCTCTCGCGCCCTGGAAGGGCTTATACAAATCGGGAAACAGCGTGCCGCGCTGCAGCGCCACTTCCACGGGGAAAACACTCTTGAGGCACTGGAAGGGCACATAGGCCATGGCGAGGGCTAAGCCCTGCCGGTTGCCATAATCCCTGTCCTGATACAGGCTGCTATCGTCATAGCTGTTGCGGAGCGAAGCCAGCTCGTTATATACGGTGACATCCTCGCGCTCTCTGCGGATGATGGGTTGATCTATGGTCATCGCATTTTGATTCATGCAATAGTTCATGTTCATGCGCAACCTCTCACTTTCTGATTTGGCGGTGTAACCCGCCTCTACCAGCATATGGGGCCAAAGGAAAGTGGTGCTTCAAATGAAAAAGCCACCCCGCTCAGAGGTGGCTCTTGTATCGAAAGATTACTTTTCAAACGCGAGTTGTATGGTCTTTGCCTCAGGCAGGGTTTTCTGCGTGGCCAAGCTGACCGCGGGCACCACTGCCATGCCGCCGATCATCGCGATCACGCCACACAGCGCGGCATTGCTGATGCCAGTCAGTATGGGAATCAGCGCGCCCACGATTACGCCAAAGATCATGCTTGCCCACGCGCCCGTACGGGTGGTCTTTTTCCAGAGCAAACCATACAGGAACGGCGCCAGGAACGCCCCAGAGATCGTGCCCCAGGACAGGGACATCAGCTGCATGATCGGCGTGTTTTGCATCAGGAAGTTGATAGCGAGGGACAGGCCCACGAATACCAGGCACAGGATGCGCATGGTGGTAGTCGCCTGCTTTTCGGTGCGCTTGGGGAAGAGCGGCTGGATCAAGTCCAGCGACAGGGTGGAGGCGGAGGCCAGCACCAGCGAGGTTAACGTGGAAATACTCGCGGAGAGCAGGAGAACAATAAATAATCCCTGCATAGCGTCTGGAATGCCTACAACCGTCGTGTCAGTCAGGATGGTGGGCATGATCATATCCTTGGCCATGGTGCCGTTTTCGATGGCAACAGACAGCGGCAGGCCGTCCGCGCCCATGATCTGCCCCATAATGACGCGGGAGAAGCCGCCCGCAAAGTACACGCCCCCGGCAATGATCAGGGCAAACGCGGTGGAAATCACCGTGGCGCGCTTGATGGAGCGCGTATCCTTGATGGCAAAGAACTTGTGCAGCATCTGCGGCATGCCCAGAACACCCAGGGATGTGAGCAGCACGTTGCTCAGCAGGGGCACCGCTTTATCAGAGGTCGGGATCATGGAGTTGTAGTTACCCAGCTCGCCCAGTGCTTGAAGGCCGCCCGTCAGGCCGCCCGCGCTGCGGATGATATACCACACCACTGCGATCACGCCCACAACCATGATAATGCCCTGGATAAAGTCCGTGATGGCGGTGGCGCGGTAGCCGCCGGCAAACAGGTACAGCGCAGCCAGCGCGGCAATAATAATGATGCACACGGTGTAGTCGATGCCCAGCGCCATCTTGAACATGGTGCCAAGCCCCTTGTATACAGAGGCAGAGTAGGGCAAAAGGAACACAAAAATCAGCACGGCGGCAAAGGTTTTCATGCTCTTGCTGCCAAAGCGCTCCGCAAAAAACGCAGGAATAGTGCTGGCCTTTAGCTTTTCGCCCATGCGGCGCACCGGTTTTGCCAGCACGGCCCAGGCAATCAGGCTGCCCACCAGCGCGTTGCCAATGCCCGCCCACGCGGCTGCCACGCCATGCTCCCAGCCCATGCTGCCCGCATAGCCGATGATGATGACGGCAGAAAAATAGCTGGTGCCATAGGAAAGCGCGCTCATCCACGCGCCAACACTTCGGCCGCCCAGCAAAAAGTCGTTCAACGACAGGGATTTCTTTGCAGTTAAAACCAGGACTGTAATGATCATCAGGGCATAGAGAACCAAAATAACATACTTCAAGACAGACACTTCCCTTCCATACTACTGCCGCATAGCGGCTTCTACGAGCAATACCATACCATACTCCCCCGCAAAAAGCAAAGTTTTTTTGTTGTTTTTGCGGGAGAGATAAACTTTTCAGCATTTTATGCTTGTATTTCGCACATGGATATGGTAAAATGAATCCCGCGTTGATTTCAAGGAGGTACTGCCCAATGACGTTTCTACAGATTCTAGTTGATATTTGCCTGGTTATTTCTGCCCTCGTCATGATCGTCACGGTGCTGCTCCAGTCCAGCGATTCGGACGGCATGAACGCCCTGGGCGGCGGCAGCAGCGAGACTTTCTTTGGCAAGAACAAAAATGCGACCTTCGAAGGCAAACTGGCTTTGGCGACCAAGGTTTCCGCGGGCGTGTTCGTGGTGCTGGCACTGCTGATGATTTTCATCGGCTGATCGTCCAAGGGGTTGCTTTGCAGGGCTGACGTGTTTTTGTCAGCCCTTCTTTTCGTATGTTGAGAAAGTGAGGATAGCATATGGCTTTTCAGCGTGACTATATCCTGCGCATGATTGAAATGATGGGCGAGCTATTCCGCCGCCTGGGCGATATGCTGGATGATCTGGAGCGGCAAAAGCTGCTGGACGACGTGTGCCGGGAGCAATGCGGCTTCTCCTTGGAGGCCGCGCGCAGCCTGAACCTGGATACTGTGAAGGGCCTGCTTACGCCCCGTGCGCTGTTCATGCTCAGCGAGCTTTTGTATATTGAGTCGCTGCTACACAAAACCGGCATAGACGAAGCGGCGGAGCTTCGCCTGCGTTCCTTGCGGCTGCTATCCGCATTGCAGGAGGAAGATGCCCTGTGCACAGAGCGCGCCCCCCGCGCGTATGAGCTGATGCAGGCATGTGAAAACGAGCTGACCAGCGATGATTACCTTCAATTGGCGCGCTTTTTTATGGCAGGCGAGCAGTATGACCACGTGGAGGACTGTGTTTTTCTGTCCGTGGAGGGCGCGGAGGACAAGCAATATTTTATCACCCAGGGCGTTGCGCTTTTTACCAACATGCTCACCTTGCCCAAGGGCAACCTGGTGCTGGGCGGGCTGCCGGAGGACGAAGTGCGGCGCGCACTCACCGATTTGAATAACATGGAGTAACCATTTATGATTATTATGACCATCCAGCACCTCAGCAAAGCCTTTGGCGGCAATGAGGTGTTGCGAGATGTGAATTTGGTGCTGCAGGAAGGCCAGCGCATGGGGCTGGTGGGTGTCAACGGCTGCGGCAAGACCACGCTGCTGCGCATTTTGACCGGCCAGGAGCATGCGGATGACGGCAATATCGCCATCAGCCGCGCACTGCGCGTGGGATATATGGCGCAGCATGGCGATATCAAACCCGGCAACACCGTGTATGACGAGCTGGTGGCGGTTTTTGAACCCGTGCACGAGATGGAGGCGCGCCTTCGCCAGATGGAAGAGCAGATGACGAAGGTGACGGACGAGCAGGAATTGATTCGCCTGGGCGAGCAGTATGCCCGCCTGAACGACGCCTTTGAGAAGGCGGACGGTTATCAGTGGCAATCAAACATACTGGGCGTGCTGGCCGGCCTAGGCTTCAAAAAAGAGCAGCACAGCCAGCCAGCCCAGCAGCTGAGCGGCGGCGAAATGACGCGCCTGTGCCTGGCCAAGCTATTGCTGCAAAAGCCTGATCTGCTGCTACTGGACGAGCCGACCAACCATCTGGACCTGGACGCGCTGTCCTGGCTGGAAAAATATCTGTCCGACTATCGCGGCACGCTGCTGGTGGTATCGCACGACCGGTATTTCCTTGACCATGTATGCACGCACATTGCGGAGCTGCTCCTTGGCAGCATCGAGCAATACAACGGCAACTATTCCGTGTATATGACCCAGCGCGCCGAGCGCTTTGAAAGCCGCATGCGCGCCTATGAGCTGCAGCAAAAGGAAATCGCGCGGCAGGAGGCCATTATCGCGCGGTACCGTTCCTTCAACCGCGAAAAAAGCATCCGCGCCGCCGAAAGCCGCGAGAAGCGCCTGGATAAGCTGGAGCGCCTGGAAAAACCGCAGGATGAGCGGCACATCCGCTTCCAATTTGAGGCCAAGCGACGTACCGGCGAAGATGTGCTGATGATCAAGGAACTGAAAAAATCCTTTGGCACGCGCGTGCTGTTTGAACATCTGCACCTACACCTGCACGCGGGCGACCGTGTGGCGCTGATTGGCCCCAACGGCATTGGCAAGTCCACGCTGTTCCACTGCCTGACGGGCACAGACGTGCCGGATGGCGGCGTCATCCGCTGGGGCACCAATGTGGATGTGGGGTATTACGACCAGCACCAGCGCGGATTGCATGACAAAAAGACCGTGCTGGACGAGGTGTGGGACGATTTCCCGCGCATGGAACAGACGGATATCAGAAGCGCACTCGGGCTGTTTCTGTTGCAGGGCGAGGATGTGTTTATGCCCATCCACACGCTGTCCGGCGGCGAAAAAGGCCGCGTGGCATTGACGAAGCTGATGCTGCGAAAGGACAACGTGCTGCTGCTGGACGAGCCGACCAACCATCTGGACATGGACAGCCGCGAGGTGCTGGAGGATGCGCTGGCCGATTACACCGGCACGATTCTGGCAATCTCGCACGACCGCTATTTTATCAACCGCTTTGCCACACATATTGCGGTGCTGGGCGAGCAGGGGATCACCCTGTTTGAAGGCAACTATGACGACTATGTGAGCGGTATAGAGCGTGCCGCCGTGATTGCGCAGGAAGACCCTGCTTTGATCGGCAAAACCCGCACCGAAATCACCAAGGAAAAACGCAAATCGCGCCTGGCGAAAGAACAGCTCAAGGTGCTCAAGCAGCAGGCGCGGGACGCGGAAAAGCTGGTTTCGGAGGCCGAGCAGGCCCTGGCCATTCAGGAAGCCTGCATGGCGCAAGCCGAGATTTATGCCGTGCCGGAGCGCGCCGCCACCGCCGCCAAAGAGTATCAGACGCTCAAGGACGCACTGGACGCCGCCTATGCTGTGTGGGAGCTGGCCGAGCAGGCCTGGGCGGACGCGCAGGAAGAAGAATAACAGGAGGCGCATTATGGAGTATTTTCTGGGGTTTCTGATTGCTTACGCCATCGATGGTGTCATATTCGGATTCATCACGAGCTATGTGGCAAGCAGCAAGGGATACTCCGACGGCTTTGCCTGGGGCTTCTTTCTGGGCCTGATTGGCCTGCTTGTTGTCGGGTTCCGACCGGCATTGCAGCAAGAGCCTGCAAAGGAGTATAAACCCATGTATAATGGCGCACTGCAAATCTCTGCGAAAGAAACGCAGACCAAGGGCTGGACTTGCAGCTGCGGTGCCAAGAACCCGTATACACTGGATTATTGCCTGGCCTGCCGCAGGAGCCGCGCGGAAATCAAACCGATTGCAAAGATGCCCTGCCCACACTGCGGCGCCACAAACAACGCGACAAACACGCTATGCTATGCATGCAGCAAAAGCATGGCAGACACTGCTGCAACAGAAATCATGGAAGAACCAAAGGCGGCGTTGACCGCCGGCAATGATGCGACTGATCTGTTGGAGAAGCTGGCAAGGCTGCACAGTGAAGGCATCCTGACCGATGAGGAGTTCACCCGCAAGAAGGCAGATGTTTTGGCAAAAATGTAACAATAAAAAACCTTGCCTTATGAAAAGAACAAGGTTTTTTGCTGAGACGTTTTGTTCGCTATTCCCTTACCCGCCGTTCGCGCTCCAACTGCCGCACGCGGCGCCGCATCGGCCACAGCATTTGCGAAAACATCCACGCCATACTCAGCAGCAGCATGCCGCACAGCAGGTTGATCACGCCGATTGCATTGCGCGGCATCAAGGAAATCAAAATATTGTATATGCCAATGCTTAGCTCCATGCAAAACAGCGCAGCCCACATCTGGCAGACCCGGCGATAGTGCGTGAGGCGGGAATCGATATCAGTGAAGATGTCAAACGCGCCCTCGCTGGCCTTTTTGCGAAAAATCACCCAGCGCATATAGGTGGCCACGCATTCGATGCCGCTGCTTTCCATAAAGGCAATGTATTCGCGGCTTTCCGGGTGGGTAGCCAGGCGCTCCAGGAGCTCGATCCGGTAGATATATTCACCCTTTTCGCAGTCCTCAAAGGTGTATTTGCAAAAGGTAAAATCAATTAACGCAAGACCCCTTTGGGACATACGGTTCAGCCAATCTTCTTCGGCCTCAAAGTTGGCATAGAACTTATACAGTACCGTTTTCATAGCGTCCCCTCCAAAATCAGATTTGCGCTGGACAGCAGCTCTTGCAGCCGCTTCACTTCGCCCGCCACCATTTGCTTGCCCGCGGCTGTGATCAGGTATTCCTTCTTGCGGCTGTCCTGCGGCATGGGGATATCCTGTATCCAGCCCTTGTCTGATAAGGTGTTCAGCGCGCCGTATAATGTGCCCGCGCCCAGCACCACGCGCCCGCCGCTCATGGCTTCTATGGCTTTGATTACGCCATAGCCGTGCCGTTTTTCATACAGCGAAAGCAAAATATAGAAAACGGCTTCCGTCAGCGCGCCCCGCTCATTGCTCTCCGGCATACGTACTCCTCCAACATTCTATATCGTCCGCCGGTATATCGGCTTCCGTAATATCATTATATCGCCTGCCGATATAGTTGTCAACAGGAAATATAACTTTCCCTCAATAAAAGACTCGCAACTTTTTTAGTTGCGAGCTTTTGTTTGATTTATCCAAAGTCAGAGACTGGTGTTTTTAACTTTCCATTGTTCAAGCTTGATCTGGAGCCAGAAAGCATATATTCCAAGCGTAATGATAGTCAACAGGAGCCACTTAACCCAATGGCCGAACAAGCTCGTTGCGGTACCATTGAACTTCAATCGGTTGCCATTTATCACGGTATGATTGATTTTCCAACCATACACTCTGCATATCGCCCATGGAGCACAAATACCAAACGTGATGGCGCAAACGATGATGCCCAGAAACTGCCACCCGATTAATTGTAGTAACCCGCCATCAAAGTAGGAGTTGCCTGTGGATGTCCCTGCATTTGCTATGGCGCTGTTGTGCACATTCACAACAATGTTGGGCTGGTACGATTGTTGGTTTTGCGGTGTGTTGTACTGTTGACTCATGGAAATCCCCCTCATCTTATTTATATTTTCCCTTAGAAGAACTTTCTTTGATATTCAACATTTTACATTGAAAATCCTTCATGTTTTGATAATTTCAGATAGAAAATTCGCTCAAAAAAAGACTCGCAACTTTTTTAGCTGCAAGTCTTTACTGTTTACCTAAGCGAGGTGCAGGAGATGAAATCTCCTGCCGAGCAGCGGATCCGAGCGCTACCTGTGGCAGATGAAGCGAGGTGGAGTCAGGCACCGAAACAAGCGATAGCACGCCGCAGCGTGACAGCGCGACGCTTGAGATGGAAGAGGTTTCTGAGGGCGAGCAGCCCCAGCGTTCCCCGTTCCCCTGTCCCTCTCCCCTGTCAGCTCGCCGTTGGTTCTTCCGGTGGCTCGGCAGGCGCGACGGCCTGTTTGGCACGGGGGCGCGCGGCGGGCGGTGTGGCGTCCTTGGTCAAAAGCGGCTGACCCTTGCCCTCAATCACATCCTTGGTGATCACGCATTTATCGATATCCTTGCGGCCGGGCAGATCAAACATGGTATCCAGCAGCGAGGTTTCGATGATGGCGCGAAGGCCGCGTGCGCCACTCTTGCGCTCCATGGCCTGGTGTGCAATGGCAGACAGCGCGTCCGCATCAAACTCCAGATTAATGCCATCGAGGCTGAGCAGTTTCTGGTATTGCTTCACCAGCGCGTTCTTGGGCTGGGTGAGAATGCGCACGAGCGCGTCCTCGTCCAGGGAATTGAGGGTGACATTGACCGGCAAGCGCCCCACAAACTCGGGGATCAGGCCAAACTTCATCAAATCCTCGGGGCGCATTTGCGCAAGGGTATCGCCCACATTGCGGGATTTGGCTTCAGCATTGCTGCTGTCCGCGCCAAAGCCCACGGCCTTTTTGCCAAGTCGCGTATCGATGATGCGGGTCAGCCCGTCAAACGCGCCGCCGCAGATGAACAAAATGTTCGTGGTATCAATTTGCAGGCATTCTTGATGCGGATGCTTGCGCCCGCCCTGGGGCGGCACATTCGCCTGGGTGCCTTCCAGAATTTTGAGCAGTGCCTGCTGCACGCCCTCACCGCTGACATCGCGGGTGATGGACACGTTCTCGCCTTTGCGGGCGATCTTGTCGATCTCGTCGATATACAGGATGCCGCGCTGCGCGGCCTGAATATCGCCTCCTGCGGCCTGGATGAGGCGCAGGAGAATATTTTCCACATCCTCGCCCACATAGCCTGCCTCGGTGAGCGCAGTGGCGTCTGCAATCGCAAAGGGCACATTCAAAATGCGTGCCAAGCTCTGCGCAAGATACGTCTTGCCGCAGCCGGTGGGGCCCACCATCAGGATATTGGATTTTTGCAGCTCCACATCCCCGCGCTTCACAGGCGCGTTGATGCGCTTGTAGTGGTTATACACCGCTACGCACAGGGTGCGCTTGGCCATCTCCTGCCCGATCACATGCTCGTCCAGCACGGATTTCATCTCGCTGGGCAGCGGAATCTCCTGATTTTTGGTGAAGGGCATGGTGTCCAAATCATCAGCCGCGATCTCCTGGCACAGTGCTACGCATTCCGTGCAGATATACACGGACGGCCCTGCGATGAGCTTGCGTACCTGATCCTGCGTTTTGCCGCAGAAGGAGCAGCGCTGTTTGCGCGAATTAAAATCGTCCTTGGCCATGTTTACCTCTTTTTAGGAATATTATTTGCCACGGGGCTGATAGATTTCGTCGATGATACCATAGGCCAGCGCTTCCTTGGCAGACATGAAGTAGTCGCGCTCCACATCGTTCTGGATGCGCTCCAGCGGCTGCCCGGTCAAGTCCGCCATCAGGCCGTTCATCTTCTTTTTGGTTTTCAGCAGCCATTCAGCGTGGATGGTCACATCGGTGGACTGGCCGGACGCACCGCCAGAGGGCTGGTGGATCATCACTTCGCTGTTGGGCAGCGCGAGGCGCTTGCCTTTTTCGCCCGCCATCAGCAGGAACGCGCCCATGGACGCGGCCAACCCAATGCACACGGTGCGCACGGGGCATTTGATATAGTTCATGGTGTCAAAAATCGCCATACCCGCCGTCACAGAGCCGCCGGGGCTGTTGATATACAGCGAAATATCGGCATCGGGATTATCGGTTTCCAGGAACAGCAGCTGCGCCACAATGGCGTTGGCCACCTGATCGTTGATCTCGCTGCCTAGGAACACCACGCGGTCTGCCAGCAGGCGGGAGTAGATATCCATCGATCGCTCGCCATGGCTGGTTTTTTCGATTACATAAGGGATCAGAGACATAGGGGCTCTCCTTTCCTTGCGCCAAGCTCTGGCACAAAATCCACTGCCTGCACGGACGAGAAACATCCTTGCAGGCAGCTTGGCTCATCCTATCATATGTGATTGAAGGACAGATTATTCCTCTTCTGCTTCAACAGCATCCAAGGCGTCTTGTACAGCGCTCATGGTTTCGTTGACGTCGATATGATCATGCTCTTCATGCTCGTCGATTTCGGCGTTGTTCTTGATCAGGTCTACCACCTTGCGGATGGCGGCGTGATCCTTGAGGTACGCCATCTGGTTGTCACGCAGGGAAGCCTTGAACGCTTCCACTTCGCGGCCCGCGCGCTCGGCTTCTTCAACGATCAGCGCTTCAATATCTTCTTCGCTGGCTTCGATGGCCTCCGCCTTGCGGATGGCCTCCAGCACCAGCTGCATCTTCACGCGGTTTTGCGCCTCGGTGCGGTACATTTCCTTCACCTGGTCTTCATCCTGGCCGGTGTACTTGAGGTAGTCCTCATAGCGCAGGCCCTGATACGCCATGCGCATCTTCAGCTCGCGCAGCATCACTTCGATCTCGTCCTCGATCATGGAAGCGGGGATATCGCAATCGGACGCGTCCACCACCTGCTGGATCAGGGCGTTCTCGGTCTGCACATCGGCATTCTTGTCGGCTTTGTCGGTCAGCTCTTTCACGATGCTGTCGCGATACTCCGCAAAGGTGGAAAACTCGGATACGTCGGCGGCAAAATCATCGTCCAGTTCGGGCTTGACGCGCGCCTGAATGCCATTCACCTTCACGTGGAACACAGCTTCCTTGCCCGCCAGGTCTTCCGCGTGGTATTCGGTGGGGAACGTGACGGTGAGGTCGCGCTCTTCGCCAATATTCATGCCCACCATCTGCTCTTCAAAGCCGGGGATGAACTGGTTGCTGCCAATCTCCAGCGTCTGCCCATCGGCGGTGCCGCCCTCGAACTTCACGCCGTCTACGCTGCCGGAATAGTCGAGGTTCACGATGTCGCCCTGCTCCACGGCGCGGCCTTCCACATCCAAGGTGGTGGTGGCCTTTTCGGCATCCTGCTGGATGCGGCTGTCGATCTCTTCGTCGGTCACTTTGTGGGTATGCTTCACGCCGTGCACGCCCTTATACTGGCCCAGCTCCACATCGGGGCTGACAAATACTTTGACGGTAAAGAGCAAATCCTTGCCCACGCCAATCTGCGTCACTTCGTCCACCTCGGGGCGGTCCACCACCAACAGGTTATGCTCCTTCACCGCCGCCTGATAAGCATCGGGGAACAGCATATCAAACGCGTCATCATAAAACACGCCTTCGCCGTACATGTTCTCAATCAGCTTGCGCGGCGCCTTACCCTTGCGAAAGCCGGGGATATTCACGCGGTTGCGCACCTTGAGATATGCTTTTTGCGCCGCATCGTCAAACTGTTGCGCCGCAATTTCAAATGAAATCTTGACCTGGTTGCCCGAAATTTTCTCTACCGTGTAGCCCATGTTTGGAACACCCTCCGTATCCGCTGACTTTCAGCTTGTGCTCTGCAAAGCATAAAGCACTAACCTATATGATACCACACCATGCCCTAAAACGCAATATATTCGGAGAAGGTTTTCTGCCTAATTAACAGATCGCAGCCCGTTGTTTTTATAGCGGCGATACATAACTCAAGTATTTGATCACTGTTATATACCGCGGCACGCCGGGCGCCACTGTTTTCTGGGCAAGCCGCCAGCCGGTGTCGCCACACACTGTCATATAAATATCACCTGCTGCATTTTGGACAAGGCCGATGTATGTATGGATACCCAGTTTTGTCGAAACCGGCTCATCCCAGAAGAAAATCAAATTGCCGGCAAAATCGTAATGCGCAATAAACAGACTGTTGCCATCGGTATAGTTACTGCCCGCAACCACAAAGCCATCCTCCACGCGCTCGATTGCCGACCACAGAAAGCCCCCTTGATCATAAAAGCGTCGCTGATCCTTCCATTTCACCTCACCATCCGTGGAGTAGCACACAACATCAGCCTTGGTCCACTGCGAGCCATCGCCAGACTCGAATACGCCGCCTGCAGCAACGATATCGCCGTTCTCCCCCAGCGCGACACCAAAATACCGTGCGTTCGTCACTTCTTCGATCCTGCTCCACACCATTTGCCCGTTTTGATCTATTTTGGCGATGTATGGGCTGGATTCTCCGTCCGGCTGATGGTGGCTGCCAACGATATACAGGCCGTCCTCTGTGGCCAGGCACTGTGTGGCCAGGAAGGAATCCTGATATACCTGCTGCCAGACCATCTTCCCGCTCATATCATAGCATGTGAACTTGGGCAAACCTGCAGCGTTGATTGTGTAATCATACGTCTGGATCAACACACTATTCGATGTGGAAACGACGCGAACAATCTCTTCATCAAAGTCGTATTCGGCAACCAGCTCGCCATCGCGGACAACATGAATGTAGCATTGATCTTCCACCCGCTGCAGCGCAGAGTTTTCTTTTGATACGACAAGCAATACAAGCACGCTGCCATCCGGCAATGCCTGAACATCATAGAAATGGTTGGAAAGGCTCTGCTCCTTGCACACCTCATATTTCCACACAGTATGGGTTTGCCCATCAATGGATGCAAGGCACGTCATGATTGCCGAGTTGTAGTTCGCGCCATCATATCTCCGGGAATCAGTGCCCGCCAATACAACAGAGCCATCCGCCAAGAAGCAAACACAACCCCTGCTAAGACGTACCTCTTCATTCAGCAAAAAGAGCATATTGTTGGACGGGGCGCCCTCCGCCAATGCTTGCGGCAGCACGCAGGATACCACCAGGATCACAGCAGCCAGAACCAGTAGATTCTTTTCAAGATGCTTTTTCATTGTACAACCTTCCTTTCTCACAAATCAAAATGTATACAATAATTCTATTATATTACAATTCATAAATTGAGTCTATGAAGAGGTAATTATTTTACATTTTTAGATTATGAACTATTCAAAATTGGGTGTCAAGAGGACGGTTAGCCCACTGCGCCTGTTGAATTTTGATGAAACTGCTCTTGATATCGCTTTTCACCCGTTTGTGCATCCACCAGTACTTCAACCCAAATTTCATTGTAATCATCCCAGATACTCGGCCATTCTTTCAGAACATCACCACACCAGGGGCTGTCTTTCTCCAACAAAAGCAGCACGATCCAAAACCGCCCCCGTCTTTGGGGCTGAGTCATATCATAGCAGTTTTCATAAAACGTCAATTCCGCTTCCACATCCGCATCCTGCGGAAAACCGGTTAATTCTTTTGCCAAGCGAATGGCTTCGTCCTTTTGAATTTCATCAGGCACGGGCAGCCCCAATCGGTACTCATCAGGGTTCACATAGTATGTTTCACGGGTTTTGACCCACAAATCATATAATAGCCGCCCTTCCATCGGCCATGTTAGGTCTTCATCAAAAAATCTGCCCGTCCTATGTAATCCATATTTTCTCTGGAGTGCTATCAATGCATCAGCGACAGTGCGCCCCGCTAAATACTCCTCCAGTTGCTCAATTGTAGAGGGGGAGGCATAATCCATCTGTTTTGCCACGCCCAATACATCCTGATTTTGCAGATACTCATCCAGCACAAACGGGGTATACCATGGATCGTCCTTCGTTAAAACACGAGGCGCTTGAAACATTTGATCATTGTAACAAGAAAATTCTGCACATGCCAACGTATCACCTTCTATCAGCGTCACTTTCCAGCACTCCGGCATATTGGCCGCGACAGCATACGAGGCCATGGATATCGTGTATACCTGGGCGGACTGTGCATCCTTTAGCAGGGGCTTCGCTAGTGTGCGGGTCTGCTCGATGGCATATTCCTTGTTTGCAGCAAGTGAGCCCATACCGGGCTGCCCAGATATCTCTTCATGATAGGGCATAGGCTTTGGGGCTTTATATGTATGAAAGGCAAATGCGCGCAGCGCATCATCGGGGTAAGCCGCCACAGGGCATGCCTGAAGCGCCTCGCTAAACGCATCCCATGTTTGCTGTTCCCATAAGAAGCTGGGAGAACCGTACTGTGCTTCGAAGGTGCTATATACTTCATCTGGTGATTGATTCGTTTTGTTATTCTCATCAGAAGATTCTCCTAAAGCTAATGAGGAGAAGCATACTAAACAAGAAATTACGAGAAGCATAGTACTAACAGAATTCTTTTTCATTGCTATATTCCGCCTTTCTTGCAAACCAATATATATACATTAATTCAATTATATCGCAACTCATCAAGTGAGTCTATGGGGGGTAATTATTTTACACATTGTGTTTATAAACTATACAAAATTGAAAAAGATACGTGTGGACTGCTTACCCATTGAAGCCACCCACCAGATCGACGTCGATTATCTCTCCCGTTTCTGCGTTAATAATCACATGTCCAAGATGATCAGTGGGTTGATGCTGTTCATCCAAGCGTGAGAAGGCGATTTCATAGGCAGTCACCCCATGTATCCACCCACTCTTAAGAGATACGAGCGGAGCAATTCCTTCGATTCTTTCAGATTCACCAGCTGCGCTAAATACTTGCACTGCAATTTCTATGGCTTCATCCACAGGCAAGTAGCGCTCGCACGGCAAAAAGTGGTCAATATATACTTGATGATGCTGGTGATAGTTATCATTACCCCACATAAGCCGATTCAATGCCTGGCCTTCCAGCGGCCATGCAGGAATAAAAGCCCCGTAGTCTCGATAGTTTTCAGCGATTCTCATTTCCCAGCAGCTGTCCGCAATGTATGCATTAAGCGGCGTCCAAAACTCCTCGCCGGCCACATCACTGTTCCATATGGCCTGAAGGGTGTCCTGCATCACAAAATAATCCGATGTGACAAGCGGCGCATACCACGCATCCTCTGCACCCAATAAACGGAGTCCGCCATCCATGGAAAGATTCCAATAATCAACATCCGCATACACACACAATGAATGCTCAATGTCTGTTACAACCACCCGATAGCCGCCCGTGCCGTTCATAAACCAAAAGGGCCGAAAGCAAAGAATATTGACATCCTGCATCTGCGGATATTCCACCTTTATGCGATCCACCACCACACCCACCACACCCACAAGCTCCGCGTAGCAATTGGGCACAGCATAGGTATACATTGCAAGGGTGGCCAAGCCTTCGGTTTGACCGGGGGTATACGCGCCTTCCCGCAGGCTGTTTGCAAGGCGGATGAGCGTGGGCGCACTCCACTCGCTAAAGAGATCACCATGTTCAGCCTGGAAAGACGCCCAGGTTTCTTCTTGGGTTTTTGGGGGAGCAACTGTTTCCGCACATGCAAAAACATTCAGCAACAATAGCACAAATACCAACCAGGCAACAATCGTTTTCTTCATAAACGAAACTCTCCTCCATTTTTATTGTTTTACTGTCCTTTTCGAACAGCATGCATTCTGCTGCGAAACTTCCGCAAACTTATCTCATGCAAATCCCCCCATTATTCTTTCCCATATATTAACGAAAATGGATGGGTTATTATTCCCATCATAAAAACCGTTTTAGATTGCTTCTATTGTTGAATCTTTACGCACAAAATCTTGCAAAAAGGAGCAGGAAGGAGTGGTAAATTGAGCATTATCATGATATAATGATATCCCGGATGGCAGCAATGCACAAATGTGATGTAAGTGTTTGGCGATTCTGTCAGCACCGGCCAACTATTTTATATTTATATAGCAAGGATGAGGAGCATGTACGACGTACCATGGTGGGAAATTGCGATCCGGATTGGCGCTGCAGTGTTGATTGGCGGCCTGGTGGGCGTGGAGCGAGAGTATAAGAACCGCCCCGCAGGCATGCGCACCCACGTGCTGGTGTGCCTGGGCGCCACGATGATTGCCCTGCTGGAATGCCTGATCTGCCAGCAGATGCTGGATGTCAATCCCGGCGGCGGGCTGGCGATGAATCTGGGGCGCCTCAGCGCACAGGTCATCAGCGGAATCGGTTTCCTGGGTGCTGGCACCATCTTTATTGCCCAGAAGAAAATCGCGGGGCTCACCACCGCAGCCAGCCTGTGGAATGTGGCCTGCCTGGGGCTGTTGATTGGCTACGGCTTCTATTTGGTAGCGGGCGCGTGCTGCGTGCTGGTGCTGGTGGTGCTCACGTTCCTGCAGCGCATTATCCGCGTCAACGCCATGAAGCGAGTAGAGGTCAAATTCACGCACCGTGCCGAAACCCTTTCCTACATAAACAACTTTTTTACGCAGCACAACGTGAAGGTGCTGGATGTGGACTTCCACATCGAAACCCCCAGCCACAGCAACGACAACAACGAGCACCTGTGCACCAACCTGTACACCCTGCACCTGCCCGCACGCTTTGACTATACGGACATCGTGAACCACCTGTCCGAATACGAGTTTGTGCAAACAGTGCGCACGCGCAATACCTGAAAATCGAGCCATCACAAAGCGGACACGGCCCAAACGGCAGTGTCCGCTTTCTCATTCATCGTAATTTCACAAAAGATACTAGCTTATTTGAATAAGATGCAGTATAATAAAGGTACAATATCACTTGTAAGGGGGAGATACCCATGATACAGATCATTCACGGCAAGAAAGGCTCGGGCAAAACCAAGCGCATTCTGGATATGGCCAACACCATGGTAAAAGACGCAAAGGGCGATGTAGTATTCATTGACGACGACAACCGGTATATGTTCGATCTGCGGCACGAGGTTCGCTTCGTAAACGCCGGCGAATATGGCAGCGACAGCCCGGAGATGTTCTTCGGCTTCCTGTGCGGCATGCTGGCCCAAAACTTTGACATTCACATCGTGTTTATTGACGCTTTCCTCAAGCTGGTCAAAGTGGATGTGGATAAGACCGAGAATTTCTTCCGCCGCCTGCAGGAGCTGGGCGACCGCCACAACGTATTATTTGTGCTCAGCGTCAACTGTGACGACAGCGTAGCGCCGGAGTTTATGAAAAAGTATTTTATCTGATAGATTACGCAGCCAATGATTTAATGAGGGTTTATGAATGGCGAATGGATTTTGTGCGTGCGCAAGGAAGGAAGGCGATGGAATAGCAGCGCTATTTCGAGCTTTTTGACGCAGTGCACGGGCAAAAGACGCCGCCAGTGATAATGCCCGAATAAATCAGTGGCTACCTAAAGGAGCTTTGCATGCCCTATATCAGCACACGCGCAGAGGTCACGGTATCGGCCGCTCAGGCCATTTTGCGCGGCATATCGCAAGAAGGTGGGTTGTTTGTGCCCACCTCTTTGCCATCTTTATCTATGGCCGATTTTGAACAGCTTGCTAAAATACCCTATGCAGCACGCGCGGCGTTAGTCTTGAGCTGGCTGCTGGACGATTATTCCTTGGACGAGCTGACCGTTATGGCAGAAAAAGCGTATGCGCGCTTTGACCACGCCGATGTAGCGCCCCTGCTAGCGCTTGATGAGCAGACCTTCGTGCTGGAGCTGTTCCACGGGCCCACGCTGGCCTTCAAGGACATGGCACTGCAATTCCTGCCGCATCTGTTGACCGCGGCGGCGCAAAAATGCGGCGAAACCCGCGAAATCGCCATTCTTACCGCCACCAGCGGTGATACGGGCAAAGCCGCCCAGGAAGGCTTTGCGGATGTGCCCGGCACGTCCGTCACGGTGTTTTATCCCTTGGGCGGCGTCAGCAAAATGCAAGAATTGCAAATGTGTACCGCGCAGGGCAGCAATGTGCATGCCATTTCTGTGCTGGGCAACTTTGACGATGCGCAGACCGGCGTCAAAAAGCTGTTCACCAGCCCGGAATTTATCGCAAAAATGGCCGCGCAGCAGCGCGTGCTTTCCTCCGCCAACAGCATCAACCTGGGGCGGCTGGTGCCGCAGGTGGCATATTATCTGTCCAGCTGCGCAGAGCTGATGGCAAAGGGTATTATCAGTGCCGACAGGCCGCTCCATATCTGCGTGCCAACAGGCAACTTTGGCAACATACTGGCCGCCTGGTATGCCAAGCGCATGGGCGCGCCCATTGGTAAGCTGATTTGCGCCAGCAACGCCAATGATGTGCTCACCGATTTTATCCGCACCGGCGTCTACGATGCCCGCCGCGATTTCCACAAGACGCTCTCCCCCTCCATGGACATCCTGATCTCGTCCAATCTGGAGCGGCTTTTGTATGAGTTGGCCGGCTGCGACAGCGGTATTGTGCGCGGGTGGATGGATGCGCTCAAAAAAGATGGTGTGTTCCGCTTGACAGGCGATCAATTGAGCTTCCTGCAACAGCATTTCGCGGGCTATTGCGCGGATGACAACGCCACCTGCGAAGAAATCAAGCAGATGTTTGACGGCCAAGGCTATCTGTACGACCCGCACACCGCCGTAGCCTCCGCAGCCCTCCGGCAATACCGCGCGGAATCCGACGACGCCGCACCCACGTTGATCGTTGCCACCGCCAGCCCTTTCAAGTTTGCCGCCGACGTGGCGGGTGCGCTGGAATTGCCACGCACCGACGATGCCTTTGCCTCCGCCCGTGCACTGTCGCAAAAAACAGGGCTGCCCCTGCCGCATCAGTTGATGTCGCTGGAAACTTTGCCCATCTTGCACAGTGCCTCTTGCGTTGTGGACGGTATGGAAGCCGCCCTCCTCAGCGAATTGAACAAATAATTTTTGCACGGCTGTTTCAAACCCGAAGCAGCCGTGTATCTTCTATTTGTGACCGGAATATAACATTTTTAGTACTTGAAGGAGGATAACAATATGAAGTGGGTATGCAAGATTT
Source organism: Eubacteriales bacterium (assembly GCA_031547595.1). Lineage (GTDB taxonomy): Bacteria > Bacillota > Clostridia > Christensenellales > Aristaeellaceae > JAVBRU01. Next base: position 54,098 of record JAVBRU010000048.1, read on the forward strand.
GTGGTTATGTACATGAGGGCCCCGAAGCGCCCGAAAAATGCCCCGTGTGCAAGGCGCCAAAAGAAAAGTTTGAAAAAATGGCCGAGGGCCGTGAGTGGGCAGACGAGCACCGCATAGGCGTCGCCCAGGACGTGGACGAGCGCGTGGTGGAAGCCCTGCGCCAGAATTTCACCGGCGAATGCACCGAGGTTGGCATGTATCTGGCCATGAGCCGCGCTGCAGACCGCGAGGGCTTCCCCGAGGTTGCCGAAGCCTATAAGCGCATCGCCTTTGAAGAAGCCGAGCATGCCGCTAAATTTGCGGAACTTCTGGGCGAAGTCGTCAGCGCCAGCACCAAGGAAAACCTGACCCTGCGCGTGGATGCCGAGTTTGGCGCGACCGCCGGCAAAAAAGAACTGGCCACCCTCGCCAAGCAGCTGGGCTATGATGCGATCCACGATACCGTGCACGAAATGTGCAAGGACGAAGCCCGCCACGGCAAGGCCTTTGAGGGCCTGCTGAACCGTTACTTCAAGTGACAAAAAGCTAGATACATCAAGGGTTTCAGGGGATTGCGCCGATGGTGGGGCAATCCCCTTTTTTGTGCTTTCTTGTCCCCCTAAAGTGTGACTGCTTTCCCTCCGGCGTGTGTGTGCAAAAGTGTGGGTGTGATTACGAAGTGTGATTCCGAAATCAGTATAATCGAAGCAGGAAAACTTGTCAATGCTTTCCTCTCCCCCCACTCCGAAAGAAAAAAGTACGCCTGCGGTCTGCCGCAAGCGCATTTCCTATCTACAATGCATATACATGGCATCTTTTATTGCAAGCCGCATTTGCTGCTTCACGCTCTCCGGCTCAACAATCCGCGCCATCTTTCCAAGCCCGAACACCCAACCAAAGAATTGACTGCTGACGGCAATGGGAACGGTGATTCTGAAATGATCATTGTCCTCTTTACTGACCTGCACATCCCTTCCAAACTTGTCAATGACAGCGTTCATCAGCCGTCTATGAAAAACCATGGTTACATCCTCCATTTCGCCGCCGTACATGGAGAATGTATACTTCGTATAAGCGCTCATATCAATCTTGGCAAAAGCGGCGCTCTCTTGTCTCTCAAGTGGCAGCACCGCCGCACTGTCCATTCTGTCCACGCGAAAAGCCTTGATTTTCTCCTTGCCAGCCTCCAGCGCAAAGAGGTAGTAATTATCATCGGTGTAAACAAGAGCAAAAGGACTAAGCGTGTATAACGCCCCTTTTTTGTAGTACCTGCGGCGCTTGTCCATATCGTACTCAAAGTATTTAGCGCTGATCTGCTTGTTTGTCGATATGGCTTCATGGATAGCGTCCAAATTGTAGTGCGGCGTCTTGTTCATGCTCTTAACGCGGTTTGTCACGAGCACTTGCCGTTGCAAAGAATGCGCTTCATATACACTGCACAACGTCTGAAGTTTCTTAATAATGCTTCGCGTTTTATCTTCAGGAAGAAACTTGGACGATTGAATGCTGTCTATCAATAGCTTCAATTCAACAAGCTCAAACTGCCTACCCGCAAGATGATATTCCGTTGTTCTGCTCTTTTCAGCTATAACCTCGCAGCCAAACTGTTCAAGCGCTTCAAAGTCCTCATAAATCGATTTGCGTTCGGCTTTCACGCCATTCATCGCAAGCAATTCCAGAATGCGTTGCATGGTGATGCCATGGTTATCATCTGTATACTCTTCAAGAATGCGTTTGAGGTACAATGGCTTCAACTTTTGGCCTTGTTGCTTTGACATGGTGCAACTCCTTACAAGATTAGGATGTTTAGCTCACTCAGGTTACATCTATTAATTGTAAACTTACATTTTCCTATAGCACATATCTTGATGCAATTTCATTGACGATTGTTCTTGAGTAGAATATTGTCTGTGCAGATGATGTCTTTTTTGGGTTTAGTCTTCTAACATGGCAGAGTGTCGAGTTATTCTTTAACTCTTTCATGATTGAGTTGAATAACGCTCCTTGCTTAAATCCAGTAATTCGATTTTTGCATTCATTCACAACATCGCCATAACAAAGAGGATAAATATGGTCTAGTTCAGCTTCCGTCAGTTTTACTTGCTGCGCATTAGGATCGTCTGTTATTTTTACTTTAGTCTCTTTCACAAAGCGTGCATCTTCATCTCCTTGATTTGTAATTGCTACAAGAAGCTCATGATTTGTGCATTTCTTAACCTGTTGCATGAAAAGATCAAAACCGACAACCACCGATTCACTTATACCTTCATTGTCAAGTCTAGCAATGGTCGAAATAATGGACTGTATGAAATCGCTAGTCTCTGGAGTTTCACTATATTTTACATTATTGCGCGAAAAAAAGTCTTCTACTTTGAATGGTAGCTTAAATCCAATCGGCAAAATGAATAGACCTTCATCTGCTGCAATATCCTTGCCGAAATATTCCTTCACAAACCACACATAGTTAATCGCACTTTTCGCAAGTACCATGAAGATAAATGGTTCTAGCTGCTCACAGTAATAATGAACAACATAATTTCTGTATTTTTCAATAATAGCTATGTTTTCTTTTATATGAGTAAATTTTTTTGGTGTTGACTTATTAATAGATTGTTCTACATAATCCAAGGACCTAGCAAGCGAAATTGTCTTTCCTCCATCCTCTTTTTCAAATATAGAATGAGCTTTATCGTGTTTACGAATATAAGCCTTTAACACCAATTCCCAAGCATTTGTCATTAATACAGTTACAATCTCATATCTATATGGAATTTTCGGCTTGTTATGAACTTCTATTGCTGCAAAATATGCAGCTATCGAGTTTTTCACAAGGTTAGATTGAACCATTTTACGCTTTGCAGCCATTTGTATTCCTCCCATGACCTATTTTTCAAATTCTTTTATAGTATAACATGCATTTCTTAGAAAGTAACTAAGAATTGTAATTTACAAATAGAATGATTAAATGTTTTATATTTTTTTGATTTTCATAAAAATTTTTGGTATAATAAGCATAGATGAAAGCAAACTTGTCAAACCCCGTTGGACAAAAGCAAAGCAAACATTCATCGCACTTCACATTGGCTCATGAAAGGAGTTGATTTTGTGGCGCATGTTGGAATACGCCTATCAGACCAAGAAAAGGAACAACTGGCAACAGCCGCGCAAGAGCGCGATTTGACAATATCGCAAATCTTGCGCAAGCTGATTCGTAGCTTTATTAAGGAGGTATAGAAAGAAAATGTAGAAACAGACGGATGAAATTGAGTTTGAAAAAGTATGGCTATGCAGAGAAAAGACAGAATTCAAGCTGCTCACGCTTATTGCGGTGCTGGCTGACAATCATTTGGCCTATCGCGGCACATTGGCTGATATGTGCATCTTTTTCGGCGTGGCAGCCGACAATCGCAGAGTAAAAGCGAGTATCAAAGATGCTATTGCCGCACTGGAAACAAACGGCTTCATTAAATCCTTGCAAGACGGGGCTGTTTGGACGCTTACATTGACGCGGAGGGCCGAGCGTAAGAACAGCATCATCAAAATCAAACGTGAATGGTATGAGGTGGCACGCGCTTACCACAACCCAAACAATAGCTTGGATTGGATTAATCTTTTGAAGGTATGGCTGTATTTAATAGACCTTCCGCTAGAGTGCCTCATCACCAGCAAGCAGATTGCAGATGCTCTGGATGTATCTGAAAGCGTGGTGAAACGGGTGAAATCCGCACTATGCAAGGACATCGGGATTATTTTCAGCAAGAGCATCCATGAGAAGAACCTCAACGGCGAATATAGGTGCTTGGGTTCACAAATCACTATGGCTGCGTGGATTCCGTAATGCCCCCACTCTGCCGTAAATCGGCAGCTATTCGTCAAGAGAAAAAGTGTATAAAAAATGGTCTGTGTATATAAAAGATAACACAGGTCATTTTTGCACGGTTTCTTAATATGAGCAACGTGATACATCATCGCATGCGATGATGTATCACGCGCCAGCCGCCGCTAGCGGCGGACTGGCGAACAACAGGAAAGGAGAAAAAATAGAATGAATTATAACACAATAGCGAAAAGGCATCAAATGACGCTCTAGGCTTCGATGGAAAGTAATCCCGCCCACGCGCAGCACATGCGGGACATCTTTGCTTATGTAGATGCCGCAACAGCAGACCTCCAGCAGCAGATGCACCTTGAAATCAAACAGGAAGTTGCCAAGCAATTGAACAGCCATAAAGTATCCGTAGAAGTAAACAAAACGGCCCTCAAGGTCACAGAAGATGCCGTTCGGGATGTTTTAACTTCGCTGAATATTCCGGCTAAATAAGCGCTTAAAAGGGGCTGCTGCAAGGTTGTCGTAAATCCAAGTGGAAACGCCTGCGAACCTCGATTTCTAAATTATTTATATAATCTTAAGGCGGGGCATGCCAGACAATGGGCATTTACTATAGCAGAAAAGAATATTTCCCGAATTATATCCCGTCCTATTGGTGCCGAAATAAATAGCAAAACAATAGCGAGCCCCTTTCTTTTGAATAAGAAAAGGGGCTCGCGCTCTACCGAAAAGAAAACTCCTCTTGGGTGCTGGGAGCTATGGGGCAAGAGAGCTCTCCACTACGCTCCCCATCGAAAGCATTCATGCTTATATACCAAGAAGCTGCCTTTTCTTTGCGTCAAACTCCGCCTGCGTGATTACGCCAGAATCAAGCAAGGCTTTGAACTTGTTAAGCTCATCAGCATCCGACACGCGATCAGGGATTTCTTTTGTGGTGGCACTTTCCTTAAATACTTCTAACGCATTCCGAATGTAAGCGGCAATCGGCTCAACAGCTTCGTTCGTTTTACCAAAGCTAAGCATGCCTCCGCAAAACAGGATTCTATTCGTATCGTTCATTGCAGCCGAGTTCTGTGCCCCATACAAGTCGATCCCAGTAAATCGATTTTTTGAGTTAACACCAGTTAAAAAAACCACTTGTGCAAACTGAGAGTTCATGCTGGCTTTCACAAAGTCAACTCCTAGATAACTGTCAAAACGCCATGTCATCTTGGGTGAACCATTCAGAAAACCGACGACCTTATTATCGTAAATTTCAAGCGCATCATAGAAGATAGCACTAGCCAGCGTAGTTCTCTTCCTGAGCTCTGCCGGAATCGAAATTTTATTCAGTAGTGTCGAATTATTGCTCATTGATTTAACCGCCTTTCTAGCATTTAATTATTTCATTGTAAACACAATGAGCAGCCCGAAACCATTGAATGCCACGAAGCATCGATTTTTATAGTCTCGAACTACCCATTATATCCATTGATATACTTGGTTCTCCCGTTTGGTGTCTGCTCTATCAAGTCACTTATCTTCTCGATTTGGGCTCTAATTAAAGAATGTCCGTATGGAATAATCATCCGAGCCAGAAAAATATTCTTGGTCGAAGATACCTGCACGCGTGCAATCATCATAGAAAACCTTCAAAGCCTGTTGGTTAGCATCCGTAAGAGTAAATGCATCGGAGTAACTACCCATTTTTACAGTAATAGTTTGCGGATTTTCCGCCAAATCGCGCAGCATAATTAAGCCACCAGAACGAATTGGTTCAACCGAAATATCTTTTGCGGTTTTAGATCCAGAGTTTGTGCTCCGTGAACAACCTGTGGTATCAATAATGTATCGGTTTTCACCGTTTGCAATATACACTGTACCCATACGGTCATCATAATAAGTTTTTTCACC
>JAVBRU010000049.1:0-57003 GCA_031547595.1 Eubacteriales bacterium
CCTTCCTGGATCCCGAGATGATCGTACTGGGCGGTGGCGTCAGCCACGCGGGGCAATTCCTGCTGGACGCCGTGCAAGAGCAATTGCCGCGCTACCTCATGTACAAAACCCTGCCCAGCCCGCGCCTTGAAATGGCGCAGCTTGGCAACGAGGCCGGTATCATTGGCGCAGCACTGCTGGGAAAAGCAGATATGTAAATAGGAGTGAAAATACGTGGACTATTTGGTCAAACAACTGTACCGGGAAACCCCGGCGGACGGCAGCCCCATCACGGTGTCCGGCTGGGTGCGCACCCTTCGCGACAGCAAGGCATTTGCCTTTATCGAACTCAACGACGGCTCATTCTATAAAAACCTGCAGATCGTGTGCGAGGATACCCTGGCGAACTTTAAAGAGATCACCAAGGTGACGCTGGGCAGTGCGCTTAAAGTCACCGGCATGCTGGTGATGACGCCGGATATGAAGCAGCCTTTTGAAATCAAAGCCGCCGAAGTGGAAATCGTCGGCCTGGCCGATGGCGATTATCCGCTGCAAAAAAAGCGCCATTCCTTCGAGTTTTTACGTACGCAGGCGCATCTTCGCCCCCGCACCAACACCTTTAACGCGGTATTTCGCATCCGCTCCCTGGCGGCGCAGGCCATCCATGCCTTCTTTGCAGAGCGCGGCTTTGTGTATGTGCACACCCCCATCATCACCGCCAGCGACTGCGAGGGCGCGGGCGAAATGTTCCGCGTGACCACGCTGGACCTGAACAATCTGCCACGGGACGAAAAGGGCAAACTGCTAGAGAACGAAGACTTCTTTGGCAAGCCCGCCAACCTCACCGTGAGCGGCCAGCTCAACGCCGAGGCGTTCTGCCTGGCTTTCCGCAACGTATACACCTTTGGCCCCACCTTCCGCGCCGAAAACAGCAACACCCCCCGCCACGCCGCAGAGTTCTGGATGATCGAGCCTGAAATCGCTTTTGCCGACCTGTTTGACGATATGCAGCTGGCCGAGGATATGCTGCGCTATGTAATTAAGGACGTGATGGAAAAAGCGCCCGAGGAATACGAATTCCTGAACAGCTTTGTGGACAAGGGCCTGATCGAGCGGCTCGGCCTGGTCGCCACCAGCGAGTTTGCCAGGGTCACCTATACCGATGCCATCGATATCCTGATCAAGGCCGACAAAGCCTTCGAGTACCCTGTGCACTGGGGCATGGATATCCAGACCGAGCACGAGCGGTATCTTGCAGAAACCCACTTTGGCCGTCCTGTGTGCGTATACAACTACCCCAAGGATATCAAGGCATTCTACATGCGCATGAACGAGGACAACAAAACCGTGGCCGCCGTGGACGTGCTGGTGCCCGGCATTGGCGAACTGATTGGCGGCAGCCAGCGTGAAGAACGCCTCGACCGCCTGGAAAAGCGCATCGAAGAAATGAAGCTGCCCCGCGAGAGCTACGACTGGTACATGGATCTTCGCAAGTTTGGCACCACGCCGCACGCTGGGTTCGGTATGGGTTTTGAGCGCCTGATCATGTATATGACCGGCATTACCAACATCCGCGATGTGCTGCCCTTCCCCCGCACTACGGGCAGCGCGGAGTTCTAAAGTATTTCGGCAAAATGGGCACGGAGTTGATGGCTCCGTGCCCATTTTATTTTGGAGGATATGGACAAGTGCTCCGTGATCGCTATCGCTACATTCCACCCATAAACCGCCTTACTTTCTTCGGCTCGGCATCCGGGTTCAGCCTCAGTATCTGTCCGCGAATCGTTTCTTCGGCGGCCTGTGGATTGATAGCCGCCGCTTCCCGCATCACATCTTCGCCAAAGAAGGTCTCCACCGTGCAAAACACCGTGGAGTTCCAGCCATATTCCAGGCCAAAGCGTGAGGCTTTGCGCTTCTGCCCGCACTGGGTGATGAACATGCGCATTTGCAGCTCCACAAGCGCACGCTCCACCTTGGCAGCATCCTCGCGGCCGAAATTGCCCAGCGGCTTGATCGCGTGCGTGGGCAGCGACCCATGCTCTGCAATCAAATTGTATATGCGGTATGCAAAATGGCTGATGCTGCCGCGTTCATAAGCGTCTGCCAAGGTCTCCCCTCCCCGTCGCAGAGCCAGGAAAAAGGGATACCATTCCTGCGTGATATAACCGCTTTTCGAAAAGAACAGTTTGGCATAAGCGATGTCGCTACGCTCGTCGAGCACACGCATTCGAAACTGCCACGGATCGGTTTCGGGGTCTTCGGTGTGCCACTGAATACGGGGCGCAAAGCGTTGGCAAAGGGTAAAGACGCCGTCCGGGTTTCCGCCTCCAAGGGTGAAGCCCGCTTGCTTCAGCGCGGCACAAAAATCCTCGAAATTGCAGATATCTTGCAGGATCATACTTCGGGATACAGCACGGTGCCCATGTTATCGCCCTCCAGCACATCCAGGATGCTCTTTGGATCGAACAGGCCAAACACGCGCACAACGGGCACTTTGTTTTCGGCGCAAAGGGCAAACGCAGCGGTATCCATCACGCGAAGGCGCATATCCTGCGCCTGTTGATAACTGACGCGGCGCAGCAGCTTGGCGTCCTTGTTTTCCTTGGGATCGCTGTCATATACGCCATCGATGTTCTTGGCCAGCAGGATGGCGTCCGCGCCAACCTCCACCGCCCGCAGCACCACCGCAGTGTCCGTGGAGAAGAAGGGATTGCCCGAACCCGCGGCAAACAGCACAATGGTGCCCTTGCGAAGGTAACGCTTGGCCTGCTGCGCGTTTGTCACCTCGCACACGCGGGGCATCTCGATAGCGGACATCACACGTGCCTTGCCGCCCGCGCGCTCAATGGCATCACGCATGCACAGGCAGTTGATCACTGTGCCCAGCATGCCCATTTGGTCGGCCGTAACAGCGTCCATGTCCTTGCCCTGGCGCCCACGCCAGATATTGCCGCCGCCAATTACGACGCCCAGTTCAATGCCCTTATCTGCCACCTGGCAAAGCACCCTGGCCACGTTGTCGATGATGTCATGGTCAAACACCTTGCCCTTATCGCCCAGCATTTCCCCGCTTAGCTTGATCACAACACGTTGGTAATTGGTTTTCATATCCGCACTCCTTACGTATACGATGTCGAAAAAAATAGGCGGCATTGCGGCCGCCTATCATGATAGCATTAAGCTTTCTGGGTCATCGCGGCGATTTCGGCCGCCAAGTCGGATTCTTTCTTTTCGATGCCTTCGCCGCGCTCATAGCGCACAAAACGGCGAATAGAAATCTTTTCGCCGCTGGCGAGGGTGGCGTCGCTGACAAGGGAACCGACGGTGACATCGGGGTTCTTCACAAAAGCCTGTTCCATCAGGCAGAAGTCTTTATAGTACTTCTCGATGCGGCCTTCCACCATGCGCTCGATGATCTTTTCGGGCTTGCCTTCGTTGAGGGCCTGGGCGCGCAGGATTTCCTTTTCTTTTTCCAGGATGTCCGCGGGCACATCTTCTTTGTTGACATACAGGGGGTTGGCGGCAGCGATCTGCAGCGACACATCATGCGCCAGCTGCTTGAAGGTGTCGGTCTTGGCCACAAAGTCGGTCTCGCAGTTCACTTCGACCAGCACGCCAATCTTGCCACCCATGTGAATATAGCTGTCCACAACGCCTTCGGCGGCCACACGGCCGGCCTTCTTGGCGGCAGCGGCCAAGCCCTTTTCGCGCAGATACGCAATGGCCTTATCCATGTTGCCATCGCTCTCAATCAGCGCCTTTTTGCAATCCATCATACCAGCCTGCGTACGCTCACGCAGTTCTTTAACCATTGCAGCAGTAATTTCCATAATTTAAGTTGCCTCCTTGCTTGAATATATGTGGGCGAAATTATTCGGCGTCAACGATTTCGTCTTCGTCATCAGCGGGGGTGCTCTGTTCGCCCTGGCGGCCTTCGATGATGGCGTCGGCCATTTTGCCGGCGATCAGCTTCACGGCGCGGATGGCGTCGTCGTTGCCGGGGATGACATAATCCACTTCGTCCGGGTCACAGTTGGTGTCCACGATGGCGACGATCGGAATGCCCAGCGTGCGCGCTTCGGCAATGGCGATATGCTCTTTGCGGGGATCCACAACAAACAGCGCACCGGGCAGCTTCTTCATTTCGCGGATACCGCCCAGGTTGGCTTCAAGCTTTTCGCGCTCGTGCTGCAGCTTGATTACTTCCTTTTTGGGGAGCAGATCAAACTGGCCGGACTGTTCCATCTTGTCGATGTTGTTCAGGCGGTCCACACGGGTGCGGATGGTGCGGAAGTTGGTCAGCATGCCGCCCAGCCAGCGGTTGTTGACATAATACATATTGCAGCGCACGGCTTCGGATTCGATGCTTTCCTGCGCCTGCTTCTTGGTGCCTACAAACAGCACGGTCTTGCCTTCCATCGCCAGGTTGCGCACAAACATATACGCTTCGTCAACCTTGCGAACGGTCTTTTGCAGGTCGATGATGTAGATGCCATTGCGCTCGGTGAAGATGTACTGCGCCATCTTGGGGTTCCAGCGACGGGTTTGATGACCAAAGTGTACGCCTGCTTCCAGCAGGTGCTTCATAGAGATGACTGCCATTGAGTAAACCCTCCTTGTTTTTCCACCGCGCGCTTCGTCTTTGCCCGCCACCCGGTTGCCCAGGCACAAGCGGCAAATCAGCGCACGTGCGTTATCCGATAGATTATACCACAGCTTCGCCCCATTTGGCAATACTTCCACACAAAGTTTATGACAGCACATTTTTCTCCTCCAACGCACCAGTTCCAAGAAATCAATGCTCAGCACAGCACGCATCATTTTGCGAGGGGCAGAGATTTTTTTACTGGTCTGTGCGTGTTGGAGGCATGAAAGGGCTGCTTTTCGCAAAGCAGCGAGGGTAAGCGGTGGAAGCCCCTTACTTACAGTGGAAGCATCTTCGCAAAAAACACGTCTAGTACCCCACCAAGTTAGAAACGACAATTCAAGAAAATCTCTGCCATATTGAACCAGGAAGCATGCTTGGGCGTGTGATGTATTTCAAGCCGCTCAGCAATTCGCCTTGCCTCTTGGGGGTGAAAAGCCTTGTATAGCGAGGCTATGCTGTGGATATTGAGGTTGTCCATCACCAGCACGATCTTCTCGGTATGCACATAATGGACATTCACCAGTTCCTTGATAAACACCGCAAAATCTATGGCGGTGCGCTGCTGCGTTACTTTGACGATCCGCTTGGCTGCCAGTGGTTCAAAGGCCACGAAAAGATCCACGACGCCGCAACGACGGTATTCGTAATCGACCCGTTCGCAGCATCCGGGTTTTGCAGAAATGCGTCTTTCTTCAATCAGCTGACGGTTGGTTTCGTCCAGACATACCACTGGACAAAGCGGATCGTATGGACGACTGTACGTCTCCAGCACATCCTCCATACACGCTACAAATTCCGCTCCTGGCTTGGGAATGCACCATTCTTTCTTCTGCTAAGGCTTGAGTTCGTTTTTTTAAGTGCGTTCAGGACCGCCGTGTCGGAGATACTTTGGACCACCTCAAGCCGCACCAACTCGTCTGCGATCATTTGAAGCGTCCACCGTGCCCGCCCTTCCGGTGCTTCAGAACACGCGATGGCTACGATGTGCGCTTCTACCTTGCCGTCGACCTTACGATGCCGGTTTTCCTGTTCTTTGCGGCCAAGCGCTGCTTCCATGCCGCCTTCCACAAACCGCTTCGCGATCAGGCTGATCGTTCGCTCGGTGCCTCCGTATGCTTCGCCAATCCGCTGGTACGTCCAGCACGTGTTTTCGGCTGTCTCGTCTAACTTCAGCAGTATTTGCGCGTGCTTGATCCGGTAACCCTGCGTTTTCCCGGCTCGGATCAGTTCTTTCAGTTCCCCTCGCTCTGACACTGTCAGCGTTACGATGTATTTATGATTCATCTTCATCACCCTTTCTTATTCTACCAGCCCTTGGGTGATTGCACTACTTGTTTTTTCTGCCTTGGCGGGGTACTAGGGCTGGTCGTAGGTGTCCACACAAAGAACATTACGCGATACCCGTGTCATGACAAAGTTACAATACAAGCCCCTTCGCATCTTGACTATTCGCGCCCGGCCACTATAATACAGATATCGCACAAATTCTTTGGAGGTATTCTGTATGAAGGCCGTTGTAACCATAGCCCCGAAAACCAGCATCGTAAAAGATATTCAAGAGCCTGTCATGAACGACGATTCCATCAAGATCAAAATTAAATACTGCGGCGTATGCCATTCAGAGCATTACGCCTGGGCGCACAATGAAAACGGCGGCGCGTTTGGACATGAACCGATGGGTGTGATCGTTTCTGTTGGCAAAAACGTTGAGGGCTTTACGGTCGGCGATCGGGTCAGCGGCCTATGGGGCGGCACGCTTCCCGGCACGGGCGGGATGGTAGAATACGCGGTAGCCGACCCGCGCAAGGAGGTCGTGATCAAGCTTCCCGCTAATGTGCGTGACGAGGATCTGGTTTTAGAACCGCTTGCATGTATTTATAGCGCAGTTAGCAAGGTGCGCATTACCATGCCGGGCACGAAGGTATGCGTAGTAGGCTGCGGGTACATGGGCTTGGGCGCGGTCAACCTGCTTAAGGCGCGCGGGTTTTACGTTGTGGGCGTGGATATTCGCGAATCCTCCCGAAAAGAAGCGCTTCAATATGGCGCGGATGAGACCTATACCCCTGAGGAAGCGCTTGCAAAGTACGTACACCCATTCGATTGGATGGAATCGGGATTCGAGTGCGTAATGGAATGGGGCGAAACGAACGAATCACTTGACACGGCGATCAATCTTACCAAAATGTGCGGCCAGTTGTGCATCGGCGCATACCATACCGGGGAAAAACGGCTCATCGATATGCAGCAGCTTAACCTCAAAGCCATCGACATGCTCAGCGTGCACCCGCGCGAGGCGGAGCTTTCCCGCGTTGGCGCGCAAAACGCGGCGCAGATGCTGGGAAGCGGCGCGTGGACGTATAAGGATATCCCCACGATGGTGTATCCCGCAAACCAGTTTGACCGCGCCATGCGTGAGATGGAAACCAAGTACGGCCACCACATCAAATCGCTTATCAGCATGGAGCTTGAGGACGGCGAGCCTTACATGGCCTGACCGCGAAAAACGGAGCTGCGGGTGCCTCCGTCCTTTACCTGCCGCCCTACAGCCCCGACCTCAATCCGATTGAGAAAATGTGGTCAAAGATCAAGGCTTTCCTTCACGCCCTAAAAGCTAGAACGGTTGATGCGCTGATTGATGCGATTCCTTTGGCCTTTCGTTCTGTCTCTATTCAGGATATTCTTGGTTGGTTTTCTTGCGCTGAATATTGGCAGTAAATTGTTAAAGAGCTGTAAGTAACCACTGATTTATTCGGGCGCTGTGCCTGACGGCGTCTTTTGCGTGCGCGCTGCGGCAGAAAAGCTGGAAATAGCGCTGCTATTCCATCGCTTTCCTTCCTTGCTCACACGCAAAACCCACTCGCCATCCATAGGTCTTCATTAAATCATTGATTACCTAAAATGGCTCAATCTTTCGAATCTTTTCGTGATTTTAGGGCGTGTTCCCACTATCCGAAATGCCCAGATTTCAACCGATTTTCGTGCCCTGCACGCGCTTCTCCGCAGGAATACCGGGGGTATTTCAAGGAGAGGCAACACAGCAGGGTGCGAAAATCGGTTGGAAGATGGGCGTTGAGCGATTGTGAGAACACGCCCTAGGTTGAGATTAGTATAAGTCATCTGTCTGATACTGCTATCTCAAAGCCAAAGGGCAGGACGACCCAACGGTCAACCTGCCCTTTGGCTTGCATCAGTTGAGGATTAATACCCCATGCGATCCTTATAAATGGTCACCTTGCTGTCCGCAATCCACTTGGTCAGCACTTCGGTATACGCGGCATCCTGCTTCGTGGTCAGAAGCTCGGTCTCCAGTGCGGCGCGCACAGTGTCCAGCGCCACTTCGCCGGGGGTGATATCAGACTCGTAGCGGATGATGTAGTAGCCATAAGAGGTGCTTTTAATCGGCTCGGTCACATCGCCCACGTTCGCAAGTGCCATCGCAGCGTTAGTGAACGCGCTGTCAAAATAGGTATAGCCCTCGCAGATGGCATAGCCGTTGGTCTTGCCAGGCTCGCTCTGCATGCCGGGGTCTTCATTATAGTCTTCCATCAGGGCGATAAAGTCTTCACCGGCCTGAATCTTGCCATACACTTCGTCCACACGCTCCTGAATGTTGGCAAAAGCAGTGGCTTCGGCAGCGTCATAGGCGGCCTGGGCAGCGTCCATCGCAGCCTGAGCATCCGTCACGGCGGCATTCAGCGCATCCATATCGGCATCTTCCGCTGCTGCATCCACAGCGGCTTGGGCAGAGGCCAGGGTGTTCGACGCAGTGGTCAGGGCCGTCTTGGCCTCAGTCATGGCGGTGCTGTCCGCTTCCTGGAATTTAACCAGTATCTGCTTCACATAGCGGTAGCCTTCAGGCGCATAATAGGTGGTGGTGCCGTTGTTGACGGCATAGCCGTAAGAGGACAGGGAGTTCTCATACGTGCTCTTTCCCGATTCCGCTTTGGTGGCCAGGGCTGCAACCAGCTCGTCTTCCGTCACGGCAACTTCCTTGATAGAATCAGCCTTCAGCTTGGCAATAGATTTTTCAATGGTGTAGGATTCCACGTAGTTTTCCAGTTTGTAGAAGCCCTGCGCCTCGGCATAAGCCACGGCTTCGGCAGTCAGCTCGTCGCCTTCAGCAGTGCTTTTGAGGTATTCGGTCTTGACGGTTTCGATCATTTCGTCATAGTCCGCCTGGGCGCTGGCAGTCACTTCGGCCAGCTCTTCTTCCGTCAGCTGATCAAAGCCTAGTTCCTTGGCCTTCTGCTCCTGCACGATGGAATCGATATAGGCATTGGCAATGGTGTCAAACACGGTGGACTGATTGGTGTCATAGCCCATGTTCATGCCAAAATACTGATAATAGAGGTTGTTATAGTACTCATTTTGCTCAATGGTGTTGCTGACCTGGTATGCCATGGTAGCCTTATTAATGGTCTGGCCATTGACATCCAAAACGACACGGGCATTATCCACCGTGGTATCGGTGACCACCAGAGCGCAACCGCTCAGCAGCATAGCCGCGACCAGCAGCAAGGACAACAGGGCTCTTTTTTGCATATAGACATCTCCATTCTATTTGTTACGGTTCAACAATCGATATTATACAGGAAACAGCATCAAACGGCAAGAGGGAAATCACACGCAAAACTGTTTATTGTTTCTTTTTGAGCTTTTCGTAGGTTCCGTCTGCTTGCTGCATATACACATTATCCAGCTGCGCGGCCACATTGGCACGAAAAAGTGCAATATATTCCTTGCGCAGCTCCTCGTGCTCGTCCCGTTCGTCATCGCTCAGTCCCTCGGTTTTTTTTTTGCGCGCCAATTCGTTGATGCGCTCAATCTTGTCCTTTTCCATCAGATCATCTCACTCCTTGTACGCAATTGTATACCCAACACCACAGGCACAGCCAGCATCACAGTATAGAGGGCATAGGTGATCAGCCTGTCCAGCCCCGAGCGATCCACCACAAACTCCAGCCCGATGATGCCCACGGCCAGCAGCGGCAGAAGGCCGATAGCGCCCCACGTCAGCAGCTTATGCCTGTCCTTCACACGAAGGGCAAATACCACAAGCGGCACAAACATCATCACCGCGCTGAGCACCTGCTGTGCCGCTACAAAGGAGAAACGCAGGTGCTGGTCAAAACGAAGGCTTTCCATCAGCACCTGTGTAGCACCAAACAGTAGCATGGCCAGCCACAACGTATTGCCCGCGCGGCGGGTGCTGCGGATGTCCAGCAGTATAATCGCAGACAACACGGCCGCCACAAAGGATTCGATCAGGTAGGTGCGCAGATAGAAATCCCAATCCCCCTCCACCGCAAGGAAGGTGGTCTTGAGGTAATCGTTGAGCAGCGGGCGGCTGATGCCGACCTCGGTATACCCCTCGCCCAAACGTGCCAGGGCAATAAACGCCAGCAGTGCCGGTGCCAAAGCGTCCAGCAGCCGAAGTGCGCTTTGCTTGGTGATACGCGCCGCCAGGCATGCTGCCAGCGCTGCGCCAAGCAGTGTGCCAAACATCGAATACCCACCGCCCGAAATCCACAATACCGCTTTGAGCGAAGCAATCTGGTAAAACCCTTTTTCCAATAAGCAGTAGAACAGCCGCGCGCCAAGCAGCCCCAGCGGCAGTGCCAGCGCCATGCAAAGCTGCGCCGTGCCGCCCTTCAGCTTCACCCGGCGGCAGGTGCTCAGCAGCACCAGCAGCATCAGCAGTGCGCCAAGCGCCACATAAATGCCGTAACTATAGATTTGTGTGCCCAGGAAGGGCGCGGAAGCCGCTTCGCCGTACATCATGTCACTGCCAAGTCGCAGGATCCACTGCGGACGCAAAATAGATAATATCGCTGAGCGCGCGCTCGTTCTTCTGGGTTTTCTTCTGATAGTACTCGCCGTTAAACACCAGCGTAGCGCTGTTGCCACCATCCAGGTTATACGCCTGCGTGCAGCCCAGGCTGAACATGTAGTGCGCCAGCTCCTGTTGGGTGACGCCATCGGAGTTTTTCAAGCGGCCTTCTGCCAGCACTATCACGTAGGACAGCGGCCCCATCTGGCCAATGCCCATACGCGGTTCATCGTTATTGGGATTATAGCCATATTCGTCGTCAATGTCGCATTCTTCACCGTCTATCACCAGCGCAGGGCCAAAGGTGAACGCGTTAATGATCTGATGGCCGCTATCGGCAAACCCCTGCATTTTCTCCGCATCAGATTTGATGAACAGATGGAAATCGCCGTTTTCATCGATGATCAAAATGTCTTTTTTAGAGTTGCTTTTGCTTCGGATTTTCTCGCCCATACGGTACTCAAAGGAGGTTTTGGCAGGATCGTTGCTGAAATAATCGCCATTGAGCGCCACAATCGCGTTATTTTTCTTTGCCATGGAGCTGGTGAGCGCTACGGCAGAGGAGGTCAGCTTGCCTGCGGTGGCCGTGCGCATCTGCGATGCATCTGCAATCTCCACCCACACCACACGGTAGGTGACGCCGTTTTCTTCCACTGTTTCCGCCCTCACGCGGATGCTCTCATCCTCGTAGCCGTCGGCAGTGAAATTGGCAGGATTTGGCATCATCCCCGCAGAAAAATCAATGGGCAGCGGCGTGGCAGAGAGCGTTTTTTCCGCCGTCGCTTCTTCCGCGCAGGCGCTGGGCAATAGCCAGGTCAGCAGGCCGAAGATGGAGTCCTCGCTGCCCTCGCGCTCTTCCAGCAGCTGCAAATTGACATCGCTGAGCATGGCCGGGGACGATAAGAGGAACGGCAATGCCAAAATCATCAACAGGCATACTGCTGTCAAGGTTAGTTTGATGGAAAGTTTCATGCGTTCATCTCCCCTTTCTTTTTGCCAGGCTCGGCAAACACCCAATTTTTCTGAATTTGATAATTAACAAAGAACAGCGGCAGATCGACCATCACCTTACATATCGTGCTGTTCAGGCCGGGCAGCAGCTGGGACAGCATGCCGACCGTCCAGCCAGACACCAGCATCACGCCCACCACCAGCACAATATAGCGCAGCGTAGCGCCCTTGCACTTTTTGAGGTTGAACACGAAGTTCTGGTTCAGCTTGAAATTCAGGCTGGCCGAGCAAACGCGGGCAATATAGGTGGCCAGCTGCACGCTGACATCCGATTTGAACAGGCTGACCAGCGCTGCCTTGGGGATCAGCTGCGGGATGGCGATGCTATTCAGCAGCGTAAAGAGCGCCAAATCCAGTATCGTAGCCACCAAGCTGGCAGAGGCGAACTTGGCAATATTGCGAAACAGCAGCTTATAAATGCGCCAGGAATCCCGCACGGGATGAAAGTGTGAGCCTTTATTGTCGTCATGATACACCGTTTCAATCGGCACCACATCCATCGCCACATGCTTGCCCGCGCAGTGCATCAGCACATTCATCTCATACTCAAAGCGCGCACCGTCCACCTCCTGCATAAAGGCAAACAGTGCCCGTGGGAAGGCGCGCAGCCCCGTCTGCGTATCGGGCAGCCAATGCCCATACAGCAAGCGGAAAATACCCGAAGTGATGCGGTTGCCCATGCGGGATTTGGCCGGGATTTGCTTGTTCTTCAGCGAAAAATCCCGCGAGCCCAGCAGCAGCACACTCTCCCCTTCTTTGAGCGCAGCAGCCATCTTGAGGGTATCCGGCGCGGTGTGCTGGCCATCGGCATCCGCCGTGATGATGCCCTCAAACGCCGTGTGCTTTTCCACATAGGCCGTGCCGGTTTTGAGCGCCATGCCCTTGCCCTGGTTGACGGCATGGTGCAGCACCGTCACCCGCTCCCACGCAGAAATTCGCTCAAAAATCTCCTGATACGACGGGGCCGAGCCATCGTCAATCACCACGATCTCTCCAAAACCGCTTTGAAGCAGCTCCTGCACATAAGAGGGCAGCCGTTCGTCCGGCGATAGCGAGGGAATGATCAGGGCACACTGTTGCGGTTGCATGTTTCCATATCCTTTGCGTTGAATTCTATCACATGATAGTATCTATATAATCTGTGATCATCGGGCCATAGTCCTGTCCGGTATATTCGGCCAGAAAATCAGCAAATTGCTCGCGTGTAATCAATTGATAGGAAAACTTATGCACATAGGCCTTGAGGAACGCGTCCAGCTTGCCCTCCGTCAAAGTGTCCAGTGCCAGAAAAAGCGCCGCACCACGGCCGTACACCACGCTGTCATACTCGTCATAGTTCGAAAAATAGCTCAGCGGGCTGCCCGGCGTGATGCCTGTGACGATGTTCTCCTGCATGGGCGCGTCTACTCGAAAAACCTTCAGCCGCTCCATGCTGTCCATGCCGTGGCGCTTTTGCACATACTTGAGCAATGCGTACTCGCTCAGCCCCTCGTCCAGCCAGGGGTCGTTCACCTGGTCGCTACCCACCACGCCATAGAACCACTGGTGCGCAGTCTCATGGGCAATGATCAGCTCCAGCGAGTCGCGCATGGAGGTGGTCAGGTATCCCCCGCCCACCATCGCAAGGCCGGGGTATTCCATGCCGCCAAAGGGAAAGTCCACCTCGCACAGCGTGTACACAGGGTACGGATACGCGCCGTATAACGCGCCAAGGGTGCTCAGTGCTTTTTGTGCATCGCTCACCAGTTGCCTGGCTGCATCTTTGCTTTTGGCATAAGCGCGCACAGTGATGCCGTCCACCTTGCCCTCTGCCGTCACGTATGCATCGCTGATCGCGAGGGCAACCTCCCGCACCGCCTGCATGCTGCCACGATACACGCCGTCTTTCTTCGCGAGGGGCACGCTGCATGCGGGAACATAGCCATCCGGCACCGTCAGTGCAATATCATAATTGGCACATTCCGATACGAATGGATCGCCGATCACCTCGTAAGAATCGGTGCGCCATGCGCCGCCCTGATAGACGGACAGGATGGGCAACGCATTGCCCAGCATCCAGATGCCGCTGCTATACCCAAAGCGGTATGCGCAGACCGGCACGGTGACCACGCAGCGGATTTTGAGCGTCGCCTGTTCGTCGTCCTGCCAGGCCGGCACCGCCACGCGCAGCACGGTCTGTGCTTCGTCGTCATAGGACGCTTGTACCACTTGCCCGTTCCACCACAGCCCTTGCACGGCTACACCGCCTGCGCTGAAGCCATCCGGGTAGCAAAGATCATACAGCTCGCTCATGGCTGCGGGGCTTGTATCCTCCGTGGCAAATGCGCCGGCATAGGTGCGCAGCACCACATCGTTGAGGTTCACACCGCTGCGGTTGGTTAACGTAATGGTCTCAGTGATGGCGAGGGTATGCTCCTCGGGGCGGAAAATGATGTCCACCGCGTAGTGGTCAAGCCCTTCCCCCGCCGCAGCCAATGCCTGATCCCGCGCAGCCGTGTCTGCCCTGTCATTTGTCAGGAGCAGGACAACCACCAGCAAAATCAAAGCAATAGCGAATGCTAGCACAATCTTTTTCCATTGCGCTTTATCCATTATAATCGATTTGCGCATACTTTTCCAGCCCCTTTCTATGAACGGCATGTAAATTCAAACGGACTGCCCCTTTATTTTCTTCCAACAGGTTGGACTTGCATATCCTTAAGCCGCGCCGTATAATAGCAGGCAGTACCGCACAGGAGGCTTACCATGCAACGCATGCTATCCGAGGAAGGTAACGCATTTTCCAACCAATCGCTCCGCAGGCTGATCATCCCCCTGATTATTGAGCAAGTCCTTGCCGTGGCCGTGGGCATGGCAGACACCTTGATGGTCAACGGCGTAGAACAGGGGGCGGTAGCCGCCGTATCGGCAGTAGATACCATCAATATTCTGCTGATCAACCTGTTTTCCGCCCTGGCTGCCGGCGGCGCGGTGGTGGCTGCGCAATACATCGGCAGGCGAGATTATAAAAACGCGAACATTGCCGCCAAGCAGCTGGTGCTGTCTGCCTTCACCATATCGATGGTCATCGGCCTGGTGGCGCTGGTGTTCAATGGCGCCATTTTGCACATGATATACAGCAAGCTGGATGAGAATGTGATGCGCAATGCCAAGATATACTTCACCATGTCCGCACTGTCCTATCCTTTCCTGGGGCTGTACAACGGCGGCGTAGCGTTGCTCCGGGCCACGGGCGACAGCAAGACTTCCATGTACTCCTCGCTGATTATGAACATCCTCAACGTAGGCGGCAACGCGCTGCTCATTCATCCGCTGGGCATGGGCGTGGCAGGCGCGGGGTTAGCCTCGTTGATTTCCCGCGCGACCGCAGCCGTCATTGTGCTTTATATTGCTTGCCGCCCCCAACACCCGGTGCATATCCCGCATTTGTTTAAGCTGGAGTTTGACCTGCCCATGATCAAGCGCATCTTCCGTCTGGGCGTGCCCGGCGGCATGGAAAACAGCCTTTTTCAGGTGGGTAAGCTGCTCATCGGTGCCATCATCGCGTCCTTCCCCACCATCGTTCAAGACACGAATGGCCTGATGAACAGCGTGCTGAGCATCCCCAACATTCCCGGCAGCGCCATTGGCCTGGCCACCATCACCATCATCGGTCAATGCCTTGGCGCGGGTGACCAGCGTCAGGCCAAGCATTATTCCAAGAAGCTGCTGGGGCTGATGTATCTGTGTATCTTCCCCCTCAACTTCCTGATGTGCATCTTTGCAGCGCCCATTGCGCGCATGCTGGGGGTCGACCCCAGCACCCTGGATACAGCCATTACCATTCTGCGCGTATATACCATCGCTTCAATCTTTAGCTGGCCGCCGTCCTTTGGCCTGCCCAATGTGCTGCGCGCCGCAGGCGATGTGCGCTTCACCATGATGACATCCATTCTGTCCATGTTGCTGTTCCGCCTGGGCATGAGCTACGTGCTGGTGTATGTGTTTGACATGAGCATCCTGGGCGTGTGGATCGCCATGCTGGGCGACTGGGTGGTGCGCGGTATCTTCTTTGTATGGCGCTACCTCAAGGGCAAATGGCTGACCTTCAAAGTGATATAGCTTCTTTCCCCAGCTTCCACAGCAATCCTTCAAAATCGACCCCGTGATGCGGGTCGGTTTTGTTTTTGGCGCTTCTTTCCACGCAATCATGCGTAAAATTCGCTGCCATGCGCATGGCAGAGGGTAGATTCTTGCCATTGAGCAGTGCGCCCAGCAGCACAGACGCAAACACATCCCCCGTGCCGTCATAGCGGCTGGCGATGCGCGGCGTGGTGTACACAAAAAAGTCCGTGCCGTCATAGCAGGCTGCGCCAAGCTGCAAGTCCGTGGGCGAAGCGCCCGTCAACACCACCTGCCGCGCACCCAGCTTGTGTAAATCCACGCAGAGGCCCTTCAGATAGCTTTCGCTGTGCGGGCCTTCGTGATACGTATTGCCTGTCAGCAGTGCCGCCTCCGTCATGTTGGGTGTCAGCACATGGGCGCGATGGCACAGCTTGCCCATGCCCGCCACCATCTGCGGTGTATACAGGCTATACACCCGTCCCTCATCCGCCATCACTGGGTCTACCAGCACCAGACTTTGGTCTGTTTCAAAAGCATCAAAGATTTCGTTTACCAAAGAAATCTGTTCAAAACTGCCCAGATAGCCCGAATACAACGCATCAAAGAACAGCCGTTCTTTTTGCCAATGCTGATAGAACGCGCGCATATCGCCTGTCAAATCCCGAAAGGTAAAGCCCGTAAACCCGCCCGTGTGGGTGGACAAAACGGCGGTGGGCAGGCAGGAAACCTGCATGCCCATCACCGACAACACCGGCAGCGCCACCGTCAGCGAACAGCGGCCAAAGCCCGATAAATCATGGATAGCCGCCACTTGCTTTGTATTTGTCACGCCTCCGCCCCCTCAAGGATGCCCAGAATAATAATACCCGCCATCACCGCACCTACCGCCACATATTGCCACTTGTTCAACTTTTCTTTGAGGAAAATGCGAGACAGAATGACCGACACAATAGCGTAGGACGCGATCATAGGAATTGCGGTTTCAGCCTGTAGAGTCAGCGCAGTTGCGTAGAAAATCTGACCCACGGTTTCCAATCCGCCAGCGATATAACGTACCGGAGTCTGTTTGAAAGTAAACTTTTCTTTCTTGATAATATATACATATACAATTGCCACAATCGCGCAAAACAGGAAGGTCAATTCATAACTGACGTTCGCTTGGTCATCTGTAAGCGTAGCAAATTCGCTGCCCAGAATCATGCCATCCGCAAAGGTTCCAAGGCCGTCAATGATCGCATAGGCCACCGGCAGAAAGAACGCCATTGTGCTCCAGCGGTATTTCTTATCGACCAACGCCACCTCCTCGGCATCGGTTCTCTCCAATATGCCCAGCCAGATCACGCCGCCACACATCATCAAAATCGCTGCGCCCTGCCACAGCGACAACACCGCGCCGCCAAAGATGATCAGCAGCAGCGTGCTGATTGCACCGGAGGAGTTTTGTACCGGCGATATCACCGATACCTCAATGTAGCGCATGCCGACATAGCCAATTGCCATAGATAAAATATAACATGCGGATATCGGAAGGTAATCCACAAGATAGGCTAAACTGTATTCTATATCTGTGAACAACAGCGTGTAGCCCGCATGCAGGCCCATCACCAGGCCAACCGCCATCACGATCTTCAGCGCAGAATATTTGTCCCGCTTATCCGAGGACAGTTTATAAAACAGATCAGCGCCGCCCCAACAGAGCACCGCCACCAATGCGTAAGTAAACCACATATTACATCAATCCTTTTCGTTTGTATCTCTTAATGTGTCACAATGTGCTTAAGAATCTCCACCATGGTTTCCATCCCCTGCACAGACACATACTCAAACACGCCATGCGCGTTCTCGCCGCCGGTGCCAAGGTTGGGGCAAAGCAGGCCCCGGAAGCTCAGCCGCGCGCCGTCCGTGCCGCCGCGGATGGGAATACACTTTGGCACAAGCCCCACCGCACGGATGGCATCCTCTGCCCTGTGCACGATGGACATATCCTTTTCTATCATGCGGCGCATGTTGTAGTAGCTGTCCTTCAGCGTCAGCTGAAAGGTGCCCTCGCCGTATACACCATTCAAATAATCCGCAATGGCCTGGATTCGTGCCTTCTTTTGCGCGAATTTTTCGTCGTCATGGTCGCGGATGATATAGCGAAGCTCGGCCTCCTGCTCTTGCCCCTGGATGCCGGTCAGGTGGAAAAAGCCTTCATAGCCTTCTGTGTTTTCGGGAATCTCGCGCGGGGGCAGCATGCTGTGAAACTCCATTGCCATACGGGCGGCATTGCGCATTTTGTTCTTGGCGCTGCCTGGATGCACGCTTTGCCCCTGCACGCGGATGTGCGCCGATGCCGCATTGAAGTTCTCATACTCCAGTTCGTTCACCGCGCCGCCGTCCACCGTGTAGGCAAAGGCCGCGCACACGCCTTCAATGTCAAACATCTCCGCGCCGCTGCCAATCTCCTCGTCTGGGGTAAATCCCAGCACAATCTTGCCGTGCTTCACTTCCGGATGCGCGATCAGATATTCCGCCAGCGTCAGGATTTCCGCAATCCCCGCCTTGTCGTCCCCGCCCAGCAGCGTGGTGCCGTCCGTCACAATCAGGTCTTCCCCGATGTGGTTTGCCAAATTATCAAACTGCGCCGCGCGCATCACAATATTCTGCGCTTCGTTCAGCACAATATCGCCCCCGGTGTAGTGCAGGGTGCGCGCCTTCACCGGCCCGCCGGGCACCGCACTCGAGGTATCCATGTGCGCAATCAATGCCATGACGGGGAAGTTCGGAGCATTGGCTTCCAACGTGCCATACACATAGCAATGTTGGTCTACATGGGCATCCGAAATACCCATTGCCTGCATGTCCGATACCAGCATGTTGGCCAGCGTCCACTGGTTGTCGCTGGATGGACACGCGCTGTTGTTTTCGTCGCTGGTGGTGTCCACCGCGATGTAGCGCATAAATCGCTCCGTCACCTGCATCTTGAGCATCCTCCTGTATAGGAAAGTCGCGCTTTCCCTTAACTAATTTATTATACAGAAAAAAGTGCAAGCGCGCAATCAAAAATTATTGCCCGCTCTCAAGCCGTTTTTGCACGATCATCCTTGATATTTTCGGAAGGCTTTGGTATAATGCACTGTGTTGCCGCTGTGGTGGAATGGCAGACACCAGGGACTTAAAATCCCTTGCTCGTTAGGGCGTACCGGTTCGAGTCCGGTCAGCGGCACCAAACCAATATAATCCGAACAAATCCCGACGGTTAATCCCCGTTGGTGAAGGGTTCGGATTATTGGTTTACTTCGACTATTGTTTCTTTCCCAACGGCGTTGAACAGCGCCCGGGATCTAAGCCTAGAGGCCCAAGGAAAAAGCACAAGATCGAATAAATAGCAAAAAGGGGCTGTTGCACAACCCCGCCGCCCCAACCAAGGACAAAAAACTGGCAATTTCAAAAGAAAAAGCCATTTTTTTGTCGAATAGTAATTGTGTGAAAAACATTCAACAAGAAGAGTATATCTGCATCGTGAATGGGTGTCAACAACTAAAACCAGCGATATGCTCGGAGCGGGCACGAAGGTTAAAAAAGAAGAATTCTTCCGGCAAATAAGCGACCAGCTTGAAGGACTGGATTATACAGAATTGTATAAAGCTTATTCGGGAAGCATCCGAAAAACACAAGTCGAGCCAAGAATTCTTTTTGAACTGCTGGTGTACGCATACTCAATCAATGTATTCAGCACAAGAAAGATTGAAGGGCCATGTCGGAATTACGTGCAATTTCTGCTGGTTCTGGACGGACATGAGCCGCCGGATCATACGACCTTAGCACGTTTTCGAAGCTGCAAAGCCAAAGACCTCAATTCCTCCAAAGAGCTGGAAATCTGCTGGGAAATGGCACACTTTCGTCAGCGGTCCCTTTGCCGAATCACAACCACCGAAGGAAAACTGCTGCGGGTGAACCGCTCCATTCAATCCGAAGGGAGCTTTGGGCAACTGAAGAACAACCGCAACTTCAAGCGCTTTCTCACGGGCGGCAACGTAAAGATTTTAACCGAACTTTCTTTGCTGGCTCTATCTCAGAACATTGTCAAGTATATCTCCAAGTACAACAAAAATCGGTGCAAAACACATCTTTTGCATCCTAAGGCGTTGCTCAATTTCTAAAGTTCTGGAAAATCTAAGTTTCTTCGGTCTGGGCATCTTCCCTCCCGTTGGCTTTGCTGGGCTGGTGTGTTTGGATTGCCTTTTTTCATTCCGTTTCGGCCATTGTTGTTCTCTCATAGACTATTTTGGGGCTGTTGCAGTTTTTCTTGCTTCTGCAACAGCCCCTTTTTGCTATCATCCACTTACGGAAGGGTGAATTCCTTGCAGCAAGGAAATGCTTAACATTCTGTCATAAACAATTACACTTCCTCTTTTAATCGTGATAAAGATGTGGTAAGATGATCCTATATAAGGAATAAAAGCGTTTTTGAAGGGTGGTGTCAAAATGAAAAAAATCTGTACTCTCTTCCTGGCCTTGATGATACTCTTTTCTGCCACTGCTATGGCGAAATCCGTTGTTTTTGACGATTATGGCTTTTTCATTACATTGCCGGACGCTGGAGCTATATTGCCTTCATCTTCATTGCCGATATTCTGGCGGATGACGTGCGTAAGGTCATGGAGGGCATCGTCTCAACCTACACGACCATTTGGCAAGTACAGGGAGTTGGGATTGGATTGAGAGAGAACATGAGCAGAAATTTGATTGTTGTCCTTCCCCAGCTGACCGGGGAGCACCGGGAGGCCATTACCGCTGCCGCCGCAGCTCATGGCTTTAGCGCCTATTTTTTCGAAAACGACGCCCAGGCGCTGCCGCATCTTCAGGATGCGGAAGTCATCTTTGGCCAGTCGGCGGCGCTGACAAAAAACGCACCGCAATTGCGGTGGATGTGCACATCCACCGCCGGGGTTGACCAATTCGCAGCACCGGAAGCCTTTGCGTCTGCGGCAGCCTTGCTGACCAACTCCTCCGGCGCCTACGGCGTAACCATCGCCGAGCATATTCTGATGGTCACACTGGAAATGCTGCGCCGCCAGCAGGATTATACCGGGATTGTAAGCCGCCGGGAATGGACGCGCACGCTGGCCGTCTGCTCCATCAAAAACAGCCGCATCTTGATGCTTGGCACCGGCGATATCGGCCAAGAGGCCGCCATCCGCCTGCGGGCGTTCGGCCCGGCCCGCATCACCGGCGTTAACCGCAGCGGCAGCAACCCCCAGGGCTTGTTTGACAACGTGCTGCAGCAGGAGCGAATCGAAGCCGCACTGCCGGACGCCGACCTGCTGATCGCCTCCCTGCCTGGCACCGCGGCCACCCGCCATATGCTGAACGAAAAGCGCCTGGCCCTGCTGCAGGATGGCGCGCTGATCGTCAACGTAGGACGGGGCTCCCTCCTTGATCAGAAAGCCCTGGAAAAAGAGCTACACGCAGGCCGCTTACAGGCTGCCTTGGATGTGTTCGAGCACGAGCCACTGCCCGCGGATGATCCTCTGTGGGATTGTCCCAACCTGCTGATCACGCCCCACACGGCGGGCAATATGACGCTGCCATATACGGTAGACCGCATTATCGCCCTGTTCTTGGAGGATTTTGAAAACTACTGCGCAGGCAAACCACTTCTGCGGCAGGTGAACCTGGAGCAGGGGTATTGATACAGGTATTGCTCCGCATTCTGCGAGTTGCTCAGGCAATTGCGCATCCCTCATTTCACAGTATTCATTGATAAATGCTCTTGCATTTTCCCGATCCAGGCCATTGCCTCCATTCGCGCAGCATCAATGATCAAACCGTCCGCGATACTCATTGGGAGTGAGCTTGGTGAAATGCTTAAACTTGGTTTGAAAATGGCTTTGGGATGAAAACCCCAGATAGTCCGCAATGTCAGAAAGGGTTTTGTCTGTGCCTGCCAGCAGGTTTTTGGCCCGCTTGATCTTTTCGTGCATCACGAAATCGCTAAGCGCTTTGCCGGTATCCTCCTTGAACTTGGCGCTTAATTGATTGCGGTGGATATTGAACCGATCCGATAGCGCCTGGCAGGACAAATCGCTGGAGATGTTTCGGCGAATATAGGTGACCACGGATGCTACGAGTGGGCTCAAAGCCGTTTGTGCGCCGATAGAAAACACGCGCCGGGTATAATCCATGGCCATTTGAAAGCTAAGCTGCAAAATGGCTTCCACGGAAAACAACTCCTCACATCGGCGGATATACATGTCACTCAGGCCGTAGGCTTCGTCTTCGTACAGCCCGCCATCCATAGCGGCCCGGGAGATCAGCGTGGTGGCAACGATAAAAATGTTCTTTTGCTGGCGAATCTGCTCGTTTGAAAGTACGCCTGCCCGGCCGTGGATGCGGGAAGTGAAATAGGTTTTGAGGCCTTCTACGTCCCCTTCACGGACAAAATGGAGCATTTCTCTTTCATAAGCCCGTGTGTTATGGGGTGGTTCCTCACTTACTTCTTCAAAAGACGTATGATTTTGATCTGTGGGGGTTGAAACAGTATCACGCTCATTGAGCTGCAGATAGGTGGCAACCTGACTGATGTCCTTTTTTTCGCCGCTAAAGTAGAAGTTGAGCAATAAGAGAAAATGCATGAAATTTTCGGGTGAAAAGGCAGGTATCTGCTTCATGGCGGCCAGCAGACTATCAAATTCCAAGGGCGACAGTCCCAGCGTAAAGGCGTAGTTGCGTTTTTCCTGATCGGTGTATTTGGCTATCCCCACAGGGCCAAAAATCATTGTATATTGCAAATGCTTTACTGTGCCATAGAACTGATAAAAGGGCGTGCAATAATAGCTAACCGACTCTTCTTTTGCAAGAAGGGTTGCTTCGTATGGAAGGATGGGGTCCACCGGCATGCTTTCCAGGCAAAAAGACCGCTCGCGGGCCTTTTCCTCATACGCCCGTGCCGGGATACCGGAGATACCGGCGATACAGCTGCAGGCGTATAAAATATCAGACAGATCCATGCTCAAACCTCTCCTTTCGTGCTTTCCATGGCAATAGTATACATTTGTTTTGCAAAAATGCAATATCAGGTTGCAAAATTGAAATACATTTCAAATGTGGTCTGCTATAATCAAGGCATATCAATGGGATCATATTGTCTGAGGGGGATGGATATGCAACTGATGGGCAGCAAAAAGCTTGATTCCAGGATTACGCAAGCCAATGTGCAAAAAAGTGAAAAATGGCTGGGCTATCTGCTGGGTCCAGTGGGTGCGCTGTTACTGAATGCGGTGCTGGCTTCTTATTTAAATGTGTTCTACACCGATGTATTGAAGCTGACCCATGTGTGGGGCGGCGCATTTCTGGTGCTGTTTCCCATCATCAGCAAGGTGATTGACGCCATTACCAACATCATTATGGGCCAGATCATCGACCGCACCCGCACCAAGCAAGGAAAAGCCAGGCCTTACCTGCTTTTGAGCGCGCCACTTTTGGCGATCACAGGAGTGCTTTTGTTTACGGTGCCTGCAGGCGGCACCACAGTGCAGGTCATCTGGGTGATGGTCAGCTTTAATCTGTTCTATTCCTTCGCTTACACCATTTACAACATGAGCCACACCCTGATGGTGCCACTCTCTACCCGGGATACCACCCAGCGGGGCGGGCTTTCCGTATTCAACAATATTTCTGCCATCATGGTCAGCGGCATTATCGTGGCGCTGGTGTTTCCCATGGTGGTCATGCCCGCCTTGGGTGTGGATCAGGGCAAGTGGCTGACGGTGATGTCCGTCATCGCTATTCTGGCGTTCCCGCTGACGCTGGTTGAATATTTCTTTACCAAGGAGCGGGTCACAGAGGAAGCGGCGGGGCAGGCTCTCCAAGCCGTGCCCATGCGGACACAGCTCAAAGCAGTCTTGACAGATAGATACTGGGTGGTTATCATCCTGTACTATTTTGTGTATACCTTTGGGGCGAACCTGAAGAATATTTCCCTTGTCTACTACTGCAATTATGTTTTGGGCAGCTATAACGACGGCATCACTCAGACGCTTGTGTCGGTGATCGGTGGCATTCCCATGGGCATCGGCATCTTTGCCGTATGGCCGCTGGCGAAGAAGTTCGGAAAAAGAAACGTAACGCTAGCTGGCTTTGTGCTTTATGCCATCGGTGGGGCGATTTGCTTGATCGATCCTAAAAACATGGTAGTGGTATTGATCGGCCAATTTATCAAGAACATCGGCGGTTTGCCCAGCGCGTACGTGTTCTTAGCTCTGTTTGCGGATGTGTTGGATCACATGGAATGGAAGCTGAATTACCGTGTGGATGGACTGTCCGCATCAATAAATACCATTATCGTAACTATCTGCTATGGGCTGTCCAGCGGTTTGTTCAATTTCCTGATCGCCAAAGCCGGCTATATAGAGCCAACGCTGGTTGATGGCGCCACTGTGGCAGCGGTGCAAAATGCCGCCACACAATCGACAATCACCTTTGGCTTTGTGGGCATAGAGATCATTACTGCCGTAATTATGATTGGGCTACTCTGCTTTATGACGGTGGAAAAGGTGATCCATAAAGAGCAGGCCGAGATCAAGGCCCGGCAGGAAGCGGGTAAATGATGAACCTAAAAGATAAGATATTGTTTTGCGAAGGGCAGAACTTCTGGGAAACAAAAGCGTTCCCAGAAGAAAACATCCCCTCCATGTTTATGTGCGACGGCCCTCACGGCCTTCGCAAGCAGGAAAACCATTCGGATCATCTGGGGGTGAACGATTCCCGTCCGGCCACCTGCTTTCCCACGGCAGTCTCTACCGCTTGCAGCTGGGATAAGGCGCTATTGGGCGAGATCGGCGCAGCCATTGCGAAAGAGGCGGCAGATCAGGGTGTGGGTGTTTTTCTAGGCCCTGGTGCGAACATCAAGCGCAATCCCCTATGCGGCAGAAACTTCGAATATTTCTCGGAAGACCCCTATTTAGCAGGAAAGCTGGCAGCCAGCTTCATAAAACACGCACAGGAAAACGGCATTGGCACGAGCCTGAAGCACTTTGCGCTGAACAACCAAGAGTTTAAGCGTTTTCAATCTAACTCCGTGCTAGATGAGCGCACCATGCGGGAGATCTACTTGACCGCCTTTGAGATTGCCGTACGGGAGGGCAAACCCAAAACGGTAATGTGCACCTATAATCAGATCAATGGCGAATACTGCAGTGATAACGAAAAGCTGCTCACCCAAATTTTGCGGGAGCAATGGGGCTTTGACGGCGTGGTAATGACCGATTGGGGTGCGATGAACAATCGTATTGCCGGCTTCAACGCGGGCTGCGATCTGAACATGCCCGGCGGCAGCGGCTATATGCTGAATGAAACCCTCCAAGCGGTGGAAAATGGCGAACTGGATGAAAAGGTCATTGATACCAGCGTTAACAGGATCATGAAAATGGTGCTGGAGGCGCAAAAAGCCACGCAAAGCAAAGGGGGCTGCGATTATGAAACGCATCATCGTCTGGCTGCTCGCGCCGCCGAGCAAAGCGCGGTACTGCTTAAAAACGAAGGCCCTATTCTGCCCTTAAATGAAAAGCAGACTATTGCCATTGTGGGCGATATGGCAAAGGCTATGCGCTATCAAGGCGCAGGCTCCAGCCACATCAACCCCACCCAAATCACACACCCTGCGGATGTGCTTCATGCCAACGCCAGCGTCGAAAGCGCAGATGTTGCCATTGTCTTTGCAGGGCTGCCCCCGGAATACGAAAGCGAGGGCTTTGATCGGGAGAATATGCAGATGCCTGCTGAGCACCTCCGCATGATCGAGGAAACGGCAGCGAAAAACCCCCATACCGTGGTGGTGCTGTTTTGCGGTGCTGCCGTTGAAGCGCCATGGGCTGATAAGGTGAAGGCCATTTTATATATGGGCTTGCCCGGTCAGGCAGGGGGCGCGGCGGTGAAAACCTTGCTTTACGGAAAGGCAAACCCTTGCGGCAAGCTGGCTGAAACTTGGCCTGTATGCTATGGGGATTGCCCCTCGTCGAGCTGCTATGGCAGCCGGGATGGGCAGTACCGCGAGGGCATTTATGTGGGCTATCGGTATTACGATAAGGCTAAGGTCAAGCCACGCTGGCGTTTGGGGTTTGGGTTAAGCTACACGCAGTTTAGTTATTCCAAGCCAAGTATTCAAGAAAACAGCGTCAGCGTGACGGTTTCTAATACAGGCGCATTGCCCGGTGCAGAGGTCGTGCAGCTGTATGTCGCGCCGCCGAAAAACGGCATCCACCGCCCGGAGCGGGAGCTGAAAGGCTTTGAGAAGGTGTATCTTGCGCCCGGCGAAAGCAAGCAGGTCACTTTTACGCTCGATGACCGTAGCTTTGCTGTTTGGAATGATGGCTGGCAGGTGCCGGGCGGAACATATGAACTGCTGGTAGGCGGTGACCCGGAGCAATTGCTGCTTGCCGGAACAGTGGAGAAGCAGGGCGAGGTGGTAAACATTCCCGCTTGGCAGCCAGGGAGCTGGTATGAAAGCCCCAAGAGTACGCCCCCTCAAAGCCAATGGGAAGCCATGCTAGGGCATCGCTACACACCCTATAGTCCCAGCAAAGGGCACTTTACCATGAACGACAGCGTGATGGACATGAAGCCCTATTCACTTGCCATGAACGCCATGTACTGGGGCGTTAAAAAGACCCTCTCCAAAGGGGCGAAGCCGGGCACAAGCGAGTATCGGATGCTCATGGAGTCCAGCGCAGGCAGTCCCCTTCGCAGCATGCAGATATCCGGAGGCATGAAGGGCAGCCTGTTTGAGGGCTTATTGGCCATGGCAAACGGCCGGTATCTGCACGGCATCATGACGATACTGAAAGGGGGCTGATGGCATGCTTGAAATAAGCGCGATCAAACTCAATGGCCTAACACATGGCTTGGTCTCCGATACCCCACCGCGCATCTCTTTTACGCTTACATCAGATGTGCCTGGGGATACACTCAAAACTGCCGTGATCCGCTGCGGAGATTGGCAAATCGAAACCATGGATCAGATCAATAACGTGTATGGCGGGTCGATGAAACCCTTTACGCAATATCAAGTTCAAATCGAAGCCACGGCAACCAGCGGCCAGACCGCCATGGCCTCCGCCGATTTTGAGACCGGGCGGCTCGATACCCCTTGGACAGCCCATTGGATCACCGATGCAAGCTATACCTTCCCGGACAAAGCCTCCCCTGTGCCCATGACCTTCCGTAAGCACTTTAAATTACCCAAGCCCATCCGACGGGCGTTTGTGAATGCGACAGCGTTGGGCATCTACGAGTTGAATCTCAACGATGCAAAGGTTGGAAGCGAATATTTCGCCCCCGGGCTGACCTCGTACCACCATCAGATACAGTATCAGACCTATGATGTGACACAAAGCCTGCAAGTGGATAATACGCTTTCAGCGGTCGTTGCCGGAGGCTGGGCAGTCGGTTCCTTCACCTATGGGCGCAAAAGCAAGATCAGCGCCGATCGGCAAGGCTTTTTATGCGAACTGCATATTGAATATGCGGATGGCACCTGCGAAATCATCGCAACCGACTCTTCTTGGGAGGTTACGCTCAAGGGTCCTTACACCATGGCGGAGTGGTACAATGGCGAAACCTATGATGCCACGATAGCCCTTGATAAGTTGTCATGGAAAAAGGCAGACATCACCAAGCCCAAGGGAAGGCCGCGACTGCTTGCCCAATATGGCGCACCTGTTAGGGTCATGGGCGAAATGAAGCCGGTTGCGATAACCAAAGCCCCAAGCGGCGAAATGATCTACGATTTTGGGCAGAACTTTTCCGGTGTGATCAGCGCAAAAATCAAAGGGAAACACGGGCAAGTGATCACCATCCGTCATGCGGAGGTGTTGGTGAAGGATGAGCTGTTCGTCAAATCCCTTCGCACTGCCAAAGCGACAGCCACATATACTTGTGTGGATGGCGAGCAGACCTATTCCCCCCGCCTGACCTACATGGGCTTTCGCTATGTGGGCGTACAGGGCATTGAATCGGAAAGCATCGAGCTATCCGCATTGGTTTTGCATTCTGATATCCCGGAAACCGGATCCTTTGTCTGCTCTAATGAGCTGATCAACCGCTTGCAGGAAAATATCCGCTGGGGCGGCAAATCTAACTTTGTGGACATTCCCACTGATTGCCCTCAGCGAGATGAGCGCCAGGGCTGGACGGGGGATATTGCGGTTTTTGCGTCTACCGCCTGTTTCAACTTTGATATGAGCCGCTTTTTTGATAAGTGGCTGATGGATATGCGCTCCGAGCAAGGCCGTGGCGGCGGCATTCCCATGGTGCTGCCAAAGGCCGGGGACAGCTGGCCTGTGTTGGCCACTGCCTGCTGGGGGGATAGTTGCGTGCTGGTGCCCTGGGCAGAATACCTGGCCCGGGGCAACATAGATTTACTCAAAAAGCAATATCCCACCATCAAACGGTTTTTGAAGGCCGCCAAATGGTGGTCAGGGCTGTTTTCCATCTCCCCCACAGGCCGCCACATCTGGCGCTTTCCCTTCCATTTTGGCGATTGGTGTGCCCCGGAGGGAACGGCCAAGGATTGGATCGCCAAGGGCAAGTGGGTCGCTACGGCTTACTTTGCCAACTCCTGCGGCATCACTGCGCAGATAGCGGAGCTGCTGGGCTATGCAGAAGATGCAACGTATTATAAAGCCCTGCAGCAAAAGATTATTAAGGCATACCGCCGTGCCTTTACAGACAGCAAAGGGAAGCTGAAAAAAGAATTCCAAACCGCCTATGTGCTGCCCCTGTTTTTTGACATGACCAAGGGCAGCGAAACCACAGCCATGGCGCAGAATCTAGTTGACTTGGTTGAAAAGGCAGGCAACCATCTGGCCACAGGCTTCCCCGGCACCCCCTATCTGCTTTTTGCCCTTTCAGATAACGGGCAGCTTAGCAAAGCCTACGAGCTGTTATTGCAAGAAAGCTGCCCCTCTTGGCTGTATGAAATCAAAGCCGGCGGCACCACCATCTGGGAGCGCTGGGATGCCCTTCGTCCGGACGGCACCGTCAACACGGTTGATCTAAATGACCCTGAAAGCGATTCCGGCGGCATGGTCAGCTTTAACCATTACGCAGGCGGCGCGGTAGGCGATTGGCTGTACCGGCGTGTGGCGGGTATCGAACCCACCAGTGGCGGCTACAAGATTTTCAAGATCGCCCCAAAGCCAGGTGGAGGGCTAAGCTTTGCAAAGGCTACACATGGGTGCCCATATGGTACCATCGAAAGTCAGTGGAAAATTAAGCAGGGCGTATTTGAAATAGAACTATCTGTTCCATTCGGCACAGCCGCCAAAGTAACGCTGCCTGATGGTCAAGAATTTATTGCTTCTAGCGGGAAGCACACATATGAATGTGCCTTTAGCGGTTAATATGCAGGCCGTCATCCAATGCTGGGTGGCGGCTTTTCTAACGTACCTCAGACATTGTTGTACAAGACAGATTAAGCCATCTCCAACACTCGTTTTCACGAGAACTTCTTATATTGACATTTTAGTCAAATTATGGCTCCCCAAGTAGGGACTCGAACCTCTTTGGCATGTCCAACGAGCGAACGTTTGTAACACTTGCTTGCAATTTGAATAATATATTGTGTGAGCACATCTCACAAGTATGCAGCAAGCAATCCCTGCTAGTGTTAAGCGGCTTGAAAGCAAAGTGAGGGCAGGAAGCCACACAGCGACTCTCCCTTTGGGCATGAAGCCAGTGAAAGGGCGTTTGCTTTTTATTTATCCCGTATCGCAACTCGTCACAGGAGGTTTTATGAATATTCATTCAAATAACAATCAAACGGTTGACCCCTATCGGAATCCGGCTCCTTATCCGGAGATTCAGGTCACAGGTCCTAATTCATGTTATGCCGCTATCCTTATGCAGGATTATGCCAGTAGCGCCAGTGAGCTGACCGCGATCACAGAGTACCTTCATCACAGCTTCACCGAAAGTGCGTATGCCGATGTATCTGAAATGCTTTTAGGCATTGCAAAGGTAGAAATGGATCATTTGCAAATGCTGGGTGAAACAATCGTTCTTCTGGGAGGCAACCCGATGTTTGCCAGCGGATGTCCCAGGGATTATTGGGGCGGCGAGGACGTTTATTATGGAACCGCCCTGTGTGACCGTCTCCTGGGCGATCTCAATGCGGAGTTGGGTGCGATCCAGCAATATGAAACGCATATTGCCCAGATCAACGATCCGTATGTGAAAGCAATCCTGGCGCGCATTGTCCTGGATGAGGAATGGCATGTGGGCCTGCTGCAGGGGGCGTTGGCCCAGTATTGTCCGGGGAGCTATTGTCCGGCGCAATTCTGCTAGGGTATGTTTCTAAAGTCCGGGCCGTGCAGCTTCGCGGGGATAAAGCGTCAGTTCAAGGCGGCAAACCGCTGGAATAGCATCGCTATTTCAAGGTTTGACAACGCAGAAATGGCGCTTCTAGCCTCCGAAGATGCATGGCATGGCTTTTGAAACACGCCCTAACAACGTGGAAACAAATAAATCACATTATCAAATCACAAACGACGACACAGGCATACCAAGGCAACCTCATTTCTTCTCTTCTGTATACACGATCCACAATACTATTTTTCTGTTAATCTGTGTATTCTGTGACAAATAAGTGTTGCTCCGGCAAACCGGCCTGAGCGGCCGCCCCGGCATAATGCCGGGGTGCATCTTTTTGACAGGAGGGGCATACATGGAACCACAAGCCACGACAAGGGACAGAATTCTTGCAGCAGCATTAGACTTGTTTTCCACAAACGGCTATGCGGACAGCTCCATCCGCGAAATCGCCAAGTACGCTGGCATTACTGTCGCAAGCATATACAACTACTTTGACAGCAAAGAAGAAATTCTCCACGAAATTCTTGAGACTGCAGAAGCCGATTACCGCAAGCATCTGCCGCAGATCAAGGAGATCCTGAAGCGGGCGAGCACCGAACCGCTTGAATCGCTGTCTGATCAGTTATGGAAGCCCACGCGAACAGAGAAGGACTGTAAGCTGGTCAAGCTGTTGCTGATGATGCAGTATCAAAATGAATATGCGGCGAGCATTGCCAAACGCCGTTTCACAGAGGTGCCCCGCGAAGTAGCAACAGCTGCTATGCAATCGCTTATAGAGGCCGGGAATCTGGAGGCATTTGACTACACACTGGTGTGTGATCTGGTGGTTACCTATTTACACGCTACCTTTTGCTATGGCCTATTGGACAATTGCACTGTGCAGGAGATCAATCAGCGGTGCGATGCTACCGCTGCGGCACTGCTCAGCCTGATCAAACGGGTGTCGGAACTGAAAAAGAAATAGTATCGGCCGCAAAGCAAAAGGCGCACCCATGACGCGATATCATGGCATGTGCTTCTCAAACTATACAGCCGTGGGCAGGATGACTATAAACGTGGTTTCGTTTCCGGTGCTGTGGGCTATGATATCACCACCATGCGCGCAATGCTCGTCACCAATGACTTTGGCATTGCAAAGCCGTTCTTTTGCCAGTACATCTGCCCTTCGGGCACGCTGCTGGGTGGCATTCCCCTGCTGGCGGCCAACCCCAGCCTGCGCCAGGCCATCGGACTTCTGTTCAGTTGGAAGATGTTCATTTTGTTGAGCGTGCTGGCCCTGTCGGTGTTCCTGTATCGCCCTTTCTGCAAATATTTGTGTCCGCTTGGTGCCGTGTATGCGCTGTTCAACAAGGTAAGCTTTGTACGTATGGCAGTCGATGAGCACAAATGCGTAGGCTGCGGCAGATGTGCACGGGCTTGCCAGATGCAAGTGCCTGTACCCCAACAGCCCAATCACTCCGAGTGCATCCGCTGCGGCGCGTGTAAAAAGGTCTGCCCTACAAAGGCAATGTCCTGCGGCATCCAATGTGGGAAAAATGATCGGCAAAAAAATCCCCCTGCACAGGGCACGGATGCTCCGGCACAGTCATGAGCGGCCTGTAAAATCACGTTACTCTGGATTGTTCCGCAGTGTTGGCCGGCCAAGTGTCGCAATGGTAGCGGTGTCCCATATTGTTGTTGTATTCCAGCCAATAGCAGTCAGCTGCGCGGAAAGGTTTGCGAGTGTAACAGTGCCGCCATCTACTCCGGAGGTGCTTACCACCGGTGCCACAACTACCCCGTTTCTAATCAACACCAGGCTATCCACTGCATAGTTATTGCGCAGAGTGGCAGGGCCTGTATTGGATGCTGTAATGCGGCGGGAAAGCGCGCCTTGTGCGGCTACTGTTCCGCAAAGGGCAATGCTTGCCGTAATGGTGCTGGTGGTGCGCGTGCAAGCGCCCGCTATGCCACCTATTTCGGTTTGCCCCGCAACTTGCTCGGCGGCACTATAGCTGTTCAGAATGGGCAAGCGGCTTTCCCCCACCAGCCCGCCATACATATTGCCTGGGCCGGTAACACTCCCTATCGCGTAGCAATTTTGCATTAATCCATCGTCCAGCCCCGGGTTTGGCGTATAAGAATGGCCAATGAACCCGCCTGCATGATTGTTTGTCTGTGCTATAACAGCTGCAAGCACATAGCATTGGTCATACGTCATGCCAATAGAGCGTCCGGAAAATCCACCCACGTATTCTCCGGTAGCTGTAACAAACGGCGCACGTACCGAGCACAGCTCAACGAGATTTTGGGTTGCCGGGAAAGGTGCAAAATCGGAAGCCAGCACTGTTCCCACGGTAATGCTGCCAACAAAACCGCCCACATAAGCAGCACCCGATACCGCGCCGGTAGCAACACAGCCGGTGATATAGAAGGGCCCACCGCTGCCTATGAAGCCGCCTGTCAGGCTGGCTCCACCGGACACACGGCCAGTGGATTTGCAATTGGATAATGCCGATACACTGCAAAATCCAAACAATCCCCCGTTATTGCTTCCAGTCCCGGTCACATCTGCAGCACTTTGGCAGTTCTGAATATATGCAAATGAGTTTTCCGTCGTATGCATCAAGTCACCCACCAGCCCACCGGAATTACCGGCAGCTGTGATGCTGCTTCCGGCCAACACCTGGCCATCGTGGATATAGAGCGTTGAAGTCTTGTATCGGTCGATTTGACCAAAGGCTCCGCCGCCATAAGAGCTGTTCACTTGGACAGTGGCGCTCACCGTAAATCGACCAATATCAATCTGAGCGCCGTTTTGTATGCTCATCCAGCCGATGATCCCGGCCGAGGCATATGCGGCGCGCACATTGGCGCCATGAACATCAATGCCTGTCATTGTCAGCGCCTGGTAGACCTGCGTATAGCCAATCACGCCACCCGTGTAGTATCCGGATGTCTGCGATGCGATAACAGGGCTTGAAACGGTTAGCGCAGCAAAGCTCACCGGCGCTGCAACACGCAAATAGCCAATTACCCCACCGGAATAAGCCCTTGCGGCTTGCAACACGGTGTTTTGCGATCCAACGGTTTCAACCGTCACACCGTTGATCGCGTTACAATACCCGATCATTCCGCCGGCATACATGCTGGTTCCCAGGAAGTTCGTACAGCTCACACTCAAAACCGTAATATTTTGAATGCTCTGGGCAAATGAATCATTATGCGCATATCCCGCAAGGCCGCCATAGTAGTTGTAGGTGCCTGAGCTATCGGACAGTAAAACCCCTTCAATATGGACGTCTTGCGTCGTTCCATTGATGAGTTCTCCGGCAACCCCTCCGGCTTCAATATAGGTGGCGGCGTTTGCTCCAAAATCCATTGTCAATGTGGCAGCCAAAACAGACAGCCCTTCAAACGTACAGTTTCTTGCGTAGGCACATAAAGCGGCGGTGCGCATTGCAAACCCCGACGCCGCTGGCAAAACAGGGATAGGCACTACGCTCACTTGCGATAGGGTCAGATTTAATATCGTCGCCCCCAGTGCATAGCCAATGAATCCTACAAATTGTACCCATCGCGTATTCGCTTGCCCTGTTGGCGTCATGGAAAGATTGTTGATGGCATGGGAGTTGCCAAGCAAAGTGCCGCTGAAAATGTGAAGTGCCACCGCTGGCGTGTAATGGGTGGCATCATAGTTGCCGATTGGCCGCCAGCCGTTGCCGCCATAGGCGTTTGCGTAATTCGCCAGGTCGAAATCGGTCTGTATGTCATACACAAGGGTCAACGAGCCAGATATGCCGTTTTGCGGGTCCTGATCGTACAGCACCTGCATCCCCTCGATATTATCCAGCTGCCGTGCAGTCTCATCCACGCCTGCACGGTTTGCAGGATGCCCCGCAACAAGGTCAGGATAATCCACAAAATCCGCGACAGTCAGCTCCTGTATCATAAAAGGCTGCGCCGCTGTGCCCGCACCGCCAGCAAAGGGCATCCCAATGGCAGTTTCAGGCGAGTATACAAGACCGGTGGTTTGTGAAACCGTCACAACACCAACCATATAAAGGATATACCGCTGGCCGTCCATCACGCCGGTCTCCTCCGGCAACGGGGAGGGCACTTCGCGCCCCGGCAAAACCCGCTGAACCGTAACGTTGCTTTGCTGCGGCTGGATGAACACGCCCCGTGCCACCTGACCATTGGTCAGCGTAGCCGGATCGTCATATCCGATCACCTCGGCTTCGGTGGGCGCAGGCAGATTGGGATCAAGCAGCAAATAATACACAGTCCACGGGCCGGACATTTGGCCAACTTCGAATGTCACATCCACGGTACGGAAGGTTTGGCCGCGCACAAGCTCCGTTATATCCAACTCGTTCACGGGAACCGCAACGCTGAAAGAGACAGATGCTGCGGTGCTTGTTTCCCCGCACGCATTCGTCTGGGTGGCTTCCACAGTATGCGTCCCGATGGCCAGCTCTTCGGGCACTTGTATGCTCCATTCTCCATTTTCATTGGCCACGGTGCTGATGCACACGCTGTCAACACACACCGTTACGGTGTTTTCCGGTTCAGCCTGGCCCACAATATAAGGCTGTGTGTCATAAACAATTTCATCAGGTGCCGGTGCTACAATCAAGGGGGCAGGCGGCGTGGGGCATACGAACAAGTCAATGGTAAAAGTGGACAGCGCAGGCGGGCTGGTGCAGTCACATTCATTGGTCTGAGATGCGCTGATTTGATAAGTTCCGTCCGTAAGCGGATCAGTCACTTGCAAAGACCACATACCGGCTTCGTCCGCCATAACGGTCGTGCAGTCATCCTCCACGCATACAAGCACAGCGGCGTTTGGCTGCGCCGTTCCTTGGATCAACGGCAGCGGCGTATTCAATATGGCGCCATCCTCCGGTGCCGTAATGACTGGGGCTTCCGGCTCCGGGCAGTCCAAGCAAGGATTGACGGAAAACGGAACCATAACCGGGTCGCTCGTTTTGCCGCAGTTGTTTGTCTGGGCAGCCGTTATCACATGCGCCCCCTCTGTCAATGGCTGTGCAGGCAGTGCGTTCCATTGTCCGTCGCTGTCAGCAGTCACTGTTTGGCAGACGTTATCAACGCACACGCGAACTGTGTTGCCTAGTTCCGCTGTACCGGAAATCAGAGACAAAGTACCGGTAACATCGCCAGGCTCAGGGAACAGAATGATCGGCGCGTCCGGCATCAAACACACAGTAAACTCCACCACTGCTCTGGCACTTGTTTTTTCGCAGCAGTTCGTTTGCGACGCTGTGATCAAATGCTTGCCTTCGTCCAGTGGCTGGGTAAGTGTCAAACGCCATTTCCCGTTTGCATCGGCCATCACGGCTTGGCAGGTCCCGTCCACACATACGTGCACCCAATTGCCAGGCTGCGCTATGCCAAAGATGATGGACAATTCCTCGATAACAGCACAAATTGCGGGATACAAGATAACTGGCATGGGTGGTGTTGGGCAAAAGCGTGCGCAACTGCAAAAACCACACTGTATGCACGGATTAAACATATAAGAGTCCTTAGGCGTAAAGCTGCACGCCACACCATATCGACTCGAATCAGTCATTTGTCCACAGCAGGGACAATCGCTTTTTCTCATAATTGCTCTCACACTTTCGGCACCAATTCACAGGGCCTGATTAAGTTTCTCAAGGGGAATTGTTGCACAATCAAACTGCTGGCATCCATCAAAAATGCACATGCCCCCTCCATGTATTTTATGATATGGATGCTTGCAATGTTAATGGTCCGTTCTTCGCCTCCTTGTACACACCAAAACGCCCGCTCCAATATCCCTTTTTTCAAGAATATTTGCCCTGATGAATGCGCTGGACACTGATTCATCCCAGTTGAAATCGGCCTGTCCCAGCCTGTAATAATTTGAGAATTAGCTGGGACGCCAGATAGTACAGGAGTATAGCGCTCGTTGCCTGGCAAGGTTTCAACCTTGCACTCCATCACTACATAGACTGTGCCTTGATTAGAGTAATGACTGGTCAAGCAAAATATGCGATCATCGCTCACAAAGGCACAGTTGGGTAACAGCATAGAATAAAATTCAGAATAATATACTTAACGCGTTTAACACGGGCGCAGTGCCATCAAGTGTCAAATGCTCCAAAAAGCAAAAAAGGCCGCGTTTTGCAGCCCTTTTCAAAATTGTTTTAGTTTATCTCACGCCGCCGTGTTGGTGCTTTTTATGTGCACCCTCCCGCTCAAACCCTTGATGTATCGGCGTTTCCCGGTTTTTCCCGTGCCGTCCTCCCGTTTACCGCGTATTTACGACTTATTTCACACCGTTACAGTTGCCCACTATCTGCCCCCAAACGTAACAGAAATTGTCGTCATTGGCGGCCACGGTCTTTACTGCGCCTTTGCCGACGAATATGCGATGGGCAACGGCATCAAACTGACAGAGTATCCCCCGGATAAAGAAGGAAACCACCGCGAGGCATTGCACAATAGCTTCCGGCAGGTGATCCAAAACAGCGATTCTGCGGTGCTGATATGGGAACGATTTGATACCGGTATGCAATACGCAATCACCCTGTAAATGAAATGAAAAAGCTTGCGTGCACCTATCTGGCAGAAGATTATATCGCCCGTTTATACGAGAAATGGGGTTGAAATATTTAGCTTGGCACGCAAAAAGCCGGAAAAGGCACATACCCTTTCCGGCTTTTCAAATCAATTAATAGGTTTCCTGCAGCTCGATATTCTTGTAGCGCTTGAGGCCCGTACCGGCAGGGATCAGCTTGCCAATAATGACGTTCTCCTTCAGGCCCATCAGCGGGTCGACCTTGCCCTTGATAGCGGCTTCGGTGAGCACGCGAGTGGTCTCCTGGAAGGACGCAGCAGAGAGGAAGCTTTCGGTAGCCAGAGACGCCTTGGTGATACCCAGCAGCACGCGCTTGGCGATGGCGGGGCGGCCACCTTCGGTGATGGTCTTTTCGTTGGCTTCTTCAAAGCGGAAAATATCGATCAGGCAGCCGGGCAGAAGCTCGGTATCGCCGCTGTCTTCCACGCGCACCTTGCGCAGCATCTGACGGACGATCACCTCAATGTGCTTATCGGCAATCTTAACGCCCTGGGAGTGGTACACACTCAAAACTTCCTTGAGCAGGTATTCCTGCACGGCCTTGATACCGAGGATACGCAGCAGATCGTGCGGGTTGATGGAGCCCTCGATCAGTTCGTCACCAGCCTGCACATCCTGGCCATCCTGCACCTTGAGGCGGGAGCCATAGTGGATCTGGTAGACCTTCTTTTCGTTCGGGTCGTCCTCGCTGATGACGGTGATCTCGCGCTTTTTCTTGTTCTCAGTGAGGCTGACTTTGCCTGCAATTTCGGCCAAAGTGGCGTCACGCTTGGGCTTGCGCGCTTCGAACAGTTCTTCAACACGGGGCAGACCTTGTGTGATATCCTCCACGCTGGCAACGCCACCGGTGTGGAAGGTACGCATTGTCAGCTGCGTGCCGGGCTCGCCGATGGACTGGGCCGCGATGATACCCACCGCTTCGCCGATGTCCACATTGCCGCCATGGGCAAGGTTCATGCCATAGCAGCGGGCACAAACGCCGGTTTCGCTGCGGCAGGTGAGGACGCTGCGCACATTCATCTTCACAACGCCCGCCTTGCGCACCATCGACGCTTTGTCGTAATCGATCAATTCGTTGACGTGCACGAGGAGTTCGCCGGTAATGGGGTGATACACATCCTCGGCAGCATAGCGGCCACGGATGCGGTCATCGATCTGCTCGATCTCGCCGATGGGCTGCACACTGATGCCGCGCACCTTTTCGCTGCGGGTTTCAAAGCAGTCTACCTCGCGCACGATGACTTCCTGGGCCACGTCCACCAGGCGGCGGGTAAGGTAACCAGAGTCTGCCGTACGCAGCGCGGTATCAGCCAAGGATTTGCGGCTGCCGTGAGAGGACATGAAGAATTCGAGAACGTTCAGGCCTTCGCGGAAGTTGGCGCGGATCGGAAGCTCAATGGTTTTGCCGGAGGGCGAAGCCATCAAGCCGCGCATACCTGCCAGCTGGGCCACCTGGCCCGCGCTGCCGCGGGCGCCGGAACCCGTCATCATGTTGATGGGGTTGTAGGGCGGCAGCACTTCCATCACGCGGTTCTTCAGGCGGTTGGTGGTGTTGTTCCACAGCTCGATGATGCGGCGATAACGCTCGTCATCGGTCATCAGGCCGCGGCGGTAGCTGCGGTGGATGCTTTCCACCATGTCGTCCGCTTCTTTCAGCCAGATTTCCTTCTCTTCGGGAACAATGATATCGCTGACGGACACGGTGATCGCGCCGCGGGTAGAATACGTATAGCCCAGGTGTTTGATAGCGTCCAGCACCGCAGCGGTGTCGCCCGCACCATGCACGCGGAAGCAGCGCTCCACGATGGCGGTCAGGTCCTTCTTGATGACGCGGTTGTTGATCTCCAGCACAAACATGT
The DNA here is from genome assembly GCA_031547595.1 of Eubacteriales bacterium. Taxonomy (GTDB): domain Bacteria; phylum Bacillota; class Clostridia; order Christensenellales; family Aristaeellaceae; genus JAVBRU01. The sequence continues at coordinate 38,394 of JAVBRU010000049.1, forward strand.
CGTCCAGGCAGGTGCGGGGCTTGAAGCCCAGATCCTGCGGGATCACGTCGTTAAAGATCAGCAGGCCGAGGGTGCAATCGATGATGCGGCGCTCGGTCACGCCCTCAAAGGTGCGCTTGATGCGGACCTTGATGGGCGCTTGCAGGCTGATCTGCTTGCACTGGTAAGCCATCATCGCTTCCTCGGGCGAGGAGAACATGCGGCCCGCACCATCGGCATCGGGGCGGTTGATGGTGAGGTAGTGGCAGCCGATAACCATGTCCTGTGCAGGAGAAATAACGGGCATGCCGTCCTGGGGTTTCATGATATTGTTGGCCGCCAGCATCAGGAAGCGGGCTTCGGCTTGAGCTTCCATGGACAGCGGGACGTGCACAGCCATCTGGTCGCCGTCAAAGTCGGCGTTATAGGCGGTGCAGGCCAGGGGGTGCAGCTTGATGGCCTTGCCCTCTACCAGCACAGGCTCGAAGGCCTGGATACCCAGGCGGTGCAGCGTGGGCGCACGGTTGAGGAGCACGGGGTGCTCTTTGATCACGCCTTCCAGGATGTCCCATACCTCGGGCTTGATCTTTTCCACCATGCGCTTGGCGGATTTCACATTGTGCGCCAGCTTCTGGGTGACAAGGCGCTCCATCACGAAGGGCTTGAACAGCTCCAGCGCCATTTCCTTGGGCAGGCCGCACTGATAGAGCTTGAGTTCCGGGCCCACAACAATAACGGAACGACCGGAATAGTCCACGCGCTTGCCCAGCAGGTTCTGGCGGAAGCGGCCTTGCTTGCCGCGCAGAAGGTCGGACAGAGATTTGAGCGGGCGGTTGCCGGGGCCAGTGACCGCGCGGCCACGGCGGCCGTTATCAATCAGCGCGTCCACGGCTTCCTGCAGCATGCGCTTTTCGTTGCGCACGATGATATCGGGGGTGCCCAGCTCCAGCATACGCTTGAGGCGGTTGTTGCGGTTGATCACGCGGCGGTACAGATCATTGAGGTCGCTCGTTGCGAAGCGGCCGCCGTCCAGCTGCACCATGGGGCGAAGATCCGGCGGGATGACGGGCACAACGTCCAGAATCATCCATTCGGGCTTATTCTTGCTCTGGCGGAAGGCTTCCACCACTTCCAGGCGCTTGATGGCGTGGGTGCGCTTCTGGCCTTCGCTGTCGCGGTCGCGTTCTTTTTCGATCAGATCAGCGATTTCGGCTTTCAAGGAAACGCTCAGCGCTTCCAGATCCAGCGCCAGCAGCATTTCCTTCACAGCCTCCGCACCGATGCCCGCGCGGAAATTGCCGCGCTCTTCTTCCGGCATGGCCAGAATGGCGCGATACTTGGAATCGGTGATCAGGTCGTTCTTGGCGACCTTGGTGTTCGCTTCGATACCGGCATCCAGCACGATGTAGGAGGCGAAGTACAGCACCTTTTCCAGCGCGCGGGGGGACACGTCCAGCAGCATGCCCATGCGGCTGGGGATGCCCTTGAAATACCAGATGTGGCTGACAGGCGCGGCAAGCTGGATATGGCCCATGCGCTCGCGGCGCACCTTGGCGCGGGTGATTTGGACTCCGCACTTGTCGCAGACCTTTTCTTTATCGCGGAACTTGATGCGCTTATATTTGCCGCAGTTGCATTCCCAGTCCTTTTGCGGCCCAAAGATGCGTTCGCAGAACAATCCATCGCGTTCGGGCTTGAGCGTGCGGTAGTTGATGGTTTCCGGCTTGGCAACCTCGCCGAAAGACCATGCGAGGATCTGTTCGGGCGAAGCCATGCCGATTTGGATGGAATCAAGGTTGGTCAATTCAAACATGTATTGTACTCCCTCCGCATCGCCGCTTATTCAATATCGTCGTCCAGGTTGATGTCATCCAGGACATCATCTACTTCAAAGTCGGCAAAGTCGTCGTCCAGCCCCAGATCGTCGTCCAGGCCAAGGGCTTCTTCGTCGGCACCTTGCAGGTCTTCCTCCAAGGCTTCGGCCAGAGCCTCGCGGCCGGGCGGCAGCGCATCGTTGATGTCGTCGTCCTCGTCGTCGAGCTCGCGGATTTGAATCTCGCGTTTGTCTTCGCCCAGCACGCGCACATCCAGCGCCAGGGACTGCAATTCTTTGATCAGCACCTTAAAGCTCTCCGGCACACCGGGGGCAGGGATGTTGTTGCCCTTGACGATGGACTCGTACGTCTTGACGCGGCCTACGATATCGTCCGATTTGACGGTGAGGATTTCTTGCAGGGTGTTGGCAGCGCCGTAGGCTTCCAGCGCCCACACTTCCATTTCGCCAAAGCGCTGGCCGCCAAACTGGGCCTTGCCACCCAGAGGCTGCTGCGTGACGAGGGAGTAGGGGCCGGTAGAGCGGGCGTGCATCTTATCGTCCACCAAGTGGTGCAGCTTGAGGAAGTACATATAGCCCACCGTGACGGGGTTTTCAAACGCCTCGCCGGTTCGGCCGTCATATAGCGTGGTCTTGCCATCGCTGCGAAGCCCGGCCTGCTTGAGGCAGTTTTCGATGTCGATCTCGCTGGCACCATCAAACACCGGCGTAGCCACATGCCAGCCCAGCGTTTTGGCCGCGATGCCAAGGTGAACTTCCAGCACCTGGCCGATGTTCATACGGCTGGGCACGCCCAGGGGGTTGAGCACGATTTCAAGCGGCGTGCCATCGGGCAGGAAAGGCATGTCTTCTTCGCGCATGATGCGGGACACAACGCCCTTGTTGCCGTGGCGGCCGGACATCTTATCGCCCACGCTGATTTTACGTTTTTGCGCGATGTATACGCGCACCATTTCGTTGACGCCCGGGGAAAGCTCGTCTTTGTTCTCGCGGGTAAAAGTCTTCACATCCACCCCGATACCGCCCTCGCCGTGGGGCACCTTCAAGGAGGTGTCGCGCACTTCGCGGGCCTTTTCGCCAAAGATGGCGCGCAGCAGGCGCTCTTCCGCGGTCAGCTCTGTCTCACCCTTGGGGGTGACCTTGCCCACCAGGATATCGCCGGAGCGCACTTCTGCACCGATGCGTACCACGCCAAACTCGTCCAGATCCTTCTGCGCGTCCTCGCCCACATTGGGGATGTCGCGGGTGATTTCTTCCGGCCCGAGCTTTGTTTCGCGGGCGTCAGACTCATACTCTTCTATATGGATCGAGGTGTATTTGTCTTCTTTGACGAGCTTTTCGCTGATCAGCACAGCGTCTTCATAGTTGTAGCCTTCCCAGGTCATAAACCCGATCAGCACGTTGCGGCCAAGGCCGATCTCGCCCTTTTCGGTGGAGGGGCCGTCGGCAATCAGATCGCCCACTTCGATGATCTGGCCTTTGCTGACGCGGGGACGCTGGTTGATGCATGTGCCCTGGTTGGAGCGGGCAAACTTGATCAGCTTGTAGCTGTGGCGGTTGCCCAGGCTGTCCTTGATGATCACTTCGTCTGCCGCCACGGATTCCACAACGCCCGCGTGCTTGGAAAGCGTCACAACGCCGGAGTCATGCGCGGCCTTGTACTCCATGCCGGTGCCCACGATGGGCGCTTCTGGCACGAGCAGCGGCACGGCCTGACGTTGCATGTTGGAACCCATCAGCGCGCGGTTGGCGTCGTCGTTCTCCAGGAAGGGGATCATAGCAGTGGCAACAGATACCACCTGCTTGGGGCTGACGTCGATATAGTCCACCTGATTGGCGGGCACTTCGATGATTTCGTCGCGCCAGCGTACGGTGACGTATTTGTTGATAAACTTGTTGTCATCGTCCAAAGGCTCTTTCGCCTGGCCGACCATATAGTTGTCTTCTTCGTCCGCTGTCATGTACACAATGGTGTCCGTGACCTGTCCCTTTTCCTTATCCACATCGCGGAAGGGCGCTTCGATGAAGCCGTACTCGTTAATGCGGGCATAGGTGGCCAGAGAGCCGATCAAACCGATGTTGGGGCCTTCAGGCGTCTCAATGGGGCAGATGCGGGAATAGTGAGAATAGTGCACGTCGCGCACTTCCATGCCCGCGCGGTCGCGGTTGAGGCCGCCGGGGCCAAGGGCGGACAGACGGCGCTTGTGTGTCAGTTCCGCCAGGGGGTTCGGCTGGTCCATAAACTGGGACAGCTGGGAAGAGCCAAAGAACTCCTTGATGGCGGCGGACACGGGGCGGATGTTGATCAGCTCGCCCGGCTTTACATCGTTAGCGTCCTGGATGGCCATGCGCTCGCGCACCACGCGCTCCAGACGGGACAGGCCGATGCGCACCTGGTTTTGCAATAGCTCGCCCACGCTACGCAGGCGGCGGTTGCCGAGGTGATCGATATCATCCGTCACGCCAATGCCATAGGGCATGCCCAAAAGATAGCTGACAGACGCCACGATATCATCAATAATAATGTGCTTGGGCACCAGGCGGGAGGCGTTCTCACGCACCACGCGCTTGAGGTCGTCCTCCGGTGTGTTTTGGATGAGCTCAAGCAGAGTGGGCAGATGCACCATTTCCAAAATGCCAACTTCTTTGGGATCAAAGGGCAGATAGCCCGCAGCATCGGCAAAGTTGTTGCCCAGCACGCGCAGCACTTGCTCTTCGCAGCGCACATGCACCACGTTGACACCGGCGTTTTGGATGTCCACAGCCACTTCGCGGGCAATGGTATCGCCAGCTTTGACCAGCACTTCGCCGGTGACGGGGCTGGTGATGTCTTCTGCCGCAATCTGGCCAGCAATACGCGAGGCTACGCCCAGCTTTTTGTTGAACTTATAGCGGCCCACGCGCATCAAATCATAGCGCTTGGGATCAAAGAACAGGCTGCGCAGCAGCTGGCGTGCGCCCTCTTCGGTGGGCGGCTCACCGGGTTTCTGGCGTTTATAAATTTCAACCAGGCCCTGGCCTTCGGATTTTGCGTTGTCCGAGCGGGTGAGGGTGGTCATCAGGCGTTCTTCTTCGCCCAGAAGATCGATAATCTGCTGATCGGTGCCATAGCCCAGTGCACGAAGCAGCACCGTGATGGGCAGCTTGCGGGCACGGTCAATACGCACCCACAGCACATCGTTGCTATCGGTTTCGTATTCCAGCCACGCGCCGCGGTTGGGGATGATCTGCGCGGAGTACAGGCGTTTGCCGGCCTTGTCGATCTGGCAACCATAATACGAGCCGGGCGAGCGCACCAGCTGGCTGACGATGACGCGTTCTGCGCCGTTTATAATAAACGTGCCATGTTCGGTCATCAAAGGAAAATCGCCCATGAACACATCGGATTCTTTAATTTCACCGGTTTCGCGGTTTTTGAGGCGTACGAACACCTTGAGCGGCGCGGCGAACGTTAAATCGCGTTCCTTGCAGCGCTCTACGGAGTTCTTAGGCGTGCTGTCCAGCGAGTAATCGACAAATTCCAGTACCAGATTTTCGCTGTAATCGGTAATGGGAGATACATCCGCCAATACTTCCTTGAGGTCTTCCGTCAAGAACCGCCGATAGGAGTTCTTTTGAACCTCAATCAGATTGGGCATGTCCAGTACTTCGTCAATGCGCGAGAAACTCATGCGTGTGCGGAGCTTCCCCATTTGGACCTCGTGCACCATAAAAGCTATCACCCCTTTATTCTGCCCAGTGCCGATTGCATGCGAATTGTATCCCGCAGCGCCCTCCCGGAAAAACATACCATCCGTTCATGACATAGGGATACCATGCGCATCATACGATACTGATGCAATTTTAGACTATATCACAATGTTTTGCAATCGTCAAGTGATTTTCTCAACTTTATAGGTTTATTCTCAAATAATTTTGCTTTTGAGGGGAAAGCACGTTGTTGACATGCCCCAAATCTGTACGTATAATGAAGTCAATCCGGGATAGACGGCAAATCAGGATGGTATACGCATATGAAATATTTGATTCAAAGGCTGACGAACATCCGTATAAAAACGCTGATTATCACAATGATAGGGATTATATTTACCGTGATGCTCAGCGTCAATCTGCTGCTTCACCACGCCTCGCTGCAGGAATTGCAAACGCAGGCGCAGATTTACTTTTCCGGCATCTGTGCGCAATTGGAGCAAAAGGTATACTCTGATTGCTCCAACATGACCAATGCCGTGGACAACATCACCGGCGATGCGGGGCTGCAGGAGTACCTGATGGGCTCCTACGATTATTACCTGCACAAGGCATTTACAAAAAACCTGAACAGCATGGCGCAGATGAATCATGCCATTGTGATGGCCAAGATATACAGCGGCAACTCCACCCTGTCCATGATTGAGGATTCTGTGGCCGCGTTTTCTTTTATGCAGCTGAATATTCCGCTGACAGACGACGCTTTTACCAAGCCCTATTACACGCCAATCTTCACTGATTTTGAAGAAAAATATACCTACTGCGCCTACATCAGCCCGATTCTATCCACGCTGTCCGATAACTTCCGTCAAAGAATCGGCACAATGGTTGTGGTGCTGGATATGGAAGAAATACTGGACATGGGCGATCCTGACCCCATTTTTGCAAGCGCATCCTGCCTTGTTTTTGATGCGGGGCTGGATGTCGTCTATAATCCAAACCACCTGGAGAACCCTTGGGATATACTGAGCGTGCTCAGCCCTGACAGCGATGCGCTGCAGCAAATCCAATACAACAACCAACAGTATTACGCCATCATGGCGCGTATCGGCCAGCCGGAATGGCAGTTGCTGATCACTGTGCCGGTTGATATTCTCAACAACCAGGGGCAGCATATTACGTTGATAACCGCCACGCTGTCGGTTCTGTGCCTGCTGGTGGTGGTTGGACTGGCGGGGCTGATGCTGCTCAACCTCTACCATCCCATCCGCGATATGGTGCAGGATATGGCGCATATCCGGCGAAACGGCCACGCCATACGGGTCAAGCCCCCGGGCAATAACGAGCTGGGCATTCTGGCCGATGGCATCAACAGCCTGCTGGACGATCTGCAGCAATCAGCCGCGCTGCAACTGGAGGCACAAAACGACCTGTATCAGCTGCAGTTGAGCGAGCAGCGAAGCCAGTTTCTCGCCCTTCAAAGCCAGATCAATCCCCACTTTTTGTTCAACACGCTCGATTGCATCCAGGGCATTGCGCTGGAACATAAAGCGCTGGATATTATGGCCATTACCTCGGCGCTGGCCTATATCTACCGCTATGCCTGCGCACCGGAAATGATGGTTCCGCTCGCGCGCGAATTGGACTGTGCGCAGCGGTATCTGGAGATCATGCGCAACCGCTTTGGTCACCAGACAAAGCTTTTGATAGACGTGCCGGAGCCTATGAAAGAGCATATGATCCCACGCATGACCCTGCAGCCGCTGATCGAAAATGCGTTCATGCACGGGCTGGAGCGTGTGCGTGGCAACGGCGATCTGCGCATCCGCGCATACAGTGAGGGCGACGCCTTCTTCCTGGCCGTAGAAAACAGCGGCGGCAAGCTGACGCAAGCAGACGCGGACGAAATCAACGCGCGGCTTTCGGAAGCTGCGCTATCCCCCGATGAAGTGCGCATTAACAACGGGCTGGCGCTCACCAACATCACAAGGCGCCTGTACCTGATGGGCAAGCATGTGGATTGCGTTACCGTTTCTGTGCCAAGGCCGGAGTATGTGCAGGTTCTGCTGCGCATTCAATGACGAAAAAAGCACAACCCTTTCGAAGCCTGGCCATAGCCGCATGTGTTTTTAGGGTGATATAATATCCTATCTGTCAATCAGTGCGGAGGAGGAATTGCTTTGAATTCGTTTACCAGATTGGATGATTTGTGGCTCCCGACAAACACCCGCAGCCGCGCCATTACACCGGAAAACCCCACGGGCGAACCGGGCGGCGGCGGCAGAAGCATCCCCGACCCGGACGGCTGCGCAGGGCTGCTGGGCGTGGGCTGGAAAGCACGCCCCTGCATTGGCATAGCGCCGGGCGAAACGGCAACCCTCTGCGATATCGAAGGCCCGGGCTGTTTGACGCATCTGTGGATGACCTTTGCGCAGCCGGAAGCCCCAGGCACCCTTCCCTGGCTTCGCGGCGTGAACCGCTGGCGGGATTTGATCCTGCGCTTTTATTGGGAGGATACCGATGTCCCCGCCGTGGAATGCCCAGCGGGTGATTTTTTTGCCTGCGGCTGGGGGCGCTATGTGCCCGTCGTATCCGAAACAGTGTGCGTCAACCCCGGCAAAGCGTTCAATTGCTATTGGCGCATGCCCTTCCTGCGCCGTTGCCGCATTACTTTGGAAAACCGCTGGAAGATGCCTGCCACACTCTTTTATCAATTTGATTATACACTTCGGGAGCTGCCGGCAGAGGTTTTATACTTCCACGCGCAGTTTCGCCGCAGCAATCCCACGGCATACAAAAAGCCCCACCTGATCGTCGAAACCCAGGGGCGCGGGCAATACGCCGGCACCTACATGTGCTGGGGCTCCAACAACGTGGGCTGGTGGGGCGAGGGTGAGGTGAAGTTTTATATCGATGCGGACAAGGATTTTCCCACTATCTGCACCACCGGCACGGAGGATTATTTTTGTGGCGCGTACAACTTCGAAAATACCGCCAAGGCACGCTATGAAACCTATTGCACGCCCTACGCGGGGCTGCCCCAGGTGATACAGCCGGACGGCTTATATCAATCCCAGACGCGCTTTGGCATGTACCGCTGGCATATTGCAGACCCCATTTGTTTCAAGGAACGCTTGAAGGTGGATGTGCAAGCGCTGGGCTGGGGCGGGGACGGACGGTTCAAGCCTTTGCAGGATGATCTGGCCACGACAGCGTTCTGGTATCAGACGCTGCCCTCCCCTACTTTCCCGCCCCTGCCGCCGCCCGCAGAAATGGAAGTGGTTTAGAATAACTCCGGATAATGATCAAGGATTCGCTGATACGCCTCGCATGCCGCGCCTGCGCCCCAATCAAAGATCGCAAACTCGCCCATTGCGGTTTCAGGGAAGCCGTCATGCCCGTAGTTCTCCATCATGAAGCCGTAATCGGGCGCGCCAAAGAAAGGATATTTCTGTTCCCAGGCTTTACTGACCGCCGGGTTCTGCGGGCAGTACATCAGCACAAAGGAAGCATTCAGCGCAGCAAGCCCACGCTGCAGATATTCCCGGCAATGCAGCGCCTCGCCATAGCGCAGGATGATTTCTGCAAATAGGCTCTGCCTGGCGTCCAGCCATTCCCCATCGCAGTTCATCACCCCGAAGCCGCCAAACACCGGGGCGGCCAGATAGGGCGGGTTCCACACGGCCTGCGTCATCAACAGCTCATCCAGCACCCGCCGTCCTGCGTTCAGGTAGCCCGGATGCCCTGACACCTGATACAGCGCATAGCAGGCCTCGGCTGTCCAGTACATCGAGAAATTGCATTGCTTGAACATGCCGTTTCGCTCAAACTTTTTGCCCAGGTGGTCGCCGCCATAGCGGCAGCAGGAATAGTAGGTCTCAAAATCCTCCCACCGGCCAATGGGCACAACATGCTGCAGCACGGCGTCTAGTGCGCGTTTGGCGGCGTCCAGATAACGCTCGTCCTGACGGATGGTATACAACGTGGCAAGAAACCACGCCGACGCGCTGGTCTCGGGCGATTGTGCAAGCTGTGGCAAGGGCTGCCCCGCCTGGTCTACCCACGCAGGGAAGAACCCTTGCACATCCTGATATACTAAAAGAGACGCAGCGTATTCTTCGCAGTATTCAAGCAGCCGCTCATCCTGTTCCAGCTCCAGATACCACTGGAGCATCTGACGGCAGGTCAGGCTCATATCCGTCAGGTGAAAAGGAGAATCCTCAATATTGGCTGTCACAGGGTTGCGGTTGGAGTTGCCAAAGTACCTATGCCCCCAGCCCAGCGACAGAAAGCGGCCCTCCTCCTGCGCCATGCGCGTGGCCACCACGCTGTAAAAGAGTCCGGGCGCATGCGCAATATGACGGGCACGCGGCATGGTCAGCGCCAGTTCTTTGGTCAGCAGCGCCTTCTCTCGCAGCGCCCAATCGCCTATACGCTGTGCATAGCGGTATAGCCCGGCGGCGCTTCGAAGCGATTGAAACCACGCCTGGTTCCACACAGACAGGCTTTCGCGCCAGGTGGCCGGCACCGCTGCGCCCGGGCTTTGCGTGTAATTGACAATGAAGGCCGGGGCACCCACGCGCCGCCCGTCCAGTTCAAACTCCTGCCACACATCCGGCCAGCCGCCGAGCGCCCAGGCATAGGCATGGGCACAATAGGCCGCGTAGGGAGGCTGGGGGGCCGACAAGTACAGCGGTTCGCCCTCCGCCCTCCAATAAAAATCCAGAATGGCGCGGAATGGATTTTCCACGTCTTCCGGGGCTTCACTATGGAAAAGAAAACAGGCGATGTGCGTCTCTGTGCCCCGCAGCACCTGCCCCGGCATCCGCCGGAACAGCACATGCCCGTCCACCGCCGCCTCGCCCATGCCAAGGGACAGGCGGCTCTCCGGCGCGTCAACATCCATATACCATCGCTGCGGTGATGCAGCCATCACGCCAAGATCGGGCAGCAGCGCCGTCACCCAGCCCTGCCCCGCAAACACCGCCGCCGGGCAGCGGAACACCTGCCGGTCGATCACATGGCCGTCCTCGGGCGTCAACTGCGGAGCCCAGCAAAAATCCGGACGACGATCGGTCACAAAGGACAGCTGCCAATCATCCAGCAGAAAATCCGCAGCATGGCGAAGCAAAATGGATACAGGGGTGAACCGCGCGTCTTGCGGCAATATATCCACCTCCACCGATATCCCTTCCACATCGGCGAAGGCAAGTTTCCCGGCAATGGCCTTGATCTGTAGCTCCATACAAATACCCTTTCATCAAATGGCAAAGGAATGATGCCTATCTATACCGTATTACTGGTGGATGACGAGCCCTGGGCGCTGCGGCTGATGGAGAATGCCTTCCCGTGGCGAGAGAATGGGTTTGAGGTGGTGGGCCGCTGCGAAACGGTGGAGCAGGCGGTTGCTTTTTTAGAGCACCAGACGCCACATGTGCTGCTCACCGACATCCGCATCGCAGGCGAAAGCGGTCTGAGCATTATCTCCTGCGCGCAGTCGCTTTCGCCGGACACGGTTTGCGTGATTGTGAGCGGGTTTGCCGATTTTGAGGTGGCCAAATCAGCCATCCGCCTTAACGCGTTTGATTTTGTGCTGAAACCCATTGACCTTGAAGAAGCGGCGGCGCTGGTGCAAAAGCTGCGCGCTCATCTTACCACGCAATCCCACCCCGCGGCAAGCCAAACGGTTTCGCAGCACTTTGAAGGCCGTCTTGCGTTTGACCGTGTGCGCGCCGTGACGCTGCTTGGCAAGGCTGCGCAGGACACGCTCTTCCCCGCCGGTCAATTGATCGGCACAGACGGGGACGTAGCGCGCTATATCCTGGAGGATACGCCGTATCTGGAACACTCGCTGATTGAGGCCGCCGGAAGGCTGAAGCTGTCCCTTGGTGCCAGTGCGCCCGCGCCGCAGCAGGCACAACTGTGCACATTGCTTGACAGGGCAGACAGCGCTGCGCACCGCGTATTTATCACCATGCACCCGGACGCCTATTTTGACGCCCCGGACCATCCCGATGTCATCGCCCGCCTTGCCAAACAGCTGGCAGACGGGCAGCTGCCGCCGGGCGAGCTCTACCTTCGCCTCCTCAAGCTGGTGGCAACCATGGGCGATCTGATGGATTTATGCAACCGCTTGGCCGATTGCGAGGGGTTTGCCTGGGATGCCCGTTTTGCAAACGTGCGGGCACTCACGCTGGCCTACCCGGATGCGCGAAGCCTTTGCACAGCCATAGAATCGCGCTCATCCGCAGACGAGTACAACCTGCGGTACAATCAGGCCATTTCTTTTTTGCACAAGCACTATACCAAAGACATCTCCCTCACCCAGATCGCGGCGCAGCTGCATGTGAGCGTTTCTTATCTGTCCGAGCTGTTCTCCCAGGGGAGCGGCCTTAACTTCAACCGCTACCTCACCTTGCTGCGCATCGCACGTGCGTGCGAGCTGCTGGATGGCACGTCACTCTCTATCCAGCAAGTGGCAGCCTGCGCCGGGTATCAGGATTACTTTCACTTTTGCAAGCAGTTCAAACGTCAGCACGGCGTAACCCCCAGCCAATACAGGCAAAACAGCAAAGAATAGAAGAGCCGCCGCGCATTGCGGCGGCCCTTTTTTGCAGCGGATTATTTTTCGGAAAGGTCGTAAATCGCTACGTTATCGATCTGAGCCACCGTGCCCATGCCAAATACACAGAAGCCCACATAGCCCGCCTCGGTATACGTCGCATCTTCGCAGGTGATGCTGAAGGTCAATTCCTGCGCAACGTCGGTAATATCGGCGGTCAATGTCGTGCCCTGCACAGTGAAGCGCACATGATACAGCGTAGCCGGTGAGATCGCACCGCGGTTAAGCAGCACTTCATAGGGGCGCTTGCAGATTTTCAGCCCGTCCCACTGGTCAAAGAACAGCTGATAGCCTTGGCCGCCGTTGTTTTCCTGCATACGGGCAATCAGGCTGATGGCATTGCCGGAGGCAAGCGTCACATCGCATTCAATCGCCACATCGGTAAATTGCCCACCAATGTAGGTGACATAGCCATCGGCATAGGCGTTGATGCCGCCCTCCAGCACACCCTCTTTGACGGCCCAATAGCCCTCGCTGCCATCGGCCACCTGAACCGCCCAGACTTCCGCATTGAGCTCATCGACATCAAATGCATCCGAAAAAGCAGGCACGGGCGCCGCTTCTTCCTCTGCAAAGGCCACCGTGCTCATGCAGAAAAGGAGCAGCATCAAGCAAATCAGAAAACGTTTGGTCATGGGAAATCCCTCCTTTTTTATATTCAGTTGTGCAATCACAACCAAATTATTGAGCATTCAGTTCGTCAATCAGTTTTTGCCCGCCCCGGTTGTTCAGCATGGTCTGCCGCACAGGCTCCCACGCGGCGGCTACATCCTCCGTGCCGCCCAGGATGATCTTGTAAATGCTACTCCAGAAATAATCGCTGACGGAGAAATTCTCCTTGGCGGGAAGCTGCAAAAAGTCAATCTCGGGCTTCCATTCGTTCATGTGCGGGCCGTACAAATCGCGCACCCTCTGCGCCAGGGCGGAATACACAGGCAGGATCTCCGGGTTTTCCCACGCGCCGTCCGTATCCCAGCTGGCGATACGCGCAATCTGATACGAGGGCTGCACATCGGCCAGATCCTTCAAAAACGCATTGGTCACCAACGATTGACGCTCGCCATCCACCCATTCAAACGATATGCCCTCTACACCGTAGCGGCCAAACGCCACGCCCTCATCCGACAAAAAGAAATCGTACAGCGCAAGGCAGCTTGCCATCTTCTCGTCCGACACATTGGCGGAGAACATCATGCCGCAAAAGAAATTATAGTTTTGCTGACACAGATAGTCGTATCCTTCCGCGCTGGGCGGCGGCAGCACATCAAGGTCTGTTTCGGCTTCAAAATCACTCTTCACTGCGGCCAGCTTCGCCAGCGAAACATACTGGAACGGGCTGGCTTCGCCCACCAGATAGCATACCCCCGCGCGTCCGGCTGCAAAATTGTTTTCCGAGTCTGCCAGGGTGATGGTGGCAAAATCCGGGTCAATCAGCCCATTGTCATACAGGCGCTTGATGTACTCAACCGCCTCCGCGCAGCGCTTGGAAAGCATGCCCGGGATGTACTGCCCGTCTTCGATTATGTAGCCGCTGATATCGATTCCATGGGCATAGAAAATCCACTCCAGCCCAATCCCCGGCGTGACGCCAAAGGTGTCCTGTTTGCCATTGCCGTCCGGGTCATCATAGGTGAAGCGCCACATCAGCTCGTAAAAGCCTTCCAGTGTGGTGGGCATTTCCGTGATGCCAAGATTGTTCATCCAGTCTTTGCGCACCCACAGCGCAGGGGTGTAGTACGAGTTAGCCGGGTCCGAGAACGTGGTGCGCGGGATGAAGTAGTGGCGGCCGTTGATTTTCATGAAATCATAGGTGTCCATCAGTTCTTTCACGTGCGGATACGCCGAAAGATCCTCCGGCAGCGGCTTGATCACATCTTCGTTGGCCCATTTGATCACCGTGCTTATCAGGCCGCTGTAGCCCGGATACATGAACAGATCGGGCAGCGTATCGCCGGTGGCCATGATGTTGATTTTTTCTACAAAATCAACCGTAGACAGGCCAATGAAGTTGAACTTGATGTGAAAGCGCTCCTCCAGGTAGGTTGCCAAAGCATCGTTTCCCCAGTTGCCTGCGTCCCAGGACGCAATAGACACCTTCTGGCTTGCGCTTTCCGCCTGCGCCGCAGCGCACACTCCGGTTGCCGCAAGGCACAGCACCAGGCAAAGAATCAAGAACCGTTTCATGGTATCCCTCCTAACTTTTAATCGCACCGGACATCACACCTTTGATAAAGAAACGCTGCAGGAAAGGGTATACACACACAATGGGCACAATGGCAATCACCACCGTGGCCATCTTGATGCCATCGGTGCCGGCATACAGCTGTGTGGTGGTCTGGCCGGGCATCACCGTCATATTGCCAACGTTCAGGTTGTTATACACAATATCGCGCAGCAGCTTGGCCAGTGGATACTGCTTCACATCATTGATGAACAGCAGGGAGCTGAACCAGTCGTTCCATTTGTCCACCAGCATGAACAGCGAAAACGTGACAAGGGTTGCCATGGACAACGGCAGCGCTACACTGACCAGCAGCCGAAAGTCGTTTGCGCCGTCGATATGCGCGGCTTCATACAATGAGGCCGGAATGTTGCTGAAGCTGTTTTTGATGATGATCAGGTAAAACGTGTTGATGCCATAGGGCAAAATCAGCGCCCACAGGCTTTCCAGCAGCCCCAAATCCTTCACTTGGATGTAGAAGGGGATCAACCCCCCGCCAAAGAACATGGGGATCAGCACATAGGTGATCAATAAGCGCTTGCCCGGATACTTGGGCGAGGACAGCGCATACGCCAGCGGGATGGTCAGCAGCATGCTGTATACCACATAACCCACGGACACTTTTGTGCTGGTCCACAGCGCCTGCAGCACCTGAGACGAGGTGAAAATGTATTGATAGTTGATCAGCGTATACTCTGTTGAAAAAAGAACGACACCATTTTGGATGTAATACTGATTGGGCGTGAGGGAGATCATCAGGATATTCCAAAATGGGAATATGCAGATGAACGCCAGCGTTGCAAAAAGGACGATCAGCACAACGTCAAACGCCGTCCATTTTCTTTTCTTGTGCGTCATAGCTGCCCTCCTCACATATAGATTCCGGTGCCGCTGACACGCTTGCTCAGCATGTTTACGCCCATCAGCAGCGCGAAGTTGATCACCGATTTGAACAGCCCCACCGCCGTCGCCTGGCTGTAATAGAGCTTGCGCATGCCCAGGCGGTACACATAGGTGTCTATGATGTCCGCCACATCGTACACCATGCTGTTATAGAGGTTGAATATCTGATCAAACCCCGCGTTCATAATCCCGCCAACCGCCAGGATCAGCATGGTGACGACCATCACATTGATCCCCGGCAGCGTGATATGCCACATGCGCTTCAACCGCCCGCAGCCATCGATTGTGGCCGCCTCATACAGTTCGTTATCGATGTTGGTGATAGCCGCCAGGTACAAAATCATGCTGTATCCGGCATTTTTCCAAATGGAGGTGGTAAAAAGCAGCACGATGAAGAAATTGCTGTCCACCAGGAAATTAATGCGCTTGCCCGTGATCTGATACAAAAGGTTGTTGACAGCGCCATTGCTGACTGAGAAAATGCTGAACACGATCGAGCCGATAATCACCCACGATATGAAGTTTGGGAAATACAGCACCGATTGCACGACGCGCTTGAAGCGCGTGGCGGTCAACTCGCTCATCAGAATGGCCAGGATAATGGGCACGGGAAATTCTATCAGGATGCGTCCCAAAGAGATCAGCACGGTGTTTCGGGTGACATTCCAGAACTCCGCATCGCCCATGATGTTGATAAAATGCTTCATCCCGACCCAGGGGCTGTTGGCAATCCCTTTGTAGCTGAAATCCTTGAAAGCCAGCGTGATGCCATAAAACGGCATGTAGCTGAACAGAAAAATAGCGATCACTCCGGGCAATGCCATCAGGTAGATATACCGGCTTCGAACCATCTGCCGCATCAGCCGCCGAGGCCTTGTAAGGGGGCGGTTTGCTGAAATCATGCTCCTTTTTCTCCCTAACGTTTATTGCGCATAGCCCCAGGCCGTGCATAATGCAGAAGCGTCCGGTGTTGTCAGCAGCGCATACACCAGGTAGGGCTTCACCTGTCCGTTGGTAGTCAATGTGAAGGGAATGGTCATGCTTTGTCCGGGCTCCAGTGCAATGGCCGGTTCGTCATATGCCAGTGCGGCGCCATCGCACAGCAGCGTCAATGTGGGCTGCACAGTGCCCGAGCCCGCGTTGCGCAGGATGAGTGTGCCCTCCGCCGCGCCGGCGAGTGTCTCTGGCACATTCAACTCCACCGCCAGGCACTGGGCAAAATCAATCTGCCAGACGGGCGCGGTGCCCGCCACTGCCGTATAGCTGCGCTCTACGGTGATATTCTCGTGGGTGAAGCGAAGCGTCACCTGGGTGCCCGAAGGCAACCCCTCCAGCACGGTTTGGCCGTTTGCATCGGTGATGAGCTGCCCTTTGGCATCCCCTTCGTATGTGCCTGTGACAGCCACCGGCACGCCGTTCACCATGGTTTGGATAGGCAGCCTGCTCGTGGCTTCCACCGCCGCCACCCCGGATGAATACCCCATCCCGTGCGGAATATAATCTTCGTTGAACTGATACGCGCCGGTATCCGTGATGATACCCAGCGGCAAATCAGGCACATTGGCGATGGATTGCACGGTGAACTGCGCCGCGGCGGAGAAGCCGTTGATGCCGCTGCCAAGGGGCGGGAGGTACGCGCCGCCGTTGTAATACCCGGCGTATGAGCGGTTGCCCACCAGATATAACAGCGAGTAGGAGCGCCACGCGCTATGGCTTGTATCCGTGGGAAAGCCGGGGTTTAGCCCAACCGCATACTGCACGTTGTTCTCCGCCAGGCGCTGGATGGCCGCATCGTCAAAGTACAGCGCCAGCTCCATCATATTGCGCGCGGACAAGCCAAAGTGAGAAGTTGCGCCGTGCGACAGTGTTTGGAAAAACCGTACCCCGCCAAGCTTTTCATTCTTGTACGCAGCAATGGGGTAGATGCCAAGCGGCGTCAGTGAGGCGGTCGCCTTCACATAGTTTTCTGTATAAATGCGCAGCGTGTTATACCACAGTGCGGCATCGGGATCATCCGGCGCGGCGCGGAGCAAATCCAGCAAAGGCAGCATGGTGGTCGGCGTTTGATTGCCCAGCATCAGGTTGTTGCTTTGTATCCACTCCAGCATCATGGCGTCCGTGCCATCGTTGAACTCATAAAAGCAGCCATACGCGCCGTCAATGGGGTTCTGATAATCCACATACTGGCTTTGGCACACGGCGCGCGCCATTTCGCGGGCGGTATCCAGATAGCGGCCGTCCGCTGTCGCTTTGTGCATCAGCGTGCACGCCCAGGCATACATCATGCGGTCGCGGGTGCGCAGATTCATATCAAACTCCCACAATGGATCGCTGATATAATACAGCCTGATCGCGCTGTTTTGGAACGCGCCGCGCGCGCTGGGGCTTTCGCGGGTGAATTCTTCTTCGATGTAATGCGGGCGAAGGGTGCACAGTGCGTACGAAACATCAAACGCTTCCTTCACGGTTTGCGCCACCTGCGGCGCGATGTCCATCAGCACGGGATACGACCGGGCCAGCGCAGACATTGCATACACCATATCAAACCAGGTGCGCAGCTTCTCTGCCGTATACTGCGAAGGATAGAGGTCGTGGATGAAGCGCCCGTCGGTCAGCGGGTCATCCGTGCGCTCCTGCGCGGCCAGGATATACTGAAGCCCCCACAAAATATTGTCCTGCACGCGGGCTGTCTGGTAGGGCGAGAGCCAATCGCTTTGCTTTTCCAATAGATCCAGCATCGTATGCACCACCATCACCTGGGCGTGAAGCTCGCGAAGCTCGTTGGTGGAGCTGTCCCGCCAGCCCATTTTGCCGTGTGCGCGGCGCAAATCCAACTGATTGAGCGCCACGTCAATCAGCGAGTTTTCGCACAGCGCCCGTTCGTCAATCACAAACGCCGCGCTATTGATCTGCCCGTTGCCTACAGCTAGGCGATACACGCCCGCGCTTTTGATATCCGTGAAATCAAGCGCATACCACTGGCTGCCCCAGCAGGGCGGCAGCGCTGTGATTTCCCCGGTATACGCCACCTCTCCGTCGCTGCTCAGCAGCGAAAAGCTGCTGCCAGGCGTGCCTTCTTCTGCCTCTGGGGCGCGAATGTATGCCAGCTTGCTGCCATCCGCCGCATAACCCACCTGCGAATACAGCAGGCTGAAGCGCGCATCGGCCGGCAACTCATCCGTGAGGCGCATATCGTCCACGATCAAATGGCCGCTTCTATGCGCGTCCACAATACGCACCTGCACTTGCCGCCCGGTGAGCGCCGATACATCCCAAGCCACCCGCACCGTGTCTTCTTCGCCGGGGCCGGTCGCGCTGAACAGCACCTCGCCCGAAGCAGCATCGACCAATTGGCATTGCA
>JAVBRU010000087.1:0-35228 GCA_031547595.1 Eubacteriales bacterium
TCAGCAAACAGCACAACGCAACACGTTTCTTCATCAGGTACCTCCAAAATACATCCCTGTTTATTATTCGACCTTGCCCTGCGCTTCCCTGCCTGAGCTTGATATTTTACATCCTTTCACCCGTATCAAAAAAACGCCACCGGAGTGTTCCGGTGGCGCTTTATGTTGTTTTGTATCAGCCGTTGCTCTCGTCTTCGCCCTTGCAGCAGCAGCCGTCGTCTTCGCAGCAGCATTCTTCCGCCGCTTCGTCCTTGCAGCAATCATCCTCGCAGCAGCAGCAAGCATCCTCTGCTTTGCTGGGCTGACCGGCATAGATCGCGTCAATAGCGCCCTTGATCTCATCCAGCTCTTCCTGGCTCATTTGCTTGAGGTCGTTCTTCACGTTTTCCACGCGAGGCTTGCAGGTGAATGCATCGGCAATGCCGCTTTCGTCCACCGCTTTTTTGATCTTCGCCGCCGCTTCGGCACCCATTTCCTTGGCCTGCTCGTAGGTAATTTCTCCCTTTTGAGCCAGCTTTTCAATGACCTCGCCCGTCTTTTCCACAGCGGTGGTGGCCGCGCCAATGCCAGCCATCAGAATCTTTTTCAATTCGTTGCCCAGTTGGTCCATGTTCATCGCTCCTTTCAAGGTGGTCCCATGATGTATTGTGCCATAGTTCGGCGGATTTGTATCGGCAAATTGCACCAATGATACGCTTTTGCCGTCAAATACCACAGTTTACAGTTCGTCCGTCATATCCAGCAAAGAAATTGGCTCTTCTACGCCTAGTATCCCCGCAGCTTCCGCGCTATCCAGCGTTTCCACACTGCGCAGCCTGCGCTCGATGGTGCGTGTTTTGCGCGCCGCATCATCCAGCGTTTTCCCAACACTCTCCACCTTCTTGTGCGCTGCCTCCAACAGATCGCCATATTTTGCAAACTCTGTTTTGACTGCGCCCAGCAGCTGCCAGACCTCGCTGGAGCGTTTTTCGATGGCCAAAGTGCGAAAGCCAACATTCAGGCTGTTGAGGATGGCGGTCAGCGTGGTCGGCCCGGCCAGCACAATGCGCAGCTTTTCCTGCATTTCTTCCGCCAGGCCGCGGCAGCGCAGCGCCTCGGCATACAGGCCTTCTATAGGCAGGAACATAATGGCAAAATCAGTGGTGTGCGGCGGGGCAATGTATTTGTCGTGGATGCGCTTGCCCTCAATGCGCAGCGCGTTTTGCAGCGCCTTGGCGGCGGCATCCATCTGCGCGGCATCGGTGGTTTCGTTCGCTGCCAGCAGCCGCTCGTAATCCTCCAGCGGGAATTTGGCGTCAATGGGCAGATACACAGTCTCCTTGCCCTGCCCCGGCAGCTTGATGGCATATTCCACCCGCTGGGCAGAGCCCGGCACCACGGC
Organism: Eubacteriales bacterium; assembly: GCA_031547595.1. GTDB lineage: Bacteria > Bacillota > Clostridia > Christensenellales > Aristaeellaceae > JAVBRU01. The sequence goes on from JAVBRU010000087.1 coordinate 1,382, forward strand.
CACATTTTCATCATATTGATTGGGGGCAAGTACCTGCTCAAGCAGCATGCCCAGCTGCATTTCGCCCCATACGCCGCGGGTTTTGACGTTTGTCAACACGCGCTTGAGGTCGCCCACGCCGCTGGCCAGCGCCTGCATTTCGCCAAGGCCCTTGTGCACCTGCTCCAAGCGGCTGCTGACCTCCGAAAAGCTCTCACCCAAACGCCGGTTCAGCGTGTCGTGCAGCTTTTCGTCCACTGTCTTGCGCATTTCATCAAGCTTCTGGCTGTTCTCTGTTTGCAGCTTGCCCACGCTGTTTTCCAGCGTTTCGCGCATGCGCTCAATGCGCTGCTCGTTCTGAGTCAGCTTGCTGTCCAGCTTGCTTGTCAGGCTGTCCAGGCGCTGCTCCTGAGACGCACCAAGGCCGTCGAAGCGCATGCTCAGCGCGTTCAAGTGCTGATACAGGGCGTTCAGGGACGCGCCCGTCTGCTCCTGCTTGTCTTGCAGGCTTTGCTGAAGCTCCGTGCGGGTGGGCAGTAGCAGCAGGCTTTGCCGCAGCGCATTGTGAAGCGCGTCCAATTGGCCTTGCAGCCTTTGCTGCGCCTGCTTTTGCGCGCGGCTATGCCTTAAAAATGCGATGCCAATGGCCACCAGGCCAAGCAGCACCAGCAACCATAGGATGCCAATGTTTTCGCTGATAAAAAGGTTCAAATCATGCATGGGATTTTCCCTGTCGCCAATGCTTATAGCACAGGCCGATGTACTGGATGGCTTGCTGGTTGTCAATGAGCACCTGCTCGCCCTCCTTGATCACATTGCCGCGCATATCCACGCGGGTGTTCATAGTCGCCTTCGCACCGCACCAGCATAAGGAGCCGGGCACTTCGGCCACATCCTCCGCCAGGCGCAGCAGCGCCGCACTGCCGGGAAAGAAATTGGACTGGAAATCGGTTTTGAGCCCATAACAGAAAATCTCGAGTTCGTCGGCCATATCGGCCATTTCCTGCACCTGTTCCGGCGTCAAAAACTGCGCCTCGTCCACAAATACATACTGAAAATCAGAATGCGCGTTTTGCACCGCCAGCCAGTTGAGCTGCTCGCGGATGCTGTGCCCTGCCTCCAGCACGATCTCCGCCTGCGCCTGCAGGCCCACGCGGGAGTATACCGTGTTGACGCCAATACGGGTATCGACGGCAGGCTTGACCAGCGCTACTTTTAGCCCTAATTGCAAATAGTTATACCGCTGCATCAGCAGCATAGCCGTCTTGCTGGAGCCCATCACACCATAGTAATAGTGCAGCATTTACATTTCGCGCCTGCCTTCCATCGCCTTCGCCAGCGTCACTTCATCTGCGTATTCCAGATCGCTGCCCACCGGCACGCCGTGCGCAATGCGCGTCACCTTCACGCCCATGGGCTTGAGCAGCCGCGCGATGTAGGCCGCCGTGGCCTCGCCCTCAATGTCGGGGTTGGTGGCGAGGATGACCTCGTCCACATCCTCCGTACCAAGGCGCTGCAATAGCTCCTTGATGCGTATCTGATCGGGGCCGATGCCGTTCATGGGCGACAGCGTGCCCTGCAGCACGTGATAGACCCCGCGGTAGTTGTGCATACGCTCCACCGCCGCCACATCCCTGGCCTCGCGTACCACACAGATCTGGCCGTTGTGACGCTCTTCATCCGCGCAGATGGGGCAAAGGTCTTCCTGCGTATAGTTGCCGCAGCACGCGCAGTAATGCACAGCCTTGCGCCCTTGCCACAGCGCCGCCGCCAGCTCGCGCACCTGCTCTTCCGGCAGGCCAATAATATGGTACGCCAAGCGCTGCGCCGTCTTTTGCCCGATGCCGGGCAGGCGCGACAATTGCAGCGCAATGCGCTGGATGGGCTCTGTGGTGGCGCTCATCAGAACATGCCGCCCATTCCGGCGGGGGCCAGCTTGCTCATGGTGGCCTCGCGGTTGGCTTCGCCCGCACGCAGTGCTTCGTTGATAGCGGCCATCACCATATCCTGCAGCATGTCCACATCATCGGGATCCACCGCTTCGGGCTTGATGGTGAGGGACAAAAGCTCCCGCTTGCCGGAGACAGAGCAGGTGACCATGCCGCCGCCAGAAGATGCTTCGTATACTTGCTCGTCCAGTTCTTCCTGGGCCTTTGTCATTTGCTCTTGCATTTTTTGCGCCTGCCGCATGAGCTGCTGCATATTTCCGCCCCCGCCAAAGCCGCCAAATTGATTTCGCATAAAGAAGTTCCTCCTCCAAATAGACGTATATCATACGTTGATTGATTTGCCTTTCTATTATACCATGTTTTTGCATGCAAAGTAAAGCCGTTTCAAAATGCATTTACAAATAGCACGTTTATGGTATAATGAATTGAATACCACTTTTCCATTTTATTACTACTTTTTGAGTTTTGGAGGAACCATGAACATTGTCATTGTGGGCGAGGGAAAAATGGGCCACACACTGGCGCAGCGCCTGATTGCCGAGGGGCACGACATCACCGTGATTGACCGCAGCGAAAACGTGCTGCAGCGCGGGCGCGACACCTTGGACGCGCTGTTCATCCAGGGCAACGGCGTAAACGCGGACACTCTGCGCGAGGCCGAAGCCCATCACGCCGATATCCTCATCGCCGTCACTGCCAGCGACGAAATCAACATGCTGACCAGCCTGATCGCCAAGCGCCTGGGCACAGCCTACGCCATCGCGCGTATCCGCGACCCCGAATACCTCTCCAGCCTTCCCTTTTTGCAGCAGGAGCTGTATATCGATTATGCCGTCAATCCGGAGCGTGCCACCGCCCGCGAGATCAGCCGCATGCTGCGCCTGCCCTTTGCCGGAAACATCGAGACCTTTGCCCACGGGCGGGCCGAGATGGTGGATTTTAGAGCAGCCAGCAAGGACATGGTGGTGGGCGTTCCGCTTCGCGACCTGTACAAAAAATATAAACACCTGCCCCAGGTGCTGTTTTGCGCGGTGGAGCGGGACGGCCAGGCGATCATCCCCAAGGGCGATTTTGTGATCCGCGAAAACGACCGCGTGCATGTGACGGGCGATGCCAACACCATCACTAAATTCTTTGACATGCTGGGCAAAAACACCGGGGAAATCCGCTCTGTGATGGTGCTGGGCGGCAGCCGCATCGCGTATTATCTGGCGTCCATGCTGCTGCCGATGGGCATTGGTATGTCCATTGTTGAGATCGACCCTGCAAAAGCGCGTACGCTGTCCGAACAGCTGCCGGATGCCAACATCATCGTGGGTGACGGCACCGATCACGAGCTGCTCATCAGCGAAGGGTTGAACGACCATGACGCCTTTGTGACGCTGACCGGCCGGGACGAAGACAACCTGATGGCCGGGCTTTACGCCGCAAAGAATGGCAGCAAAAAAGTGATCGTCAAGAATAATCACGATAACTACAGCCAGCTGATGGCAGGGTTTGGCCTGGACAGCATCATCAGCCCCAAGGCCGTCACCTGCAACACCATCCTGCGCACCGTGCGCTCCCGCGCCAGCCGCTCCTCCTCCGCCATAGAGCGCGTATACCGCCTGATGGACGGGCAGGCAGAAGCGCTGGAGTTTATTGCTGACGCGCAGGAGAATTTCATCCACGTGCCCCTCAAGGATTTGGTGATCGCTCCGGATGTGCTGGTGGCGGTCATTGTGCGCGACGGGCAGGTGCGCATCCCCTTTGGCAATGACGCCATCGAGGGCGGCGACCATGTGATCATTATCAGCCGCAAAGAAGGCATCCGGGATTTGAGCGAAGTTTTGCGAAGGGCACACACATGAACAAGCGATTGGTTTTCCGCTCCATCGGGCGTTTGCTGCTGGTAGAGGCCGCTTTATTGCTGCCCTCCGTCGTCGTATCCCTGGCCTATGGCGAGGCGGACACACTGGCATTTTTGATTACTATTGCGCTTTGCGCGGGCGCGGGCGGCCTGATGGGCTTTGGCATCAAAGCCCGTTCCAAGGACCCTACGGCGCGGGACGGCCTGGCCATCGCGGGGCTAAGCTGGGTGGCATTGTCCTTCTTTGGGGCGCTGCCCTTTTTATTTTCCGGCGCGATCCCGCATTTGGCCGACGCTTTTTTTGAAAGCGTCAGCGGCTTTACCACCACCGGAGCAACCATCCTTAGCGAAGTGGAATCGCTGCCCCACGGCATTTTGTTCTGGCGCAGCTTCACCCACTGGATTGGCGGCATGGGCGTGCTGGTGCTCACACTGGCGCTCTTGCCACATTTGACAGGGCGCACAGCGCATCTGGCACGCGCCGAAAGCCCTGGCCCCACCTTTACCAAGCTATTGCCCAAGATGGGCGATACCGCCAAAATGCTGTATATGCTGTATGCCGCTTTGACGGTAATCCAGGGCGTAACGCTGATCATCGCGGGCATGCCGGTTTTTGATGCCGTGATCCATACCTTCGGCACGGCGGGCACCGGCGGCTTTTCCAACCGAAACCTCAGCGTTGGCGCATATAACAATCCCGTGTTTGAATGGATCATTGCGATCTTCATGTTCCTGTTTGGCGTCAATTTCTCGCTGTACTTCCTGCTGCTAAGAAAGCAAATCAAGCCCGCGCTTCGCAACGAAGAGCTGCTGCTGTATGGCGGCATCACGCTGGGCGCAACGCTGATCATCACGCTATCGCTATTGCCCACAGGCAGCGCGTTTTTCACCGCGCTTCGACACGCGTTTTTCCAGGTGACCTCTATTATGTCCACCACCGGTTATGCCACGGCCAATTTTGATCTTTGGCCGCAGGTGGCGCGCTTGGTGCTGGTGATATTGATGATTGGCGGCGCATGCGGCGGATCCACGGCGGGCGGCCTCAAAATGAGCCGCGTGCTGATGCTGTTCAAATCCTCCCGGCGGGAGCTGCAGCACACGCTGCACCCGCGCAAGGTGTCCGTGGTGCGCATGGACGGCAAAACCGTGCAGGAATCCACACTGGCGCAGCTGGGCATATTCGCGTTTCTCTATGCGCTGTTGTTTTTACTGGGCGCGTTCTGTGTGTCGCTGGAGGGCGTGGATATGGTGACGTCGATCACGGCCTCGCTCACCTGCCTGTCCAATGTAGGCCCAGGCCTGTCAGTGGTGGGGCCGATGGGGAACTTTGGCTTGTTCTCTGCGCCGGTCAAGCTGGTGCTGTCTTTGATTATGCTGGCGGGGCGCTTGGAAATCTATCCGCTGCTGCTGTTGTTCTATCCGGCGATGTGGAAAAAGGCAAGCTGACCAATGACCTTCAATGCGCGCGCAGCCACGTAATAGAGCTTCGAAGCGCTTTTTGCGTTTTAACCTCCACCACCACACGGCAGCCACACGCATCCGCCCAGTTGATATACCTTGCCAAATCGAGTTCGCCCGTGCCCAGCTGCATATGGTTCTGCTTGCCCAGCGCGTCATGCAGGTGCATATGCCGCCACCTTCCCTCATGGGCCGCAATAAACGCCTCGTGCCCGCCCCCGGCGCAGTAATCATGCCCGATGTCGTAGGTCAGGCAAAAATGCGGACTTTGAAGCAACAGTTCGATCCCCTCGGCCACAAAAGGCTTGAGGGCGCCTGTGTTTTCGATGGCCATCAAAACCGATGCGTCGCTCAAATCCCTTAGCTGCATCAACCGCGCGTGGTAATGTGCTTTGTAGATATCAAACAGATACTCTTTTCTATCCGGCAGGGTGAAATATACGCCCTCCCACATGTGCAGGTTGATGAGCGGAATATCGCACGCCTTGGAAAGCTGGATGGCATCTGCCAGCGTGTCCAGATGTGCCTTGGATACCCGCTCATTAAAATCGCTAAAATAGAAATTTTCATCCAGATGAAGGGTAAAATAAATGCCGTAAGCATCGCGCAGGCGGTTAATCTCCCCCGCTTGCAGGCACGCCGCCTGATACTGGGGCAGGTTCATGTTGATCTCCACAAACTGCAAACCAAGCTGCTTGCACAGCTGCGCGTTTTCTTCCAGGGTGCTTCGTTCCAGCAGGGTCGGCATGCCAAAGTCCATGTCATTCCACCTCTTTCCCTTCTTATTATTCTACGAAAAAAAATTAAAACCTTGTTGATTGTGATATAATAATGAAACGGGGAGTGTGATTATTTTGCGCATTACGCGGCTGTATGTTCAGGGGCTGGCGCCCTTTCAGGGGCAGGATCTTGTTTCGATCGGCACCGATGACGAACGCGTGCTGATGCTGGGCATCAGCGGCAGTGGCAAAAGCACGGCGCTGCGAGGCATCGCCTATTTGTGGCAAGCGCTGGGGCAAGATATCCAAAACCAGGTACTTCCGCCCGCACCGCAGGGCAACATTGCCATGGTGCTGAGCGGCCTTTCCTTTGGCGAAATGCTGGTGGTCTCCGGCGATGAGGCTTTTTTGCTGCTGATCGCCAAGCGCCACCCAAATGCCGTACAATTCTGGCTGGGCCATGAACATCCGGCGTATACTCCCGATGATTTCTCCAACATCGTATCCGTAGATGGCGAGTGGCACGAGGCCCAGCCTTATGAAAATGCCACATCTGCCTGGTTTATCACCGATGATGATTTACAGACTGCCTGGCCTGAAGTGCTCGAGAAAGCCAACGCAAATACCCCGGAGCAAGCGCAGCGTGCCCTTCGCGGCATCAACGCCCTGCTGTATGGCAAAATGCTATTGTTTAACGGCGAGGGCCATCTGGTGGTGCGCATCCATGACGACCTGTACCACGAGCCGCAGCATCTGTCCTCCGGCGAAAAACGCATTTGTGTGATGTGCGTGCTAAGCTGTCTGTGCCTCAAAGAAGGCGGCATCCTTCTACTGGACGAGCCAGACGCGCACATCCACCCCTCGCAGGTGACCGGCGTATTGGCCACGCTGGAATACGCCGCGCTGGATCATGAGGGGCAGGTATTTATCATCTCTCACCAACGCGAGGTGTGGCAGCGGTATGACGCGCTGGGCCTGGTGGTGACGCTGCCCGGCGGCGGGCGGGAGGTGCGCTGATGGCCAGCTTTGACGACCGTTTGAACAAGCTGTGCGCGCGGCTGGCCGCCACCCCTGGCAAGCAGGTGGTGGTGGTGGAGGGCACCGGGGACGTCGCTTTTTTCACCATCATGCTGGATAAGCCGCCTTTTCGCTAAAAAAACCTGTTTGCCCGCTATCTGCTGGTGGAGGCGGGCGGCAAGGACGCAGTGCTCAAAATGCTGGCTGCACGGCCTGATTTTATGGCCATTGTGGACCGGGACACCTGGAGCGATGCCGAGTGCGAAAAGCTGATGCGCACCTATCCCGGCCTTCGCATCCTGCCGCGCTTTTGCATTGAAAATTACATCATATGCCCAGACGAGCTGAGCGCCGTGTTTGCAGAAATAGACGGCAACGTGATCGCCCGGCACATTCCCGAGGGCATTCGCCACGCATGCCTGTGGCGCGCAGCGCAGCCGCTGTATGACGCGCTGATGCGTGCGGGCTTTCACCGTGCGCTGATGGCGTATCCGCCGCCCAGTGACACACAGCTGGATGGCATGATCAAAAGCTGGCAAAGCATCCTCTCTGCCAGCAGCGTGGCGCAGCAGATGCAAGAGGCGCTGAATAGCGCAAACACCCAGCAGCCCGAGGTGCTTTTGCGCACTTTTGTGCACGGCAAGGTGTTCTGGCGCGGCGTGGTGGAGCAGCATATGGAGCGGCTTTTTCCGCGCGAGGACGGCGAGGAGCTGAAGCGCCGGGTGTACCGCGCGCTGCCCGTGCCGCAGGATTTGAAAGACTTTATGCAGCAAATCTTCAAAACCCCCGAATAATGCATAAAAATATCAGAAAAATGTTCAAAAAACATTGATTTTTGCTTGACAATTCCTGTGCAATTGGGTATGATAACAGACGCATCAATAGATTCCGCTAGCCCCGGTGCTATTGACCACGCCAACGTATGCGACCATCATACAAAGGCAAAACACACCAGTCTACCGTATTTAGGAGGAAATTCACTTGAATACCTTTATGGCGAATGCGCAAAACGTAGAGCGCAAGTGGTATGTCGTTGATGCAGACGGCATGGTGCTGGGCCGCTTGGCCAGCCAGGTGGCAAACATCCTGCGCGGCAAGCACAAGCCCACCTATACCCCCCATGTGGATACCGGTGATCACGTGATCATCATCAATGCTTCTAAAATCGTGCTGACCGGCAAAAAGCTGGATCAGAAGATTTATTATCACCACTCCGGTTATGCCGGTGGCTTAAAACAGACCAAATACCGCAAGCTGATTGCTGAAAAGCCCGAGTTTGCTGTGCGTCATGCCATCGTGGGCATGTTGCCCAAGGGCCCCCTCGGCCGCCAGATGGCTACCAAGCTGCGCATCTATGCCGGCGCGGAGCACGAACAGGCTGCCCAGAAGCCCGAAGTGCTCGAACTGATTAAGTAAGCAACACGCGGAAGGAGTAATGTATCATGGCACAGTCTGATTTCAATGCCGTTGGCCGTCGTAAGATGGCGGTTGCCCGCGTGCGTCTGCTGCCGGGTGAAGGCAAAATCATTATCAACAAGCGCGATATCGATAACTATTTCGGTCTCGAAACGCTGAAAATGAGCGTGCGTCAGCCCCTGGTGCTCACCAATGTGGGCGGCAGCTTTGACGTGATGGTCAACGTAAATGGCGGCGGCCTCACCGGCCAGGCGGGCGCGATCCGTCACGGCATCAGCCGCGCCCTTTGCAAGGCGAATCCCGAGCTGCGCGCTGCCCTCAAGAAAGCCGGCTTCCTCACGCGCGATCCCCGTATGAAGGAACGCAAGAAGTACGGTTTGAAGGCTGCCCGTCGCGCGCCCCAGTTCTCCAAGCGCTGATCGCAGTTTTATACAACGTCAAAACCAGCCAGCAGAGATGCCCTCTCCATTGGCTGGTTTTTTGAAATCCTTTCATTCTGAAATCAATCTTTCGTCGTAATAGCAGCGCTACGTCTAACCGCGCGCGACACTGCCGGATGGCAAAAGATCCGCTGCGACGATGCAATATTGTTTTGAATTAGTATAAAACATTACAATGGATAGGAATCTTTTCTGCACCGTTTGCTTTGTTAAGCGCAGCAGGTGGAATATATCAGTTACAGGAGAATAAAAAGATGAAGAAATCTGAAAGTCCGTATACTATACACAATCCTATACGCAAAATCGACTCCATAAATTATGTGTATGACTATACAAAAGGAGAGAATATTACCGGCGCATATTGTGGTCCGGCAACCATTGCCATGCTGACCGGTGTACCCTTTGAGGAAATAATTGAACTAATGAAAGATATGGGTACCGTCACCAAAGGGGTTTTGAAGAAAGTACTGGATTTCTACGGAATTCAATATGCATCAAAATCGATGGCATTTGACCCGAATGTTCCGTTGCCGAATATTTGTATCATCAGAATGAGGGTATATGGTGAAAGTGGTAAGTTTGCCTGCGGCCATTGGGGATTGTTTTTCAAAGGAAAATACTACGACCCGGATTGGGGCATTCGCGATGAATATCCAGCAAACATAAAAATATTTCAAGTTTGGGAAATCTATTCATACAGTGTAGCATAAACATTTTAGAATCACGTCAAAATCATGCGCCCACTTACTGCTGCACCATCGTCCAGTCCGGCAAAAAGTACCCCGGCAGATAAACTGTTCCCGCCAGCGATTCCGGCTGTTCGCCCAGCACGAAGAATGCAACACGTTTCACCGATGGCAAAGATGCCAAGGTATTGACAATGCCATAGACCATCAAGCGCTCCTGCTCCGGCGTCATGCCCTCTGCTGTGGCCAATAGATCTCCTGTGAAGTTGAGCATCAACATATCCTGTTCCATCCCCACACCCACGAGGTCCGCATCGTCTAAACCCACGGGCAGCACGGCCTTGAGGGTATTGTTGGTGTCGTAATACTGCGGGCCACGCATCAGCTGGTTGAGGATAAAGCGCACATTGCCCGCCTGATAATGGGGAATGGCACGCTGCACAGGCACCAGTTTGCCAGCGGCATTGGCAAAGTATAGCGTGCACTGGGTGAGCAGGAAATGCGAAAACGCGCTGCGCTGCATCGCGCCATTGGCAAAGGTCAAGGTTTCCCCTGCCCTATCGAATGTGTTTTGAGGCGCCAGGGCATCCACGGGCACGCCGCCAATGCTCACCTCCACCGCATCCAGCTGCGGCATAAAGGTGGTGAGCGTATATACGATGGATGCCATCATTACAGAGCGGGCAATCCCTGCCTCGGCCAGCGCGTTATTCAGGCTTTCGCCAAACTTGAGCACTGCCTTGCGTTTGCCCGTGGACGCAGCATCCTGAATAACGGGGGTTTCCAGCAGGTATTGCGAAAGCACCGGGCCACTTGGCAGTCCGCTCAGTGTTTGTGCCCCGCCGCCCAGTGCTTCCAGCAGGGTTATAATCATCTGGGGCGCGGAGGTAGAGTTAAAAGGTAGCATCCGCGCCTCGCAGAGCACGCCGCGCCCGTCCGGCGCCGGAAGGTACAGCGAGGCCGCAATCGTAAACCGGCGCGTGCCAGTGCCTGCGGCTGCATTTTTTTGTGCGATCGCGCGCTCCCACAATGTATTCAAATCGTCCTGCATGTTCGCCTGCAGGCTGCCCATCGGCATGGTGGCCGCTATGTCCAGCCCGGGATGCACCCCGGCGACCAGCACGTTCACATAATTGATCACACCAAATTGGCACAGGGTGTTGGTGATTGCCTGCGCCACGGTATATAGCTCCTGCGAGGTCAGCTGCATGGCGGAAATGCTGAGATTGACCGTGGCCACGCTGCCCGTTATTTCCACCGGCTGCGCTCCCTGCGCGTACAGCGTGACATTGCCGGGGAGCTTGGTGGCATTCTCGTTTCCGCTATGCGACAAAAGGATGTTGCACACGGTATACATGTCCGGCTGCCAGGAATCGAACTTGATCTGCTGGGGCACCGCCACCAGCCGGGTGCCATCCAGTGAGGGCAGATATAAAAGCACAGTCTGCACCAGGCTTTGCTGGGTATCACCGACGGGAACAGTGTGTGAAACGGAATAGGGCGGCAACGAGACCGTGCTGCCGGTAATGCTGCCCTTTTTTTCGGTGCAGCCGCACAGCAGCGCCACGCAGCACAGTAATGCGATCAGAGAGCCCTTCTGTCTTTGCATAGCCATCCCTCACTCGTGGTTCATCAGTGATATCAACTGTGAATAGGATGCCTTCCACAGCCCGTTTTCTCTTGTCAAATAAATCGGGTACGATTGAAACACACTGTCCGTGCCGTCGGCGTGGTGCAGCGTCACATCAGCACACACAATGGCGCTTCGGCCGTCCAGCGATACCGAGCCAGCAGACGCCGTAAAGGTTGTCAATGCTTTGGATGCCTGAAAACCCAGCATCGCAGCCTGCAAGCCTGGCCGTTCACTGCCATCAAAGGCATCCTGAAGAGCAATGCTATCGTACAGCTCACCCCAATTCTGGGTCAGCCAGCAACTCAAAATCTGCTGAACGGTGTTGTGAGGGGTGAACAGTACGCTTTCGTCCCGCACAAAGGGGCCAAGCGGGCTTTCGTCCTTGGTGGTCAAAAAATAGCTTGCGGGCAAGCGAAGCGAGGTGGCCGATTGCAGCTCCCGCTGCACCAGCACCTGCACCTGTGCGCATTGGCCGGTTTCGGTCAACGTATTGGTGAGCGCCGCCATCGCCAGTTTGCGGCGCAGCTGCGCCTCTGTGGCCGTGCGCCCGGCGGTCAAATCCCCCTGCTCGTCGGCATAGCGGTTCAAAAGCTGCTCGCTGAAGGTGACATACAATACATCCCCCACCAGCGCGGTGGACAGCACCTGCGTGCCTGCGGGAAACAGCTGATTGAGCATCGGCTGGGACGCGCCGGGGCCATCCGCCAACGCCTGCGCCAGCGCTTTCAAGGGCGGCTCGTCCGGGCGCAGCACAATGCTGCGCATTTCCACGCCCAGATACCCCGTATCTTGATAGCGAAAATACAGCGTGAACGTGCCTTCTCCAAACGCTGTCAGCGGCATCTGCGCGCTGATCAGCGCACTGGCCGGGATGGCATCATCCCGTACCAGCGCCTTGGGCGGCTCTGCCGTGCAGCCCGCCAGCAATGCGGCGGCACATACCCCTATCAAAATCAGCGCCATGCGGCGCATATATTTGCTCATTTGGGGTACGGCTCGCTGCCGATGCTGTACCCGCGCAGCTTGTTCACCGTACGCTCCAGGGAGTCGCGACTGTTGCCCCAGGGCTTGTCGGCATTGCGATAGTCGAATTTAAGGGTAAAGCCCTCGATTTCCTCATCCAGTCGCGCCAGGCTTTGGTCCAACAGTGTACACAGCGTTTTGATAAAATCATTCAGCACCTCGCCGCTGAGCGCTTCGCCCGCCATTTCTATCAGCAGCGCGGCATCTGGCACGCACACGCCCTTGGACGCCTCAAACGCCTTTCGAAACCCGCTGTCCGTCTTATACAGATGCAGCAGCGTGTAGGCATAACGGCGCGTGTTTTCTTCGATACTGTCGCATAAAATGCAAGTGTTGCTGACATCGCGCAGCGCTTTGGCGGCGCTTTGCAGATCGTCCCTGCCGCCGTTTTTGCCCAGCGCACGCTGGAAAACCGGCGTATCGGCACCTTTGCGTGCGGCACTTTGTGCACTCTTCAATAGGGGGGCAAGGCGCCTTCTGGTCTCCACCACATGCGAATGCATCATCAGCGCGTGCCCCAGCCGGTTTTGCTGCGCATACAGCAGCACCTGATGGCGTGGACAAAAGCCCTTGGCGTTCACCTGAATGCGTGTATCCGGCTCCATCACAGACGCGCCCAGGAAACGATCCACGTCAATCAGTTCGCTTCGGCGGCGCAGCGCACACAGCGGACATTCGCCGCCCAGCTTGATGGCATCCCATACGGGGATCGTATCAATATGATAGCGCATAAATGCTTCCTCTCCATGCATGTTTGTACTATTTCGCGCATACCTTTGAGCAGCAAAGGAGGTGCCTTGGATGCGCGCTGGAAAACTGAAAACACGGCGGTATAAAGTAAGGCGCGCCTCTGGCAGGCGCATTTGGCCGTTTATTCTGCTGGCCATTTTATTGGCCGGGGGGATTTATACCGTTCTTTCGCCGGGCAACCAGTGGCTCTCTTTTCTGGATGCGCCCGCCCCTACCCTGTCCCCACAGGAAAGCGCACAGGCCACCCGGGAGATCACATTGACCGGCGGCACCTGGTATGCCCTACAGCTTGGTGTGTTTGAAAAGGCAACAGCCGCCGAGGAAATGGCCGCCACTTACCGCGCCCGCGGCGCGGCGGGCTATGTGTGGCAGCACGATAACTACCGCGTGCTCGCCGCCGCATATCCGGCACGTGCCGATGCGCAAAGCGTGCAAACCCAGCTGCGCACACTGCATAATGTAGATGCCTTCACCTACGAAATCACCTGGGCAGAGGTGAAGCTGCGCGTAAAGGGACAAAACGCTCAGCTCACCGCGCTGGAGGATGCCTATGCCTACCTCGAAAACAGCATGGCGCATCTGTACTCGCTGTCTCTCGCGCTGGATAAGCAGGAAATGGCCGCAAGCGATGTTCGCGCCGCCCTCGCATCCGAAAAATTGACGGCAGATACGCTGAAAAACCGCCTGACCACGCTGTTTGGCACAAACCCCCATGCTGCTGTGAGCCAGGTGTGCGATATCCTCAGCGACCTGAGCAGCGCGCTTTCTAGCGCCGGAGAAACCAGTATCTCGGACGCCCAGCTGGGGGCACGCGTCAAAAACTGCCTGCTACTCACTTTGACCAAGACATCCGAGTACATCGCAGCCCTCAGCAATTAAGCACAATCAGCGCGGACGCTTGGGCGCGCCGCACGTGCCGCAGGGCTCGAGGTTTTTATAGGTGGTGTTGTTCAACTCGCCATAGGTGAACTGAGCCAACGGGAAGAACTTGGGATTAATATCCGCACATTCTGCCACTGCGTGGTATTTTGCGCCGCCCTTGGCATTGTAGTACAGCACCGTGCTGTCCGCAGGCGGGGCAGTGGGGGTGGCAGTCACAATGGCCACCGTCACAGCATTGGGATCGGGCGTGGCCACAAAGGGCGTTCCTCCCAGCGAGTAGGGATCGACATACCAAACATCATTGCTGCGGGTGAGTATAATACTATATTCCAGCAGGGAGGGCGTCTGGCCGTTCCGCTTATCCACCGTAGCAACCACCGTCAAGGTGCGGTTTGCATTGGCATCGCTGCCATCTGCCGCAATGATTTCGTAGGTTAGCGGAATACAGTTGCCCAATAAAAGGGCCAACTCTCGCTCCGGATCCGTCTGGTTGGTTACCCAAGACTGCGTGCAGAGCTTGAGCATGGACGCGATCTGGTTCTCGCTCCAATAGCTGAAGAACAGCTCCAGCTGCTTTTGCGCGTCGGATTTGGCCACTACATTCCCTGTATTGGCTGGCGCATCGCTGGCATTGGTTCCCCCGGAAGCCAGCAGCGCATCGATCGCCGAGCTGCCGGAAAAGCGGCTGGCGTCCACGGCGTTGCTGTTGTTGCTGTTTTTTTGATTATCCTGCGGGGGCGTTTGCAGCACGATGCAAATGCCAATCACCGCCGCCATGCCTACATACAATACCGTCAGTTTGCTGCGCGCACTTTCCACAAAAGCATGCAGCACCCACATGCACAACATGCATACGGCAGTGAGGGCCACAAACGCCCAGCGTAGCTCCACCATCTGCACAAAAAACGCCACCAGAAACAAGACCGGCAGCACGGTGGTGAGCAGGATCACCAGCCAGGTGTGCCTGCTTTGTGGGCGTTTTTGCGCCTGTGGTACGGTAAAGCCCGCCCCTTGCGGCTCTGCTTCGGGGCGCTTATTCTTCAGCCCATACATCGGCGCGCTGGTGTATTTATTGCGGTTCGCGGTCATACAGGCGCTCCTTTCAACAAAAAATGAAGGTTACTCAATTTTAAGTATAGCATAATTTAATAGATTGTAAACACTTTTGACGCAAATTTCTATACGACATTGCTTACAAACAAGAAAAACGAAGTATAAACTCATTTTTGTGCAAATCAAATTTGTCAATGTCTTGCATATGTTGATAAGTCTAATCCCCCATCAACTGAATCTTATCACGCCCGAAGGTTTCTACCAGGCTGTTCAGTGTGTTTTCGGCCCGTTCTTCATCCTCGGGGCGGGCTATTTCCTGCTTCACCATCGCCTCAAAGCGTGCCGCAGTGCCACCGGTTTCCTGCAAAACCTGCTCAATACGCTCCTTGCGGGTAGGGGTGTTGAGCATGGACACATAAAACTCGCTCTTTGGATCATACAAAATGCGGTAAGCGCCGTCTTTATAGCCGCCAAAGCTGCCCTGGGACAGGCCGCCATAGAGGCTCGGATCGCTGCGCTTGAGGGTTTTGAGGCTCTCGTTCCAGATATCCTTGGGCGTTTTGCTGCCAGGGACAACAGGCGCTTGCGGCGCGGCAGGCTGCGGTGCAGTCTTTTCTGCCGGGGCTGCCTTTTGCGCGGGCGCACTTTGCACCGTCACAGCGCCGCTTTTGAGGGCGCTCAACTCTTTTTCCAGCTCCGCCACCCGCTCCACCAAAGCGGATATGTCTTGTGCTTCTGCAGTTTCGCAGCAGCGCAGGGCGCAAACCTCCAACACCGTGCGTGCGGAAGCCGCCCAGCGGGTATCCGCCTGGGCATGCATCACAAGCTCAATGCAGCGCATCAGATGCCCAGAGGTAAAGCCCTTGGCCTGCAGCGCGTATCTCGCTGCGGTTTCACCGGTGGAGCCCAGCAGCTGCGCATCCTCGCCGCACAGCCGTGCCGTTATCAGCGCGCGCAGGTGCGCCGCCAGATCGCGCAAAAACACCTGCACATCGCGGCCGGAGCGCATCAGTTCGTCGGTCAGCCGCAGCGCGCCCGCGCCGTCTTTTTGCGCAAGAACGTCCGCAAAGGTAAACATAAAGCCCTTGTCCGCCGTGCCCAGCGCCTCGCGCACCGCCTCTTCCGTCACGGCACCGCCAGTGCCCAGGCACATGTCCAATATGGACAGCGCGTCGCGCATGCCGCCTTCCGCTGCCTGTGCGATCAGTGCCAGCGCGCCTTCTTCTGCCGTTGTGCCTGTGCCCTCCACCACCTCTTGCAGGCGGGAGATCAGATCCGCCTCGCTGAAACGCCCAAAATCGAAACGCTGGCAGCGCGACAAAATAGTGGCGGGCAGCTTTTGCGGCTCCGTCGTGGCCAGAATGAACACCATATAAGACGGCGGCTCTTCCAGCATTTTAAGCAGCGCGTTAAATGCAGAGTTGCTCAGCATATGCACTTCGTCAATGATATACACCTTATATTTTACATACTGCGGCGGGTAGTCCACCTTCTCCAGCAGCTCGCGGATTTCTTCCACGCGGCTGTTGCTGGCGGCGTCCATTTCAAACACGTCAAAGCTCTGGTCGCTCAGCAGCATCTGGCAGGCGGGGCATACCCCGCAAGGGTCGCCATTGACCGGCTGCTCGCAGTTGATCGCCCGCGCCATGATGCGCGCAGTGCTGGTTTTGCCCGTGCCACGGCTGCCGCAAAACAGATACGCGTGTGCAATACGCCCCGACTGCACCTGGCTGCGCAGGATTCTTACGATGTTTTTTTGCCCCACCATATCAGAGAAAGTTTTGGGCCGCCACACGCGGTACAACGCCTGATACATTCCTTCACCCCCGGATGCTTTATTATCCCCTATTTTTCGCGCAATGACAAGGGGGCGTGACAAATTTGATGCATTCCGGTTGACGGCTGACACGAAAAATGCGATACTATTGCTGTAAGCAAAGGAGGGTTCCCCATCCATGAAGATATCCAAAAAAGACGCGCTGATGTGGTTTGAATTTTTTGCGGCCTTGCCGGAAGACGAAGACATCATGACCCACCAGCAAGAGATCGTGTATGCCACACTGGCGCAGATAGAGGCTGCCATCGATGCGCGCAACGGGCAGCTGATGGCCGCCATCCCGCACCTTAAAACCCTGGAGAACAGGACGTATTTTGTGGGCGACGAAAAAAAATTTTCAAAAGGCTGCCGCTCCTGCCTGTGCGGCACGGGGCTTAGCGCCATCCGCAAGACCAACAAGTGCAACCTGGAATGCAAATTCTGCTACAATTATGGCGAGCTGGATACCATCCCGCCGGTAGGCGAAGGGCTGTGGGAGATTGGCGGTACCAAATTCTACGAAAGAGATTTGGATTTGCTCCTATCCATCCAGCAAAAGCCCACCGGCATTTCCTATGTGTACCTGGAGCCGTTCATGGAGATTGAGAAATACTATTCTGTAGTACAAAAATTCCATCAGGCGGGCATCCATCAACACCTGTACACCAACGGTACCCTGGCCACAGAGGAATCGCTGAAGGCCCTTGGCGAAGCCGGCCTCGACGAAATCCGCTTCAACCTGGGCGCATCGCGCTGCTCCGATAAAGTGGTCGAAAACATCCGTATTGCCAAGCAGTATATCCCTTTTGTGGGCATCGAAACGCCCATGACCCCTTCCTTTTATAAGGCGTTCTTCAAAAAGCAGCAAGCCATACTGGACACCGGGCTGGATTTTATCAACTGTGCGGAGCTGCACCTCAACCCCAACAACATCGGCAACTATTATGGCGAAAACATGTATATGGCCAGGCGCGGCTATATCTCCCCCATCTGGAGCCGGGAGCTGACGCTGAAGTTTATGAAAACCGCGGACGACGAGCAATGGAACCTGGTGGTGCACGATTGCTCCAACCATACCAAGTTCGCCCGGGATTTGAACCTGCGCGGCAAAGAAGGCGGATGGTTTGGTGCCAGTAATTACGCCTCAGAGTTCCCCCAGGTTCCCTACGAGTACTTCTTGCCGATACTGAGGGACGAGCAGTTTGCATTTTTGAGTGAGGAGGAATTGCCGGAAGGCTACCGCCCCGGCGATCTGGTGCTGTAAAATGAGCATTACATACCGGGATGATATCAAGGATTTGCCTGCCGGGCAGGTGCACCGGCTGTTTGTGGCGGTAGGCTGGTCGGACGGCCAGGAGAGTGACGACCCCGCTTTTATCCAGAAATACTTTGCCCGCCCGTTCACTCAATCCACGCTGGTGATCTCCGCCTGGGATGGGGACAAATTAGTCGGCGCGGTGCGCGTGCTCAGCGATCAGATGATACGCTCCGTGATATACGACCTGCTGGTCGACCCGCCCTACCAGGGCCAGGGTATAGGCAAAGAGCTGGTACGCCGCTGCATCCAGCATTATCCGAATTCCGAGTGGCTGGTGCAGACGACAGACAAGATTTACGGCTACTACAAGAAGCTGGGTTTCCGGGTGAACAAGGATGTGTTTTTGACCCGCTCCTGCAAGTATTTTGCCGATAACACAGAAGAGGAATCTTGACAAGCCCTGCCAAAACGCATATGATAGGACAGATATATAAAGGAGGGATTTTCTCATGGCGGAGCAACTGACGATGGACAAGCTGGTAGCGCTTTGCAAAGTGCGCGGCTTTATTTTTCCGGGCAGCGAAATTTATGGCGGCCTGGCCAACAGCTGGGATTATGGCCCGCTGGGCGTAGAGTTTAAAAACAACGTAAAGCGCGCCTGGTGGAAGAAGTTTGTGCAGGAAAGCAAGACCAACGTGGGCCTGGACAGCGCCATTTTGATGAACCGCCAGGTGTGGGTGGCCAGCGGCCATGTGGGCAATTTTAACGACCCGCTGATGGACTGCAAGGCGTGCAAGGCACGCTTTCGTGCAGACAAGCTGGTAGAAGATTTCTGCGCCGCCAAGGGCGAGGAAATCCAGGCCGACGGATGGAGCAACGAGCAGCTGGAAGCCTACATCACCGCCAACAACCTCCCCTGCCCCACCTGCGGTAAGCGTGATTTCACCGGCATCCGCAAATTTAATATGATGTTTAAAACCCATCAGGGCGTCAACGAGGATACTTCCACCGAAATCTACCTGCGCCCCGAAACCGCGCAGGGCATCTTTGTGAACTTCAAGAGCATCGTGCGCGCCACCCGCCGCAAGATGCCCATGGGCGTGGCTCAGATTGGAAAATCCTTCCGCAACGAAATCACCCCCGGCAACTTTATCTTCCGCATCCGCGAGTTTGAGCAGATGGAGCTGGAGTTCTTCTGCAAGCCCGGCGAGGATATGGAGTGGTTCACCTACTGGCGCGCGTTCTGCCGCGATTGGCTGCTGAACCTTGGCATCAAGGAAGAGAGCCTGCGCCTTCGCGACCATAAACCCGAAGAGCTTTCCCACTATTCCAAGGCAACCACGGACTTTGAGTTCCTCTTCCCCTTTGGCTGGGGCGAATTGTGGGGTATTGCCGACCGCACGGATTTCGACCTCAAGGCGCACCAGACCACCAGCGGCGAAAACATGGACTACCTCGACCCCATCACAAACGAGCGCTACATCCCCTACGTGATCGAGCCGTCCCTGGGCGCAGACCGCGCGGCGCTGGCCTTCCTGTGCAACGCCTATGAAGAACAGGAGCTGGAGAATGACACCCGCGTGGTTTTGCATCTGCATCCCGCCCTCGCGCCCTACAAGGCTGCCGTGCTGCCGCTGCAAAAGAACAAGCTGGGCGCACTGGCCAGCGAGATTTACAGCGACCTTGCCAAGTATTTCATGATCGACTACGACGAAACCGGCTCCATCGGCAAGCGCTACCGCCGCCAGGACGAGATCGGCACGCCGATTTGCATCACGGTGGACTTTGAAACCGAGGAAAACGGCACCGTCACCGTACGCGACCGCGACAGCATGGAGCAGCAGCGCATCGCCATCAGTGAACTGAAGGCCTACATCGAAAATCAACAGCAGTTCTGATTCCTGCCCCCAAAGCCCAGATGCAGCCGTGTCTGGACTTTTTGCTTATACTAATTCTCATCTAAAATCGATAGTCGCAGACGTGCTTTTTCCGCCAATGCGGCACTCCGAATTCTTGAAATAGCGCTGCTATTCCTGCGAATTCTACGTTTGCCTTGACGAAAAACTCACACCTGCTTTGTATCGATTTTTGAAGCTCATTAGTATTACATTGCTGTCCATTCTGCGCGATCGGGGTATTGAACTGCAGTTGATGTGAGGAGAGATTGGAATGTATCGGTTTGAGTACGAACTTAACGTAGAAGATTATCAAGAATTCAATTTATTCATATGCTATGGAATTCCCCAAAACAAAGCCAGGATAACAAAGAATCAGTGGGCTGGGCCATTGATTTATGGTGTATGTGCCATCGCTCTGGCATTATTTACAAAAAACTATTCAATTTCATTTATCTGGTTTGGTACAGCTTCCCTTCTTTGGGTACTGACTTATCATCGACGCATACGGCGCAACATAAGCAAGAACATCAAGAGAATGGAAAAGGTAGGTAAAATGCCTTGCGAGGGTCACCATACGGCCATCTTCGATGAAACCTCATTTACTTCAAAGGATAAATATGAGGAGGTTCATAGTGATTATGCTGCGATCGACAAGATCGGCATAGGCAAAAGCGCATTCTATCTTTTTAACAGCGCAGCATCAGCATACATCATTCCATATTGCGCATTTGCAAATGAAGAAGAAAAGTCGGCATTCTTTCAGTTCATTCAATCCAAAGCTCCGGCTGCGGCAGTGTTGGAAGCGGCAAAATGAAACTCATAATGTAACAACAAACAATTGGAACTTGTAGAATGTATGTAAATCTGGTATACTATATCGTGGTTATATACGCACCGCAGGTTGAGGAGGTACAAACCTTTGAGCGACTATAACGAGAACAACCGATATAGTGAACAAAACAACCGTGTGACCCAGCAGGCCGTCAAACGTCCGCCTGCCCAGGGCACCCCCACCCAGGTGTATGGGCAATTGGACGCGCCGTCAGCGCCTGTGCGCCGTCGCCGCAGCGACAGGCACGGCAGCGCCGGCGAAAGCGAAGCGCCGCGGCGTGCATACATGCCGGAAGCAGAGCCTGCACCCGTGCAGCAATATACCCCCGTGCAAGAGCAGCCCGCCGCGCCTATCTATCCGCAGCAGGAGCCTTATGCCCCCCGCACCGCCGCGCCGCGTACCAATGTGCGCCCCGCGCAAAACCCTTACCAGCGCCCTGTTGAAGACGAAGATATCTATGATGATGACGAAGTGCTGCCGCGTGCACGGCTATGGCCGCGCATTGTGCTGGCACTGGTTGTTTTGGTGGCGCTGTTTGTTGGCGCATTGTACACGGTGCTGCCGGAAGGCGACACCGGCATTGTGGGTGCGCTCAACCAAATGAAGTCATCCATCACCAACACCGCCACCAACACCATCACCGCTGTTAAAAACATCATCAGCCCGGAGCCTGAGGTGCCTGCCCAGGTGATTGAGTTCAAGGCATCCACCAGCAATGGCTTCATCGGCAACAACATCATCTTTAACCTCACCACCACCCAGACCACCTCTCAGGTGCGCCTGGTAGACGACAACGGAAGCGAAATCAGCTCTTCTGCCAATATCGTGAGCGCACCAGAGGAGGCCAACCGCATTTGGACGGTCAGCGCTATCTTTGCGCAGCCCTACAGCGGCAATGTGCATGTTCAGATCAAGGAAGCGGACGCTTGGGTATCCACAGACAAGTTTGTGGCAATCTCGGTTGCCGTTCCCACCTCCACGCCTTCTCCGTCCCCCACACCCTCGCCCACGCCTACGCCGCAGACGGATGCACCGTCACTGCAAAACAATAATTTTGTAGCGCCCGTGGTGACGCAGAACGTCACCGACGCGCCTACGGACGCCCCCACGCAGAGCCCCACGCCGTCTCCATCCCCCACTCCCACGCCGTCCCCGTCGCCCACGCCTTCCCCGTCGCCCACACCCTCTCCGTCCCCCACCCCCAGCCCTTCACCCACGCCCTCGCCCTCGCCCATGCCCATCTTGACGGCAGCGGCGGCGGACAGTGCCACGATGAAGGTCATTGACACGGTGTTCTATAAAGCCAAAGAGCAAAAGGATTATAAGCGCGAAAAAGAGATCATCGCCCTTTCGCCTGATGAGTATTCCTACTATGATATTGGCGTTCTCACCTTCCGGGGCGACAACTTCCGTCGCAACGCTTCCTTTGGCACGGTTGAGGTCAGCGAAGCCAAGCTTTCGGTGCTGTGGCAAGCGCCCATTGGCAGTCTTCGCACTGCGGACAGCGGCACCCTGTATGGCGTGGGCTGGACAGGCCAGCCCGCCATCGTGAAATGGCCCATACAGTCCCGCCAGATGATGAATCTCTATGAAGAAAAAAAGAACACCACCTCCCTGCGCGAGGTGATCTTTGCCGCACAGGACGGCAAGGTATACTTCTTGGATCTCACCGATGGCACCGCCACGCGTGATCCGATCAACATCGGCTATCCCCTCAAGGGCAGCGTTTCCGTCAACACCATGGGGCAGCCTATGATCAGCTTTGGCCAGGGCATTTCGAAGCTCAGCAACAAAACAGGCGACATCGGCTTCTACCTGTACAACCTGATTGACTGCAAGCAATTGATGTTTATCAACGGCCGCTCGTCCAGCAATCAAAAGCAATACGGCAGCAACGGCGCATTTGACGGCACCTCCCTGTTCCTGTGGAACACTAACTCCATGATCGTTGGCGGTGAAAACGGCTTGCTGTACACGGTGGATCTAGAAACCGTCTTTGAATACCCAAACGAGGAATTTCCCGACAGAAAGGGCAAGCTGACGATTTCCCCCACCACCATATACCTGCGCAGCAAGGCCGGCTCTGCTGATACCTCCGAGGTTAGCATGGAAAGCAGCATCGCCATGTACGATAAATACGTGTTCACGGCGGACTATTATGGCATGGTGCGCTGCGTGGACGTCAACACCATGTCCACCGTGTGGGCGATTGACGCAGGCGACAATACCGACGCCTCCATCGCGCTGGACTTTGCCACAGACGGCACCCTCGCCTTGTACACCGGCAACACCGCCTTTGCGCGCCTGGGCAGCAAAAAGGATGTGACCATCCGCCGCCTGGACGCCATGACGGGCGCAGAGGTGTGGAGCTATAACATCAAGTGCGACTATGACAAATCCGAGCAGGCAGGCTGCAAAGCCAGCCCTGTTGTCGGCGAACATGACATCAGCGATCTGGTGATTTTCACCGTCAACAAAGTCTCCGGCGGCAACAGCAGCGTCATCGCCTTTAACAAGGACACCGGCGATATCGTGTGGCGCACCGATTTGGCCGCCAACGCCATTTCTTCCCCTGTGGCGGTGTACAATGCCGCCGGCAACGCTTGGATCATCCAGGGCGATATGAAGGGCAACGTGCATCTGATGGACGCCCGCACCGGCCTGATCCTGAGCACGCTGGAGCTGGGCGGCGAAATCCAGGGTTCCCCTGCCGTGTTCAGGGATTACCTGGTGATTGGTACCTGCAGCAAGGACAACTCCTACATGTACGGCATCAAAATTCAGTAATTGAATACTTTATCGGGGCACTACCTGTGCCCTGATATTTTTATGGAGAGTATGTATGAACAAACGGTATTTGGTGGCGCTGGATCAGGGCACAACCAGCTCCCGTGCGGTGATCTTCACGCTGGAAGGGCATATGGTGGCCTCCAGCGCCCTGGAGTTTGAGCAGCATTACCCGCAGCCCGGCTGGGTGGAGCACGATCCGGCGGACATCCTGTCCACCCAGATCGAGTCCCTGCGCGCAGCGGTGCGCAAGGCGGGCATTTCCCCCAGCGAGATCGCCGCCATTGGTATCACCAACCAGCGGGAAACCACCCTGCTTTGGGACAGACAGACCGGCGTTTGCCTGCACAACGCCATCGTGTGGCAATGCCGCCGCACGGCAAGCATTGTAGACGCTTGGGTGCAACAGGGCGCGGGCGATATGATCCGCCAGAAAACCGGGCTGGTGCCAGACGCGTATTTCTCCGGCAGCAAGGTGAAGTGGCTGCTGGACACACTGGATGCGCGAGGCAGGGCGCAAAAGGGCGAGCTGTGCTTTGGCACGGTGGACAGCTACCTCGCCTGGCATCTGGTGGAGGGACATCCCCACATCACAGATGCCACCAACGCGGGGCGCACCATGATGTTCAACCTGCACACACAGGACTGGGATGACGCGCTTTTGCAGTTAATGGACATCCCGCGGGAGCTTTTGCCCAAGGTGGTGGACAGCGCGCATGTGGTGGGCATGCTTCAGGAGGATATCCTGGGCACACGCATTCCCGTGGCCGCGCTGGCAGGCGACCAGCATGCCGCGCTCTTTGGCCAGGCTTGTTTTGAGCAGGGCATGGTGAAAAACACCTACGGCACCGGCTGCTTTATGCTGATGAATGCCGGGAACACCTTCAAGCTATCGCAAAATGGGCTGCTGACCACCATGGCCTGGCGGCTGGACGGCAAGCCTGTCTATGCCTTTGAGGGCAGCGTGTTCATGGGCGGCGCGGTCATCCAATGGCTGCGGGACGAATTGAAGCTGATCGACAGCGCTGCCCAAAGCGAGGCGCTGGCCGCATCCGTGCCCTCCAGCGGCGGCGTGTATCTGGTGCCCGCCTTCACCGGCCTTGGCGCGCCGCATTGGAATATGTATACCCGGGGCACGTTGGTGGGCATGACGCGCGGCACCTCGCGCGCGCACATTGCCCGTGCCGCGCTGGAAGCCATTGCGTATCAATCCCGCGATTTATACGCAGCCATGACGGCGGACTGCGGCAGCGCACCCACAGCGCTGCGCGTGGACGGTGGGGCGACTGCCAATCAGTTTTTGATGCAGTTCCAGGCGGATATCCTGGGCATCCCCGTGCAGCGCCCCGCCGTAATGGAGACCACCGCGCTGGGCGCGGCACTGCTGGCCGGGCTGGCGGTGGGCATCTATGACAGCCTCGGCGCTACCGCCACGGGCTGGCATGTGCGCGACACCTTTACGCCAAGCCTCCCGGCCCCCGACCGGGGTGCCCTACTGAAGGGCTGGCAGCGCGCAGTCGATTGCGCGCTGTACTGGGCAAAATCCGAATAAGCGTCAGAGGAGAAATCGCATGCAAGCAACCATTTTATCCGGCATGGCCAAGGTGTTCTCTCACGGTATCCCAAGCCGTTACCAGCCTTTGCAGGCGCTGCATGCGTTAGCAGACGAAAGCGTGCATTTTCAATTGGCGTATCTTGGCGATTGCTATGCCCAGAACTTGCTGATACACTGCGAAGGCTTGCCCGCATACACCGCGTATCAGGTGCGCCCCATCGCGGTGCAGCTGGCCGCGCACCCAAACAGTGATGACGATTACCTCGGCAAAGAGCCGGGGCTGTACCCGGATTTTCTGGAACCCACGGATTTGGCTCTGCGCCGCGAGGGCAGCGCGCTGTATTGGCAAAGCATTTTTTTCGAAGCGCAGCCGCCCGCAGGGCACTACGACATCACCCTTCGTATCACCGATCTTGACGACAACAATCTGTGGCAAGGCAGCTTCCCGCTGGATGTGGCCGCTGCCGCGCTGCCGCCGCAAGCGCTATTATACACGCGCTGGTTCCACTGCGACGCGCTGTCCGCCTATTATCAGGAGCCGCTTTGGAGCGAGCGGTATTTTGCCATCCTCAAAAACTTCCTGCAAGCCGCGGTAGATATGGGCATGAACACCATTCTCACCCCCATCCATACCCCGCCGCTGGATACCGATATTGGCGCGTACCGGCAAACCGCGCAGCTGATAGATATCACCCAGCAGGGCGATACCTACACATTCGCCTTTGATAAGCTCGACCGCTTTGTTGCCTTATGCCAAAGCGTGGGCATCACGCATTTTGAGATGGCGCATCTGTACAGCCAATGGGGCGCTGCCGCAGCGCCGCAGATTGTGGCAGCGGTGTCGGGAGAGTGCCGGCGCATCTTTGGCTGGGATACCCCTGCCACCGGCGCGGCGTATCAAAACTTCCTTTCGCAGTATCTGCCCGCGCTCACGGCGCATCTGAAAAAACTTGCCATAGCCGAGCGCTGCCGCTTTCATATCTCGGACGAGCCAAACCTCAATAACCTTGCCGCCTATCTGGCCGCCAAAGAGCAGGCGCAGCCCTATCTCAAAGGCTTTGTGCTGATGGATGCGCTGTCTAACCTGGATTTCTATCAGCAAGGCGTAGTAACGCACCCCGTCGCCGCAAACGACCATATCAAGCCCTTCCTGGACGCAAATGTACCCGATTTTTGGGTGTACTACTGCTGCGGGCAGGGCAAGGATGTGAGCAATTGCTTTGTGGCAATGGGCGGCGAGCGCACGCGCATCCTGGGCGTACAGCTCTATCAGTTTGGCATCACGGGCTTCCTGCAATGGGGCTATAACTTCTATTATGGCCGCAACAGCCGCTACCCTATTGATCCCTACCGCACTGCCGATGGCGACAACAGCTGGCCAGCCGGGGATCCCTTTATTGTCTATCCCGGCAAAGACGGCCACGCGCTTCCCAGCCTTCGCTTTATGCACACAAAAAAAGCGCTGGAGGACATGCGCGCCCTCCAGCTGCTTGAAAGCCTGACCAGCCGTTCGCACGTGCTGGCGCTGCTCGCAGAAGGGCTGTCACAGCCCCTCACTTTTACGGAGTACCCCCGCGATGAGCAACACCTGCTCAACCTGCGGCAGAAAATCCACGCCGCAATCACTGCACGCTGCTAACACATGGGCTGTAGACAGCGTTTTTCCGCGTTCCATACCAGGTGAGTGCCTGGCCGCAACAGACGCAATAAGCAGAAAACTCGCAATCGATGATCCTGTGGCAATGCGGGCAATAGCACCATTTGCGATCCGCCGTATGCTCGTATACCAATTGGGGAATGCAGCTGCAAAGGCACTCATACAGCAGCTGCCATTCCCTTTGTGTCAGTGGACGCGGCTCAAAAGGGGGCATTACTACCGGACTTGTTGTCGGTGTCGTTCACAATCCTCTCCAACTTATTTTTCAATGAAATCAGTTTTCGGCGGTGGCGGTAATTTGTCATGTTTGTATGAATCCTTATCTCAATTGATTATCATTTGGCCGTGATGGAAACGCTGGTGAAGGATTTGGTGCCAACGCCATAACTATTGATGCTGATGAAGGTGCAGGTCACACGGTAGATTCCGCCCTTCACACCTGCGTACGAGCGGGCGAACACGTGGGCGACGTCGTTGGAGATGGTTTCGCCAGGCAAAAGGCCGGTCATGTCTACCCAGCCACCATTCTCGTACTTTTGCACCATGTAATTCACCACGCCCAGCGTGCTACACATACCGACGCCTGCGACAGTAAAAACGAACTCCACCACGCCACCGCCCGATGCATTGAGGACAATGCCATACAAATCAAAATAATTACTATTGCGTAAAAGCGCTTTGCTATCTGATTCGTCGGCGGCAAATGCAATGCCACAGCTCATCAAAAGCGCAATCACCAAGAAGAGAGAGACTATTCTTTTCACGATTAACCTCCATATAATTCTTGAATAATAAGCAGCATATCATCTTGCGCAATATTGCCAGCGATGACGTATTTGGCAGTATTATCGATCCAGGAAGCAGAAGAGATGCTGCCGTCGGAGTTTAGATACAATGTGATGTTCAAATCATTGAGCATGTGTTGCTTCGTCGTGCCGGATACCATCTCATGATCATAGCTGAGCTCGGAATTTTCCATATCGTAAATCTGAATAAGCACGCGAAGCGGCTCTTCCCCATCCATATAAAGCAAAGTAACACTGTCCATGAAGCTTATATAAAAGACTGTGCCCTGAACAAATCGGTATCCTTCGGGCACCCAGGACGGCTTGATGGGATAACCTGAGAACACCGAGGGGAGATCGTCCGGGGACGTGTACACCATGCGGGAGCTGAGCGCTGCGCCATCGTTATTTGCATTTGCCATTGATACCTGAGGCGTGGGCTGTACATCATCATTCAGCTGAACACCAAACGTCTTTGCAAATGGCTCGATCAGTGTGTACAGGAACTTCCACCGAAATGCCTTGGCCGCGCCCAGTGTGAGGCCGCACAGCAAAACCACGCCGGCAACTGCAACAGCCGCCCTGCGAAGGGCACGGGCCTTGCGCTGCCGTTTGAGCTGCGCTTGCTCTATCTGTGCTCTGATCCACTGCCATGTTTGCTTCTTCGCCTTCTCTGGGATAAGGCAGTCGTGCAGGACGGAAAGCAGCTCCTCAACAAGCGCAGTATTCATTTTCTCTGCGGGCAATTTCAATTCATCCGCAAGCATTGCTTTCAGATCGCTTGGCATCATCTCCAGTGCTGGATTCTTCAGCATTCTCAGTATGTTTTCCCGCTCGTTCGCATTCAACATCACTTGCACACTCCAATCCTTATATGTTCAGATAGGCTGTTGTTGTTACAATAAAAATGAACAAAAGTTTAGAAAGATTTTTTCGCATCCGGTGAATCCGCACCCGCACCGTATTGGCGGCCAGGCCCGTGGTTTGGCATATTTCCTCTATCGAGCGGCCCTCCAGGCAATAGGCCGTCAAAAGCCCTAAATCTTCGGGCGATAAGGCTTGCTCCAGGGTGACTTGCATATCGCTGGCGGCAGTGTCGTCTGCCTGCGCGCCCTCATAGTGCACAGGGAGGCTGTGGGGCTGGTAAATAGCCCACTCGGCAGCTGCCTTTTGCCAGGCTCTTTGCTTGCGCCCAAACGCGCGCGCATAGTTTTTGCATACATTGGTTGCCGTCACAATAAGCCAGCCCGTTGGGTTGGCGTGGTTTTCAAGCAATTGCCGGTTTTTATATGCCAGCAGAAATATTTCCTGAAGAACATCCTGCGTATCGCTGCTTGAGCTTGTATAGTGCCAAAGCTTGCAGGCGACCAGGCGATATAATACATCAAAATTATCGTTATAAAGCGTTTCAATCCATGCATCTTCAGAGCGTAAATCGTTCATTCTTGGTATCTCCCGAATACAGCCATTCAAATTTGCTGAAAAAGGTAAGCCGTCAACTCTGCCTAAACAAAATTGACGGCTGATATTCAGTTGTCCGCACAAGGCGCTTGCCGCACGCTATGGGCAAAATACACGTTGTGCTTCATTCACTTTAGCCTTTGAGCATTATCCAGCATACGTGCAGCGTAGTCATATTCGCCCGCTGCATGGATTACATCCAGTGCCACGGCGTCAGCGTTCATGGGCGCATATACCAGCCCATACTCTGCTGCGAAATACGCTACGGAGCAGCCGTTTTCCCCGCGGATCTCCTGGCCCTTGGATTCGGACAGCGCTTCCCTAAGCTCATTGTCCAGTGCGATCATCTCCAGCGTGAACGCTTCTGCATTTGCCGCAAACAGCTTGGCATGCTCAGGGTCCGTCAGGCTCAGCGCATCCTCAACCTCATATCCGGCCAAGGCCAGGTTGATGGGCGCAAGCCAGAAATACTCGTCCGCCTCCGCACCCTCTGCATAAGGATTGCCCTGTGCGTCCAACAGGCGCAGGCCATTCATAACGGCCGCAACCTTGTCTTCCGCCGCGATATCCGCCAGCCATGCTTCCGTGCCAAGCACAATCACAAGCGCGCTGCTTTCAATGAGGACCAGGGCCTGGTCGTCCGGCGAATAATCAGCTTTCCCCTCGGGATTTAAGCAGATAATCTCCGCATAATCGCCTGCAATATGCTGCACCGCTATCAAGAGAGGATAACTACTCACCACAATCACAGGCTTTTCAGGCACTGCCGTTTGTGCCAGGCTTACCGGAACGATCAGCAGCAAGCACATCAGGATCATTAACGCTTTCTTCATTCCATGTATCCCTTCTTTATTCGGCCAGGATTGCCACGCCTGTCATAAGTTCTGTCACATCAACGAGTGCATCGCAGTCAAAGGCGACAAAAAAGTCGATTTGGGCCGTTCCTGCGTCCCCTTCGCTCACGGAAACACTGATGACAAAATCATCACAGCCCTGGGCAGCCTTCACCAGCGCCATATCCTCGCTTTCGAACACTGCCAGCGGGATGCACACAGTGGCTTCGCCCACCACAAAGTGGATTTCTGCGTAGCCTTCGCCCTTGATCTGCACGATCAGCGCCGCAGACAAATGCAGATTGCGGGTGATATAGGGCGTATCTGCTTCCAGCTCGGCTACGATGACCAGCACCGCACCATCATGTGTGGCAGCTTCTTTGGTGTACGCCTTTTCTTCGCCTGCGGCAGTGGTGACGATGTTGCCATAGGCAGCAGCGATGGCTGTCACAGCGGCGGCGGTGGTTTCCGGCTGCAGCATGGGTTTGTAATCAGCCTGATAGCTGGCGCTGCAACGGGAGCATGTATAGTGCATATAGCCCCTGGTGGTTGTGGTGGGCGCAAAAACTTTCTTCACATAATCATGCCCCAGCGCATCCACCGCGCTCTGTGCCAGAATCACAGCATCGCATACGGAGCAATGCTTGCCTGCGGTCGTCCCGGCCTCGGTGCAAGTGGCCGCAACGGCTTCATCTTCTACTTCGGTATGGCCCTTTGCCGGAACCGCAGTCTGCTTCACCGTGATAACACCGCATACAGAGCAATGATTTCCAGCGGTTTTGCCATCAGCGGTGCAAGTAGCCGCAACGGCCAAATCCTTCACTTCGGTGTGCCCGCTGGCCGGAACAACCACCTGCGCGGTGGTGACGGCACCGCATACGGAGCAATGCTTGCCCGCGGTTTTTCCCTCTTCGTTGCAGGTAGCAGGGATGGCCGCATCGTCCACCTCGGTGTGCGCTTTGGCGGGGATGGTTTCTTTTTCTTTACACACTGTGCAAAGCTTGCTGCCCTCTTTGGCACAGGTCGCATCGCGGATATCCCAGATGTGCCCAACAGCTGGAAGGGTTTCTTTTGTCTTGCACACCGTGCAAAGCTTGCTTCCGTCCTTCACGCAGGTTGCTTCGCGGATGTCCCAGATATGTTCGGTCGCGGGGATTACTTCTTTTTCCTTGCACACCGTGCAAAGCTTGCTGCCATCCTTTGCGCAGGTCGCTTCGCGGATGTCCCAGATATGCCCAGCAGCGGGGATCACTTCTTTTTCCTTGCACAATGTGCAAAGCTTGCTGCCAGCGTTCACACACATTGCCTCGCGGATATCCCAAACGTGCTCGCATTCCTCAGAAAACGCAACAGCGCCCAATGTAATGACACAGGTAAGCGCCAAAAGAAATAAAACTGCTCGTTTTATCATACTGCTCTTCATACTGTCACCTCAATTTTTAGCTATTTACCATTGGGAGCCTACAGGAACAACCTGCAGGCTCCCAATTTACCAGTTAGAAATCCTCTTCTACGGTGTAGCTATAGCCACAGTGCTTGCAAGTGTATGTGGTAATGACCTTGCTGCCATCCTCGTTCAAGGAATAACGCACATTATAGCTATGTTCCATTGCGGGTACTTCATCCTGCGGAACCAGCACTTCGCCGCACTCAGAGCAATGCTTGCCAGCGGTCTTGCCAGCTTTATCGCAGGAGGCTTCAATAGCGGCATCCTCAACCTCGGTGTGGCCCTTGGCTTCGATCACCGCACCTTCTACGACGTAGTCGCAGTTTGCGCAGTGTTTGTCAGCTTCCTTGCCAGCTTCGGTGCAGGTCGCTTCCACAGCTTCACCCGCAATCAGGTCATGTTCTTCCATGGGGATCACTTCGCCGCCCTCCACGTAATCGCAGTTCGCGCAGTGCTTGCCGGCTTCCTTGCCGGCAGCGGTGCAGGTCGCTTCTACTGCTTCGTCATCGATCAGCTCGTGGCCCAGCGCTTCGATTTCTTCGCCGCCTTCCACGTAATCGCAGTTCGCGCAGTGCTTGCCAGCTTCTTTACCAGCTTCGGTGCAGGTCGCTTCTACTGCTTCGTCGTCGATCAGCTCGTGGCCCAGCGCTTCGATTTCTTCGCCGTCTTCCACATAGTCGCAGTTCGCGCAGTGCTTGCCGGCTTCCTTACCGGCTTCGGTGCAGGTTGCTTCTACTGCTTCGTCATCAATCAGCTCGTGGCCCAGCGCTTCGATTTCTTCGCCGCCTTCCACGTAATCGCAGTTCGCGCAGTGCTTGCCAGCTTCCTTACCAGCTTCGGTGCAGGTCGCCGCAACGGCTTCGTCGTCGATCAGGTCGTGATCCTTCGCGGGAACCACTTCCTGCGCAACGATGATCGCGCTGCAGTTGGTGCAGTGCTGACCAGCGGTCAGGCCGGTTTCGGTGCAGGTCGCTTCAACCGCTTTGTCGTCAACGATTCTAAAGTGCTCGTCCTCGGTGCATTCTTTCCAAACGATATCAGTCAGGCCACAATTGATACAATCGCGGAGCACAGCCGTACCTTCATCATTAGCGTACAGTTCTCCCCAGGTATGGTCTACCACAAAGGTCTTATAGCCCAGATCCTTTTCGCAAAGTTCACATGCAAACTTGCCAATACCCGCTTTTACACAGGTCGCCTCGCGCAGCGTGGACACTAGAATCTCTACATGCGCATTCGGATCGATCTCGCCTTCTTCGCTCTTAACCTCATAATCGCACTGTGTGCAGAATTCCAGGGTATAGTACCCATTCTTGCAGGTCGCAGCAAACTCAGCGGTCTCCAGGTTGTGCCCAGTTGCCTCATCGCCGCCCACCACTTCTTCTGTCTTGAGCAGTTCATCGCACACCGAGCAATACGTGATCACACGCTCGTTGTTCAAGCAATCCGCAGCCGCTTCTTTTAGCGCTTCGACATGGCCCAGCGCTTCAATCGGCGCACTCAGCAGTTCTTCGCCGCAACGCGTACACGCATAGTCGCCAATGCCATCTTCCGTGCAGGTTGCCGCCTTTGTTGGGTTCGGTAACAGTTGATAATTATGATCCAGTGCCGGATCGCCACCTATCACGGGAATCATGGTGCCCGCAGTCGCGCCGCACACCACGCACACCTTGCCAACGCGTTCGGGTTCTGTGCAGTTTGCTTCAGCGACGCTATCCTTATAGTCATGCTCGCCGGTTTTCTCCAGCGTCACGTCTTCGGTCTCATTGCACGCTCCGCAGGTACGCATGCCGATGCCATCTGCGCCGCAGGTCGCAGCTTCGATCTCTTCGATCTCGCCCCATGCATGCGCAGCGGGGATCGTCTTATAGCCCAGGTTCTCATTGCACAGAGCGCACACATATTTGCCGACACCCGCTTTCGTGCAGGTCGCGACACGCAACGTGTCCTTTAGAATCTCTACATGCGCGTTCGGGTCGATTGCGCCCTCTTCGCTCTTGTCCCTGTATTCGCACTCCGCACAGAATGTCAGGGTATAAGCGCCATTCTTGCACGTCGCTGCAAATTCTGCAACCTTCAGATCGTGCCCAGTCGCCTGATCGCCACCCTGCACGTCTTCTGTCCCAAGCAGTTCCCCACACACCGAGCAATATGTGATCACACGCTCGTTGTTCAAGCAATCCGCATCCACAGCTTCGGTCACTTCGACATGGCCCAGTGCTTTGATCGGCTGATCCCGCAGTACATCGCCACACTCAGTGCACACATAGTCCCCTACGCCATCTTCTGTACAGGTCGCAGGCTGGGAAGGCGGGGGAGTATTTACTAGCGTATAATAATGATCCAGCGCCGCATCGCCGCCCACCACAAATTCTTCACTGATAACTTCTTCGCACACCGTGCAATATTCGATGACACGCTCGGCCTTCAAGCAATCCGCAGGCAGCACCTGCGTATTGATATTGTGACCCAACGCTTCAATCACAACATTCTCGAATTCAGCTGCACACAAAAGGCACACATAGTTGGCTAAGCCATCTTCTGTGCAAGTTGCTTCTTCAAGAGTCTCTATCAGATCATAGTCATGACCCAGCGCGGCATCGCCGCCTACCACATCTTCTTCACTGATGACTTCTTGGCACACCGAGCAATATGTGATCACAC
>JAVBRU010000120.1:0-18260 GCA_031547595.1 Eubacteriales bacterium
AAGATGATCACAGACAGTAGCGCCGTGCTTTGGTGATACAGCCACTGCGAGGGCGGCAGGCCGAACAGGCCCAGCAGCTGATTGAGCGGGCCGATACCGGGATCGTAAAACCAAATCCAGATCAGCGCACAGGCAGACACCGGCACCACCACCGGCGCAAAATACGCAATGCGGAAAAACCGGCGGATGGGCAAGTTGGCATCCAGTGCCAGCGCAATCATCATGGCGAGGATCGCGTCCAGCGACAGCTTGACCACCGAGAACACAACAGTGTTCCACATCGCCTTGCCAAACTTCGCATCGCCCAGCACATACTTGTAGTTATCCAGCCCCACGTTTTTGGTGTTCACCGTCGTCATACTGAAGTTTGTAAAGCTCATGCTGACAAGGTTTATCACCGGGACGACAAAAAACAGGATGAGTGAAGTCAAAATCGGTATCAGCAGCAGCGCCGCCACCAGCACCTGGGCCGTTTCATAGCGCTTGCCAAGGAACCTAAACCGCCGTATCAAGGCGTCCTCCCCCCTTTGTGAAGCCGCACCGCCGCCAAAGCCGCCTGCGGAACATAGCTGAGGCGCGCCGCGCCTGTGGTGTTGAGGAATGGGTTGCCGTCAATGATCAAATGTGCATCAGGGGCCAGGCCGCGAAGCTCCAGCACATCGTCCGGGGCAAACAGCAATTGCTCTGATGCCACAAAGCCGCTCAGCCCCGTATCAAGCGGTGCATGCACCGATACGAGGGGCCGATCTAGCAGCGTCATCACCGCCGTACAGGAGGCATACGCCATCAGGCACAGCGCACCCGTTGCCGCCTTGGCCACAAACTGCTGCCCATCCAAGGGCGATGTCACAATCTGTGGCGGCGATTTTTGCGTGAAGGATATGGGTAAACCGTTTTTAAAAATACCAAAGTCTGTTTCTGTGATGTGCAAACTGGGCACCTTCGGGGTCTTGCGTCCGTACAGCACCAGCGCCTCCGCAGACAGGTTG
This sequence comes from Eubacteriales bacterium, assembly GCA_031547595.1. Lineage (GTDB taxonomy): Bacteria > Bacillota > Clostridia > Christensenellales > Aristaeellaceae > JAVBRU01. The sequence continues at coordinate 990 of JAVBRU010000120.1, forward strand.
ACCATTTCTCCATTGATCGTAGACAAGAAAGTGTCGCCGATCACAATGTCGTTGAAGCCAACCCCGATGGTCTGCCACTCTTCGCCGTTCCACAGCTCTGCCGCCACAGCGCCCACAGGCTGAAAGGTCAACTCTTCCGGCGTAGCAGCCTGCAAATCCTCCGGCTGCCACACCGCGATGGGGCCGGCATTGGCCGTGCCCGCCGCGATGCCCAGCATTGGCACCTGATGGGAGGTTCGAAGCATCACCCCCGCAATATACGAAGCAATGCCGTCCCCGCCCACCGAGAGGAACAAATCGGGCTTGCCTGCCAGCAGCGCTTCTGTCATTCCCTCCAACTTCTCTACATATCCCAAACCATCCGGCAGGGGCACTGCCCGGCAATCAGGCAAATAATCCCCGCCGAAGGTGTCCGCGCCCGTCCACACTTCCTGCGCCTTTGAAAAGTCCAAAATCATCCGGCCGATGGCGTCAAACCGCTCCTGCTGGCCGGAGCCGGGGCTGAATAGCACCGCTATGCGCATGTTACACCCTCATTCAGGCTTGTCGAATTTGAACATCAGCTTGACCGGCTCCGCCTTGCGCAGCATTTCAAAGCCCTCCAGGCCTTGCTCCAACGGCAGGCGATGGGTAATCAGCGCGTCATAGCGTTTGGGGTCATCCTCAATCATTTGCAGCGCCTTCTTATAATGCGCAATGCCGTAGCCAAAGCTGCCGGTCAGGGATACTTCGCGGTAGTGGATGGCATAGGAATCGGTAGAAAGCGCCGTGCCCTTGGGCAGCCCGCTGAAGCTGAGCACCGTGCCCGCATCGGCCACGCCTTTTACGCATTCATCCACCAGCTCGCCCTTATTAACGGCGACCACGATGTTGTCATACTGTTTGTAATCCGCTTCGCCGGGCTGATGCACCGTGATGCCCAGCCCCTGCAGGAATGCCACACGGTTGGGGGCGGGCTCCACCACATCCACGGGCACGCCCATCTGCCCAAACACCAGCGCAAACAGCGTGCCCATCGGGCCGCTGCCCACCACCAGCGCACGGCTTTCCTTCCGAAGGCGCAAATGCTCAAGGCCGTTGAGCACGCAGGCCAGCGGCTCCACCAGCGCATATACATCGGCGGCTTCGCCAATCTTGAAAACACCCTGGCTCACATAGTCTGCTGGGATGCCGATGTATTCCTGGAACGCGCCATAGGGCACATAGCTCTTGTTGTTGCAAAGCTGCCCCGCGCCGCGGCGGCACACATCGCATTCTCCGCACTCGCAATACGGCGCGACAGACACGAAATCACCCGGTTTGTAGCCGGTTTCCGGCGCGCAGCGCACCACTTCGCCATAGCATTCATGCCCCAGCACCGTGGGCGGCTCAAAAAAGTGATGGCCCTTCAAAAATGTTTTGACATCGGTGCCGCACACGCCGCTGCCAATCACGCGGACGATAAAATCTTCGGTGGGCATGTGGATTTCCTGAAGCTCCATTTGCCCAACGCCCATATACATCAGGGCTTTCATGGTGTCTTTCATGGTGTTTCCATCCTTCTTAAAGTTTCGTAAACATCAACCGGGCGGTGTGCGCATCGGTAATCAGCGTGGTGTAAAACCTGTTCTGAGCCGCCGCCAGCAGCACCGGCACCTTTTCTTCGCCCCCGGCAATGCAGATGCCCTTTTTGAGGTGCCGCATCCGCTCGATGGGATAGGAGGTAATCACATAGCGGTCGTCATAAGAGAAGCACGTGCCATCAGGATAAAAGTACTGCGCCAGAATATCACCAATGGTGCCACTTTTTTGAATGGTTTCTACATAGTCACCCGAGAATTCCGAAAAAATGGCGTTATGGTTGTCGGGCATGGTGCCAATGCCATACACGGCGGCATCAAGGTCTGTCCAGAGGCTGCGCAGGTTATCCACCCGGCTTTGCTCGATGGGCGAAAGCTGCTCCGCCTTGCCGCGAATGGTCAGTATGTTGGTGAAAATGCCGTGCCCGCTGAGGCGCTCTGAAAACCGGTCTACAATGTTATTGATCTGCAAACACTGCACATCATCCCCCGACGCACCCAGCAGCGGGATAAACGTCTGGCGTGCCTGGCCGCTCACCTTGGGCAGCAGGAGCGATGTCTCATACAGCGTCCTGCCCCAGCCGATGCCGATGTTTTTGCAGGAGGATAGCAGCCTTGGCAGCTGCTGCGCCGCTTTTTCGGCCACGAACTGCCGCGCCATCTCGCCATTTCGGCACAAATCGGCAGGTGCATCGGCAATCAGCACTTCGCTGAGCCCCAATTTGCGCGCCAGTACCTTCGCCAATTCCGCCTGATCCAGATCAGAGGGCATGTTGATGGTGATGGACACGATGCCAAACTCCACCGCTTTGTCCAGAAGCCTGGACACTTGAGAGCGGGAGATGTTCTCCTTGGCCGCGATTTGCTCCTGCGTCATTTTTTGTGCATAATATAAGGTTGCAACCCGGTAAACCGTCAGCTTATCCGTCTGCCTGCCCACGCCGCATCCCAACCTTTATTCTATCATTCAGCGCAAAAAGAGATTGTAGATATCTTCCGTCACCTTGCGTTTGTCTTCCGCCTGGAAGATATTGCGGCCAAAGGCAAAGCCCTTCACGCCGTCCTTCAGTGCTGCTTGCGCCACTTCCATGATGCCAACGCCCTTGGGGCCGCCAGCCAGGATGACCGGCGCGGGGCAGTTGGCGATCACCTGATCGAACTTCTCGGTGTAGAACGCCTTTACCACGTCCGCGCCCAGCTCTGCCGCCACACGCGCGCCGTTGGCCTGGATGTCAAAGGTGGTGGTCTTATCAAAATCATCGCACAGAATTTCGGCGATGACGGGAATGCCCAGCTTGTGGTAGGCGTCAATCGCTTTCGCGGCATCCTGAATGCTGCGATAATCCGCGCCGCCCATCACAAACATCATCAGCACCGCGTCCGCGCCATAGGCCAGCGCCATTTCGGGAGACACATGATTGGTGTGTACGTTGGTAAACTCGGACGACACATAGCTGCCGCCAAAGGAGGAGCGCAGGATCAGTTTCTTGTTCAAGAGGGTCTCTTTTGCCATTTCATCGGCAAAGCCCACGTTGAGGATAAAGCCGTCGATTTTAGAATCAGCAAACTCGCCCAAAATTTTGCGAGGGTTTTCCAAACCCGGGGTCAAGCCGCCCTGTGCATGGTCCAAAGCCAGGATAAAGAGCTTGCCGTGATCAGAAAACAGTTTGGCGGTGTTGCGTTTGAGGCCGTTCATGATGATTTCCCCCTATCAAATATATGTTTTATGGCTGTTAATATCATAGCTTCAAATGCATCAAATGTCAACATATCGGCCAGATAACGCACATTTTCCCGCAATGCAGTTTCTGTATACGCTGCATACGGTAGGATATTTCGTGCATTTTGCGGGGTACTCCTGCACAAAAGCGCGGTTTTTCCATCATTTAAGAAAACCCTTGCAGAGGCTTAACTTACAAATTATTTGTTGCTAATACAGCCAATTCTGTAGTATAATTACATATAAACAGCAACCATGCACCAAAGGAGGAAAAATGAGCACTACTGTCTTATTTGGCGTTGCACTGCAACGTATCATCACTGCAAAGCGTATGCCCGCCTCCGAGCTTTCGCGCCGCATGGGCCTAAAAAGCAAAACGGCGCTGTTCCGTGTGCTGAATGACAACTGTCAATACAAAACCGTCGCGAAATTCTATGAGGCTCTACTGCGCAGCGATGCGCTGGCATTAACGCCACAAGAATTGCAAACGCTTGAAAATGCTTTGGAAGTGACCCGTGTGGGCGCAGCGGTATACCAGACCAACCTTGAAATGCGCAGCCTGCTAAAGCAGCAGCCAAGCAACGCGCCCGCCATTCAAGTGACAGGGCTTGCGGAAACTTCAACACTTCCGCAGCTTTGCATGCAATACGCCATGGCGCAGCAAGTGAACATTCTGCTAATCGGCCTGTGCGACCAGGGCGTTGTGGAGGCGCTGCATACCTTGATGCGCATCAAGCCATCGCATCACAGCGTTCACATACAGCATATCGTATATTCCGCTACGCAAACCACCGATATCATCCGCCATATCGGCGCCATGATGCCGTTGTTGTTCTCCCCTGCCTATCAGGTATACACTGCTGACGCGCACAAGGATTGGATCTTTCTTGCCGAAATGATGCTGGTGGAATTTACAGACGGCGCAGGAGCCAAGCACTACCATCATCTGTTGAAAAGCCCGCAAAGTATGCTGCACGGTATTGCTTATGACGATCCTGCTGCTTTTCTGTTCTGGAAAGATTTCATTGACAAAAAGGCCGCCGTGCTGTCACCCCTCAAAACTGCTTTTGACGTGAGTAATGCGCCGGAGGATTATTTGGACTACACAGAAAGCTACCGCCAGCTGGAACATAACCGCAATATTTACACCCTCAAGCCGGATATTCCGCTCAACTTTGTCAGCCCGGACATTTTAATGCCGCTCGTAATGGAGAGCTTCCCGCAGACGGGCTTTTTGCCGGATGCGGATCCAGCGGATTTGCTGGAAGCCATGTACAACATCCACAAACAGCGTTTTGATAATTTCTTCACCAAAAAGAAAGTGACGCACACCATATTCTCGCAATCGGATATGATTGCCTTTGCCAAAACCGGCCTGCAATCCGATCATTTTTTTGCAATGCGGCCCTATACGCCGCAGGAGCGGGTGCAGATATTGTCCTTCTGTATGGAACAGCATCTGCAAAACCCCTATTTTTTCATATACTTTGCCAAAGCGGATGAACTGGTAAAGGACGCGGAAATTTCTTGCTATGACGGCGCGGGCACCCTGATCCTAAACGCGCATTCCGCCTACAACCTCGCAGACGACCACGTGCAAGTCCTGTTAACCCAGCCCGCTTTTTCGGAGCATTTTCGCATCTATTTCCTCACAGAAGTGCTGCAAAAGCATGTCCTGCCCCAGGGAGAAAGCATGGCGTTTATGGAATATCTGATTTCTCTGGCAAAAGCTTAACTATGCAGTTGCATAGGCTGTATCGCACAGCGCATGCTGCTGTATAAAGCCCTGATCGAGCCACTGTTCCACATCACGGGACAAAAGCATCACCGGCATGCGATCGTGGATAAACTGTATCTCCGGCGCTGCCGCACGGGTGAGGACTGTGAACACGGGCAGGCGCGCATTTTCTTCATATCGGTAGATACCGGCCAGGTAACACAACTGCTGCCCCTTGGGCGCAATCTTATATTTTTGTTTGCCCTCCGGCCGCTTTTCCCACTCAAAATAGAAATTTGCCGGGATCGCGCAGCGCCGTTGCTGCAAAGGCTGCGCAAAAATGGGTTTAGCCCGCGCCGTTTCGCTGCGGGCATTGATCAGTATGCCTTTGCCGGTTGGCGATCTGAAGCCCCATTTCATCAGGAAAGCCCCTGACTGCTGCTTGCGGCCGTGCGCCATCACGGGCACCACCATGCCGGGCGTAATCTCGCCAAGGCGCATCAGAGCCTGCTCCTCAGTATCGGGGTAGCGGCGGTTGATCTGCTCAATAATCATTCGGATATCTTCCTGATTCTCGTCATCGATCAAAAAATAGCGTCCGCACATATCAGTTCCCCTTTCGCGCTACAAGGTCACGTTGATCCCCACGGGGCAATGGTCGCTGCCATAGACATCGGGGCAGATGAAGGCTTCTTGTACACGGGGCAGCAAGCGGCTCGATGTCAGAAAGTAATCGATACGCCAACCAATATTCCGTTCCCGCGCGCCTGCCATGTACGACCACCAGGTGTATGCATCGCGGGTGTCCGGGTGCAGGCTGCGGAATGTATCGGCAAAGCCACTGCCCAGCAGGCAGGTCATCTTCTCGCGTTCCTGATCAGTAAAACCCGCATTGTTACGGTTGGATTTGGCGTTTTTGATATCAATCTCCTGATGCGCCACGTTCAAGTCCCCACAGACGATCACCGGGCGCTGCGCATCCAGCCCAAGCAGGTATTGCCGGAAATCGTCTTCCCATTCCATACGATACGGAAGGCGTGCCAGCTCCCGCTGGGCGTTTGGCACATACACATTGACCAGATAAAAATCAGGGAACGTCAACGTGATCACGCGGCCTTCCTGATCGTGCTTTTCGATGCCGATGCCGCAGCTTGCTTCCAGGGGCTCTGCTTTGCTGAACACAGCCGTACCGGAGTAACCCTTTTTGACGGCGCTGTTCCAATATTCATGATAACCGGTCAAGTCAATCTGCGCCTGCCCTTTTTCCATTTTGGTTTCCTGCAGGCAAAAAATATCCGCGTCTAGCGCCCGGAAAGACTCTTCAAACCCTTTGCCCAGGCTGGCACGCAGCCCATTCACATTCCACGAAATGATTTTCATCCTTTGAACCCCCTATCGTTGCCTGTATTGTACAAAAGTTTGCCGACAGCGTCAAGTGGAAGGAAAAAATACAACAGTTGACAAAAGGGCATATCTTGTCGTAAAATGGAAGTAATATGTATAGGACGTGAGGGATGCGCCATGAACCACGTGCTGCTGATTGATGATGACCTGGATATCGTCAAACTGAATCAGAAGTACCTTGAGAGTAAGGGCTACCGCGTGCAAGCTGCCAGATGTGGAAAGGATGCGCTGGCCTGTATTGCCGAGGCTGCGCCGGATTGCATCGTGCTGGATGTGCTGCTGCCGGACGTACTGGGCTTTGATCTGTGCAGCGACATACGCAAGTGCTGCAATGCGCCCATTATCTTTCTCAGCTGCAAGGATGACGAAGACGACAAGGTGCGCGGGCTGCTGGCGGGCGGCGACGACTATATGACCAAACCCTTTTCCATGCGGGAATTGGAGGTGCGCATCCGCACTCAGCTGCGCCGAATCAGCAGTATTATCATCGACAGGGACAACAAATCGATATTTTACCGTTCCAGAAGTGTCTCCCTTTCGCAGACCGAGTTTGATTTGTTCCTTCTGCTGTATGAAAGCAAAGGATTGGTTATCTCCTCTGCAGATCTCTATGCCGCGATAAGCTGCGGCCAGAGGGATGATGGCAATACCATTGCCGTCTTTATCCGCCGCCTGCGCAAAAAGCTGGTGGTGCTGGGGGCATCCTTTGGCGTGGTTGAAACCGTGCGCAATGAAGGGTACCGATACACCAGGCGGGATGATACATGAAGAAAAACATGCTGTTTATCCTGTTGCCGTTTCTGCTCAGCGCGTTGGTATTTGTTTTTATCTGCCTACCAGGGCAGCACGCGGATATCCGGGCGGTAGATGGCGTGCTGGATTTGCGGGGCCAGGATTTATCCAGTGTCACCGTTGAGCTCAGCGGCACGTGGTTCGTCTCATTTAATGGCGGAGAGCCAGTTATGGTGGAGTTTCCAAGCCGCGATAGCCTGTTTGACGCATGGGGTTATGGCGTGGGCGATACGCAGGTGTGCAGCTTGACCATACTGACCGATGAAGATATCAAGCTAGACCTCTATGTGCCGGAAATCGAGGACGCTTATGAAGTGTGGGTAAACAACGAACTGCTTTTTTCCACCCACAAAGAGCAGAGTACGCTTGTCAGTTTCACCCCGCAAAACGGCATCAGTGTGCTTGAGATTGTGAGCGAAAGCCACCTGTCCGCCAAAAATGGGCTGCGGCATTTTTTGCCCGTGCTGGCCGTCTCCCCCAGCCTGCAACGCCAACACACGGCCCAGCAAATCGTGGTGGCCTTCCTGCTGGGCGGTTTTCTGCTGATCGGGCTATACCATTTGATGCTGTATTTCTTCAGCGCCAAAGGCAAGCTTTATTTGTTGTTTGCACTCATGTGCGCGTTTGAAGTGGCGCATTTACTGCTTGAGGCACACGGGCTGATGATCTGGCTGTGGCCTATGGATTTTACACCATATAACCGGATCTATATGCTGATGATCTGCCTGCATGGGATCTTCATGTGCTTCTTCACCTCTGCGGCGTTTGAGTTGAAATACTGTAAAGCAGAAAAAACTATCATCACATTGCTTTTTGCTATTCCCACGCTGTCCGTCCTTTTTCTGCCGCTGCTGTGGGCGATCAACATCATCCTGCTGGGCTATGTGCCGATGCTGATGTATGTGGTGAAAATCATCGCATCTAAAAAATACAAGGGCAATCCCTATCTGCTTTTGTATTTCATCAGTCTGATTTTGTTCATGGTCAGCGGCATCATCAAGCTGCGCTATGACAATGTGTTTTTCATGATCGCCCTCACATACAGCACCTTTATGATCGTCTCCCAGTGCCTGCTGCTCAGCCGCCACTATATGAGTGCCCTCGTCGAAGTGGAGGCATTGAACCAAACCCTGGAAAAGCAGGTGGAAGACCGCACTTTTCAGCTTGCACAGAGCAACGAAAAGCTGATGGTCTCCCAAGGCGCGCTCAAGGAAATGATTGGCAGTATCTCCCACGACGTTAAAACACCGCTGACCATCCTGGGGCAATATCTGGAGCTGCTGGACGACAGCAACGTCTTTTTGGATGATACTGAGCGTACGGATTATATCCATGTTGCCTACAACAAAAACCTCACCTTGCAAAGGTTGATCCGCAACCTGTTTGAAGCCACAAAAATCGAAACCGGGCAGATTGCGTACAATATGGAATGGCTGCCGCTCTCTACGCTGCTCTCCGGCATCAAGGAACGGCACGAAAAATACCTGCAAAGCCTGGGTCTGCGTTTCACGGTCGAATGCGAGAAGGATTGCCTTGTGAAGCTGGACCCGGACAAGATATGGAGCGTGTTTGACAACATCCTCTACAACGCTGCCCGCCACACGCCAATGGGCGGTGCCATTGCCGTGACGGCCGCGTACAGCGGTAACGCCTGCGTCATTCAAATCTCGGATACCGGCGAGGGCATTTCCGCCGAGCATCTGCCCTTCATATTCGATAAATTTTATAAGGCAACAAAGGCCAGAAATGCAGGCAGCGGCGACAGCGGTATCGGCCTGTACATTGCCAAAACCGTGCTTCTGGGCATGGATAGCACCATCAAAGCAGTATCGGAGCCGGGGCATGGTGCAACCTTCATCATCACGCTGAATACACGTAGTAATTGACATTCACAGGGTGTTAAAGTATACTAAAACCAATTGAACTGCAAGTGCGAATGGTCCCTTTGGGGGCTGCTCGCATTTGTCATTTTTGGGGAACATGAACGTTTTTGTTCATATCCGGATATCACCCGAAAATTATCAATGGGGGTACGAAAGTGGAGAAGTTTGAACGATTTGGGGAAACCCTTAAAACCATCATTGACACGCGCCAGCTATCGGTTTCCGGGCTGGCAAAGCGTATGGGTTTAAAGAGCAAAACGGAGTTTTTCCGCATCCTGCGGGATGAATGCTTGTACGATAAAGTCTCCACATTCTATCAGGAACTTTTGGCAAAAGATGTGTTGACGTTCAACTATGAGGAAAGGAAAATTCTGGACACCGCACTGGAAATCAGCCGCGTGGGTGCGGACACCTACCAAAGCAATCTGGCCGTGTGGGATATGCTGCGTCCGGATAGCGGCAGCCCGGAGCGCATCTATGTGGAGGGTTTGCCCGACATCCTTTCGCTGGATCAGCTTTTGCACGTATATGCCAAGGGTCAGGCTGTGCAAATCTGGCTGATCGGCCTGTCGGACAAGCGCGTATTGCAGGGCCTGAAAGAGCTGGCATTTACTCTTGGGAATAACCAAAAAATCCGCATCACGCATTGTCTGTATTCGCAAGCAGAGACCCCGGACATTATCCGGCACCTCAGCGCCATGATGCCCATCATTTTTTCGCAATCCTATCAGGCCTATACGGCACAGGGCGGCACAGATGCAAGCATCCGCTGGCTGTTTCAAACAGAAATGATGCTGTGCTCGTATACCGACGAAAACGGACAGCGCCATTACCATCACCTGATGAAGGCAGGGCCTTCCCTGCTAAGGGGCATTGCATACCAAAACGCCGCAGATTATTTGTTTTGGGAAACGCTGATTGCCAGCAAAGCCTGTCAATTGCAGCCGATAAAAACAGACCTGCACGCACTTTCCACCGCGCAGGATTATATCCAATATACCGATAACTTCCGCAAAATGGAGCATAACCGCAATATTTATTCCGTTAAGCCCGATATCATGTTCATTTTCGTCCCCAAGGAAATCCTGTTGCCCGTAGCGCTGGAAAGCTTCCAACGCCTGGGCTTTGCCCCGCCAGAGCAACTGATGGTGCTGGTAGAGCAGCTGACAAAAATCCACCAGCAGCGCGTGGACAACATCCGCAAAAAGAAAAAAGTGACCCATATCATCTTTTCGCAAAAAGAGATGCTCACCTTTGCCCGCACCGGGCGGCAGTCCGATCACTTTTTTGCTCTCCGGCCCTTTACGCCGGCAGAGCGCGTGGCTATTTTGACCTTCTGCCTCAACGAAACCCAGACCAACCCTTATTTTAACATTTATTTTGCCAAGCAAGATTTGCAGGTGCGCGATGCCGAGATCACCTGCTATGAGGGCGTGGGCACTGTACTGATCAATGCCCGCACCTCCTACCTTCTGGCGGGCGATCATGCCGAAGCGTTCATCACCAATCAAGCGTTTTCCGAGCACTTCTGCAACTTTTTCCGCACAGAACTGCTGATGAGGCAAGTGCTCCCCCCCAAGGAGAACCACGCCTATCTGGAATATCTGATCCGCGTGGCGAAGGATTGCGATTAAGCGTCCTCGCCCGGAGGCTGCATGCGGGCATATGCGCGGTATTCTGCAGGCGATACGCCGCAGGATAGCTTGAACAGTTTCAGAAAATGCTTGTCGTTTTCATAGCCCACCTTGCGGCCGATTTCCACTACCAACAGGTCTGTATCCCGCAGCAGCTCCTTCGCCCTGTTGACGCGCAGGCGCTTGATATACGCCACAAACCCTTCCCCCACATACAGCTTGAACAGCGTGGAAAACAAAGAGTAATTCATGGACACCTCGTTGGATACGATGGCCATGTTCAGTTCTTTATAGAAATTCTTCTCCACATAGGCGCGGGCGCGCTCGATTTTTTGCCTGTTCTGGTAGGACGACAGTTGACCGGACAGCGCACCATGATAGCCGCACAGCCAAGCGATCAGCAAGTCCGCATAATCGTTGAGACGTGCCTGCGCCATGGGCTGGCGAAGTAGCTGAATATCTGCCTCTGCCAGGGGGACAATGCCATGATATGCGGCGGCAATACGCGCAAACAGTTCATTTACACAGCCGCCTAGCTCCTGGCTGTCGATGTGCCCTGCCCGCATATCCGCAAACAGGATGCGCCACTCGTTTTCTATGGAGGCGAACTGATCGCCACTGAGCGCCTGCGCCTGGCGTTCCGGAAAATCCTTAGGGATGGATTGCGTGTATTCATGCGGCGCATAAGCTACACAGCCATTTAAACCGCACGCAAAGGCCAACGCACGCGCTGCCAGCGCCTGATGATAGGCGACAGCAATGTCCCGCACAGACGTTTGCGGCAGGCTTCGCCCCGTTGGGCACTCAAAATCCTCCAATGAAGTGCTCTCGGGGCAATAAATCACCGTTTGATACAGCACATTGCTCAGCGCAATACAGACGGGCGGCAAAAACTCCGGCTCTGACGGCGAAACAATCACGGTATAGGGCGGGTCACCATACTCCGCAGTGAACTGCTGGGCCGCGGCGTCGACCTCCTCCAAAGAAGAATCGCTGCCAAGCAGCAGATACTTCAGCTGATTGAGGCTGAGCTGCCGGGCATTCATGCGCTGCATGTTTTTCTGCCGAAGCTCGTTCGCCATCTTTTGCAGAATATCGGTCAACTTGGCGCGCTCCACAGGTTTTAGGATATAATCCCGCACCCCGGCGCGCATCAGCTCCACCGCATACGAAAAATCATCATATCCGCTGATCACGATGGCCAGCGGCAAAATCCCCTCTGCTTTAGCGGCGTTGATCAACTCAATGCCGTCCATTTGGGGCATGCGGATGTCTGTGATCATCAAATCCACCGGCTGATTGCGAAGCACGGCCAGCGCTTCCACGCCGTTTCGGCATTCTATCACCTGCGAGAGGGCCACCCCGCTGCGCAGCGCAATGGCCTTGATGCCCTGCCGGATCATTTTTTCATCTTCAACGATCATCAATGTGTACATACGCTGCGCTCCCCTACTCTGTGATAATCGGCAATGTGACGACAACCTTTGTGAACATGCCCAGCTTTGATTGCACCGTCAGCCCATATTGCTCGCCAAAGGTGACGCGGATGCGGTCCTGCACGTTCTTGAGGCCGATCCCGGGGCCGCTGCCGCCGCCCGGCTCCACCGCGCCCTCTATCTTCTGGGTCAGGGTTTGCAAAGTCTGCACATCCATGCCCTTGCCGGGGTCGGTCACCTCAATGCAGCAAAGGCCGCGCTCCTCGTATGCTTTGATGTAAATGTAGGTATCGGCGGACACATCGCCAAGGCCGTGCCCGATGGCGTTTTCCACGATGGGCTGCAGCGATATTTTGGGGATTTGCTGCTTCATCAGGGAATCGGGGATGCTCAGCGACAGATGAATCTGATAATCAAAGCGCAGGTTGATCAGCGCCAGATAATTTTGGATATACTCGATTTCTTCCTCGATGGTCACATTGCCCTTCGTCCAGCGCATGGAATAGCGCAGCAGCTTGCCCAGCGATGTCACCGCATCGGCAATCTGGAAATGCTCGCTCACCTCGGCCATCATTTTGATGGATTCCAGCACATTATAGATAAAATGCGCGTTGATCTGGTTGTGCAGGGCGCGAATTTCGGTGTTTTTCATGATGATCTCGCGCTCGGTATTCTCCGTCATCAGGATGTTGATCTTGTCCAGCATGCGGTTGACCTGCTTGCCCATCTGCGCGATTTCGTCCTGCCCGTAGATGGGCGTGCGCACGCCCAGGTCGCCCTGCTGCACGGAGCGCACGGTTTTGAGGATCAGATAAAATCTGCGCAACAGCGTTCTGACGGTGTAATGAATGAGCACGATCAGCAGCAGCATGCCCAACCCCATCGCCACATAAAACTCCACGCGTTGACGGCTGATCATCGATATCTCATAATCCAGCGAGGTGATTTGCACCAGTTTTGCGCTCATAGCGGGCAATGGAATATATGACACGATGGCCTGCTTGCCACCCAGCTTCACCTGCAGATGCTGCGTTTCTTTGAGCGCACCCGGCATATCCGCCAGCACGTCGTTCAAGCGGTTCAGCCAAGGCTCCGACGTCGCGGCAGGATAATACCGGTTGCCCGCCTGATCGATCAGGCACATCAGGCTTTGATCATCCGCAATAAATAGCGCGGGCAGCAGCGATTCCATATCGATGGACGCTTCCACCACGCCCACCGCCGTGCCGTCCACATCCACCATCGTTTTGACCAGCGCCATCAAATGCTGCTTGCGCGTGGACACAAACTCACTAAACAGCGCGTCCACATAATCAAAATGCCAGCCTTCGCGCACCTTTTCGCCTTCCGCCCATTTGAGGCGCCGCATGCGGCTCTGGCGGTACAGAACGGGCATCATTTCCGGCATCGTCTGGCTGTCGGCATAGACGCGAATCTGATACAAGTAAGCGTTGGAATAGATAAACTTGGACAGCGCCGAAATATCATGCCGGTAGAAATTGATGTTTTCGAGGGTCGGGATCGCTTCGTTGTTTTGCACACGCTTCAAATAAGCCATCAGGTTGTCGTGGGTGGTGAAGGTTTGCGCCAGCACCTCGGCCACCTCAGCGGTTTTGGAGACGGTCGCTTTCAGCTGCTCCGCTTCCAGGCTGACAGAGCTCATTTTTTCTTTGATCAAGGTGTCCTGTGTGTTTTTGAGGAGTTGGTTGGTCAAAACAAACACAGGAATATAGACGATCAAAAAAATGATGATCGTAAATTTTAACGTCAGCTTTTGCCCCGTAAAAAGCGCCGCCAGCTTTTTCATAGTGCCTCCCAAGCGTTGGTATATCATCTGATGGCATTATAGCATTATCCCCAGAAAACTTCCAGATAAAAAGTAAAACTGCGCAACCTTGCTGGCAAACTGTCCAAAAAGGTTCAGATGTGGGTAAAGCACAAGCCCGTCCGCCGGAGGCGTACCGTGTAGTACGCCGACAAGGCGGGCGCAGGGCTGAACCCGCAGATGGGCCTTTTTCGACAGTTTAACCCGGCAGACAATTTGTCTGCCGGGTTAGGGATGTCACAAAATTACAGGCCCAGGCGCGCGATGTTCTCCGCCACCTGACGCTCATACTCGCCATTCACCAAGTCAAAGCCCAGGTTGGCGCGCTTGGCAACGAAATCGGCCAGGATGGTATCAAAGTCTGCTTCGCTCGCAGCCAGGAGGAGCTTGGGCAGCGTGGTCGCCCATAGCGCATCGATGCGCACGTTGGCGTTGGATTCCGGGGTATCCAGCGGATACACCACGTCGTACTGGCCAAGATAGGTCACATAGGGGCTGGTCCAGCGCTTGATCTGGCGCAGATACTGCACGAAGTCGCCCTTCCACTGCTCGCCCATAGGATTATCCATCAGCATCCAGTAGTTCGCATCGCCGCCAATGGTCTTGTCAAAGCCATCGGGATCGGAGCGGTGGTTATCGTACAGGTCCTGGATTTCAGGGGTCCAGCGCGGGATGCCGTTCTCGTCAAAATTCCACACTTCGCCTTCCAGGCCGCCCATCCAAATCAGGTGCTGGCCATGTTCGCTGAGCATGTAGCTGATCAGCCGAATAGCGCGGTCGGGGTTCTTGCAGTTCTTGGAGATAAAGGTCAGCGTCCAGCCGTTGATGGCGCCGCCGGCGAGCACATAATCGTCGCCCTTGGAGTTCTTGGGGCCATCGATGGCGAGGTAAATCTGCGCACCGGGATCATCGGGGGTTTTGTCCCAGAGGATCTTCTGCTGGTCGGTGAGGTCGGAGTTTTGGAACATCAGGGCGAAATAACGGCCCTGCGCCAGTTTTTCAGAGATCTGATCACGCTGGTCGATGAAGATGTCATCTTCGAGGTAACCGTCTTCGCCAAGCTGGCGGAAGGTCTTGAGCCAGGTGATGTACTCGGGATCAGTATAACGGTCGTGACGGGTGCCATCTTCGTTCATGCGGGGCAGCGCCAGAAAATCAAACAGCATGAGGTCGAAAGATTTGCAGCCGTTGGTGGTTTCAAAGGGGTGGCTGCCCAGCGGGATGAGCGGCAGGCCATCCACAGTGGGAAACATTTCGGCAGCGGCCTTGATGGCAGCTGTGAAGCCTTCGGGCGTGGTCATATCGGGGCTGCCAATGGCTTCGTACATGTCCTTGCGCACCAGGAACGTGGTATTGCTGGTCAGGGTGTCATACTTGTCATAGTCGTCGGGGCTGTAGGAAGCGTTCGGGTAGCCATACACATGGCCGTCCACCTTGGTGTACCAGTTGAGGCGGGTGGGCAGCGCCACATCAAAGAAGTATGCATCATACTGTTCGGCCAGCACATCCAGCGCATACAGCATATCGCCGGTGATCATTTCTTCGATCTGCGAGGTGTTCCAGTCCATGGTCAGGATGTCGGGCAGCTCATCAGAGATGATCAGCGCGTTCAGCTTGTCGGCTTCGTTGCCGGCGGGGGCAATGAACTGCACGGTGACGCCGGTTTCTTCGGTGACAGTTTTGGTGAACATGTTATCGCCCCAGCTGTTGCCAAACCAGTTGAAGTTGACATACCAGGTGAGGGTAATGGGCGAGGTGTCCTTCAGGTAGCCGGGTTCGGCGCCTTCGGCCACGGCGAAGCTGGCCAAAGACAGCAGCATCGCGGCGATAAGCAGCAGGGAAATGAGCCTTTTTTTCATGACGAAACGTTCCTCCTTATTTTTTAACCGCAACTGCGGTATGAGAAGCTGAAATAGATAGCATCTTGCGTCATCTAAAACGCGGGATAGGACGAGACGATTTTTTCTTCCTGCAAGAAGCAGGAGTGCAGACGTAGCAGAGCTACGTCAAACGGATAGCGACGCCGCAGGAAGGAAAAAGCGGCCGTCTTATACTGCGGATTAGGTGTCGCAAAATGCTTTGATTCCTCTTTACTCTTTGACGGCCCCCAGCATCATGCCCTTCACGAAATACTTTTGCAGAAAGGGATAGACGCACACGATGGGGAAAGTGGTGATGACCATGGTGGCCAGCTTGATGGCTTGAGACGAGGTGAGGTTCTTGCTGGCGATTTCCGCACCGGCGGCGGAGCTGATGTCGTTGGCAGAGGTCTGGGCGATCACGCGGTACAGGTAGGTCTGGATCGGCTCCAGATCGGGGCGGTTTGTCATGTACATGACGCCAGAAAAATAATCGTTCCAGTGATATACGCCGTTAAACAGGGCAATGGTGGCGATAACGGGCGTAGACAGAGGCAATACGATGCGCCAGAAAATGCGGAAATCCCCCGCGCCGTCGATGCGCGCGCTTTCTTCTAATGCTTCGGGCAGTTCGCGGAAGAACCCCATAAAAATCAGCAGATTGTAGAAGCTGAACAGCGCAGGAATGATGTATACCCAGAAGTTGTTGAGAAGCGACAGGTTCTTGAGCAGCAAAAAATACGGGAACAGGCCGCCGCCAAAGAACATCGTGATGGTGCCCAGCGCCAGGTAGAACTTGCGAAACATCAGGCGCTTTTTGCTGAGGCCATAAGATACCATAGCCGTGAACAGCACGCTGAGCGAGGTGCCAATCAAGGTGCGGCCAATGGTGATCAAAAATGCACGGTAGATTTCGGTGCTTTTGAACACCGCCTTGTAGTTCTCCAGCGAGAACACCCGCGGGAACCAGTAGATGCCGCCCAGCATGGCATCGTTGGCTTCGTTGAAGGAGTTGACCAGAACATACCACACCGGGTACAGGCACAGAAAACCAACCAATATCATAAAGATGGTGTTTACAATCGTGAAGATCGTTTCTGCAGGGGATTCCTTGATGCGGTTGCGGTGCGTGCTTACGCCGATCATGCTTCTCCCCCTCCCTTAAAACAATGAGCGATCCAGCAAACGCTTGGATGTGAAGTTTGCGGCAATCAGCAGAATGGAGCCGATGATGGATTTGAAAAGGCCAATCGCGGTGGCGTATCCAAAGCGCCCGTTGCGCATACCCATTTCGTAGGTGTAGATATCGAGCACCGAGGCTTTCTCGGCATTCAGCGCGTTTTTCAGCACGAATATCTGATCAAAGTTGGAGTTCATCACGCCCGATACCGCCAGGATAAACAGGATGCTGATGGTGCCGGTGATGGAGGGCAACGTGATAT